>JAKIZT010000001.1:96232-204575 GCA_022707885.1 Caldisericales bacterium | reverse complement strand
AAACAAAATTCTAGAAACTCTACATAAAAACAAAAGCCCCGTGGTTTTGACCACGGGGCTTTTTAATTTGTTTCGGCTGTTTGCTAAAGATTACATGTCTATTGATTTTGATTCACGGGAGAACGGCTTGCTGTCGGTTATTGGATCGATTTTTTTTGAAAGCAGAGCTCTGATGTCCTTTGGGAGCGAAAAAGCATGGTTGTGGGCTTCCTGGTCGTAAAATTTCAGATCGCCATTGATTCTCTCGGCTATAAGTTCATCAATCCTGTTGTCAATTGAAGGGATTTGCTTTTTGGTTGCGGTTATAAAGCTCCAGGGAGTGTCGTAGGATTGAATGTATCCAGCACATGATCTTGCGTATGGGAATGCAGTTTGGCATGTTGTCTTGATCACAAGATGAACTTCATAAGTCTGAAGCCTGAGGAGTGAACCCTGTGCTGAATATACGCCATCCGGACCAGTCACCCTTGCCATTTCTTCATAACACTCGACAGAGAAAAGTCTCTGGGATGGACCGCCAGAATATGGTTCGGTGAGATCAGAAATTATCACATCAAATTCTTCATCTGGAGCTTTTTCCAGATAGGCCCTTGCATCTCCGTGGATGAGCTCGACCCTTGGATCATAAAATGAGTTCTGGTGCCATTCTGGAAGGTGTGTCTTGAAGAGATCGACAGCTTGCCTATCAATATCGCACATGACAACGCGCTCTACGGTTTTGTGTTTCAGGATTTCCCTCAGTGTTGCGCCTTCGCCACCACCAAGGATTAGTATAGATTTTGGGTTCGGGTGTGAGAAAAGGGCAGGGTGAACAATGAGCTCGTGGTAAACGTGCTCATCAACAACTGACGACTGAACGTCACCGTCAATGATGATCATCTTGCCAAAATATGGCGAAATACCTATTTCAACGTGCTGAAATGGCGTATCAACCTGGGCTATAAATCTCGTGATTGCATGATGGTGCTCTTCGCCCTTCCCGAAGTGGTCATGGAACCATATCCAGTTCTTCTCTATCATCTTTCCTCCTTATTTGCATGGGTTGCCAGAGACCGGACAACCTCTTTCATTCCCATGCCGTTCGAACCCTTGACCAGGACCCAATCACCGCTTGATAAACGCGGTGAAATAGCATCCAGCAGGTCCTTTTTTGTTTCAAAATGCAGTGACCTGGGGCAGTTTTGGGCCAAACGTTTTGACAGATTACCGAATAAATAGACCCCGTCAAGGCGTAGTGATGCAACAAATTCGCCAAGCTCCTGGTGCAGCTTTTCCGAATCTTCACCAAGCTGGAGCATGTCTGCCAGTATTGCAAACCTTCTCCCTGGTTTGGCAGCAAGGGAACGAAGGGTCTCTTTCATTGAAACTGGATTTGCGTTGTAGCTTTCGTCTATGATTCTCACTCCGGTAGGATTGATGATGATTGTACCCCTACCCTCGACAGGTTTGAAATCGGCGGCCACCTCAACACATTCCTTCAGCGGGATTCCGTATTCGGTTGCCACGGCCATTGATGCGAGCGCATCATACATGAAATGGATGGAGTCCTGATGTGGTCTGAAAGTGTATGCTTTTCCGCAACTTTTGACCGTTATGAGCCCGTCAATCAACCTTCCCTGAATGTCAGCTTCAGGATCAAAGCCGAATGTTACTTTCTTGCATCTTGTTTTTGATGACATTGCCCTGCACCTTGGGTCATCTGCATTCAGGACTGCCAACCCGCCCACTGGCAACGATTCAATGAGCTGGGACTTTGATTTTGCCACGCCATCAATATCACCAAGCGTTTCAAGGTGTGATGGGCCAACATTTGTTATGACGCCAACGACAGGTCTAACTATCTTTAGAAGTTTGGGTATTTCATCCATGAATGATCCGGAAAGCTCTGCTACGAAAATTTCAGTATCATTTTCGAGTACTTTCAGCGCCATCGGGAGTCCGATAGGGGTATTACGGTTGCCTTCGTTTTTGGCCACCTGGTATCGAGCAGAGAGCATCTGGGCGGTCAGCTCCTTGGTGGTGGTTTTTCCGGCTGAACCTGTTATGCCAACCACCTGGCAATTGAATTTGTTTTTGTAGTATGCACCGAGTGTTATCATCGCCTCTTCGGTGGATGGGACAATGACTTGCGGGATACCAACCTGGAGTGGTTTTTCGCAAACGACAAGCGCTGCACCTTTTTCCTGGGCCTGCAATGCAAACTCGTGACCGTCGACATTCTGGCCTTTGATGGCAAAAAACACTTCGCCGAGGTTTGTTTCCCTCGAGTCTATGGAAAACCCTGCTATTTCAACGTCCTTGCCATCAAATCTCTGGCCAAAAAGACTGGCTATTTCTCTTATTGTCAGTTGCATCCAAAACCTCTTGCTTTCAGGGCTTTTTTGGCCTCGATCCTGTCGTCCACCTCAAACCACTGGCCCCTGATGTACATTCCGTCTTCGTCCCCTCTCCCCAGTATGGCAATAAAGTCGCCTTCCTGGGCCTGGTTTATGGCCCAATGGATCGCCTCTGTCCTGTCTTTGATAATTTTGTATTTCCCACCATGCTTTTCCATGAATGATGCAAATTGGTTGACTGTCGAGTCAATGTCCTCACCCTTTGCCACGCCGTAGGTGATTATTGTCAGGTCGCATGTTCTGGATGCAATCTCGGCCAGCTTTTCCCTTGCTTTTGGGTCACCCTCGCCGACGTTGTTTGTGATGATGATCTTTCTTTTTGGGCGCACCGATTCCATGTGTTCCACGACAGTTTCGAGTGCTGCTGGTGTGTTTGCCTTGTCGACGACAACAGCGAATGGCTGGCATTCGTCAATCCAGTTCCACCTGCCTGGAATCTCCGGCATCTGCTCTAACAAACCAAGGAGTGGGGCCGACTGGACCCCCACTGCTTCGGCAATTCCTATGGCACAGAGTGAATTGAGTGCATTGGCAACACTTGGCACATTCAATCTGTATGTGTGGGTTTTTCCAAAGATGCTCGCCATTACCTCTGAACCTTTCAGGGTTGGTTTGAAGCCTGCAATGTGGATGTCGCCTTTTTTTGCGCCAAACGTGATGATTTTCTTCCCCTCCACTTTTGACAGTGCGTCCTGGTAATACTGGTCTTCGATGTTGAGTACCGCGATACCTTCAGGTTTCAAAAGGTCGAGTGAATCGATTTTTATTTTGACGTAGTTTTCATGCGTGCCGTGAAGGAGCGCATGGTGGCAATGGGTTATGTTCCCGATGCCGATGGTATCGAACTCAAGACCGATGACCCTTCCGCACTCGAGCCCGAAACTTGAAAGCTCCAGCACAGCATACTTTGAGCCAGCCCCTTTCATTCCGGAAAGGTATTCATCGATGATGGTTGGATAAGGGGTTGTTGTTGGATTGCTTATGTCCGGTTGTATTCTGCCAGTTGGGAGGTAATGTCCGGCAGTTCCCACCAGGCCAACTTTTGGGTCAACTCCCCTGAGGAGTTGTGCGATCATGTGTGTGGTGGTTGTTTTGCCATTGGTTGCCGTCACTCCGCAAAGTTTAAGGCTCCTGGACGGATAACCGTAGAAAGCGTGCGAAAGGTTTGCCAGGGCCGTTTTTGTGTCTGGAACAACAATTCTGCTCATACCGATTTCTTCGGAAACTGCAACTTCTGAACCGGCCCCGATTGCATTGTCAATAAATTTGTGTCCATCAGTATGGGAACCCCTGAGGGCAACAAAAACTTTTCCAGGGCCAGCTTTTCTTGAATCAAAAATAATCTCTGAAACTTCAAAATCTGGCCCACTGTACGCGAAGCCAGCTTTTCCAAAAAGTTCCCTTGCCCTCATTTTATCTCCTTGGGTGCGATCCTGAGATCTGAAAGTATGCGTTCTGCTATTCTCTTGAAGCATGGAGCGGCGGTTGTCGAGCCAAAGGGGTTTATCCTTCCGCCGCTTGCGGTTGTTTTATAAGGTTCGTCAATTGCGACAAGGACAACAAGTTTTTGTGGTGCAAGTGGATCGGAAGGCACTATGCCGCAAAAACTGCAATCAAATTTGCTGAACTGGTAGTCTCCGCTTGCCGTTGTCTTTGGTGTGGTGCCTGTTTTGCCTGCCACTGAATATCCTGGGATTTTGGCCTGGTGAACGCCGTCCTCTTTCATGTCCACAACTTCGGTGAGCAGCCTGAGGACATGGTCCGCAGTCTTTTTTGATACGACCTGTCTTATTGGTTGTGGGGCGTTCCTCTCGAAAGTCCCTTTATTGGGATCATATATTTGCTGTATCAGTATTGGCTTCATGAGGACACCGCCATTTGCAAGTGCAGAGTATGCCTGCGCCAGCTGGAGCGGGGTGACGCTGACTCCCTGTCCGTATGAGACAGTTGCTATCGTGACATCGTCCCAGGAGCGGGAATTTTTGACAAGGCCAGATTCCTCATGTGCCCCGGTGCCAGTTTTTTTCCCAAAGCCAAAATCATTGACGAACCTGCACAGGTCTTTGCCAATGAGCTGGCCTATCTTCATGAAGGCCATGTTGCAGGAGTTTTTGAGCTCTTCTGCAAGTTTTTCCTGGTGTCCGTGCCTGTTGTTGCAGAAAAGTCGATAGCCCTTGAAAACTGTGCGACCGGCGCAGTCGGCTGTGAAATTGTCATCTATTTTACCCAGCTCAAGGGCCGCTGCAGTGACTATGCCCTTGAATACTGACCCTGGCTCGTAGACATAGTTGAGTGCGCGGTTTCTTCTCTGGTTGTCGTTTGAATTGAGTGCATCGTTCAGGTTGTAAGTGGGGTAGGATACACAAGCAATAATCTCGCCTGTCTGGGGATTCATTATTACGCATGCCCCGCCTTTTGCATTCCATTCCCTGCAGGTGCGCTCCAGTTCTTCCTCGACAACGAACTGGATTGTATTGTCTATAGTCAGGTAGAGTGATTTTCCATTAAGGACAGGTTTTAAGACTTTGTAGGTTCTTCCTGCTATGCCTTTGGAATCCATCGGATATGTCCTGAGACCGCTCTCTCCAGAGAGTTCCTTGTCAAAATCGATTTCGAGGCCATATTTTCCATGATTATCGTTGCCTGTAAATCCAATCAGTGGAGATGCAAGGTTTTGTTGGGGGTATGACCTTACAAATCTTGTTTCAAGCCATATTCCCTTGAATCCAAATGATCTTATCTTGTCGGCCAGCTTTGAATCAAGGTTTTTCTTTATGATGGTGTAGCTTTTGGTGCCACCAGTTCCTTTGAGTCTTTCCTGGACTGTTTTTGACTCCATTCCTATGACACTTGATATTGCCTCACCCATGCCGTCCGGGTTCGATATCTTCTCAGGCTCGCAGACAAGGTCGTAGGTTATGGAATTTGTGACCAGCCGGATACCGTTCCTGTCAAAAATCTCTCCCCTTGTTGCCGGTATTTCCTCGTTGGGTTTGCGATATTGCTGTTTGGCCCTCTGGTTGAATTCGTTTGCGTTGATAAACTGGACAATAAAAAGTTTTACAAAAAGTGTTCCAAAAAGCGCAACACACAAAAAAAGCATAAAACCAAGCCTGAAAGTGTTTGGTTTGAACTGCTTCATTTCTGGTCCTTCGGAAGAATTCTCGGGTCGGGAAGGAAGAACCTTTTTCCTGAAGACACAACCATGCCCAGGTTTTTTGTGGCATATTCCTTTATCTCACCAAGGGAAAGCATTTCCTTGCGCTTCTGGTTCAGATCAGCCAGTTCCCTCTGGAGCTGTTCCTTGAGGTCAATTTTTTTGGCGATTTCAGTTTCCAGCTTGACCGCCTGCATGTGGTTCGAGAAATACATCCAGACCCACCATACTGCAAAAATTACCGCGATAAATAAGAGAACCCTTCTGCCTTTTTTGTTCTTTTTCTTCTTAGCCACCCTTCCTCCTGATGGCCCTCATCTTGGCAGAGCGCGAAGCCGGGTTTGCTTCAATTTCTTCTTCGGAAGGGCACAAAGGTTTTTTTGTGAGGATTTCAAAACCTTTGTCCGCGGCATTTTTGAAAGCGTTTTTTACGATCCTGTCCTCCAGAGAGTGGTAGGAGATCACAACCAGAGTTCCGTCCCAGCCAAGCAGATCAAGGCATTTTGGGATTGCCTCTTCGAGACTTTCCAGCTCCTGGTTTACCAAAATCCTGAGCGCCTGAAAAGTCCTCGTGGCAGGGTTGATCCTGCCGGACCTTGGCACAACGGAGCTGATTATCTTGACCAGCTGTCCTGTTGTATTTATTGGCTCCTTCTCCCTGGCGTTGATGATTGCCCTTGCTATTTTCCCGGCGAACCTCTCTTCGCCGTATTCGCTTATGATCCTGGCCAGCTCTTCAAATTTGATCCTTGAAAGTATCGAGTGTGCCGGCTCTCCCCTGTTTACATCAAGCCTCATGTCCAGTGGCTGGTCTTCCATGAATGTGATGCCCCTTTTTTCACTCTTGAGGTGGGCCATTGAAATGCCAAGATCCATGAGGATGCCATCAGAGTTTGTAACGTTAGCCAGAGATGCTGCTTTGTCTATATCGGCAAAATTCGTGTGGACGAACCATGTGCGGCCTTCAAACTCCTTGAATCTCTCTTTTGCCACCATGAGCATGTTGAGGTCAAGATCCATGCAGACTGTTTTCGAATCGGATGATGCTCTGAGGATAGCCTCCGAGTGGCCCCCCTCTCCACATGTGCAATCGAAATATACCCCTCCTCTTTCAGGGCGAAGGAAGGCCATTGCTTCATGGAGCATGACCGGGGTGTGATGGTACTGTCCCTGTCCCAAGCGGGTTGTAAGCCGGGTTTTGTCGTGGGCAATCATTTCTCTAGGCGGCCTACCCGAGGAGACGGACGAGCAGCCCTTGACCTCCTCCTATTTGGCCTTGCTCCGGGTGGGGTTTACATGGCCATCCGGTCACCCGGATGCCGGTGGGCTCTTGCCCCGCCATTTCACCCTTGCGCCCTTTTGGGGCGCGGTATATTTTCTGTTGCACTTTCCTTAAGCTTGCGCCTACTGGGCTTGCGCCCAGCACCCTGCTCTGCGGAGCCCGGACTTTCCTCGAGGCGTTAAACCCCGCGATTGCCTGCCCGCTTGAGACATTCAACATAATACCACCCATCCTGAGTTTTTCAACGAATAATTCCTTCAATTGCGCCGGAAAAATCCTGAAAAAAACTTTCGCTGTAGCCGCTTTGTACCTTGTTGATTGTTCCATCCGGGGAAAGTAGTATGTAGTGAGGATACCCCTTTACGCCATATTGCCCTGTAACCTGACTATTCTCATCGAGAAGGAAGGGCCACGGGGCAGATTCCTCCTCTTTATAGCTTTTGACGACATTCAGGGGCTCGTTGACATCAATAGCGAAGAACTGGACTATATTTCCATATTTCTGGAACAGTTTTTTCATGTCCGGGGCCTGTTTTTTGCACCAGCCACACCATGATGCTGTGAAGTCCAGAAAAACTGGTCTTCCACCATGATCAGACAGTTTGTGTGCCGTTCCTTCGGTGTCCTTGAGCGTGAAATCGATGGCTTTTGGCGAAAATTTTGATGGATCAAGTTTTGGGAGCACTGAAACTGGATCGCCTGTTGGTGTTGTTTTTCCATTTTGCCCATTGCCCAGCGTGATTGCCAAGACGATACTGCCAACCAGGATGATTGACCCGATGAGTATTGTCCAGAACTTGAAATTGTTTGCTTTTTGCGATTGTTTTTTGGTTTTTGCAATAGTTTTCACTGGTTTTGCTGATGCTGTTTTGGTCCCTGGCGGGTTGTATTTGTGTTTCATGTTATCTCTCCAAAACTGAAATGTCGCCTGATGTTGTTGAAATGTCAAGTGAACCTCTTCCATCACCAAACATGAACCCGTTTTTAGATTCAGTTCTTTTCAGGCCTGAAAGATTTATATCGCCACTTGTTGAAGAGCACTCGCCTTTTATTGATGCCTGTTTTCCGAGCCCCATCGACACATCACCGGATATGGAAGAAATCTTTGAAGAACTAGAATTTGAGTTGAATTCCCCGATCATTATGTCACCTGATGTTGTTGAGATAGACATCATGTTCCCCACCGATTCCACCTTTACGTCCCCAGAGATTGTTTTTATTTCTATCTTTCCGGTACTTCTTACGCTTATGTCGCCAGAAGTTGTTTTTATAATACCATTTTCAAATGAGTTAATGATTACTGAACCAGAGATTGTTGTTGCAGTTAACTCTCCAGTGGTCCCTTCCATTGTTATGCTACCGGAACCTGTTTCAATCCTCATGTTTTTCGCTGATCCCACGTCTATAGAGCCAGAGACAGTCTTGAATTCGAAATTCTCGTCTAGATTTTTTGCTTTGATTGAATAATTGACGAGGCCAGCAAAGTCAAGACTACCCTTCCAATTATCCTGTACTTCGATCGAACCCTGTGTTCCCCTGAAGATACAGACTGTTGTTTCCGGGATTTGAACTTCCATCTTGATTTTTAGATCAATATCGTTTTTTTCAGGTTCTTTTATTGTCAAACTTCCATCGAAATCTGTTATCAGGGAGAGTTTTTTTTCATCCCCCGTTTTCGACCTGAGCATGATGTCATACTTTATTGAAGCGGTTGGTGATTTTTTCAGTATGATGGAGGCGTTTTTTACCCTGGATGAAGACATGTCGAATACGATTGCTTTTGGTACAGGATCAAGTTTCTCCGAGTAAGATTTTGTCTCGGCCGGTGTAAAATCAAAAATATTGATGTTCCAGCCTCCCCAGTAGTCCGACCATGAAGTAGGATTTTCTGGAACAGTAAGAAATTTTCTTACCGATGAGCCAGCAGGTCCATTGGTGGATGCAATTATTGCCAGAATAAGAAAGATGGAAAAAATCACTGAACCAATGTAGCCAAGATTGTAATTGCGCAGGATCATGTCCAGGCCGATTGTGATTATTATCAACGGCCAGAATTTAATAAAATATGCCAGATAGCCAAAATCCACCACTCCTGTGTTTCCCAAAAGTATGTACAACCCAATAATGATGATATTGAGGCCAAGCATTATTTTTGGAATGTCTACCTTGTAGTCCATTTGTCAGTCCTCCATTTTTATTATTTTAGGTATCTTTACAATGAATGTGGTCCCATTTTCATCAGATGTGAAAGAAATTGATCCACCATGGGATTTGACAATCTGGTCGCAAATCGAGAGCCCCAAACCTGTGCCAGATGCCTTTGTGGTAAAGAATGGTGCAAAAATGTTTGCAGCATCCTGCTCGCTGATACCCATGCCGGTGTCTCTTACTTCAATGTGGAACCATTCCCCTCTTTCAACTGTCTTGAGGGAAAGCGTACCACCTTCTGGCATTGCATCTTTTGCGTTTAAGATAAGGTTTAAAATGACCTGGTGGAACCTCTTTTCATCAACATTGGCAATTACTCCTGGTCTGCATTCCTTTGAAATCCTTACACCAGCCTCGGTGAGCTTGTTTGCCTGACCTGCCAGAACATCATTGACAAGTTTGCTGAGGTCGACCTCTTTCCTTTTGATTGGCCCGGGCCTTGATGATTCGAGGAGATCAGTAATAAGCATTTCCAGTCTTTCGACTTCTTTCATTACTGGAGAGAGATATCTTGATTCGTCGCGGTCCTTTAATTTGCGCTCAAGCAGCTGGACAAAACCTTTTATTGAGGTGAGAGGGTTTCTGACTTCATGGGCGATACCCATTGTGAACAGGCCGAGTCTTGCAAGGGAAGCGTCCCTTTCTGTTTCAAGGGTGTTGACCACACTTTCTGTTACATCCTGGATTGCAAGGATGGCCTCGTTTTCCTGAGCCATCTGGACTGGAACGACCCTCATGTTGACGTATCTTGTTTCGTTTGATCCTCTTACTTTTACAGAACCGGAACTCCACACAGAACCTGATTTTATTGCTTTTTCAACCTCTGATTTGGCAATTTCACCAGGTTCTCCTATTGCGCCAATATCAGATCCAATTATTTCCTGCTTTGTTTTTTTGGCTATTTTTAGTGATGACGGGTTTGCCTGGATTATCTTCATGTCTGAACCAACAACCATAATACCCGTGTTTACAGAATCCAGAACTCTCTCCGATCTGCTCTTTGATTTCATGAGGTCAATGGCCAGCTTGTTTGCTGCGTCTGCTATGTCACCAAGCTCACCTGAAACGTGCGGGACCGGTTTTGTGAGGTCAAGCGCAAGATTGCCGATCCCCCTTTTGACCGAAATGATTCGTGCAGATATGCTCAATCCGAGAAGGATTGCGCAAAATACTCCAACAATCAGGGTTATCCAGATCCAGTTACCGATCGATTGCTCGATTGCTCCTATATCTTCATCCATCCGCTCGTATGATTGTGAGGCGTAAACAAGCATTATCGGTGGTTCCCACCCGCTTTTATCGGTCTCGAGCATATAGTCTGTCCCGAGTGCTGAACCAATGGCCGAGGAGCCATCTTTGGAAGGTTTTTTTGTGGTTGTTATATAGGGGCTTATTTCTGGGAGTATCGAGTTTTGCCATTTTATGTAAGGTGGAAATGCAAGTGAAAGTTTTACAAGCCTTGGGTACCAGCTGTTCTTGTAGCTGTTCGAGCTACCTATCAACGCTTTCCCGTCAAAAGAATTGTCCAGACAAACGAAACCAAAAGAAGACGATTCATAGGAGCTGGCCCTTACTGCGGCAAGGTCGCCAATCAAGGTTGGCGAGAGTCTTCTGATGTGTGTTACAAGGCCATCTTTTGTTGGTTTTTGCTTTATTGTCTTTTGGTACTGGTCATAATTGGCGATAAGGGCATCTATTTTCCCGTCAAAGTCGGCAGGTATTTTTGAAACGATGTCTGACAGTTTTTCTGAACGCTCGGTTTCAAGGGTCTTTTTTGACTGGCTGGATGCTATGTACCTGAAAACGAGGGCGCCAGCAACAATGAAAAGGACGAGGAAGAAAACGACCTGGAATCTTATTGAGCTGAGAAGCTTTGAAATCGCTTTTATTCCAGCACCTCCAAAAGCCTGATCCAGTCACTGGTAACTGTTTTGAGTGATCCCACCGCGTCCTTGAGCGGGACTTTTACTATCTCGTTGCCCCTGAGTGCGGCCATTATACCGCAATCCCCGGAGAGGAGCCATTCCATGGCTGCTATTCCAGCCCTTATGCCAAGCATCCTGTCAAAGAGTGTCGGTGGGCCACCTCTTTCGATGTGCCCAAGTTTTGCAGAGCGGGTCTCGATCCCTGTCCTTTTGCCAATCTCTTCGGCCAGTTTTTCGCCAACGTCCTGTTTGGCCAGGTTAGTGTGCCCAAACTCGTCAACCTCTGCCTGACCTGATGAAAGTTCCACGCCTTCCGAGACAACAATGATGGCGTAGCCCCTTTCTGCATGGGCCTTTGAAACCTTGGAGCAAATTTCGTCCCAGCTCCATTTTCTTTCCGGGAGCATTGTGTAGTCTGCGTAAGCTGATATTCCTGTGTAAAGTGCCACCCATCCTGCGTGCCTTCCCATGACTTCGAGAACGAGGGCCCTCCCGTGTGACCTGGCTGTGTCACGCAGCCTCATTGCGGCATCCATGCCCACCGTTGCAGCAGAATCAAACCCAAATGTGGAGTCTGTTCCCGAGAGGTCGTTGTCCATGGTTTTTGGCACGCCAACCACCGGAAGGCCAATATCGTAAAGTTTTGAGGCTACTCCAAGTGTGTCTTCGCCCCCAGCGGCCACAAGGCCATCAAGAGAAAGCGATTCAAAGGTTCTTTTTACTGCCTCGACACCGCCTTCTCTTTTGAACGGGTTTGTTCTTGAGGTGCGAAGGATCGTTCCACCCTGACCTACGATGTCCTCGATAGTATTATGGTTGAGCTCGATGAAATTGCCCTCGATCATGCCCTTCCAGCCCTCGAGGATGCCAAACACCTTGTGGCCTTCTTTTAAGGCTCTTGTTACTGCACCGTATATTGCGGGATTGAGCCCTGGGCAATCGCCACCGCCTGTCAGTATGGCCACTTTTTTTATCATCTTCACCTCAACTTTTTGACAGCCAAACCTGGTTTGGACCAACCAGCTCCTTGAAAACCGGTATGACTGAATGGTCTGCGATCCAGCATTCTTTGTCTGTCTCCATCCTTATTTTCTGCCCACCTTTGGCCAGGAACAGCACAAGGGGATTTTGTCCATTGCCCTTTGATATTGCCAGCTCCTTTATCTTTTCGAGGAGGTGGTACTGGGTTTCAAGGTTTACCTGGACATTTATTACAAACGTTTCATCACCTTTTGAAACTTGAATGTCGGAAGTGTTTATAGTTTTTATGTATTCCTCGGCGATGATCTTCGGCTGGCCTTCCTTGTTTTCGATTTTGCCCCTTATCATTACTATCCCTTCGTCCTCAAGGTGGTCTGAGAGTGTTTCGTAGGCCTTTCCAAATGCCGTTATCGAGCATATTCCAGTCAAATCTTCAAGAGTACATGTGGCAATCGGGTTGCCTTTTTTTGATTTTGCCCTCCTGAAGCTTGTGATTATTCCAAGGATGACTATTGAACTTCCCTCTTCAACCTCTCCAAGGGCTGCAATATCGGTATGGTCGATTGTGGCAATGTATTTTTCATAGGGTCTCATCGGATGATCCGACATGTAAAAGCCCATGATTTCTTTTTCCATCGCCAGTATTTCTTCTTTTGGTGTTGGGGGTTCTTCTTCCTGTTTTTGTGGGGCGAAAAGTGAGAATTCCACTCGCCCGCCACCATTTGAGAATTTTTTTAACAGATGGCCCCTGTCTTCGTTGAAAGCGTCAAATGTGCCTGCTTTTATAAGGCTCTCAATGACTTTTTTGTTTGCTTTGCTTCCCTCACACCTTTTTTGGAAGTCTTCAAAATTTTTAAACGGGCCGCCAGATTTTCTTTCAGCAATGATGGCCTCAACGGCCACCTCACCGACATTCTTGAGGGCACCGAGCCCATACCTGATTGCGTCCCCTTCGACTTCAAATGTCCATTCAGACTTGTTTATATCGGGTGGAAGAATATTGAGGCCCGATTTCCTGCACTCTTCGTACATTTCTTTAATTCTGTCTTCGTTTCCAACATATGAGGTGAGGATAGCCGTGTAATATTCGAGCTTGTAATGTGTTTTCAGGTAGGCTGTCTTGTATGCAAGCAGTCCGTAGCATGTTGAATGTGCCCTGTTGAAGCCGTATCCTGCAAAAGGTTCTATAAATTTAAACACTTCTTCTGCTATTTGAGGATTTTTGCCGTTTTGGGATGCCCTCTCAATGAAAAGGCGCTTTTGTTCGGCGAGGAGCTCGGGGATTTTTTTTGCAACAGCTTTTCTGAGGATGTCACCCTGACCAAGTGTGAAACCTGCAAAATCCCTTGCTATCTGGATAACCTGTTCCTGATATACGGCCACGCCATAGGTACCCTGAAGGATCGGTTCAAGACATGGATCAAGATATTTTGTAACGACTTCACCATGTTTGCCACCGATGAATTGTGGTATGAACTCCATCGGGCCTGGCCTGTAGAGTGCCACCATGGCTATGATGTCCTGTATTGTAGTTGGCTTGAGTTCCCTCAAGTAACGCCTCATGCCAGAAGATTCAAGCTGGAAAACGCCCATCGTGTCGCCAGACTGGAGTATCTGGTAGGTAGCCTGGTCATCGAGCGGTACCTTGTCAATGTCCAGTTTTTCTCCAGTCTTTTTACCTATCGTCTCGCAGGCGTTGTTTATGACAGAGATATTTCTTAAGCCGAGGAAGTCTACCTTCAATATTCCTAGCTCTTCAACGGCATTTTTTTCGAATTGTGTGACGCGTTTTCCTTCTTTATCAAGCTGGAGCGGAACATAGCTGTAAAGGGGTTTGTCGGCCATAACGACGCCTGCGGCATGGGTGGAAAAGTTGCGCACTACACCTTCAAGCCTTTTTGCAACCTCAAAAAGTTTTTTGGTCTGGTCGTTTTGCTGTTGTATTTCCCTTAGTTGTGGAACACCGGCAAGTGCCTCTTCCAGCTCGGCCCCGAATGGAATGAGTTTTGCTATCTTGTCCATATCGCCATAGCTGAAGCCAAGTGCTCTTCCGACGTCCCTGATTACTCCCCTGGCCTCCATTCGGCCGAATGTGGCAACCTGGGCAACCGAGTCTTCGCCATATTTTTGGGTTACATACTTTATTACCCTGTCCCTTTTTGTATCGTCGAAATCGATGTCAAAGTCGGGCGGTGAAATTCGGTCAGGGTTCAGAAATCTCTCAAAAAACAGTCCGTATTCGAGCGGGTTTACATCGGTTATGTTCAGACAATAGGAAACAAGTGATGCTGCACCGGAGCCTCTCCCCGGGCCAACGCCAACATCATGGTCTTTTGCGTATTTTATGAAGTCCCAGACGACCAGGAAATAATCAACAAAACCTGTTTGCTCAATAATCCTCATCTCATAATCAAGCCTGTCCCTGATGTCCTGGGAGATGGCGCAGCCAAATCTCCAGCTTGCACCTTTGTTTACAAGGTCCCAGAGAAACTGCTTGTGTGCTTCGGGATCGTCATTGCCAATGTCGGTAAATTTTGGCGGGTGAGGTTTGCCAAGCTCGATTGTGACGTTACATCGGTCAGTTATCTCAAGGGTATTTGTGACTGCCTCGGGTATCCATTTGAACAACTCCTGCATTTGCCCTGGGGTCTTGAGATAGAACTCGTCATTGGCGAATTTCATCCTGTCAGGATCGTCTTGCTTTGAAAGTGTCTGGATGCAGAGAAGAATATCGTGGGCTTCGGCATCGGCGTGTTCAAGGTAATGGGCGTCCTGTGTTGCAACAACCGGCAGTTCAAAGTTTTTTGCCAGCTCGATGAGCTTTGGCATTACACTGACTTCTTCTTTGAGCCCGTGGTCCTGAAGTTCGACCCAAAGCCTGTTGTTGAAAATTTCCTTGTATGTGCCGAGGGCCTTTTTAGCGCCCTCTTCATCGTCCAGCAAGAGTTTTTCAGGCACTTCGCCGGAGATGCACGCTGTCAGGGCAAGGACACCCTCCGAGTATTTTGCCAGCGTATCATAGTCGACCCTTGGTTTGTAGTAGAAGCCCCTGATATTGGCCTCTGTCACAAGCCTCATGATGTTCTCGTAGCCCTTGTTGTTTTCTGCGAGAAGGACGAGGTGATACATCCCGCTCCTGGTTTCTTTTGATTCCATATTTTGGGGTGCTACATAGAACTCACAGCCCATGATCGGTTTGATCTTCTGTTTTGTGCATGCCTTGTAGAAATCAATTGCACCATACATTGTTCCGTGGTCGGTCAATGCGATGGCCGGCATGCCAAGCTTTGCCGCCCTGGCCGCCATCTCATAGATCTTGATGGCTCCATCCAGGAGCGAGAATTCGGAATGGTTATGTAAATGGACAAACATCGGTTAGATTTTACAATATAAGGCGCACTTATCAATGCAGAAGGGGTAACAATAAAGAAGCTGAGTGGTTGGGGAATCTGTACAAAAATGATAATATGTTTGCAAAATCAGAAATTTGTTTTCAATAATTTGTCAGTTTTTCAAGTTTTTGTTTTAGAATTTGTGGTTCAGCCTGCAAGACCGATATCTTTTCGCACCCGTTGAATTTTGCGAAATCAGCAAGTTTTTTTGCGATCGTGTCGAGTGGCTTTGAGAGTGTGGCCTTCTTGTCCAGCATTATTTTCTGGACGAGCATTGTTTTGGATTTTCTCTCGGCCTTGGCATCCAGGAGGCCAACAAAGTCTGCTCCCAAAAGTATCGGGAGGGTAAAATAACCAAATTTCCTTTTGTTTGGCGGAACGTAGCATTCAAGCGAGTATTCGAGGCCAAATATTTTCCCCAGCCGGTCCCGTCTTATCACTGCATTGTCAAATGGCGAAAGAATGTTGCAGTTGAGGTTACTCTTTTCCTCATTAACCGAAAGATTGTTTGTCAGGCAATAATATGTATCATCCAGCCCCTCAATTTCGACCTCGACTGCTTCACCATTTTCAGTCATCTCCTGCAGGGCTTTTTTCATGGCAATTTTGTTCCTTCTCATCCAGCAGATGTCCTGGATGTTTGCGAACCCAAGCGTTCTTAATACTGCCCTGACCTTGAATTTGGCAAATTCCCCTTCGTCTGGTTTTTCCAGGTTTGTCGAAGATGGGATGACCCTCTCCGGAAAATCATAGTATCGCTGGAAGTTTTTTCTGTGCGACACCATCAGTTCGCCTGTCCAGAAAAGTGCCTCCAGCACCTGTTTTGCCGGTTTCCACCCCCACCATGGTCCCCTTTCAAAATCAACTGGCGTTTCAAAATCTGATGACGACAGGGCGCCTTCCCGTCTTATTCTGTCCAGAACTTGCACCGATAATTCCTTGTAAGTACCAAGCACTGTTTTGACATCATCTCTTTGCCTGTGTGCTTCCATTACGGGAATCGAATACCTGAAATCGGACATTGGAAGAAAAGATGCCGCATGACCCCAGTATTCAAAGACTTTTCTGTCTTTTGCCTGCAGTTCGTTGAGATGTTCTTTTTTGTGGTCCGGGCATCTTGACCAGAAAACATGATGGTGCGCGCGTTCTATGACAGAAATGGTGTCAATCTGGACATAGCCAAGATGCTCAAGGGCCTTCAGTGCACCAGCTTTGCCTTTGCCTGATGGCTTGTCAAGCAGCTGGCACTTTATGATCGTCTGTTTTGCTTGTGATAGGGGTATTTTTGTCATTTTTTTGGGGCCTAAATTAAAAACCCCGACCAGTGATGGTCGGGGTTCAGGTTCATACTCCGTATCTGGATTTGATTTTTTCTGTTGTGTTGAAAGCGATTTCCCTGCAGAGTGCTTCATCGACAGCTTCAACCATTATCCTTATCAGAGCTTCGGTTCCGGAAGATCTGATTAATATTCTCCCGTGTTTTCCAAGTCTTTCCTGCGCTTTTTGGGTGAGCTCTGCGACCAGCGGGGAATTCATGGCTTCTTCGCGGTTTTTGACTTTCACATTCAGGAGGATTTGCGGATATTCCGGAATTAGATCAAGCTCGTCCGAAAGGTTTGCGCCTGTTTCCTCCAGAGCTTCAACAAGGGAAATGGCCGAAAGCGTTCCATCGCCTGTTGTTGTCCTGTCTGCAATTATTATGTGGCCGGACTGCTCTCCGCCCAAATTGAGGCCTTTCTCGGTCATTCTCTGGTGGACGTATCTGTCACCGACCTTTGTCCTCTCCATCTTTATTCCATTAGCAGAAAGATGTTCTTCAAGACCGAGGTTGGTCATGACGGTTGTGACGATGGCCATTCCAGGCAAACGGTTCTTTTTCACCATGTATTTGGCCAGTATGCCCATCATCTTGTCGCCATCAACAATCCTGCCCTGCGAGTCACAGGCAATGCACCTGTCGCCGTCGCCATCGAAAGCAAAACCCATGTCTGCTTTTTGTTCCAGGACTGTTTTACAGAGAATGTGCGGCATTGTTGAGCCACAGTCGACATTTATCCTTGACCCATCCGGTTCAGCGTTGATTGCAACAACATCTGCTCCAAGTCTTTTAAAAAGTTTGGGTGCCACGGCATAAGTGGCGCCGTAGGCACAATCCAGGACGATTTTTCTGCCCCCAAGGTCGAGATTGAAGAAAGAAGCAATGTCCTGGCAATAGCGTTCACAAAGGTCGGTATTTTTTGTGAAAGTACCCTTTGTGTGGCCATTTGGTTTTTGGGACATCCTTGCTTCTATCTCATCTTCTTCCTCGTCCCTCAGTTTTACGCCCTGTGGTGAAAAAAACTTGATCCCATTGTATTCAATGGGATTATGGGATGCCGAAATGACGGCCCCGAAATGGCCTGTTTCCTTGCACAACCTTGCAAGGCCCGGTGTTGGTATTATTCCTACTGAAACAACATCACATCCACCGGAAACAAAACCGCTTGCCAATGCGGATTCAATCATGTCACCTGAAAGCCTTGTATCTTTCCCGACCAGGACTTTTCCGTCTTTTGTGAAAAATTGCTGGGATGCCGCAAAAGCAAGACGGGAGGCAAGCTCCTCGTTGAGCTCGTCTCCCGCTATCCCCCTGACGCCATCGGTGCCAAAAAGTCTTGGCATTTAATTTTTGAGGTTGGCCTTTGCAAGCTCCACGAGCTTGGTGAAGGCATTTGCATCTTCGATTGCGAGCTTTGCAAGTATCTTGCGGTCGATCTCAAAGCCAGCACCGTTGAGTCCGGCAACGAGACGGCTGTAGGTGATTCCATTCATTCTTGCTGCAGCGTTGATCCTTGTGATCCAGAGCCTTCTGAAATCACGTTTTCTTTGCCTTCTATGAATGAATTCGTATCTTTCGGCGTGAAGAACCTGCTCTTTTGCTATTTTGAAGCGCCTATGGGCAGCACCAAAGAAACCGGATGCCCTGTTTAATACTTTTTTCCTCCTGCGTCTCGCAACGATTCCACCTTTTACACGCATCTCTTAGTCCTCCTTTTTCTCGTTTCTGATCTTGCGTCCCTTCACTCCAACCGGGAGGAGGCATTTCATCAGGCGAATCATGGTCTTGTCGACATCTTTAAGGCGCATTTTACGCTTTGTCTCTCCCCTGTTTTTGTTCTCAAGCAAGTGGGCAAAGCCGGGGCTTTGACTGCGGAGCTTGCCGGTTCCGGTGACGCGGAAACGTTTTTTTGCTGAGCCTTTTGACCTGATCTTAAGTTTTGGCATACATCACCTCTCTTATTTTATTTCCTTCTCTTTTTGTTTTGTCGGGGCAATCATCATGTGCATGTGTCTTCCGTCCATCTTTGGCATTTGCTCGACTGTCCCGAGGCTTGCGACTTCATTTGCGATACGGTCAAGGAGGGCACGTCCCTGGTCCTTGTGCATCATCTCGCGGCCCCTGAATCTTATGACAACCTTTGTACGGTGACCGTTGAGCAGAAACCTTCTTACGTGGCCAACTTTTGTCTGGTAGTCGTTCTCGTCGACTGATAGCGAAAACTGCATTTCTTTTATTTCCACGGAAGACTGTTTGCGGCGGTTTTCTTTGACTTTTTTCTCGAGCTCGTACTTGTATTTTCCGTAATCCAGCAGTTTGCATACTGGTGGATCGGAATTTGGTGATATCTCTACCAAGTCAAGCCCTTTCAAGACCGCCATTTCGAGTGCTTTTCTTATGTCGATGATTCCAATCTGTTTGCCTTCATCGTCAATCATTCGCACTTCGCGTGCACGAATCTCCTTGTTTGTGCGCAACTTCTTTTCGATTGCATACCTCCTGTCGCCTGGTGCGACTTAAAAAACTATCTGCGTACCGCTTGCGTCATGACCTGAGGATCGTCCGTCAGGTGGACAGCGCATGCCATCACTTGATTGGGAATTCTAAGTCCCGCAAAAAACGAAGTCAAGTAAAAAAATGATTTTTGACTTTCAATTTTAGGGCATTTCCCTATCATATTCACCCGTCAGGAAACCAAGGAGATGAAATATGAGCATATTTGATGAAGAATCCTTAAAGCTTCACCGTTTACACAAAGGCAAAATAAAGGTTGATGTAAAAGACGATCTCAGATCAAAACACGCATTGTCGGTGTGGTACACCCCGGGGGTTGCCGAACCATGCAGACAGATATATAGAAACCCTGAGACTGTTTATGACTATACAATAAAAGGCAACACTATAGCTGTAGTGACAGATGGCAGCCGTGTCTTGGGATTGGGAAACATAGGCCCTGAGGCATCAATACCAGTCATGGAAGGCAAATGCGCCCTTTTTGTTGAATATGGTGCAATTGATGCATTTCCTTTGCCGTTGAAAGCTAGAACAAATGAGGAATTTGTTGCGGCTGTAAAAGCAATTGAGCCCATATTTGGTGGGATTAACCTCGAGGACATACAGATACCGCACTGCTTTGAGATAGAAGAGATACTGATTAAGGAACTGGACATTCCAGTTTTTCATGATGACCAGCATGGCACGGCCGTTGTCGCACTTGCTGGCATATACAATGCACTTAAGTTGCTTGGCAGGAAAATAGAAAATCAGAGGGTTGTCATTTCAGGTGCAGGTGCCGCCGGCTCCGCTGTTGCCAGACTGCTTGTTGCTGCAGGAATTGGCGATGTCATACTATTTGATCGCGAAGGTGTCATCTGCAGGGGTAGAACTGACTATATGATGCCCTACAAATACAAACTTGCCGAGATAACAAACAAGGGTAATTTCAAGGGCACTCTTCACGAAGGACTTGTAGGTGCCGATATATTTATCGGACTTGCCTGCCCTGGCCTCGTCACTGGCGATGACATTAAAAAGATGGCTAAAGATCCGATTGTTTTTGCCCTCTCAAACCCCGATCCCGACATTTCACCAGAAGAGGCAAAATCAGCTGGAGCAAAGATAATTTGCACAGGAAGATCTGACCTTGGCAATCAAGTTAATAACCTGCTGGCTTTCCCAGGCATAATGAGGGGAGCTCTTGATTCCAGAGCACGTGTCATCAACGAGGCAATGAAGGTTGCAGCCTCGATGACAATCGCAAACCTGCTTCCGGAGAACGAGCTGAGGGAAGACAGGATAATAATAGAACCTTTTGCAAAAGGGGTTGCCCAGGCAGTTGCGAAAGCTGTCGCAAAGGCAGCTTTTGAAACCAGTGTAGCAAGAACAAATCTTACCCTGCAAGAGGTCTGCGACTTGATAGAAGGGCGTCTCGAGGGTAAATGAGTTGCTACAAACTTGAGGCTTCAAGCGGCAGGGCAAGGGCCGGTGTTTTGAAGACTGCACATGGTGAAATAAAGACACCAGTTTTCATGCCCGTTGGAACGCAGGCCACAGTAAAGGCGCTAACACCAGAGCAGGTCAAGGAGATCGGTTTTGGCTTGATTCTTTGCAATACCTACCACCTCATGCTCCAGCCAGGCGAAGACCTTGTTGGCGAGGCCGGTGGCCTCCACAAGTTCATGAACTGGGACGGTTCAATTCTCACCGATTCAGGTGGATTTCAAGTCATGAGCCAGGCGAGTCTGAGGGAGATAACCAGGGAAGGTGTCCATTTCAAATCTTATCTTGATGGTTCAGCTCATTTTCTCACGCCGGAGAGTGCAATAGGAATCCAGGAGAAACTCGGTTCCGACATAGCAATGGTACTGGACATCTGCACACCATACCCGATTGCACAGCAAAAAGCCCGTCATTACACAGAAATTACTCACGAATGGGCAAAGCGTTCGCTTGAGGCAAGGTCAAAACCTGACCAGCTTGTTTTTGGAATAACCCAGGGAGGTTTTGAGCTTCCTGACAGGGCCTGGTCATGTGATGCCATAACTTCCATGGATTTCGACGGTTTTGCGGTTGGCTCGCTGTCTGTTGGAGAACCACTTGAGCTTGCAGGAGAAATACTTGATGTTGTGGTCCCCCGAATGCCCAAGGACAGGCCAAGATACCTCATGGGTGTTGGCGATCCTGCAGGAATCATTCAGGGGATAGCCTCCGGGATTGACATGTTTGATTGTGTCCTGCCAACCAGGCTTGGAAGAAACAGCGCAGTTATGACAAAAGAAGGGACCCTTTCCATTTCAAAGTCAAGATTTGCAAAAGATTTCCGGCCAATCGAAGATGATTGCGACTGTTATACTTGCAGGAATTATACAAGGGCCTATCTTAGGCACCTTTTCAAGGCAAAAGAAATGCTTGCTGCCACTCTCGCATCGATACACAATCTTCATTTCCTCAAGCGTGTTGTGGATGGAGCAAGAAACGCTATAATTGATGGAACCTTTGACCAGTATGCGTCAAGATGGCTAAATTGGAGAGAAGATGATTCAACTGGACAGGATTGAAAACGATCCTTACATTGTCGAGCTCCTGAAGGCCTCGGACAGGCAGATTGCCGCCCTTGGCTACACGGAACATGGGATCAGACACGCCACCGTCACTTGTGAGGCGGCCAGGAAGATATGCTCCGGGCTGGGTTTGTCCCAGTGGGAGACCGATGTCGCCTGCGCTGCCTCTTTTCTTCATGACATCGGAAACCTGACCGGAAGGGAAAACCACGGCCCCCTGGGTGCGACACTGGTTTCCCCCTTTCTGGTACAGCATGGTCTTTTGCCCGAGGAACTTGCGAGGGTTATCACGGCCATATCGTGCCATGATGATGACGAAAAACCCGTCATTTCCACTGTCACAACGGCCGTGACGATCATTGCAGACAAGAGCGACGTAAACAGGTCAAGAGTCAGGCCAACTGCCGACATCAAGACCGACATACACGACAGGGTCAATTATGCGGTACTCGAGAGCAATATTTCTGCCTCAAAAGGCAAAGTTTTGCTCTCGCTCCGCCTTGATCCCCAGATTGCCTGTACTGCCGACTACCTTGAGATTTTTGCCTCAAGAATGCAGGCGATGCGCAAGTCTGCCCAGTTTCTCGGGTGTGAGTACGAGCTTGAAATCAACAATGTAAAAATATTCTAGGAGGAACGATGATTACTGTTAACTGTTCAGGAAAATCTGCCCAGATAGAAAAGGGCTTAAACATATTCCAGGCACTAAAGGCGCTTGAGATGCCGACAAAAAATCTTGTTGCCGCAAAGATTGGCGACAAGCTGGTTGATCTTTCCACTATTCTCGAAGAAAACACAGATTTTGAGGTCATATCAATCGATTCGCCCGAAGGAAGAGACATCCTGCTACATTCCTCAGCGCATCTCATGGCTGCTGCAATCAACAAGCTTTTCCCCGGGACCAAATTTGCCATTGGCCCGTCAATCAAGGATGGATTTTATTATGACCTTGATCTCCCAAGGCCGTTGGTTGAGGAAGACCTGCCAAAAATAGAGGCCGAGATGAAGAAGGTCTCGGACGAGAACATCAAGTTTGTGCGCAAGACAATGACAAAAGAGGATGCGCTTGCATTTTTTGGGGCAAGGGGTGACAACTACAAAGTGGAACTGATCCAGGACATACCCGACCCAACTGTTTCAATATACGAGCTTGGCGATTTTATCGATCTTTGCAGAGGCCCGCACCTTCCATCGTCTGGCTACATCAAGCACTTCAAACTGATGAGTATTGCAGGTGCCTATTGGAGAGGTGACGAGAAAAGGCAGATGCTCACGAGAATATATGGCACTTCTTATTCAACAAAAGATGGCCTGGAAGAGCACATAAAGCGCCTTGAGGAAATAGCAAAGAGAGACCACAGAATACTTGGCAAACAGCTTGAGTTGTTCATCATTGACGAGCATGTTGGTGGTGGCCTTGTAATCTGGCAGCCGAATGGTGCTGTTGTCAGGGAAATAATCGAAAATTTCTGGAGGACAGAACACAGAAAAAGGGGCTATGAGATCGTTTATAGCCCGCATGTCGGAAAAGCTGATCTCTGGAATACATCGGGTCATTTGGGTTTTTATGCAGACAACATGTATCCTGCGATGGAGCTTGAGACCGTAGAATATTATGCAAGGCCAATGAACTGCCCGTTCCACATGGTCAACTATGCTTCAAAGGTCAGATCATACAGGGACCTCCCATACAGGACCGCAGAGTTGGGTACTGTCTATCGTTTTGAGCGTTCTGGTGCCCTTCACGGTCTTTTGAGGGTAAGGGGCTTTACGCAGGATGATGCCCATATTTTCTGCACCCCGGAACAACTCAAGCAGGAAGTTGTTGGTGTGGTAAAATTCGCCATCTATCTCCTCGAAACATTTGGCTTCAAGAAGTACGAAGTATTCCTTTCCACAAGGCCAGAAGAGGGCTATGTTGGCGAGATAGAAAAATGGGACATTGCTGAAAATACCCTGAGGGAAGCTCTAAATGAAATGGGTTTATCGTTTGATGTTGATGAGGGTGGTGGTGCGTTCTACGGGCCAAAAATAGACATCAAGATAGTCGATGCCCTTGGAAGACCATGGCAGTGCACGACTTGCCAGTTTGATTTCAATCTTCCTGAAAGGTTTGACCTTAACTATACCGGAGAAGATGGCAAAGAGCACAGGCCATATACCATCCACAGGGCCCTGCTTGGCTCGATGGAGCGTTTTATGGGTTGCCTCATCGAGCACTATGCCGGAGCTTTCCCTGTATGGCTGGCACCAACCCAGGTTATCATTGTTCCAATAACTGATGGCGTTATCGATTATTGCAGGTCTCTAAAGGACAGACTGTTTGATGCCGATGTGAGGGTCAGGATTGATGAAGGCTCGGACAGGATGAATGCCAAGATAAGAAACGCAGAACTGAAAAAGGTGCCTTACGTTGTTGTGGTCGGCGCCAAAGAGGCTGAGGCCGGGAAGGTGTCAGTCAGAAGGCATGGAAAAGGAGACCTGGGACAAATGACAATTGAGGAATTTGAGGCAAGGATTCTTGCCGAGGTTAAAGAAAGGTCCATTGAATAAGCTAACTTTGGCTTGGCTGGCGCTCGCCATTCTTGGTGGCGCCGCCTTTGGCCTTGTTGGCTGGCTGGTTGTTGGAATCTCCTCCCCGCCTTTCTCAAACTCTATTCTTTTTGGCCTTGTTGTTTTGGGCCTCATACCTGGGATCTTCGGTACTTTTGGGTTGAGGTTTGCGGGCCTTGTTGGACTGGTCGGAATCCCTCTAACGTTGTTGTGGGCCATCATTGATGCATTTTTCTTCCACGGCGGCTATATCTGGCCATTCTTTTTCATGATGAATATGGCCCAGGGGGTTGTTCTTTCGATTGGAATCGGGTGTCTGGCCGAGTTTTTCCTTTGTTTCAGAAAACCGAAGAAAAGAAGGAATTATGCCTATGGCGTTGACTGAAAACCTCGGTCGGCCTAAAATTGGCAGTCCAAAATGAGATGCAATGATGTTTTGAAACTTTTGGCACTGTATGAGAGAGGGGAGCTTGATCCCCTGTTTTCGCTTGCGGTGGCAAACCATCTCAGCGGCTGTTTCTCCTGTTCCTATGCGCTCATGTTGCTAAAACGGAAAAGAATAGTCATAAGGACTGGGACAAGCGTCCAAATTACCATTATTCGAGAGGTGAAGGATGAAATTTGAGCGCTACACCGATGCATTAAAGGACGTGATGTCTGATGCACAGCAGGTGCTTGAACGCTACCACGACATCGAGCTTGACAATGAGCACCTCCTTATAGCCCTGCTTGAAAAAGAAGACAGCGTTGTCAGGGAGATACTTTCAAACCTTGGGAAAGGCTGGAAAGACATTCTGCAGGAAGTGGAAAAAATGCTGGCCAGCCATCCCCATCCTGCCCAGGCTACCACAAGGTCGCAAATCTATATCACACCAAGAGCAAAGTCTACACTTGAAAGGGCAGAGGAAGAAGCAAATTCTCTTGGGGACGAGTTTGTAGGGCCAGAACATTTGTTTATGGCACTTTCCCAGGACACTAGGGAAATAGGAAGAATAATGACCCAGAGGGGCCTTGACAGAGAGGCCATCCTTCAGGGGTTGGCAAAAATAAGGGGTGGTGAAGGGGAAGGTTCCGGGCAGGCAAAAACCGCTCTGGATAAATTCACGAGGGACCTGACTGATCTTGCAAAAAAAGGCAAGCTTGACCCTGTGATTGGCAGGGAGCTTGAAATAGAGAGAAGCCTTCAAGTCCTTTCCAGAAGAACAAAGAACAATCCGGTCCTCATAGGTGAAGCCGGGGTTGGCAAGACTGCAATTGTTGAAGGAATTGCCCAGAGGATTATCGATGGTAATGTCCCAGATTCAATGAGGGGCAAAAAGATACTGTCGCTTGATATGGGTGCTCTTGTTGCGGGAACAAAATTCAGGGGAGAATTTGAGGAGAGGCTCAAGTCGGTCATTGATGAGGTTAAAAAGGCCGAAGGAAAGATAATCCTCTTCATCGATGAACTCCACCTTGTCATGGGGGCTGGTGCTGCCGAGGGGGCGATGGATGCCTCAAACATGCTCAAGCCCGCACTTGCAAGGGGTGAACTCCACTGCATCGGTGCAACAACAACCGATGAATATACAAAATATATCGAAAAAGATTCTGCGCTTGAGAGAAGGTTCCAGCCTGTCAATGTTCCCGAACCGACAGTTGCACAAACCATCGAGATTTTGAGGGGGCTCCGTGACAGGTACGAGGCACACCACGGCGTCAAGATCTCTGACGAGGCACTTGCCACTGCGGCTGAACTCTCGTCAAGATACATAACCAACAGGTTTTTGCCTGACAAGGCGATAGACCTGATTGATGAAACTGCCGCCAGGATAAGGGTCACGATGGAATCCATGCCGCCAAAACTGGCATCCCTGAAATCAGAAACAGAAAGACTGCAGAGGGAAGGTGAAGCTGCAGCCAAATCTGGTGACGTTAGCAGGGCGATGAAGCTAAAGACGGAGTACGAAAAATGCAATGCAGAATATGTGTCAGAGCGTGAAAAGTGGCTCCGTGAAGTCAAGGTTTCCGAAGAGGTTGGCCCTGAAGAGATAGCCCAGACAATATCGAGGTGGACAGGTATCCCTGTTTCATCGCTGACCGAATCTGAACAGCAAAAACTCATCAAGCTTGAGGAAAGACTTCATGAAAGAGTTATAGGTCAGGATGAGGCCGTGACTGCAGTTGCCCAGGCAGTAAGACGCTCAAGGGCCGGGCTTTCTGATCCAAACAGGCCAATAGGGTCATTTCTGTTTCTTGGCCCAACTGGTGTTGGAAAAACCGAGCTTGCCAAAAGTCTGGCGGAGCTGCTTTTTGATTCCGATCAGGCCCTGACGAGATTTGACATGTCGGAGTACATGGAGAAGCATACGGTTGCAAGATTGATCGGTGCACCACCCGGATATGTTGGATTTGAGCAGGGTGGCCAGCTCACAGAGGCTGTAAGGCATAGACCGTATCAGGTTCTACTTTTTGATGAGGTCGAAAAAGCCCACCAGGATGTCTTCAATGTTTTTTTGCAACTCCTTGATGACGGAAGGCTTACTGATGGGCAGGGCAGAACTGTAGATTTCAGGAACTGCATCATCATAATGACGAGCAACCTTGGCAGCCAGATGGTTGAGCCGGACATGCCCTATGGCAAGATGAAAGAAGCCTATATGGAGGCTGTGCGAAAAAACTTCAGGCCGGAATTTGTAAATAGACTGGATGGAATAATAGTTTTCAAACACCTGACCAGGGAAGAACTTGGAAAGATAGTTTCAATCCAGATTTCCAGGGTGCAGAAGATGCTTGACAAAAAGGGAATAAAACTTGATGTTACCCTGGAAGCGCAGGAACTTCTGGGCGAGATGGGCTATTCGGTTGAATATGGCGCCAGACCGCTCAAAAGGACGATACAGCAGGAGCTGGAAAACAGGCTTGCCGATTTGATCTTGACAGGAAAGCTCAAAGATGGCAAAACCGCTAGGGTTGAAGTTTCAAATGGTACTCTTGAAATAAAGGAGATTTGAAACCCCAAAAAGGTGGAACGATGGTGATACTCGACGAAAAAGGCAGACTTTTTGGAAAACTGAACATCATTGACCTTCTGGTCCTGATCGTTCTCCTGTATGGGCTTTACTGGGGTGGAACAAAAATTGTAACGAAGTATTTTGTCCACCCAGAATTTGACTCATATGTTGTTGTCCTGAGGGCTGAAAATGTCAATCCGGAGATAATCGAAGAAATACATATTGGAGACAAACTTGTCGAGCGTTCCGGAACAGTCATAGGGACCGTTATAAAACCGGAACCTGCTCTAAAAGATTCAATGGTGTACGTTCAAACCAGGGAAGGTCTTATAGTCGAGAGCGTCCAGCCCAAGCTCAAGGACATGGACATAACTGTTGAAGTGAAGACTCCCCAGGGAACAAGGGTAAAATATAATACAAACAACATGCTTGTTGGGTCGAGGCTTGAATATGATTTTGTTTCGGAGGGAATGATGGGGATTCATGTAAAAGCCCTGTGTGTTTCAATAAACAAGGCTGGCAACTAGCGTGAACACAAAAAAAGTAATCAAAGACATCGGGATTGTCACTGTTCTTCTTGCCCTTCGCTCGGTGGTGGGTTTTATAAGAGACGTTGTCATGGCGTCCAGGTTTGCCCTGGACTACACTATGGATGCTTTCAATATCGCGTCCAAGGTCCCGCTTACGATTGCAAACCTTCTGGTGATGGGTGTTTTCACCGCAGTTTTTTTGCCCATCTTTACCAGATACATAATTGAAAACAAAAAAGAAGAACTCAACAAACTCGTTGGAATACTTTTTATCATCATTACCATTGGGTTCACCGTGTTGATAATCCTTGCAGAGATTTTCGCAAGGCCTTTTATTATGTATGTTCTCACCAACAACGCAACTGCTGAAACTGTTGACGAGGCAATAGTTCTTTTCAGGCTCATGATGCCGGCCGTTCTTTTGATGGCCTGGTCTGGTCTTGCTTCTGGAATCCACAACTCCTTCCAGCGTTTTACAATGCCGGCGGTTGGAAACCTTCTTTTCAACATCTGGATGGTCCTTCCTGCCTGGATATTCCCGCATTCCTGGGGTATAAGGGGATTTGCAATTGGCGTGTGCATTGGTGCCTTGTTCCAGCTCCTTGTCCAGCTGCCAGGGTTGTTTGGAAAGCACATGAAGCTGGAGATAAATTTCAATATGAGGCACCCGGCCCTTATGGGTATAGGGAGTCTTGTCATTCCAGTACTTTTGAGTTCTTCAATCAATTATCTGGTGCCTTTCGTTGAAACCTTCCTGGCTTCCGGGATTGCAAATGGCGCTGTTTCAGCACTTGCCTATGCTTTTAGGATAAGCCAGTTGCCCCTCAGCATCTTTGTGCTCGCGGTTTCTTCAGTTGTTTATCCTCTTTTCGCAGAGGCTGTAGCAAAAAACAATCCGGAAGCGCTTAAATCCAACATCCAGTGGGGTCTAAAGCTGGTTGTGATGATAATCATTCCAGCTGGTTTTGGATTACTCGCTCTTTCGCATCCCATCGTCATGATGCTTTTCCAGCGAGGAAAATTTGGCATCGTAGATACTGTAATGACTTCTGCCCCCCTTGCTTTTTACGGTCTTGCGATAATTCCTATGGCCATTGAAGCTGTACTTGTAAAGGTCTTTTATTCCATAAGTGACACGAAGACGCCTGTAAAAATCTATTTGAGCAACCTTATAATGCTTGTCATACTTGACATTGTATTTGTCAAAATGGGTCTCGGTGTTGTCGGGCTTGCGTTGGGCGCAACGATATGTGCTTTTGTAAGAATCTTGATAGTGATTATTGCCATGCGAAAAAAAATTGGCATATTTGGACTCTCCGGGCTCATGGTATCAATAATCAAATCGACTGTGGCATCAATCGTCATGAGTATTGTGGCCTATTTGATCGCCATCAGGGCAAACTATGTTGTAAATCTTGGTTCCAATTTTGGCAGAAGCCTTCAGGTCGGGTTTGCAATAGTTGTTGGAGTTGTAGTTTATGCCGTTGTTCTTTACATAATTGATCGCAAAGAGATAAATCAGATGCTGGTTGTTTTTAAAAGAAGGGGGCAATCTGCATGAACGGTCCAATAAGAAAAAGAAAAAAAAGAAGCCCCTGTCTCCCATGGTTTCTCGGGATATCCGCGGTGGTTTTTATACTGCTGTTCTTTGTTTTCAACTATTTCTACGGATTGCTTGGCCAGTTCAATTCCAATCAATTTGTTTCAGACCCTGGACGTCCAGTGGCCAGCCTAAATTTTAGCAAGAGAGTAAACATCCTGATAATCGGTGTTGATGCCCCTTCACTCAAGGAATCTGCAAGGTCAGATGTTTTGATGGTTGCCTCTTACTACGCAAAAGAAAACAATCTGAAAATGCTTTCTGTCCCAAGAGACACGATGGTCAATCCCCAAGGGCTTGGTGTATGTAAAATAAATGCCTGCAACAATCCGGCTTTTAATTTCAAATTTGGCACCCCTTTCCTTATCGATACGGTTGAAGAGCTCCTCGGCATAAAGATTGATGCTTATGTAAAAACGAATTTCAGGGGATTTTCCGACATAATAGACAAGCTCGGTGGCATAGACCTTAATGTCGAGAAAGACATGCTCTATTACGATCCAATTGACAAGTTCAAGATTGACCTGAAAAAGGGGTACCAGCACCTTAATGGCAGCATGGCCCTCCAGTATGTCAGATACAGGTCTGATCTTGCCGATTTTGTCCTCGTTAATGGGAAGCCGATGGGTAGGGTTGCCCGCCAGGCCAACTTCATGAAGGCGATACTTAAAGAGGCCTCTTCACCAAAGAACTGGTTCAAACTTGGCCAGGTAATGCAGGCCGCCACTGATGCGATTGAGACTGATCTTACCCCGTCCATGATGATAAGGCTGGCAACAAAAATGAAAGATGTTGGGCCTGATGGAATCAAAGTTTTGGGCTTCCCGGGTACGGACCAGTATGTCAACAAAATAAGCTATGTTATTCCAAATAAGGTGGAGATTGAAAAACTTGTTTCAGAAAATTTCCTTGCAGGCTCTGATCCAGTCAAGCCAAACCCATAAGTGTTTTTGCACAATTGGCAGTTTCTGGGAGAAGTCGGTCACCAGAAAGGTTTTTGATGCCATTGTCGGGTTTTTTGACAGGCTTGGTTCAGGGTCATTATTTATTTTTTGGGTCACGGGAAGAGAGCTTTCACTCAGGCCGATCACAAGAAGTAAGAGCTTTTTTAGTCAAAAACTCGAAGCCTCGTGGGAAGGTTTTTTGAAGAATATTTCCAATGCAAATAAGGAAGGTTCCTCTCTTTCAAGGTCCAGGTATATTCCAATTCTTCTGGCCGTCCGTTCGGTGTTTGCCGAGAGACCGCTCTGGGTTGTTGGCTGGCTTGGGTCTGCGTTTTTCTCTGTATATGGCATTTTCAGTCTTGTCGTTGTCGGTATCTCGCTTAGGGGTTTATTACTGGTCTTTGCCATGTTCTGCCTGTCAATTTTGCTCACCATGACAAAAGGCACCCTGAAAGACATGATTGAAGCAAGCTGGATCATAAAATGGGTGGACTCTCTTGATGAATAGCAACAAAATAAATCTGCCAATCTTATTGGTTGCCCTCGGCACTCTGTTTGCAGTACTTGCCATCTTTGGGAATGTCCCGATCGTTTTTGTTTTTGTTGCACTTGTGGCCCTTGGACTGGCGGTTTTTTTCAGGCCGGAGATTGGTATTGCGGCACTCTCTTTCTCTGCGGTAGCAGATGGCCTTGTCAGAACATACGCTGGTGGGGTCGGTTCATACTGGGATGATGCCTTGTATGCCCTGATTGTTGTTGCTGTTGTATGGAAGTTGGCAAAAGAAGGTCAACTCAGGATTAAATCCGGCATTGTCTGGTGGGCTGTGGCGACTTTTTTTGTTGTGTCCGTAATTTCAGGTTTGCTCTCCGGTCTTCCTTATGGTCACATCCTGACTGCCATAAGGTCGGTGCTGCAAGGATCAATAATCTTTTTTGTTATAATCAATGCCAATTTTGACAGAAAGATCATTCTTCACATTGCCTCATTGATGATACTCTGTGCTGTGGTGGTGGCCGGATACGGGCTCTTGCAAAGGGCGTCTGGTGCTTTTACCCCGCAAGGCTGGCTCGACAAGAAGGAAGCAGTCAATATTACCAGAGCGACCAGCTTTCTTGGAAGTCCCAATGCAACTGCGGGCTTCCTGGCGCTTGTTCTTCCAATGTCAATAGGAATGGCCCTCAAAGCCAAGAAATTGCTTCCCAAAATAATATATTTTGCCCTTGCAGCCATAATCTTTTTTGGATTGTATGCGACCCTCAACAGGGCCGCCTGGATAGGGCTTGGCATTGGTCTGTGCGTCTTCGCCATTGCTTCCAATAAAAGATGGTGGATCGGAATATTTATGATCTTGCTTGCCTCTGCCATCCTGCTTTTGCCGGATTTGAGGTTGCGCTTTTCGACCATTTTTTCTGACGAGTTTGCTGTAAGGGACGCCTCCCTTGGCAGGACATTCAGGTGGGACACCGCCCTCCAGATCTTCTCGGAGCACCCGTTCTTTGGCATTGGACCTGGGGGATTTGGTGGAGCAGTGGCCTATGGAATCCAGGCTTTTGGTGGACTATATGTAGATAATTACTACCTTCTAATATTGTCGAACTATGGCCTTTTTGGGATTGCATCATTTCTGTTTCTCCTTGTATCATCGATAAGGGACGCTTTCAGGGGCCTGAGGGCTGCACTTGAAAAAGACAGGTATCTTGTTGCTGGAATAATTGGTGGAATGGTGGCTTTTTGTGTCCACTTGCTCTTTGAAAACCTGTGGGACATCACTCCGCTCAACATATCTTTTTGGGTAATGGCAGGTTTGGCCACCAGCTTTGCATACAAAGAAAGGAGGAATGAGAATGAGGATTCGTGACCTGATGGAAGACGAGGTGCTTTTCGTTTATAACACCACGAGTATTGGCCAGATGCTGGAAACAATCATAAAGAGGAGAATCAATGGTCTTCCTGTGGTAGATCAGGACATGCATGTGGTTGGGATGCTTACCGAGGGCGACATCATTTCCAGGTCGGAGATGTTCTCGAGAGAATTTGACCCGATGAATCTTTCAAACATGAATGTCACTGTGCTCATGACAAAAAATCCCATCACCATTCATCCGGACGCAGAATTATCACAGGCCGTTGCAATTTTCTCGGCCACAAAAATAAAACAGTTGCCGGTCATTTCAGACGGCAAGCTTGTTGGAATCCTGTCCAGAAAGGACATAATAAAGGGAATGCTTAAATGACGATTGAAGCTATAATCCTGGCTCTCAAGGGCTACTGGAAAGAAAAAGGGTGCCTCATCGGTGAGCCCTTCGACATGGAAGTGGGTGCTGGAACAATGGTGCCATACAGCTTTTTTGGCGTTCTTGGGCCAAGGCCATGGAAAGTCGCCTATGTCCAGCCTTCCAGAAGACCTGCCGATGGCAGGTATGGTGACAGCCCCTACAGGTTTTACATCCACCACCAGTTCCAGGTAATACTGAAGCCACCGCCAGCAGATGTGCAGGACATATACCTTGAGAGCCTGAAAGTTCTTGGGATTGATTATGAAAAGCATGACATGCGCTTCATTGAGGACAATTGGGAGTCCCCAACCCTTGGTGCCGCCGGTGTTGGTTGGGAAGTCTGGATGGACGGGCAGGAAGTAACCCAGTTCACATACTTCCAGCAGGCCGGTGGTTGCGAGCTCAACCCGCCATCTGTGGAGCTTACCTACGGAATTGAGAGACTTGCCATGTATTCTGAGCGTAAAGACAACGGTTTTGAGCTTGGCTGGAATGAAAATGTCACATACGGTGATCTCAGAAAGAGAGCCGAATACGAACTTTGCAAATACGGGTTTGAACTGGCCGATGTCGAGTCGCTGAAGACCATGTTTGGGATATGCGAAAAGGAATCAAACAGGTGCATCGAAGCCCAACTATACATGCCTGCTTATGAATATGCTCTCAAGTGTTCCCATCTATTTAACCTTCTAGATGCAAGAGGGGCCGTGTCTGTTTCGGAAAGAGCGCTTATTATTGCTCGCATTAGAGACTTGACCCGAAAATGTGCGATGTTATACCAAGAGGTCGGGAATGCGTAGCCTTTTAATCGAGATCGGTTGCGAAGAATTACCCTCTAGGCTGGTAAAACCAGCCATTATTTATCTTATGGAGGGAATGTGTGGGGTTTTGAAGGAAGCCGAGCTTTCCTTCTCCAGTCCAAAAACATTTGCTACCCCAAGAAGACTCGCGCTACTTTTTGACAGTGTCCAGGAGTCTGGCCCGTCCAAAACCGTTGAAGAGAAGGGACCGCCAAAATCCGCCTGCTTTGATAAAGATGGAAATCCGACAAAAGCTCTTCAGGGGTTTGCCGCAAAAGTTGGCATTGAACCAAAAGATGTGGTTTTTGGGGAGATTGGTGGTGGTATTTATGCAACTGCCAAAAAAGAAGTACCGGGAAAAACCATTGAAGAGGTCGTTTCGTCTTCGCTTTCCAAGGTGGTGCTGTCATTCCCGCACCCGCATTCGATGCGCTGGGATGAAACCGGTATCTCCTGGGTCAGGCCAATCCGGTGGATCGTTGCGATGTCTGATGACGTTATAATTGACGTTTCCATTGGCAACACCAAATCATCAAATTTCACCATGTCTCCAAGGCCGGAACGTTCAAGAAAAGTTGAAATAGCGACTGCATCAAAATATCCCGAAGTACTCTCCTCTTTGGGTGTTGTGGGCAATCTGGAAGAACGCTCCGAACATATTTTTGAAAAAGCACAAAAACTTGCTTCTTCATTGGGGATGGAAGCATTGAAGAACAAGAACCTTCTTGATGAACTTGCCAGCATTGTCGAAAGGCCTTTGGTCTGGCAGGGAGAATTCCCGTTTGATTACCTGGAATCGGCACCGGAACTGGTAATTAAAACCGTTCTCATGGGAGACCTCAGGTTTATCCCGTTTACAAAAGACGGTAAAATAACAAACAATTTTGCATTTGTAATCAATGGCCCTGCACAGATAGCGCAGACTGTCCTTGAAGGTGAGTTGAAAGTTCTGTTGGGAAGACTTTCTGATGCGAGGTTCTTTTTTGCTGAAGACAGAAAGAAAAAGCTGGCCGATTTTGCAGACAAACTTTCTGGCGTGGCTTTCCTTAAAGGTCTTGGCACGCTTCACGACAAAACGGAAAGGCTCGTCGCACTTGCCAAAACAGTCCAGCTTGGTGTTGATAAAAACAAGCTGGAAAAGGCATGTTCGCTTGCCAAAGCCGATCTTGCATCCTCGATGGTCCATGAGCATGATGACCTTCAGGGCAGGATTGGTGGGTTATATGCCCAGCTTGATGGCGAAGAGGAGGAAGTAGCTCTGGCAATATCTGAACAATATCTGCCGGCAGGTGAAGACGACCCTGTGCCATCATCTGTCCTTGGACAAGCCCTTTCGCTTGTTGATAAGGCCGATTCGCTAGTGAACATTGCTGCTTCCGGCAATATACCAAAAGGTTCAGCAGATCCATTTGGAGTGAGGCGTTTTGCTATTGGAATAATAAGAGTTCTTGTAGAAGGATCACTCTCCATTAATTTGACTGACCTGCTTGTTTCTTGCAGCAAGATTGGATTCAAGCAGAGCGATGATGCTGTCCAGAAATCTGTTGATTTCATAAAGGCAAGACTGGAAAATTATCTGAGATCAAAAGGATATCGCTATGATGTTGTCAGGGCGGCAATCTCTCCTGGAATTGAAAGACTAAAGGAAGTCACTGGCAGGGCCGATGCAATGCAGGCAATATATGAGTCAAAGGAATTTGCTGGCATAGTTGCAACTGCAAAAAGGCTCAACAATATCCTTAGAGATTATGCTCCAACTGGAAATTATGACGTATCACTTTTTGAAGATGATGTTGAGAGAGAATTTGAGGTTTCCTGCAATAATGTGTTCAAATCTGTTGCATCTAGCAATGATTTTACAGAAAAATTGAAACTGCTTTGCAGCCTGACTGATTCTGCAGAGAAATACTTTGACACGGTCATGGTCAATGCCGAAAACGAGAAGATAAAAGCAAACAGAAAGAACTTTCTTTCAGGTTTGCTTCAAAAATATAGAGAGGTCTCGGATTTTGTCGAGATAGCAATCTAGGGTGTCAAATGAAAAAATTTAAGGTTGAGCTTTTCAGGAAAATGTGCAAGTCGTGCCAGCTTTGCATGTTCATTTGCCCAAAGGAGGTTTTTGGTGTGAATGAAAGGGGGCAGGTTGTTGTGCTAAACGACGAGCCGTGCATCGGGTGTTTGCAGTGTTACAATATTTGCCCCGATTTTGCACTGGAGGTGACCAAAAATGGCGATTGAATCATACCTTTGGCAAGGATCTCATGCTGTAGCCCAGGGTGCCCTGAAGGCCGGGGTCAATTATTTTGCCGGATACCCAATAACTCCTTCAACTGAAGTAGCCGAATTTATGGCTTATGCCCTGCCATCGAGGGACGGAATTTTTATCCAGATGGAAGACGAGATTGCATCGATTGCGTCTCTTATTGGTGCTTCGCTTGCTGGTGCGAAAGCCATAACGGCCACTTCTGGCCCGGGCTTCTCACTCATGCAGGAGGGTCTTGGGTATGCCATAATGGCGGAAGTTCCCCTTGTAATTGTTGATGTAATGAGAGGTGGCCCGTCAACAGGCCTTCCCACCAAGCCGACCCAGGCCGATGTGATGCAGGCAAAATGGGGTACACATGGTGATCATCCAATAATTGCCCTCTGCCCGGCATCGGTCAAGGAATCCTATTACCTCATGGTCAAAGCAGTCAATCTTTCGGAAAGATTCAGAACGCCAGTCATTTTCCTGACCGATGAAACCATCGCTCACATGAGGGAGAGGGTCCAGATTGATGTTGATGAAAAACTCTACATTGAACCACGCATAGAACCAAAAGATCCAAGAAATTACAAAACTTTCCAGCCAGATGAAAGACTTGTACCTCACCAGGCCAAGTTTGGGACTGGTTTCAGGACAGTTGTTACGGCACTCTACCATGATGAGTCCGGTTTCCAGAACACATCCGCCGAAGTTGCGGAGAGGTTCAACAAAAGATTGGTGGATAAGGTCGAAAAATATATTGATGAATTCTATGAAACAGAGGAATACAACCTCGAAAACTCAGAACTCGTTTTTGTTTCCTATGGTGCCTCCCACAGGACCGTTCTCCAGGTGCTAAATGATTCAAAGAACCCAAAATGGGGCTTTTTGAGGCTTGTTACAATATGGCCTTTCCACGACAAGCTCGTCAAGGAAAAATTGAAAAAAGCCAAAGTTATTGTTGTCCCGGAGCTGAATATGGGCCAGATGGTCAAGGAGATCCAGAGGCTTTTTGGAGACACAAAGAAAATTGTTTCCGTCAACAGATGGGACGGCGAACTGATAACGCCAGACCAGCTTAGAAAGGTGGCTGAGCAGGCATGAGGGAACAAATCCTGAAATATTTCAAACAGGACAAGCTGCCACATGTTTTTTGTCCTGGTTGTGGAAATGGCGAAGTAATGCATGCAATGGCCCAGGCCATAGATGAGCTTGGCTGGGACCCAACACAGATACTGATTGTTGGTGGCATAGGGTGCTCATCAAGGATTGCCACATACACAATCTTTGATTCACTGCACACATTGCATGGGAGGCCGGTGGCCTTTGCTGTTGGTGCCAAGCTTGCCAATCCGAACCTCAAGGTGATCATTGTGAGTGGTGACGGAGATGCCTCATCTATAGGTGGAAACCATCTTATCCATGCCGCAAGGCGCAACATGGACCTTACGCTCTTTATCGTCAACAACTACACCTACGGAATGACCGGCGGGCAATACAGTCCAACAACACCGCTTGGCTCTTTTACAACCACTTCGCCATGCGGGCATGTGGAGGAACCTTTCAGCATCACGGACCTTCTTGTCGGGGCTGGTGCACCATTTGTTGCGAGGACCGGAACGCTCTATTTTAATGAACTGGTAAAACTCATGAAGCTGGCCCTTGCCAAAAACGGTTTTGCGGCAATCGACATCTTCACCCAGTGCCCAACCAACTATGGCAGAAACAATCGCCTTGGCAAACCAATCGATTTGATCAAAACCCAGGCCTCAATTCTTGTGCCAAAAGAAAAATATGATTTGCTGGAACCGGGTGATAGAGTTGGGAAATTCGCAAGAGGTGTAATACAAGACGTTGAGAAACCAACATTCCTTGACCACTACAGGGCTTGCATACTTTCTACAAGAAAGGCGGTCCACCATGAGTGATTTTTCCTGGAAGAGTGTAAGTCATAAAATTTTTGGAGGGAAAAAAGCCGAATCAATAAGGTTCACTGGCTCTGGCGGACACGGGCTTGTAACAGCATCAGTCATTCTTGCCAAGGCTGGTGTATATGAAGGACACAATGTTCTCCAGTCACAGGTTTATGGTGCCGAGGCAAGAGGCGGCTCGACAAAATCTGAAACAGTCATCAGAGAAGGCGATATATATTTCCCGAAACTTGTCAATCCAGATGTTTTGCTAGCGCTAACATCAGAAGGTCTTGAAAAATACAGAGTCGATGTCAAGAAAGACGGCCTGATAATTTTTGATTCTGTGTTGATACCAGAGGAAAAATCAACCGGTGACGGACCATTTGTAATTGGAATCCCGATGTGGTCTGAACTGATAAAAGAGCTGAAAACAGGGACTGCGATAAATGTCATTTCGCTTGGGTTGATCGTTGGTTTCACAGAGATAGTTGGCAGAGAATCTCTTGAGCGTGCCGTTCATGAGAATTTCAGACCTGAATTCAAAACAAACAACCAAAAAGCCCTAGACATTGGTTACAAAATAGCCCAGGAGGTCAAGAATGGATAAGTACACAAAAATCATCGAGCAGATAAAGGCGCTTGAAGCCGACATGGTTGACTTCAAGATTGTTGATTTTTATGGAAGGCTCCGCCATGTGACAATCCCGACAACCAATATCACCGAAAAGAAGCTACAGTTCGGTTTTGGTTTTGATGGTTCAAATTTTGGTTTTGCAGAGACTGGCAAGTCTGATTTCGTTGCTCGTCCGGTTGTAAAGGATTTTGTCGAGCTTGATCCCTGCCTTGAGGACCCTACTGCCACATTTATGTGTGATGTTTACGAAGCGGCCCAGGATGTAAAGCCATACGAATCAGACCCAAGAGGCATCCTGAGAAAGGCTTGCGCTTACATGCAATCTCTCGGTGTGGCCGATGTAGCCACATGGGGCCCGGAACTTGAGTTCTATCTCTTCAATGACCTGCTTGTAAGGACCGATCCACAAGCAATGTCGGCAGAGATTATTTCTGACGAAGGGTATTGGGGGTCACAGGATGACGATTATTCTTTTGCAACAAGGCTTCCAAAAAAGGGTGGATACCATTCGGTTCCACCAAATGATACCCAATATCAGACCAGAGTTGAGGCAGTAAGAAGACTGACTTCACTTGGCTATGATGTCAAATATCACCACCACGAAGTTGGTGGCCCGGGCCAGTGTGAGGTGGAATTCAACCTCATGGACAGCATGGTTGCTGCCGATTGCATTATTCTTGGCAAATACATAATCCGCAACACAGCTCAGGAGTTTGGCTCATATGCCAGCTTCCTTCCAAAGCCGATTTTTGGAGAGGCCGGAAACGGACTCCATGTCCACTTCCTGATGAAGGGCAAGAATGGTGAACTTGTGTTCCACGATCCAAATGGGTACATGAGTCTTTCTAAAATGGCACTCGCGTTCCTCGCTGGAATCCTTACGCATGCACCGGCAATTACCGCCATCACCAACCCATCCACAAACTCTTACAAGAGGCTTGTCAGGGGTTATGAGGCGCCTTGCAACTGTTGCTATGGCATGGCAAACAGAAATGCTGCAGTAAGAATACCAGCCTATGCCACCCAGCCAGAAGAAAAGCGCTTTGAATACCGTGTTGGTGATGCAACTTTCAACCCATATCTGGCCCTTTCCGCTATCCTCATGGCCGGACTTGATGGAGTCAAGAAAAACCTCAATCCAGAAGGAACATTCGGCCCGCTTGAAAAGATGGACAAGGGCTGGGAGCCACCGGTTTCTATCCCGGCATCACTCAAGGAAGCGCTGGAAGCATTGCAGAAAGACCACCAATTCCTCCTTGATGGTGGAGTTTTCACAAAAGGAATGCTTGAAAAATTCATATCAGACAAGATGCAGGACCATCTGAGGATTGAAAGAACACCCCATCCAGTAGAATTTGAAATGTATGAATTGATTTGAGCTAACAAGGAAAACAGGATATCAAAAGGCCCTTCCCGATTGGGAAGGGCCTTTTTAATTTAATCGGTGATTATTGCTGAACCGATCAGGATATTTCTTGAATAGAAGACTGCGAATTGACCTGGTGTTGGTGCAAAAACCGGTGTTTTTGTAGACACAAATATGTCGCCATTGTTTTCATGCTCGATTTTGCATTCCACAGGGCTTGATCTGTAGCGTATCATCACTTGGGGTTTATCATCAGAGATCAGTCTTAGATCAATTACCCTGAATCTTGAGACTTGCACATTTTCTTTATGCCCAACCACAAGTGTATTGGTTTTTACATCTTTTCTGACAACATACCATGGACCACCGGCAAGGCCGATGCCCTCTCTTTGCCCGTGGGTAAAAGCATTCAGTCCGCAATGTTGGCCAATGACATTCCCCATGGTGTCCACAATTTCACCAGGCTGGCCTATCCCGATTTCCCTGGCTATCCATTCCTTCATTGGGACATTGATAAAGCAGGCATCCTGGCTGGGAGGTGTGGTGGGAATGCCATTGATTTTGGATTCTGCTTCTGCTCGTGTGAGTGTTCCCAGCGGAAAGAGGCATTTTTGAAGTATGGCCTCATCGACCCTGGCAAGCATGTAGCTTTGGTCCTTAATTTCATAATCAGCCTTTGCAACGGTAATATGCCCTGCGTAGGAGATTTTTTTTGCATAGTGACCAGTTGCGATGTATTCAAAACCCATTTGCATGGCAAATTTGTGCAGGACGTGCATTTTGACCATCTGGTTGCACATGACGCATGGGTTTGGAGTCTCGTTTCTGATAATCGAATTTTTGAAATATTCGATGACTTGTGTTTTGAAAAGGTTCTGAATCGGGATTATATAATGTTTTATCCTTATCTGTTCGCTAGCTTTTACGGCTGTGTCTATGCTTTCTCTGCCACAGATCGGAAGTGACGCGCCACACACTTCATGCCCATAAGACCTCAAAACAAGGACTGCGGCCGTAGAGTCTGTGCCTCCAGACATTCCGACAAGTATTTTTGCCATTACATTTTTTCCAGGATTTGGGCCAGTTGGGAGAGTGTTGAAGCCTGTGGTGAGAAGTCAGACTTGATTCCCCTTTTTGGATCCGCAAACAGTATTGCCCTCATGCCGCAAACAACAGCAGGGGTGCAATCTTTTTCTTCATCATCGCCAACCATAACACAATCAATTGGGTCAACAGCAAGTTCTGCGGCAGTGGTGAGATAGGTTTCAGGGTGTGGTTTTCTCAGCTTTCTTTCATCGGAGAAATATGTCACGCTAAATCTTTTCATCAAATTGTGATAGGCCATTGTGAGATGTTTTCCGGAAGAGCGTTCTGTATTGGATATGAGACCAAGCTTGTATTTTCTGAAGAGTGATTCGATCATTTCTTCAGCGCCTGGAACAAGTGGGCTCAAAAAGAGGAGGTTTGCCCTGTTGTAGGCATCCTCAAGTTTTTCAATGAGCTCCCTGTCTGGTATGAATCTTATCGTTTCTGCCATAAGTCTGATCTGTTCCCTGATGGTCAATGCCCTGTTGTTTTTTGCAAGCTCGCCAATCATTTTACCTGCAGCTTCATACGCAAAGGAAACGTCGGATATTGAAACTCTAATATCATGCCTGACTAGTATTTCATGGATCTTTTCAATCCTGTATTTGCCCCTTTTTTCCTCAACATCCGGCAAGTCATAAACGAGTGTATTCCAGAAGTCGAAGATTACGGCTTGCGGTTTGTTTTTGGTTTTAATCATAAGTTAGAATTATAGCCGTTTGTTTTATAAAGGTTCAAGACCAGTCCTTGAATCGGTAAGTTTTCGTGTTATATTGGCCTAACCTTGGCTAGGATGGACGTATTCTGCGACGACACCGTGGCCACAGGAAAGGAGAAAGTATAATGTTAGACAAAGACAAAAAGCGGCAGATCATTGAGAAATTTGCCACCCACGAGGGTGATACAGGTTCACCAGAAGTCCAGGTCGCACTCTTGACCCAGAGGATCAACGAACTTTCAGCTCACCTGCTTGCCCACACGCACGATTTTACATCAAGGAGAGGACTTTTGAGGATGGTTGGTGAGAGACACAGGATGCTTGGCTATCTTCGTTCGATAGAAGAAAACAGATATCTAAAGCTCATCAGTGCCCTCGGACTGCGTAAGTAATGAAAATAGACAAAAAGACAGAGCTAAATAGAGACGTTTATGTTGCCCATGCTAAAATAGCGGGGCAGGAAATAACAGTCACCACCGGCAAAGTTGCTCAGCAGGCCGGTGGTTCTGTTATGGTGCAACTCGGCGGAACGGTTGTTCTTGCAACTGCCGTTGTGGCCGAAAAAGAAAGACCCGACATAGATTTCTTCCCGCTGGTTGTCGATTATTTCGACAAAATGTATGCGGCAGGAAAAATCCCAGGCGGGTTTTTCAAGAGGGGTGGAAGGCCGTCTGATCAGGAAATATTGAGATCAAGGCTTATTGACAGGCCTCTCAGGCCGTTGTTTCCAAAGCATTTCCGCAGGGACGTCCAGATCGTTGTTTCCACGCTTTCGTCAGACGGCGAGAACATCCCGGATTTCCTTGGGATAATTGGTGCTTCTTGCGCCCTCACCATTTCTGACGCCCCGTTTGAAGGGCCACTCGCAGCAGTGAGGATTGGACTCATTGATGGAGAGCTTGTTGTAAACCCGACTGTCACGATGCTCCAGAAATCGACCCTTGATCTGGTGGTTGCTGGAACAAATGATGCAATAATGATGGTCGAGGGTGGTGCAACCCAGGTGGACGAAGAGACGGTCGCAAAAGCTATGGAGCTTGCGCAGGCATCCTTTGCAGACATTATTGCCCTGCAAATGGAACTTCAAAAAGAGATTGGGAAGCCGAAGATTGTTGTTCCTCCGCCAGAGATCGATCCAGAAGTCTTGCAGCTTGTTCATGAAGAGCTCTTCAAAAAAGGCGACGAAAAACTCTTCAACCCGGACAAGGCACAGCGTGAAAGTGCATCCGGTGAATTTGAGAACGAGATAAAAGCCCTGGTGCAGGAGAAGCTACCTGAAAAAACGTCAAATTTTGGCCTTATATTCGAAAAAGAGCTGAAATCTTTTGTCAGGGACAGGATAGTCATTCAGGGAAAACGCCCTGACGGCAGAAAAACCAACGAAATCAGACCAATCTCCATGGAGGTTGGCACACTCCCAATGACTCATGGGTCAGCGATTTTCCTCAGGGGTCAAACCCAGGTTTTATCAGTAACAACTCTTGGCGCCAAGGACGAAGGCCAGCTGGTTGAGGGGCTTTATGAGGAAGAGATCAAGCATTACATGCATTACTACAACTTCCCACCATTCTCTGTTGGCGAAGTAAGACCGCTGAGGGGCCCATCAAGAAGAGATATCGGACATGGCAATCTTGCAGAGAGATCGCTGGTGCCGCTTGTTCCAACTGAAGAAGAATTCCCCTATACCATTCAAGTCTTCTCTGAAGTACTTGAAAGTAACGGCTCTTCATCGATGGCCTCTGTTTGTTGCAGCTCCCTTTCGCTCATGGACGCAGGTGTGCCGTTAAAGGCACCTGTTGCCGGAATAGCGATGGGACTCATCACAAGCAACGACAAGATCGCAATCCTCACCGATATCCAAGGTGTGGAAGACGCCCTTGGTGACATGGATTTCAAGGTTGCCGGAACAACTGAAGGCATAACTGGCCTCCAGATGGACATCAAAATCAAGGGAATTGACATGAACATCATCAGACGAGCTCTGGCACAGGCCAGGGAAGCAAGGATGTTCATACTTGGTCTCATGAAACAATGCTTGCCAGAACCAAGGCCGGAGCTTTCACCAAATGCTCCAAGGGTCTACACAATGGCCATAGACACAGAGAAGATCCGTGAGGTAATTGGACCAGGTGGCAAAGTCATAAAGAAAATCATCGAAGACACAGGCTGCAAGATTGATATCGAGCAGGATGGAAGAGTCTTTATAACTGCCCCGAATGAAGAGGCCGGCATGAAGGCAAAGGGAATCATCTCCGAGATAACCGAAGATGTCACTGTCGGAAAGATCTATCTTGGCAGAGTAACCGGAATAAGGGACTTTGGCGCTTTTGTCGATATCGGCAAAGGTGGCAAAGAAGGTCTCCTCCACATCTCTGAAATAGCCAATTACAGGGTCGCAAAGGTCGAAGACGAACTCAAGATTGGCCAGGAAGTCATGGTCAAAGTCAAAAAGATTGATGAAACTGGCAGAATCTCCCTCACTCGCAAAGGTCTCCTGGAAACCGATTCAGGAACGATCCCACCAGCCATTGATGGCGATGAAGATCATGGCCATGAAAACAACGATCACCATGGCAAGAGGCACGGCAAGGACAGGAGAAAGTGAAGCTAGTAGTAGACACCATGCCGGATTTTGGCTCGGTAGCACTCGGTCTGTTCATGCCGGTAGGTGCCTATACCGAGTCAGAGGACCAGCAGGGCCTCTCGCACTTCCTTGAACACCTTGTTTTCAAAGGGACGCCAAAAAGAAGTGCCGGTGACATAGCAATCGAAATTGATGGTACTGGCGGAGAGTTGAACGCCTATACCTCGGTTGAACTGACAAGTTTTTATGCCAAGGTTCTTGTGGATGATGTCGACCTTGCGCTGGACCTCTTGTTTGATATTACCTACAATCCTTCACTTCAGGATGATTCAATCAATCTGGAGAGGGGGGTTGTTCTCTCAGAGATAGCCGAATTTATGGACGCCCCTGACGAGATTGCCTCTGTCAGGGCGTTTCAGGCGGCTTGGGGAACACATCCACTTGCGAGGTCAGTCCTTGGTTTTCCGGAAGTAATAAAGGAAGTCTCTCCGAATAATGTCAGGAAATACCACAAAGATCATTACAAGCCTGAAAATACTGTTTTGTCCGCATGTGGTGGAATAACCTACGAGCAGCTGTCAGTCAAACTTGAGAAGCTTGGAATCCCGCACGAACCACTCAATGGGAAAACCTCATATGTTGAGGACCGTCCAGAATTCAAACCAAACAAACTCTGCATGGACAGAGACTCCGAGCAGGTCTATTTTACTTATGTATGGCCTGGGCCAACACTTTGTGATGCAGAAATGGCCGAAGCACTTGTCAGCTCTGTCATTATTGCTGGTTCAATTAGTTCAAGGCTTTTTCAGAGACTCAGAGAAAAAGAAGGTCTGGTCTACAATATTTCCATGATGTCTTCTTTCTCGAAATCTGCCGGGCTCCTGGGTGTTTATGGTGCTGTTCCAAAGGAAAATTACCAAAAAAGCCGTGATATCCTGCTTTACGAACTGGACAACCTCCGCAACCATGGCGTGACTGAAGAAGAGCTTGAAAGAGCAAAGAGGATGATAAAGGGTTCAACAACCCTGTCCCTTGAAAGCAACATGGCAAGAATGGATCGCAGTGGGAAATTCGGACTGCTTCTTGGACAGGTGCCATCACTTGAGGAAACGCTGAATAGAATAGATTCCCTAGGGATAAAAAATTTCAACAACTACATAAAGCACAACATACCAGAAGATTACGCCATTTCACTTGTAGGAAAAGGCATTTGCAACCAGAAGGGGTTTGTGAGTGACTGACGCCGAAGTGATCTTGAATGAGGTCACCAGACAGGTTTCCGCCTGCCGTAAGTGCAGTCTTGGCGTAATGAGAAAAAATCCGGTACCAGGCATAGGAGACTATGATGCATCAATAATGTTCATTGGTGAGGGCCCTGGTGCAAATGAAGATGAGAAGGGTGAACCGTTTGTCGGGGCTGCAGGGCAGCTCCTGGACAAACTCCTTTTGATGATAGGACTTAAAAGGTCCGAAGTTTTTATAACAAATATAGTAAAATGCAGGCCTCCTCAAAACAGGACGCCACAACAGGACGAAATAGAATCATGCAAACCATACCTAATGGCCCAGATAGCGGTCATAATGCCGAAAATAATAATCACGCTCGGGGCGCCAGCAACCCAAACAATGTTGTCAAAACAAGCATCCATAGGCGTGACACACGGAAAGCTCCAGTTAAAGGAGGGGCTCAGGTTCCTCCCAATGTACCATCCGGCGGCGTACCTCCACAAAAGAGACCCGGAACTACTGGAAGCAATGAAAAAAGACTTCAGGGAGCTAAGGCTCATCCTGGATCAAACAATAACAAGATAATGTCCAGAAACGAACCACATTCTGTCTTGATAACGCCGCTTGGCGGTCTTGGCGAGATTGGTAAAAACCTGACCGTTATCGAGTGGGAAAACAATGCTGTCATAATTGATGCTGGTTTCAAATTCCCGGATGCCGATCTCCCCGGAATTGACAAAGTTATTCCAGATCTTTCATATCTGGACACGATTTCCAAAAAAATACGAGCCGTCCTCCTGACCCATGGCCATGCCGATCACATCGGTGGCCTCAGATATGTTCTTGAAAAGGTCAAGGTGCCTGTTTACGGGACCGAATTGACAATCGGACTTGCCGATGAGGTACTCCCAGGCTCGGTTAGGCCTGTAGACTTCAGGACAGTGCAGTTTGGAAAGCATTACTTTATTGCCGGTGTCAGAACGGAGTTCATAAGGGTCAACCACTCCATACCGGATGGTGCGGCAATCGCGCTCCATTTCCCGGCTGGAATCGTCCTGCACACTGGCGATTTCAAAATCGACCTCAACCCGATTGATGGAAACCCCATGGACCTTCAGAGATTTGGAGACCTTGGGCTGAAGGGCATACTGTGTCTTATGGCTGACTCGACAAATGCTGACGAGCCGGGCTACACCGCTTCAGAATCAACAGTTGGCAGGACCTTTGAACAACTGTACAAGTTTGCCCCTGGCAGGATTGTTGTGGCCACTTTTGCCACAAACATTCACAGGCTCCAGCAGATAGTTGACACGACAGCAAAATTTGGACGCAAGCTCATTATAGATGGAAAGAGTATTGTTGATACGATCAAAGTCGCGCAGAGGCTCGGCTATTTCAACATGCAGGACAGCATGGTAATTACTCCGGAACAGGCCAACAAAATGCCTCCGGACAAAGTTGCCATTGTTACAACTGGAACGCAGGGTGAGCCAATGTCTGGTATGACCAAAATTGCCAATGCCACCCATCCAAAGATACACATTCAGAAAACCGACACTGTCCTCATTTCTGCTGACCCGATTCCTGGCAATGAGAGCCTTGTCTCAAGGACTGTTTCCGGGTTGCTGAAACTGGGTGCAAATGTCTACTATCGCAATGTTGACGGGGTACATGTTTCCGGCCATGCGTCACAGGAAGAAATGAAGATAGTCCTGGCGCTTGCCAGACCAAAGTATTTCATTCCGCTCCATGGCGAATACAAACAGCTCTGGTTCCATGCAAAGATTGCAGAGAACATCGGAATCAATAAAGAGAACATCTTTATTTGCGATAACGGTGACCAGATACAGCTTTCGGAAAAGGTAGGGAAAATAGTAAAGAAAGTGCCAGCCGGGGCTGTCTATATCGATGGCAGTTCTGTTGGAGATATTGGCACCGTTGTTCTCAAGGAGAGATCGAAACTTGCAAGGGATGGTTTTATGACAATATCTGTTGCAGTTTCAAAGGACACCAGGGAGATTTTGGCAGGGCCTGATATAACCAGCCAGGGCTTCATCTATATGAAAGAATCGGCAGAAACAATCGAAGTTGTAAAACAGGCTGTCATTAACATAGTAAAAAACTGGAAGAGTGAAAGCTCATCAACAAGTGAGCTGAAAAGGCAGATAAGAGAGAAATTGTCTGACGTCTTGCTGGAAACTACAAGGAGAAGGCCAATGATACTCCCAACGGTCCTTCAAATATAATGCCAAAAAAAATCTCGGAAGAAAACCTGTTTGATGGCATTCTGTTTTCTGTCCAAAGAGAAAAATACCAGGATGAGAAAGAGTACATAAGGGAATTTATCAGGACAAAATTTGAGGTTGTCGTTGTTCTTCCAATAACCCATGATGGGAAGGTCATTCTGGTTGAGCAATTCAGGGCCCCTGTCCGGAGCAATTTGATTGAAGTTGTCGCCGGGAAGATCGAGGAAGGCGAAATCCCTGTCGAGGCAGCTTTTCGCGAACTTGAAGAAGAAACTGGCTATGAGGCTGGCAACATGATCAGTCTTGGCAAGGCTTTTGTCACACCTGGCATAAGCACCGAAAGATCACATTATTTTTTGGCCAGAGACCTCAGAAAAGGGACACCCAATCCTGATGAGGATGAAGATGTGCACCCAATAGAAGTGTCGATGCCAGAATTCGAGAGGATGCTTGCTGAAGGGCAGATTGAGGATGCAAAGTCGCTTGTTATTTATGGACTATACAAACTCTGGAAGGGTGAGCAATGAAAAACAATGCACTTAAAAAGATCGTCAGAGGATCGGCCATTGCCGCCGCATACGTTGTTTTGACCGGCCCCTTTGCCGTGTTTTCTTTTGGCGCCATACAGGTAAGACTTGCCGAAGCACTCACTATACTGCCATTTTTCTGGCCAGAGGCCATTGCCGGGCTTGCGGTCGGGTGTTTTATCTCCAACCTGCTCTGGTCTCCATTTGGTGTCATAGACTGGACACTCGGTACCTTTGCCACGCTTCTGGCAGCAACACTCACGTTCTTGCTGTCCAGAACAAAAAAAATATGGCTGGGTGCCATCCCTCCGATTGTCATCAATGGGCTTGTGGTTGGACTCTATGTGTCTGTTTTGCAAGGATTTTTTGATATTGGAATCCCGCAGGGGTTGCAGGGGTTTACAGCCACGTTCACCAATTTTAAAATCGGGGCGTATATGGTTGTTGCAGGGCAGATAATGCTTGGCGAGGCGGTAGCTCTTGGTGTTCTTGGTGTTCCACTCGCATACGTACTAAAAAGGACGGGTTTTTTGAATGAAGGACTTTAGACTGGCAATAGCCCAAATCGAATCAAAATTTGGCGATCTTGCATACAACATAGGAAAGCATGCCAGAGTTGCAAAAGAATCATGTAATAGTGGCGCCAATATGGTACTTTTTCCCGAGCTGGGGCTTTCAGGCTACAGTTTAAGGGATCTTTCATATAATCTTGCTGTTAGACCCGATGGTAATGAAATGCGCCCGATCATTGAGGCTTCAAAAGAGATTGCCATTTTCTGCAGTTTCCCGGAGATGTGTCCGGACCATGTGGTAAGAATTAGCGGTTGCCTCTATATCGGGGGTGAAATTGCCCAGATATACAGAAAAATCCACTTGCCAACACATGGCCTGTTTGAAGAGGCAAGGTATTTTGGGAAAGGTAACACTATAAGGGCTTTTGACACGCCATTTGGCAGACTGGGAATAATGATTTGCCGTGACCTCTGGCACCCGGAGGAAGCCTATGTGCTCTCCAGGGATGGTGCCGAGATGATAATTGCATGTTCGGCGATACCAGCGAGGGTCCTTGGGAAAAATGGTTTCTCGGTAAAGAAGTTTTTTGAAAGAACAACAGGCAACATTGCTTTTACTAACCAGGTTTTTCTGGCGAGCACAAACAAAGTTGGATACGAAGATGGCGTGGCATTTTTTGGCAACTCCGTTGTTTTTGGCCCAGATGGCCATGAACTGGCGATTTTGCCAGAACTTGTAGAGCATGTCCAGATTGTTGACATTGACTCATCGGTTCTTGCGAAGGCAAGATACAACATGAGCCTTTACAGGGAAAGCGATTTTGGAACAGTCCTTGATGAAATGGAAAGGATTGAGAAAAATGCTTGAAATCGATCTTGAGAGGGCGCAAAAACTAATCGAGGGATTCATTTGCTCCTGTGTAAGCGGTGCTTCAATGAAGGGTGCTGTTCTGGGGCTCTCCGGTGGTCTTGACTCGGCCCTTGTGGCTGGAATTGTCTCTAAAGCCCTTGGACCAGATAATGTTCTGGGGCTTCTCCTCCCGTTCAGGCAGTCAAGCAAGGATTCGATAGAGCATGCCAAACTGGTTGCGGAGAAATTTGGTGTAAAAACCAAAATCATTGATATTTCCAATATGGTTGATGGCTATCATGAAGAAATTGACAGGTTCAGGCTTGGCAATCTTCTGGCAAGGCTGAGGATGTGTGTGATATTTGACCAGTCAATGGCCAGCAAGAGTATTGTTTTAGGGACTTCCAACAAGACAGAAATGCTCCTGGGCTATTCAACATGGTATGGCGACATGGCCGCAGGTTGCTACCCCATAGGCGACATCTACAAGACCCAGGTGAGAGCACTGGCAAAGTACATTGGTGTGCCTGATGTGATAATAGAAAAGGCCCCTTCTGCAGATTTGTGGCCAGGACAGACCGATGAGGGCGAAATAGGCAATACATACGAGAGGCTTGACCAGATACTTGACATGCTGGTTGACCAGAGACTCCCAAAGGAAAAAATTGCACAGCGTGGTTTTAGTTTGTCAGAGGTTGAAGCAATCGAATTGAAAATGCGCAAGTCTCAATTTAAGAGAGTTTTGCCGCCTGTATGCAAAGTAACTGGAAGAACCATAGATCAGGATTTTAGATATATCAGAGACTGGTCAGTGGGATGATGTCAGGTCGGAGATAACCTGTCTGAGTACCATCAATACGTAACCCAGTTTTGCTGTTGGTTTTGCGATAACAGCCAATGTGCCGATTTGCCCAACTGATGAAATTACGACATAACCCTGGTCGCCTTTTACATAGACCTGTTCGAGGTTTCCGCTTGTAAGATCGCTGATGACCCTTTCGCCAAGTGCATAAAGAGTGGCAGACATGGCCGACATCGAATCCTCTTCGATCTCGCCAGGTATTACGGAGAATATCGGAAGACCATCTTCAGAAACCAGTGCGCACCCCAAAATATCAGGGTTGCTTGCGGCCATCTGGTTCAGAATGTTTCTAATATAGCCAATATTTGGTTGGGGCATTTCAACAAAATAATAGCGGTTATGCTTTATTAGTCAATCACACCCAAACAAAAAAGGCCCCAGGGATTTCCCCTGGGGCCTTTTAATTGGTTTGAACTGGTTTTTAGTACCAGAGCCTCACTATCGTTATTTCTTTTGTCTCGGAGGCCCATTTTACGTCACACTCAAAGGCTTCGGCGATTGCCCTGAAAGGTACGAATGTAGAGTTGTTCTTTATAAGCGGAGCGACAGTAAGTGATTTCTTTACGCCATTGACAACCATCACCCTCGTGCCAATTTGCATAATTATCTGTTTTTCGCCAAGAACAATCTCTATGCTTTTTGATGCCTGATCGTACTGGACTGTAGCCCCTAGAGCTTCTGAGATGACCCTGATGGGTACCATTGTTGTTCCTCGCTCAATGAAGGGGGGCACAGGGATTGGTTTTGTTGATCCATTGACAAGCATTGAATTTGAACCAACTTGAAGCACAACAGTTGTTCTTCTGAAGTTTTCAAATTCGAATGTCTGTGAAACCTTGTTGCCGGCTTTGTCCACCGCTTCAATTGTGACAGTGTTTTTGCCGTATGTGCACTCAAGCTCGAATTCAAATCCTGCAGAGGTATTCTGGTTTTTATCACCAATCAAGATGATGGACGGCTCGTTAACTTTTCCTTTTATTTTTATCGTTTTGGCTTCAATTATTTTTGGGTCTAGAGCCTCAATCTGCATTTCAGGTGGGACTGTGTCCAGCGTAACGGTTATTGTTTTGCGTGTCGAATTGTCATTTAGGTCGGTTGCCACTATTGTTATGGCGTTATCGCCTTCCCCAAGCAGTATTTCGGCAACAAATTTGCCATCTTGACTTACCGTTGCATCTGTTCCTGCAACCTTCACTTTTGCGCCTGGTTCAGTTTGCCCTGTGATTTTGACATTTGGATCTTTAACAAGCAGAGGTATCTCGTCAATTTTGAGTTCTGGTGGAGTTTCGTCCCTTTTTACCTGTATGTCTTGCGAGAAGGAACCGAAGTTTCCTGCTGCGATATTGATTGTCAATTTGCCGGGTTTGTCTGGTGTAATATCAAAATTTGCTTTTCCAAGTTCGTTTGTATATTGAGTCTCAAGGATGCCTCCGCCCATGACCTGGACCCTTGCCCTGTCGATTGGTTTACTGTCATTTTTTGTCGTGACAGTGACTTCGATGTGGGCTGGTTTGCCAACTTCGAGTTTTTCCGGAGAAACTGAAACAGTTGCATTGATCTGAGAGGTCGATTGTCTGCCGGATGCCAGGTTGAATGCCACCCACCCATCCATGTCGAGCATGAAAGTACCATCTGGTCTGTATCTTTTTCTGACATCCTGTGGATCTGTTTCATTTACCGGTCCCCTGCCAGCAAAATCGGATTGTCCATAGTGGTTTGCTCCAACGAGGCAGGTTATCCCGCAGACATCATTGGCAAAGATGTAGAACATTGTTTTTCCGCCAAAATCGAGCTCCAGGGAGTCCCTGTAATCCAGCTTTCCATCCTCATTTATGTCAGCGAACAGATAGCAGCCGGCGTATGGAGAATTATAGATACACCCCATTCCCCATCCGGTTGTCTGGTCGGTGTAGTCAAAGAGATAGCCGGTTGCATAAGTGCCGTCGTCCCATTTTGTACACGTTGTGTTGTAGAAGGTTTTGTACGTTGTTTCTTCAAACCTTCTAGTGGATGTGTTCCAGTTTCTTACTCTAAATCCTGCTATATCGTAAATCTCCCTGTTGGTTTCTTCCAGAGAGCCGCTATTGTTGTAGTCAATGCCAAGATTTATGTAATATCTGTCACCCATATCAACGATGTATTCAAGGTTTTTGCCGGTGAGTGGATCTCTCTCAAGCACGATATGTGGCTTGCTGTAATAGAAATTTGCAAGCATTGTTGTGCCAACAGTCAGCCTTGAGGCAGTATAGCTGCTGCATGTCTGGACACCCTTTGAGTTACCCCTGATCAGTTTGCCGTCTGAAGTCTGGACTGTGGCTGTGACGCCATAAATCCTGTTGTCTGCGGCTGTCATTACAAAATCAGGATCGCCTGGTGTGTGAAAGACCCTTTTTTCGGGATCTTCAATGTTGAATATGGCATAATCAATGAGTGGAGCTCGGACTTTGACGGTTGTGATGCCGGTGAATTTCCTGTCGGGTGTAAATACCTGGATTTTGAATTCTCCGACATCATTTGCGCAGAAACCTTTGAAGACGTAGATTCCATCCCTTGCCATTGAGAAGTCAATCTCGATTGGTTGAATGCCAAAGAGTGCCCTGTTGTTTATATCTGTGCCATCATCATTGTGGAGATCAAGCCTTACCCAATAGTACTGGTCCAGCGTCTCGGGGTGCGGATCTTTGAAAAGATTGTTCCATACATTTTTATTTTCAATAGATCCACCTTGTGTCAAGTCAATCGGTGTTCCTGACGAATCGGTAACTTTTATTGTGAATGGTGTTGCCGTGTCAACAAGCTCGGGAACAACACCAGCAGTAAGGATGTTTGGCGTGGTAGATACTATGAGCGTTGAGACTGGCTGCAATATTTTGTCCGTTCTGTCGGCAATGTTGCTGGCTGCTTGTACAAGAGTCACCGGCATCGCAAGAAGAAAGACAAGAAATACTATTGAAACTTTCTTCATTTTACCTCCTCTATTTACTTGAAGATACAATTTTTGATGTTTTTCGGTTCAAAAGAGTTCCTTTTGCCAAGGGACTTGTTTTGACATGGATATGATGTTAAAATCCCTCGTTCGAAGGGCCATGATTCAAGCATTGCAAAGAAGCGAGAAAATTTCAAAGCTCTACAGACTTGCCTCACCATGCAACCTTTGCCCCAGAAAATGTGGAGCAATGAGAGATAAAGGTGAAGTGGGATATTGCCGTGCGCCCATGACTGTGAAAATATCCTCAACCGGTCCCCACCCAGGAGAAGAGCCGCCAATTTCTGGAAAAAATGGTTCAGGCACAATTTTTTTTACATATTGCACAATGTCGTGCAAGTTTTGCCAGAATTATCCAATCTCTCAATTACACAATGGTTATGAAGTAACAGTTGAAAAGCTTGCCGAAATTATGCTAGAACAGCAAGCAAGGGGTTGCCATAATGTGAACCTTGTGACCCCAACCCATTATGCTCCACAAATTGCAGAAGCAATTGAGATTGCTAAAGCGGGTGGACTTTCTATTCCAATTGTTTATAATTGTTCTGGTTTTGAATCAGTTGAAGTGTTAAAATTTTTGGAAGGGTTTGTTGACATTTATCTTCCAGATGCAAAATATGATTCAGATGGTGAAGCAATAAGAAATTCTGGTGTGGTAAAATATGTTGAGAATAATAGGGCAGCTTTGGTTGAGATGTACAGGCAGGTTGGTAATCTGGTAATGGATGAAAACGGGATTGCCAAGAAGGGCCTCATAATAAGACATCTGGTTCTTCCGGAAGGAAGGGCTGGAACAGAAGGAGTTTTGGGCTGGATTGCAAAAAATATTCCAAATGTCCATCTCTCGCTGATGAGCCAATATTTTCCTGCCCACAGAGCACTTTCAGAGCCGGGTTTGAATAGAAACATAACAGAAGATGAATATGAAGAGGCACTTGATTGCCTTGAGGAGGTGGGAATAACAAATGGTTGGACACAGCCGTTTTAGATTCTTATCCCTCCTTTTTGTTCTTGCTTGCATAATTGCTGGCTCCAGTGCCAGCGCAGCTTCCAATGAATGGTTTACTTTCAAGGGTGGCTACCTTAGAAGTTCTTATACTCAAGTCTATGTCGAACCGGAAGTCCAAAAGGTAAGCTGGAAATTTAATTCTGGTTCCTCTATATCCTGCTCGCCAGTTACAACAAAAAACTCGGTTTATGATTGCACTGAAAATGGCTATGTCTACTGTATCGATGCCAATGATGGCACCAAAAATTGGGAATTCCCCAACAATTCCGTCAAAGATTATGTTGATGATGATGGCAAAAGACCATGGCCAAATGGTGCAATAGATTTTCAAAGAGCAAGGCTCACAACCCCAGTAACAGTTTTTGACAACAGGGTCTATCTCCCCTATGGCCAGATGCTTGTTGTTCTAAATGCTGATTCAGGCAAGTTCCTTTTTAGAGTTGATCTTTCTGGCCCAGGTCACAGGGCAAACATTACAACATCTCCTTTGGTGTCAAAGCTTCACAAGGTCATTATTGTTGGCGCAAGCAATGGCTGGCTTTACGGGTTTGACATTGAAGGCAGGGATCCGCAAATAAGGTGGAGAATGCCTGAACCATCAAGCACCGGGGACCAGATTGAAAGCAGCCCCGTCCTTCTTGGAAACAATGTGTATTTTGGGTCAAATTCGAGGAGTTTCTATTGTGTTGAGTTGAAGATCCCTGCTTCTGACAAAGGTGTTAGAACGCAGGACACTCCAGAACTGAAATGGGTGACAAAGCTTGATGGGCCTGTTTCAAGCTCACCTGCATCAACTGGCTCAAGTGTTAATACAGCAAAAATAATTGTTTGCTCAGAAACTGGAAAAATATATGCAATCTCGGCTTCTTCGGGTTCCGTAATCTGGACTTATGATGCCGGAGGCAAGATAGATGGCTCACCAGCCATTTCTGCCAACAACAGGATCGTAATTGCCTCGGCAAGAAAAATCATTTGTCTGGATGAAAACGGCAAACTTGTCTGGGACACTCTGACAACAAAAGAATCTATCTCAACGCCATCTATTGGCAAGGATTATGTCTATGTCACTTCCCTTGATGGCAAAGTTTATGTTTTCAGTCTTTCAAATGGCGCCCAGCTGTCAGTCAAGAGAACCAGCACAGCAATAAGGTCATCGCCTGCAATAGCCTATGGCAAGCTTTTCTTCGGTGGGGATGACGGAAATGTCTATTCGCTAGAACATGGTGAAGACCCTCCAACGCTTTCAGTTTCAAAGTCCAGTTTTTCCTACCAAAACGTAACGCCCAACTCAAAGATTGACAGCAATGACGACCTTTGGGTTGAAAATGTGGGTGGTGGTGAACTGAATATTGAAATATCGTCATCAAGGTCATGGATAACGGTAAGCCAAGACAAATTGACCCTCCAGAGTGGAAAATCCCGCACGATCCAGATGATGATAAATACCCAGGGTCTTTCTCCTGGTAGATACTCGGCGATCATTAAGGTCATATCCAATGGTGGTTCGGTTTCAATAACTGTCGACCTCAATATTGTGCCAGTCCAGGACACGATTATTGTTTTGACAGTTGGTTCTACAAATGCTCTTGTCAACGGCTCTTTCAAAAAGATTGATGCCAAGCCGTACAAACTCCGAAGTGGCACGATAATGGTGCCATTAAGGTTTGTTGCCGAGTCTTTTGAATGCCAGGTCGTATGGGACCAGCCAACAAAGACAGTGACCATAATTTATAACCGTCGCGGAATAACAGTTTACGTTACCATTGGAAGCAAGACAGCCTTTATCGAATACCGCCGTGGTGGTGGAAAAATCCCGATCCTGATGAAGGACCCGCCAGTTATTGTTGGTGGGAAAACATTTGTGCCAGTACAATTCATGGCTCAGGCATTTGATGCCAGGTGGGTAATGATTTCTGCCAGTCAGATAAAGATAACGATCAAGGGTTCGTAATAGAAAAAAATTTCCTTGCGTTTGCCGTTGTAATTTCAGCCATCTTCTCCACTGAACATTTCCTTATATTTGCCAGTCTTATTAGAGTATGCCTGATATAGGATGGCTCGTTTCTCTTGCCCCTTAAGGGGACAGGGGAAAGATAAGGACAATCTGTCTCAACCATGATGAGGTTTTCTGGTGCAATGGCGGCCGCCATCTCGAGGCGCTCGTTTCTTGGGTACGTCAGTGGCCCGCCAAAAGAAAGATGGTATCCTCTCTCAAAGGCCCATTCCGCCATGAGGGTGTCCCCTGAAAAACAGTGCAGGACGACCAACTCTGGCGAATGCTCTTCAAGTATCCTCATTACATCGCCCTGGGCATCCCTGCTGTGTATCACTATTGGTTTCCCAAGGCTTTTTGCTATCTCGATCTGTTCCGAAAATACCTCTCGCTGGGTTTGCCTGTCCGATAGGTCACGGTAGTAGTCAAGGCCAATCTCTCCAATGGCGACAACCTTCTCTCTGCCAGACAGCTCGATGATCCAGTTTTTGATCTCGGAGTTCCACTTTTTGGCTTCATGCGGGTGGATGCCAACTGTGGCGAAAATCTCCCTGTTGTTTTGCGCCAGGGATACTGACCTCGATGATGACTCAAGGTCAAACCCAACGTTTATTATCTGACAAACGTCGCCCTCTTTTGCCCTTTTAAGTATCCTTTCAAACTCGCCTTTGAAATCGGGAAGATCGAGATGGGCGTGAGTATCAATGATCTCCATTATTTGACCATGGAACCTGGAACCACCGGACCTTCTGGAGACAGGACAAAAACATTTCCTGTTTCAGTGTCGGTTGCAGCAAGGAGCATTCCCTGGGAGATTATGCCGCGCAGTTTTGCAGGCTTCAGGTTTGCCACAACGACAATTGTTTTTCCGATCAGATCTTCCGGTTTGTAGAATTTTGCTATTCCTGCAGCAATTGTTCTCTGTTCTGTACCAATGTCGATTGTCAGCTTCAAGAGCTTGTCGGCACCCTCAACCTTTTCAGCGTTGAGAATTTTTGCCACCCTGAATTTGAATTTCTGGAAGTCCTCTATGGCCATTAATTCTTCATCCTGTTGCACAGATTCGACTTTTTGTGGCTCTGCAGGTTTTTCGGCAGGCTGGTTTTGCTTTTTTTGTATCCTTGGGAACATCACATCGGCTTTGTTTGTAACAGTTCCTGGTTTGAGCTGGCCAAGAGCAAGGCCTGCTATTGCTGGGGGAGTGTCCAGACCGATTGCATTTGCGAGTATTTTTGCGGTGTTGAAAATAAAGGGATTCACAAGCGCTGAGATTGCCCTTATTCCATCGGTGAGTGTGTAATGGAGATCGGCAAGTTCTTCTTTTCTGCCCTGCTTGACCAGTTCCCATGGTTTTTTAACTTCAATGAGCGTGTTGAGTGTGTTGATGAATCCCCAGATTGCCTCAAGTGCCTGACCGAACCTGAATTCTTCCATACGCTCGGTGAAAACCTTCATTGTTTCTTCAAATTTTTCGCTTGCCTCAGGCAGAATTTTCCCATCTGGTACGATGCCATCAAAGTTTTTCTGGAGCATCTGCTGCGACCTGTTCAAGAGGTTGCCGAGGTCGTTTGCAAGATCAGAATTGTATCTGCCCTCGAAATTTGTTCTCGAAAAATCACCATCTTCGCCGAATGGGAGTTCTCTGAACAGGAAGTATCTGAAAGCATCCTGCGCCAGCTCTTCTTTGCAACCTGAGACTGCCACAAGATTTTCAACTTCGATGTGTGGTTTGACGAAATTTCCAAGCGACTTGCTCATTTTTTTGCCATTGCATGTCCACCAGCCGTGAGCAAAAATGTGCTTTGGAAGAGGAAGACCAAGCGCCATGAGCATTGCTGGCCATATTATGCAATGAAACCTTATGATATCTTTCCCCACGAGGTGAACATCTGCCGGCCAGATGTTTTTGAAGTTTTCAGGACTGGACTCAAACCCTGCAGCTGTTATGTAGTTTATCAGGGCATCGGCCCAGACGTAAACCACATGTTTTTCGTCAAAAGGTGCCTTTATGCCCCAATCCACTCCTGTTCTTGTGAAAGAGACATCGCGCAGTCCTTCTTTTATGACAGAGTAAACCTCGTTGAATCTTGCTTTTGGCATTACAAAGTCCGGGTTCTCATCATAGTGTTTCAGTAATTTATCCCTGTAGCCGGTCAGTTTGAAGAAGTAGTTTTCTTCAGATATTTTCTCGACTGGTCTGCCACAATCAGGGCATTTTCCATCGACGAGGTCGCTCTCGAGAAAGTATGTTTCGCATGGCACACAATACCAGCCCTCGTAGCTCCCCTTGTAAACATCGCCCTGGTCATAAAGTTGCTGGATTGCTTTTCTAACGGCAGCAGCATGCCTGGGCTGGGTTGTCCTTATGAAATCATCGAATGAGAGGCCGAATTTTTTGAAGTAGTCCTCCCATTGCACTGCAAGCTGGTCAACAAACTGCTGTGTTGTGAGCCCCTTTTCTTTTGCGGCCCTTTCGATCTTCACAGCGTTTTCGTCGGTGCCAGTGAGAAACATGACTTCGCGTCCCATCGACTTCCTGTACCTTGCGATAATGTCTGCGGCCATCGTTGTGTAAACATGTCCGATGTGCGGATTGTCGTTGATGTAGTAAATGGGCGTTGTCACATAATACTTCTTCATCTTGCACCTCCAAAAAATTTGATATTCATGTCATTCTATCGAAATTGAGGCATTTTTCAATGTTTTATTGCAGCAGATTGCTGGTGCCTCTTTGCATTCTGTTTTTGAGCTTATCTTTGTGGGTAGTAAATACTCCAGTTTTTTATGGCATCTTCTGGCGACTGGACATAGTAAGTTTTCCCCAGTAACAAACAATCCCGATATATTCTGCAGTCATCGTCGTTGCATTCGCTGCCTTTGGGAATATTCTTCAATGCAATTTTAGAAAGGCCGACCGTTTCACAATCGCAAAGTTGGTATCTATCGAGGTATTCTCCTGTTAACATTTCTTTCACTGCACTTGTATGTTCCGAAGTTGGGTAGTTGTATGTTACATCGTAGATGAATCCGTCTTCCCTCAACTCCATCCTATGCATGGAACTAAACTTCATTGATGCGTGTGATCGTCCCGTAAAATTGTCTGGAACTGGCGCACACCCCAATTCAAGGGTGCCATAATGGCCCCTGCCACCGAAAGACCCAAAGAAATATTCAACTGATCTTAACCCTTCAACATCCATCACAAGCTGGTGCAATTTCCCGTTTATTACCGAGAATGTTGCTGTATCATTGGTATTTTCAGTTGCACCAAAGTTTTGGAATTGAAAAATGAAATCTGTAATTCCATCGCAATTTACATCGCCTATTCCATTAACTATTATTGCCATTTCTCCCTCGATCCAGTCCATCAATTGGGTTGGTTTATAATTATTTTTTTCATTCCCAAGTTTAACGGCGGTTATGCATGGTACAGGGCCAACAATAATAAACATTATATTTTCGGATGCTGGGACAATTTTATAACTGCATTCTTCTGCTATAAAATTACCTCGCCCCCAAACAAATTTTGTACCCCCGTATGTTGCATTGGCGAACCTGATTATGTCTTTTTCAAGATTATCAGGCCTTATAGCTGGCAATTCACGATCGTTATTAAAATTAACCTTGACCATCTTGTGTTTTCCAAGTCTTCTTTCCGGCCAGTAGCTTCCAGGTTCTATTTCCCAGGTTCTTTTACTAAAAGGTTCAAATTCATAAGGTGAATATGGAGTAATTTTGATTTCTTCATCGCTATTAAATAAAATATTTTCGATTTCTGCAAAATAAAGGATGGATTTCTCCTCTATTGCTTCCCTTAAGGTTTTTAGGGCATCTTCGTAGTATTTGAATCTGTTATAGCTGAAATTGTCTGGATGGAGCCATACATCACGATCGTACCATTCTTCATGTTCAAAAGAGTTTTTCACTTGAATGGGCACAATTTTTTCAGCTATTTCAATCTTCCTTTTTTCCTTGATTTTGCTGACTAGCGCGTTGCGCTTGTATTGATTTAACGGCCCTGTTTGCTCAAGGAAAATGTATTTTTCAAAAGAGTTTCTTAATCTCTCTGGTGTCCATAATCCTCTCAGGATGTTTGGGAACATGTAAGAAACGTCTATCAAATCTTCTCCAGAGACTTTTACTAGATGAATTCTGGATTCATGGTCAGGACACACAAAACCAGCCACAGAGCCTATTCTCATCGCCATTATACAATCGCCGGTTCCATACTCTTTGTATGTTTTAATTATAAGAGGATTTCCTTTTCCGTATAGAAATTCTCCATTGGAATCAGCGTTCATTGATAATTTGAATTCTAAAAGTTTTTCACCTAACTCAATTATTTCGTATATATTATTGTCATGTTTGAAATGGATCTCAATGATCCCGTTGTTGTCGATATCAAACATTAAGAAGGGCAATTCTTTTGTAAGTGGAAAGGCGTTTTTGGATAGTTCATGCCAGTAAAATTTACCAGTACCCAAAAAGAAGAAAACAAGTTTGCCGGAAATTGTCATATCAAATTCAAGCTGACGTCTATCTGTTGTTTCGAAATATGATTGATGGTCATCAAACGAAAAGAAACAAACTGCCATATTGTTTTTTACGCTTAAATAGATAAAAGGTTCTATAATTGAATTGTCGTTAATCCATCTGAGAATGCCCTCTCCAATAGTACTTGGTTTGTATGTTGAATAGCTGTTTGTTGTTATTTCCTTGTTTTTACTTATATATCCGACAACTTTATTCTTCCAATAAAAGCTTTCTTTTGGGATTTCTGGGATGGTTTGAATGTATACTGGAGGGCTGTTGGAAATGGGTACCAAATTGGTTCCGTACATATTTTTTAAAGCATCCAGATCGCTTTTATCATCCTGCTGTTCTGTTTTGGATGTATTGTTGATTTCTTGTACATTGTCTTCCTGCTTTTTTGTCCCAGACACACACCCAGATAGTCCGATTACCAAAACAATCATAACAAGCGCCAGTTTCTTCATCATACCCTCCAGGTTCCATATACTATAAAGCGCACTGGTTTGCAATGACGGGGAGACAAAAAGCCCCTTGGTTCCTTGACTTGAAAGCTGCCCCAAACTACACTCTCTTTCGTGTCATCGGCATATATTTCTCTCTATCGCAAATGGCGTTCGCAGTCGCTGGACGAGATCGTTGGCCAGGAGTTCGCGGTCAGGACCCTGAACAACACATTTAAATCCGGAAAGATTGCGCATGCCTATCTTTTTTGCGGGCCAAGGGGTGTTGGCAAGACCAGCCTTGCCAGGATACTGGCCAAGTCTGTCAACTGCGAAACGGGTATTACCCCTACCCCTTGCCAGGTGTGCCAAAGCTGCAAGTCAATCACTGACGGGACAAATCTTGATGTAATCGAGATCGATGCCGCTTCAAACAGGGGTGTCGATGACATCAGGCAGTTGAGGGAAAGGGTGAAATTCGCACCGGTTTCCTCGAGGTTCAAGGTCTACATTATCGACGAAGTCCACATGCTAACGGGTGAGGCGTTCAATGCCCTGCTCAAGACACTTGAAGAACCGCCTCCACATGTTATTTTTGTGCTCGCCACTACTGAGCCGCACAAGATACCGGTCACGATCCTCTCAAGATGCATCAGGTTTGACCTGAAAAGAATCCCGACTGACATGCAGGTCCAGCTTTTGCGCAGGATTTCTGATGCAGAGGGGATAAAGATCACCGATGATGCCCTGAGATTGCTTGCCATTGACAGCAATGGTTCTCTCAGAGATGCCGAAAGCCTGCTTGACCAGGTGGCCTCTTTTACTGATGGTGAAATAGGCACCGAGGACATCGCCATGATGCTTGGCGTTACCGGTGAAAAATTCCTGCACAGATACCTTTTGCATATCGCAGAAGGCAAGGCCGGCGAAGCAATAGGGCTGGTAAGGGAAGCATACAAAAATGGCAAGGAACCGGAGCAGATTTCAAAAGACCTGCTCTTGAGGGTTCACATTCTCATTCTCTCTGCCATTGGAGTCTCGAAGCAGGAATTGCTTTCGGACTATGCTGTTGACCCGGAACTAATCTCACAGGAGTCATCAGCTTTCAGCTTCAATTCTTTGAGGCTCATAGAGACGAAGCTAAGGGAGCTTGTATCGCAAATGCGATATACATTCTCGGCGCTTGCTTCCTTGGAGATGACGACACTTGAATTGTCCGACATTGCCTCTGGCGCGGTTTTGCAATTGCCGGAACAGGTACCGCAAGCCGTAAAAGAACAAGCGCCAAAAACCCAGGCCAAAAAAGAAGAGGTATTTACTCCATCACAAGCTCCGGCAAAAGAACAGCCCAAAAAAGAGCCTGAAGTACAACCTTCTGTGGTGCAGGATTCCAAACCAAAGGCTGAAAACAGGTCATGTTCCTGCCTTGCAGACAAGGTCAAAGAGGCAGTCAAAGAAACCGACATCATTCTTTTTGCCTTCCTGACCAGGCTTCTGGATGTGGTAATTGAGGGAAACATCGCCCAGCTTGTTTTGCCATCCGATGCTGAGTTTGAGAAAGCAAGGCTTTCGGAGCGCCCGAACCAGGAAAAACTTTCAACAATAGTGTCAAAATTGATTGGGCAGGAAGTCACTGCCAAGCCGCAATTGCTCAAAGTGCAGACAAAAAACCTGGCCGAAGATGACCAGGTAAAAGCTGCCTTTGATTTGTTCAAAGGAAAAATACAGGAGAATTGAAGAAAAAATGGGAAACAACATGTTTGACATGATAAAACAGGCCTCCCAGATGAAGGCACAGGTAATGAAGATCGAAAAAGAGCTTGCCGCAATGAAAATTGAAGGCGAATCATCAAAGGGCGAAGTGAAGGTCACCGCATTGGTAAATGGCAAGCTTGATGTCATAGGCCTATCGATAACCGAGTCCGAAGAAACCAAGAAGCTTGACATAAAAGATTTGACAAAACTGGTTCTTGGCGCAATCACAAAGGCCCAGTCTGAGGCAAAGAACGAGGCCGCAAAGATTGCCCGCAGCCTGCAACTTGGATGAACTATCCGGTCAAGGCCTTTCAAGAGCTTGTTGACAACCTCCACAAGCTGCCAGGCATTGGCCCAAAAACGGCCGAAAGGCTGTCCCTGTTTATTTTGGGGATGGACCCGGAAGAGGCCAGGAAAATCTCTGATGCAATCGGGAAACTGCATGAGCGTGTAAAACGCTGTCCGGTGTGCTTCAATCTTTCGGATGGCGGTGAATGCCCGGTTTGCCTTGATGAAAAGAGAGACCATTCAGTTGTGCTTGTTGTTGAAGAAGCAAAAGATGTCCTTGCAATTGAAAGGGCCGGCTCATTTTCAGGGGTTTATCACGTTATTGGTGGAACAATTAGGCTTGCATCGGGTATTGGGCCTGAAAAACTCAATATAGACGGCCTGATTGCCAGAGTAAGAAATGGTGGAATAAAGGAAATTATCCTTGCCACAAACCTGACCCACGAAGGTAATCTCACGGCAATGTACATCAAAAAGGAGCTTGACGGGATTGATGTTGAAATATCCAGGATTGCTTCTGGCATCCCGATCGGCACCGAGCTTGAATTTGCAGACGGTGTGACCCTGACCGAATCCATAAAGGGCAGGGTGCATCTAACCAAGGAGTAAGAAAAACCATGTGCGGAATTTTTGGCATTGTTTACAAGGAAGACAAAGATGATATGGGCAAGATACTCACAAAGGCCGCAAAAAGCCTTACTTACAGGGGCTATGATTCGGTGGGTGCTGTTGCCGTAACAAAAACCGGCAAGGCCGATCTCAGAAAAGACGTTGGCAAGGTGGACGAAGTTGCCAAAAAACTCAATTTTGAGGAGCTTTGTGGTAACAGGGGTATAACCCAGCTCCGTTGGGCCACCTTTGGTGTTCCTGCACAGAGGAACGCCCAGCCGCATTTTGACACCAAAGGAAGACTTGTTGGTGCCCACAATGGAAACGTTGTAAACACAATACACCTCATCAAAGAGCTGACTGCAAAGGGTCATGTGTTCAGGGGTGAGAACGATGGCGAGGTTGTAGTCCATGTAATAGAGGATTCATTCAACCGCCATGGAGACCTCGATCTGGCAATCAGGGAAGCAAGAAAGATACTCAAGGGCGATTACGCTTATACGATCACAGCGCTCAAGGGTGAAAAGATGTTTTGCACAAAGATGGGTTCATCGCTCTACCTTGGTGTTGGTGACGGATTTGTGTGCTGTTCTTCTGACCTGCCTTCAATACTCAATCTCACAAACCAGATCGTTCCGCTCAATGATGGTGAGTACGTCGAGTTTGACAGCGATTCCTACGAGATCCGCAGTATTGAGAATGGTGAAAAGATTGACAGAAAACCTATTACTTCACCTCTTTCCCCGGAGTCGGCCTCAAAAGGTGATTTTCCGTTTTTTATGGAAAAAGAAATATTTGAACAGCCGGAGAGGGCCCAGGCCTTGCTTGACTATCTTGCAGAATGTGACGAGCTCGTCCCATTTGCAGAAGAAATTGCCTCTGGCGACAGGGTGTACCTAGTTGGCTCCGGCTCATCGTACAATGCTTGTGTAATCGGGTCGTACTATCTCAACAAGCTTGGCGGGTGTGCAACTTTCCCGGTTGTTGCAGGGTCATTCATCGAGCATTTTGGTGAAGGAATAAGACCTACTGATCTTTTTGTCCTTGTCTCACAATCGGGCGAAACAAAAGACGTCATAAACGTATTGAACATGCTTACTGCCAGAGGAATGGCAAATAATGTCCTTGGGGTCGTTAATGTCCTGGGTTCCACGCTCATGATGCGTTCCAGAAGGCACCTTCCGTTGCTCTCCAACCTGGAAATAGCTGTTGCGGCAACAAAGACCTTTATTAATCAGTCAGTTCTTTTCCTGGCTCTTGCCATCGAGGTTGCAAAGCTCAAGGGTAGGGCTGGTGATCTGCCGGAAACGCTTGACAAAACACCAAAAGCAATCAAGGACACCATCAACCAGATGAACGGCTGGGCAAAAGAGCTTGCCGAAAAGTACAAGGATTGCGTTGACATGTACACGCTTGGCTATGGCGCCACCTATGGCTCTGCGCTTGAAGCTGCACAGAAGATCAAAGAGATTTCCTATGCCCACTGTGAAGGGCTCTATTCGGCAGAATTCAAGCATGGTCCGCTCGCCATTGTCACCGAAGGTTACCCTGTTTTCTATCTTACAACCGTCGAAGACCAGCACATGACTCTTTCCCACATCAACGAGGTCACATGCAGGCTTGGCAGTGCAATCACTGTTGCACCACCCTCCGATCTTCTGGCCAAAAACTCGACGATGTTCTATCCACTCCCGCATTCCGAGTATGCGCTTGTCCCGATACTGTCGGTTGTCTTTATGCAACTGTTCGCTTATCATTTGACTGTAGTTAAAGGATACAGTCCAGATTTCCCGAGGAACTGCTCCAAGACAATAACAGTTGACTAGGAGGAGAAATGGAACCTAAGGCAACACGCTTTGGTTATAGCGAAGCGCTCCTGATGCTTGGCGAAAAGGACGACCGTATAGTTGCACTTGATGCGGACCTTGCAAAATCAACATCCAGCGCGAGGTTCAGGGACAAATTCCCCGACAGGTTTTTCAATATGGGCATAGCCGAACAGAACATGGTTGATGTTGCGGCAGGGCTTGCACTATCCGGCAAAATACCATTTGCTTCAAGTTATGGTGTTTTTGTGACTGGCAGGGCATGGGAACAGATGAGGACGATGGTTTGTTATTCCAAACTCCCCGTCAGGATCGCAGGCCATGCAGGTGTTTCGGTCGGGGCAGACGGAGCGACCCATCAGGCACTTGAAGATATTGCAATAATGAATGTTCTTCCAAACATGCACGTTTTTTCGCCATGTGACTATTATGAAACAATAAAGGCAACGATGGCCGCCGCCTATGTTGACGGCCCCGCATACATAAGGTTTGGAAGGGCACCGATACCGATCATAACCGAGGTTGATTCGCCATTTGAAGTTGGCAAGGCAACCATCATGAAAAAGGGTTCCGATGTGACCGTTGTTGCAACCGGAACCATGGTTAATGAGGCCCTTATAGCCAGTGCTGATCTCGCAAATTTTGGTGTGTCTGTTGAAGTGGTAAATCTCTCGACAATAAAACCTCTTGATGGCGAAACTATACTCAATTCAGTTGCAAAAACGGGTTGTGCCGTCACGGCAGAAGAGCACCAGATTACCGGTGGAATAGGCTCGATAATAGCCAGCTTTCTTTCGCTCAATTTGCCTGTCCCTCTTGAGATGGTGGGCATGGGTGACAGATTTGGCGAATCTGGCGAACCATTTGAACTCCTCAAACATTTCCACTGCAATTCTTGCGAAATCGTCCAGGCATGTCTTAGAGCCATTTCAAGAAGGCAGACCTCAAGAGTGGTTTTATAATCGACAGCATCAGGGTTATTTCTTAAAAGTAAAAACTGAATACTTCCCGTCATTCACGGTGAATGTTATGGCCCCGTTCTCTGCGGTAGAGAGAACGGGGATTTTCATTTTATCAAGCACTTCTACTGTTTCCCTGTGGGCGCCATTTCCCTGGCTTGCCGAATTTGAATTGATGGCCAGCTTTGGCGAAATTGCTCCAAGCCATAATTGAAGATTGGTGTTTTTTCCTCCGTGGTGTGGCAGTTTGATGACATCGGCATCAAGCCACTGGCTGTTTTTCATTTCAAAAAGCATTCCTTCTTCCTGCAGGTCACCGGAAAAAAGAAATTTTACTCCATCGATATTTATTTTGAATACAACGCTTGCATTGTTTATCTGTTTTGAGTCCTTGCCAAGTTTTTCAGCTGGTGGGCCCAGAAAAACGACAGATGTTTTTGGATCAATGTCTAGTTTTTGCCCGGGGAGGGGAAAGATTTTTTGCGCCCCTTTTAAATTTGCCAGGTCCCAGAAGTCCTGTTCCTTATATGTGCCGGAAGGCACCTTTGATCCAATAATATTACTCACTCTGAACTGCTCCATAACAGGAACAAGTCCGCCCAGATGGTCTATGTCATTGTGGGATGCAATAATATAATCAATCCTGTTGATTCCCAGATACCTCAAAAATGGGACCACGACCCTCTCTCCGATGTCGTAGGAAGAGTTACCTCCAAGACCACCTCCATCGACAAGTATTATTTTTCCGGAGGACGTTCGTATCAAACAACTGTCCCCATGTCCGACATCCAGGAAAGTCACCTGGGCCTGGCCATCTTTTGCATATCCGACTATTGATCCGCCGAAGAGAAAAACGCACGCAATTGCTGCAACTGCAAAAACTTTTTTTGTCTTTGTGTCGTAAAAGAAAGGTTTTGGCCGGCAAACAAAAAAACAGAGGCCGGCAAATGATGCATAATATGCGAACCAGACAAGGATGTTATAGGAACCAATGGAAACTGTTGCCCATTCCGGGGATGCAAGGAAACCAAGAACGATGTTTTGAAGGGCTAGAATTGGCCATGCAAGGTAGCACAGCAGGATGCCAACGGGCCTGAAAATCATTCCAAGAAAACCTGAGAGTGCACCAAGTGGCATTATTATTTCCGAACTTGTTATGGCTACCATGTTTGAAGCAATCGAAACTGTCGAGAATGTGTGGAAGTGGTATGCCAGTACTGGCAGTGTCGCCATCTGCACAAAAATTGTCTGGATGGCCATTATGGCAATACCGGAGTACCATCTTTTCTTTGGGATTATGTTTTCAAAGGAGCTTGTCATCACAAAAAACCCGAGGCATGCGACGAAAGAAAGCTGGAACCCGGGATCATAGATTGTTTTTGGATCTATTGCCAATAGCAGTATTATGGCAAACGCCAGCCCTGAACCGGCAGTGTATTTCCTGCCCAGCAATACCGCAGATAACGAAAGAACGGACATAGCCAGTGCCCTTGATATTGATGGCGTGAAGCCTGCACTTGCGGCATACAATATTGCCACAACAATTGAGGCCACTATGGCTGTTTTTCTTGACCCTGTAATCCAAAGCAGCAGCCAGATTGAGGCAAAAACGAGTATGGTAAGGTTGAACCCCGATGCGGCCAGGATGTGTGATGTTCCTGTCCTCTGGAATATTTCCAGTATGTCTTTTGGCATGTCGGATTTTCCAAAGACCATACTGTCCATTGTTGTGGCATATCTTTTTGGCAGGGCTTCGGAGAATGTTTCAAATGCGTTTGCCCTGATTTTTGCGCCAATACTGTCTAATGACAAATTCCCCTTTCCTTCAATTTCCAAGGGGTTTTCAGTGAAAATGACGCAAAAAACGTCTTTTCTTAATAAGTAATTTGAAAAATCAAACTGGCCAGGATTTGTTGCATGGGCTGGGTTTGCCACATTGCCATTGCCGCTTACGATGTCTCCTACTCCCAGATTTTCTACAGGTGGGGAATAAATCCTGACTATTTTCCCAATCAATATGTTGTTTTCAGCTTCTTTGATCCTCGCATCGACAACCAGCCTTTTATCTGTAGATTCATCAATGGAAATGGCAACCCCCAAGAAATTTGCCTGTTTTGGAAAATTCGTTTCATCCTGTTTTTGTGATGTTTGTCCAAGGCTTGCAAGCAAAAAACCAGCTGCAAAAAAGCCAATTGCGAGCTTATATATCTTTTTACCAGCTGGCGCAACGATAAAAGATAACGCTGCTGAAGCAATTGAGATGAGGACATACCATGGAGACTGGAATGAAAGCCCGAGCACTGTTCCGGCCACAAACACAACCGAACAGATTACAATTGGCGTCATTTTATATGGAAGTATTGCCTGAGTTTCTCGATTGTTTTTGGACCAACACCCTTTACCTCCCCCAACTGGTCAAAGTTTGAAATCCTGCCCTTTGTTTTGATGAATTTTATTATTTCGTTTGCAGTTTCTGCTTTAAGGTAAGGAACTTTGTCGAGTTTGTCAAAGGTTGCGGTATTTATGTCATCTGGACCCAATCCATCCTTGTAGTTTGTGTTGCTGGCCGGTCTTGGTTGAATCGAAATCATGCCGCTTTTTTTGGGTGCTGGTATAGATGGGGTTTGGGTGTGTTTCGTCTTTTCCAGGAACTGGAATCTTTGTGCAAGAGATGACTCAATCTTGCTCTGCAAATCGATCATGGAGTCGATTTGCAATCGTGCATCTGTTACAGCGATGACTCTTTCCATTATGGGCCAGCCAATCTTGGCTGATGCAGATTTTGCAAGTTCCAGATTATCTTCGTGGTGCACAGTGTCCATTTGCGGGAGCATTATCCCGACGATAATTCCTATGGAACAGCCTGCCAGAAAACAAGAAAGGCCCCATAAGAGGGCCTTTCTTGAATCTCTCGCTTCCTTCTTTTTGGTTAAAGTGACAGGGTGGTTTTCTGTCATAGTTTCGGATAGGTGAGGGTTATTTTCTTCTCGGCGGCCTCGTACTGGACGTCGGCCCCAAGAGCATCACCAACAAACCTTAATGGAAGAAGTGTTTTTCCGCCAACTATTGTTGGATAGAGCTTTTTGGTTTTTGAGTCTATAAAGATTTCCTTGCCATCTATTTTTGCCGTTTTCCTGCCGATCCATAGTTCTATTTTTTTTGTTCCGGTGTCCAGTTTCTGGATCAGAGTTACGCGTTTTTCCTTGCCATCCCATTGTACTTCTACGCCCAGGGCCTTTGCGACCTCCGAGATGGGCATGAACGTTGATCCAGCAAGATCTTTTGGTAGTGGTGGTGATGATGATGTTGGGGCGGTTTGCAAAATTACTGCGCTTCCATTCACAAACATTTGTGTTTTTCCGAGCCAGAGCTGGATAATCGTCCTCTTTTTCAAAATGATTGTGACAGTGAGTGTTGTTACTTTACCTGTAAGATCTGTTGCCTTGACTATTATTTTGTTCGGGCCGTCCTTCAATGTTATTGTTTTCTGGAATTCCCTGTATTCATTCACCTGGAGCGACTCACCATTGAGTGTAACTGATGCTACCTCATCAACCCAGCCTTTTATTTCAAGGGCTGGATCATTTACTGTCATGCCGTCTTCAATTCCGATCAGGTTGATTTCTGGAGGCGTACTGTCCCTTATTATTGTTTTCCTCAAGCCTGTTGAGCCACCCGATTCATCGGTTGCGATTATGACAAAATTGTTTTTGCCTTCCCTTAGCCTTGCTTCATACTCATACGATCCATCAGGTTTTACAGTAACGAACCTGCCATTAATCGTAAGGGTGATTGGATATTGTGGATCACTGCTTTTGGCAATGCCTTTTATCACGTATATTTCCTGATCGACTATTATATCATCCTTGACATCAGCAGTGAGAGTTGGTGGTGCAATCTGGGATATGATGTCCATGGTTGCTGTTGAGCAACCAACATTTGTGAGGACTTTATCACCCTTTTCGCCGTACATTGTCACATCGCACACTTCAACCTGTGTTCCGAGTTTTGTCTGGCCTTTAACGCCCCTGAGAACCACTGAGAAAAGTTTGTCTTCGCCTTTTCTAAATTCTGTCGATTTTATCTGTACGGTTGCGATTCCTTCACTAGATCTATCTATAAAGTCGTATGTTGTGTCTTTGCTGGGGAAGAAGTCGCCAAGGCTGGTATGGCTCACTGTAAGCACTGAAGCATCATACCTTACAGAGAACCTGGCTTCCTTGATGCCTATGGGTGTGCTGATGTTGATGTCGACCCTTGAGCTATGGCAAGATTGGTTTTCTGAACAGCTGATGATCTTTTTTGGATTGGCTTCCAGCAGCAATCTTGCATAGAGCACTTCGACCGGTATTTCAATCTTGTGCTGCATTTCTTGCCCATTTGCTGGGTTGCCTGTTGCCACTATGCACATCTTGGTTTCAGATATCTGGAGCGCAGAGCCTCCTTCAGCAATTACATGGGCTTTGAAGGGTGGAATGCCTGTGTTTGGTGTTATTGTTACCTTTATTGATGCGTTATCGGTGCAGTTGCTTATGCTTACTGGTCCGTCAAAATCGTTGATTGGGTTGATGTTTATGTCAAATTCTGTCTTTGATCCTGATGTCAGCTCGACCCTTGGTACTGGTGACGTGAAAGTGAAGTCTGGTGGCAATCTAGGGATTGTCTCTATGTTTGTAATATTGCTTCTGTTGTCTATTGGGCTTGAGCTTGTTTTGATGTCAAAAGAAGCGGTTGTTCCTGGCTGGGCATCTTCAGGTGGCAGGGCTTTTATTGATACAATTGCACTTTGCATTGGCCTTAGAGAAATATCAAAATTCTCGGCCTTCTGTTCTTTGCCATCAATTTGAATTATGTAGTCCCATCCGGCTGCCTTGATGATTGGGGAACAATGGATTGGGAAGGAATGTGTGCTTGTGTTGGTCACGTAATATTTGAACTCGGCTTCCTTGTCGACTTCAAGTTTTATGTTTTCTGTTTGTGTCCTTATGGTGTATTGGTTAACAATAGGCTGTTCGTAGAGGTTAATGTTCGAACCCTGATAGATCTCTTTTGAATTGTTATTCTGGATCCAGACTACTATGTTGGCATTGTCTTTGTTGACCCACTGTGGAAGCTTGAGCGTCATCCTCTTATATATTGGTTGACCCTCAACAAGTGTTATTGGTTCTCCAAGAGGGCCGGTGTACATCTCTCTTACCACCATGTTGTGGTATGAATCGCCATTTGTAGCTTCAAAGGGAATATTGTTTTCGGCGAGAATGACATACAGGGCAATATTTTTCTGGTTTTCAAATGCCTGAAGCGTCTCGATTTCAATTCCGAGTTCAATAGTATCGTCAAGAACTTCTGCTTCGGTGAATATTGATAGTTGGGAAGACATGCTCTGTCTTCTCTCAACTTCAGTTTTATATCTCAAATAGGTAAATGTTGTCCCGGAGAACTTGTCGCATTTCTTTTTGTCTTTCGGTGGTTTTTGTCTTTCTTCCGGAGTATCTCCTCCAATAATGGAGTTTACACCATCTATAAAAGTGGTTGGGAGCCCTTGTCCCGGGTACCATTTGTATCTTTTGTCTGCCGGTGAATAATACAGGTGGGCGTCATCTTCTTTTGAGTCAACATAATACATCAGCCAAACAACCCTCTTGTCCCCAAACTCGTTGACAAGCATTTCTCCAGCTCTGTGAGCGTATGGACAGTTGATGCACCAGACAGCAGTGAAAGTCTCTCCGATTGAAGTTCTTGGCTCGAATGACTGGTTTCTTGAGACAATCAGAGTGATGTCTAGCTTTGTTTCATATTTTATTTTTGGGCTCTGGCCAATAATCGTTATGTTGTAAATTCCTGGTGCGATAACTGTAGTTGCCCTTATCGACATTACAGTTGATGTTGATTTCGAAAGTGTGAGTAGTGGCTCGGAAAACTGAATATATGTACCTCTTGGGGTTCCTTTTACGTCAAGCGCTGCTGTGCCAGTATAACCATTCTGTGCTACAAGATTTATGACTATATCAATTCTGGAGTTAGATTCTTTTGTGATGAAAACGTTTGTATCAATGAGGAAACCATAAGAATCGCCTATCTGGACTTTGAAGTGGATTGTTTTTGGTTGGCTTTGTCCGTCTTTGTTTGTGGCGATAGTCACATCTGTTTCATAAGAACCTGCAGGGACACCGTTTGAATCAACATAGAAAACAATCGGTTCTTCGTCACTTTTGAATGTCGGATTATGTGTTTTGAGCCATTGCGCTTCTTTTGGTATTATAACCACCCCGGTGAGTGGTCCACCCGAGATGTTTTTAAGATATATACTTTTTTCTGCTATTGAACCAGGAGAGATAAAGCCGAAATCGGCATAAGATGGAGAAATGAGGTAGTTGGAGTCGCCAAAGATATCGATGAAGTCGACGAATTGCACCCTATGATTGTAAGTATCCGATACAAAGCAACCCTGATCATTGGCGGCTATTCCTGATGGAAAATTAAATTTTCCATATACGGTTTTATCTGGTGGTGGTTCGTCACATGTCGCTTCTGCGACATAGGGAACATCACCTGGTCCACCGTTTTTACCAAAATTCCAGGAGAAGTTTGTTTCTGGGTCAAAGACGGTCAGTCTGTGGTTGTATGTATCAGCAACATATATCTTTCCAGAATTGTCAATTGAACAATCCATTGGGAAAAGGAGCATGTCTTTGCCTCTGCCCCTGTGGCCGAAGGTTCTTATTGGCTTCCCATCGCTTGAAAGTTCCTGGATCCTGCAATTGGCTGAATCTGCAACAAATATGTTGGTGCCATCAGTGCAAATACCAATCGGATTGTTGAATTGCCCTGGGGCTGATCCAAAGCCGCCAAACTGATAGAGGAAGTCGCCTGAGAGAGAAAAGACCTGGACAAGATTGTTTCCTGTGTCTGTGACAAAAAGCTTGTTTTGCGAGTTAATTATTGCAATATCTGATGGTGTGTTTAATTTTCCATTTCCGGAGCCGAAATCACCAAAAGCCTTCTTGAAGGTCCCATCTTTCTCGAACATTTTTATTGTGTTGTTTGCAGTGTCAGCAACATAATAGTTTCCTGATACATCAACAGCTACACCACTTGGCGAGGCCATTTTTGAATCAGCAGTATCATCTTTTGATTCTTCGGACAATTTTCCATCTTTGGAATAAGCCACAATTTTGTTTCTGGTCGAATCGGCAACATAGAGCTTGTCATTTCCAATGGCCAATCCTGTTGGTCTTCCAAGGGTTCCTGCGGCTTGTTCAACAGGATGACCAAATGTTCCAGAGTGTTTCCCATCAACTTCGAAGATCTCAATCTTGTTTGTTTCGTATGAAGAAACGTATATCTTGCCATCCATAAAGGCGACACCCTTTGGCGTTTTGATGAAACCATTGGCCTGGATTTCCCCAACTTGTGTGCCATCAATACCAACCATTATTATTTTATTGGTTGATATGTCTGTTATGAAAACTTTGCCTTCAGTTGGAAAAACTGCCCATGGTCTGGGGGAAGGAATTGTCGCAGAGTGGTTTCCATCCTGATCAAAAACCTCTATTTTTCCTGCTTCAGGATCAGTCACGAATATTTTGCCAGATGCAACACAAATACCTGTTGGATAGAGGAGTTCTCCTTCACCAGCACCTTTTTTTGATATTCTCTGTATAAACTTGCCATTTGTATCACAGACTGCTATGTTTCCGTCGCCGGAGTTAGCAACATAAAGCCTTCCCTGGTAAGAAGAAATACCTATTGGATTCACAAGGACAGATTTTTGGGCCTGATCTTTTACTTTAAATTCACCTTGATACTCACCCATTTTTCCATAAACAAGGATTTTGCTTTGTGCTGTATCGGTGATATAGGATATTCCCTGGTAAGTTGTGACCCCACCCGGCTTGAACATTTGGCCAGTTTTGAAACCAAAAGTTCCTAAGAGATAATCATTTTGTGGGAACAATGACTGGACCCTTACGGCAAGTTCCTCAACAACGTACAACCTTGAGCCATCTGCATGAAGAAATGTTGGCCCAAGAAAAAGTCTTGCTGGCATTGGTCCGCCTATTATTTGGGGGGAGGAGGAATCCAGCAAAGTCTGTGCATTCACTACTGGAGTAAAGGGGGTCAACGATGCGATTATTGCTATGGTTAGTGTTATCGCCCACGTTCTTTTCATTATCAATTTGTTCTCCCCTCTCCTGGGTTAACCCAGGAAAAGCTAATTGTGAATTGATTCTATTGTGCCAATAGTGAAGGTCAACCAAGCACAAAGCATTGCCAGACTATGGTTAAACTATGTTTCGTTAATACATTTAACCTAACCCAAATTTTCCTTGTGAATCTTGTTTTTAACTACCCCGCAATTATACTCGGTTTCGCTAATCCGCACAAATGCGGAACCCTACCTTTAAAGGAGGATAAATTAATGAAAGCAAGCATCACGAAAAGCTTGTCTGTTTTCACAATCCTCGCACTTTGTTTTGGGATTTTCTCGTTTATTCCAGTCTCGATTGTGAATGCTGAAGCTGTGGAATACCTTCCGTTTTCCGTTGTCTTTACTGCCGGAATGCATGGCAATGTAAAGCCTTTTGATTACAAAGGCCAGCCAAATTTCGGTGGTTTTGCAAAAGCAAAGACCAAGATTGACGAAGTACGCAAACAGGTTCTTGAGGACAAGACCTGGTGGCAGTATGGCGGAAACACAATGGTCCTTGATATTGGAAACACGATAATGGGTTCCCAAACAGGTTGGTTTTTTGCAAACACAAAACTGTCAGAGAACCAGAAACACCCAACCATTGAAGCGATGAATGCCATTAAGTATGATGCTATGAGCTATGGTGCAGGCGAGTTTTCACTTCAGCCGGCCGTGCGTGAGCAACTACACACGCAATCCTCCTTCAAGTGGATAAATGCAAACGTGGTTGTTGGAAAAGATCGCTCGAAACTGACAGATGAATATCAGATGATGATCTACAAGATCCCAACAGCTGCTCATCCACTTCGTTTCGGAATTGTTGGTCTGGCAAACCCAGCTGTCTTCAACTGGGAAGATCCAAATAACCTTACCCTTGGCTCATCAAAGCTTGCCCTTGACGATTATGTAGAGAAGGCAAGGGAACATGCCGAATCACTCAAAGAAACTGGTGAAAAGGCTGACTTTATTATTGTAATGACAGATCTTGGTCTTCAGAAAAATGCTGATGGCACCTGGAAAGAAAATGAGCTCTACAGAATGATTCAGGAAGTAACTCATGTTGACTTTGTCTGCTCTTCAGCTCCAGGCCAGTCAATACAACAGGAAGTTTTTACTGTTCCAGAGCCATCTGGAAAGATCCACGAAACCCTGGTTTGTCAGCTCCCAGAAGATGGCGTCACTATGGGTCGTATGGATTTCGTTTTTGAAAAATGCACCTGCCCGGTCAAACCATTTGTTTTCCGTAAGGTCAATGGCAGAAGAGACATGAAGTCTCGTTTCATGGTTCTTGACCAGTCTGTTAACCCGGACAAGGACATCATGGACAAGTTCAGGCCGCAGGATTCACTCCTTAAGACAAAGTTTGATGTCAGGATCGGCGAGTCAAAATGTGAGATCTCGTCAACAAATGCAAGAAGAACAGATAATCCGATTGCTGAACTTGCCTGCAATGTCATGATGAAAGAGACTGATGCACAATTTGCAATCACTGATATCTGGTCAACAACTGCAACAATAAAAAAGGGTTCGTTTACTTTTGGAGAACTGTTTAACCTCTTCCCCAAAGACAGCAAGATATACAAAATGACGCTCACTGGGCAGCAGCTTGAGAATGCACTTTCCCATGCAGCAACACTTTACCACACAGAAGCCGACACCAACTTCATCATTGGAAAAGGTTTCAACTATTACCTCGATAATAGACCTGGGGTCACCGATCGTGTTGGATACATGATGATCGGCAACTCACCAATAGACCCAAAGAAGACCTACACTGTTGCCACCAACAGCTATATCGCGCTTGGTCAGGGTGGATATAAGTTTGAAGCAAAATTTGAACCAACCAGAAAGAAACTCCTTGATGCAATCCAGAATTATATTAAGGAGAAAGGTGGTCAGCTCAGCTGCAATACCACCAGGAACTGGTTTGTCGTACCGGATTATGTCGATCACTGGGCCAATGAGTACATTGATATCCTCATCAGCAAAAAGATTGTATCAGGCGACAAATACGGCAGATACAATCCAGACGCTAATATGACAAGGGCCGAAGCCTCAAAGATCCTTCTTTCAATCTACGATCTTTCACCATCATCACCAGCAAAGGGCAAGTTCAAAGACGTTCCAAAATCACACTGGGCCTATGGTTTTATCGAAGGTGGAGTAAAAGTTGGAATGTGGAGCTGGATGGGTAATACCTTCGGACTCAATTCGAACGTTACTCGTGAAGAAGTCTTTACAAACATAATATTCTCTGTTGGCGCCAAGGCGCAGGCCGAAGCTATTTCTGCAGCTGATATGGCACAGTTTGAGGCCAATTTTGCTGATGCTTCCACATGTTCCCCATGGGCAAAAAAGTATATTGCTTATGGAACAAAAGTTGGCATCGTTGGTGGAATAGCAAAAGACGGCAAGCTCTATGTCAATCCAAAAGCCAACATCAAGAGGGGTGAAGTAGCCACAATTATGGCAAAAGCCCGTTTCCCAATGGTTGCAGTAATGGCAACATCTGATGTCAGGACCGAGATTGATTCCGGAAGAGTTGATCCGACCAATGATCGCAAGATCGGAGGCTGGAATGGTCTTGCATACACAGTAGGCAACATTCGTGCACTATATGACAAGAATGTACTTCTTGATGCCGGTGGAATGATTTCTGGCACGGCATGGGCAGAACTTGCTGGTGGCAAGATGGCAACCGGTTTCATGAATGCTCTTGGCTATGATGCAATGACTTTTGGAATCAGGGACTTCTATCTTGGTGGAGAGACCATCAAGGCAAGAGCCAAAGAGATCCCACAAAATATCGCAGTTCTCGCAGCCAATGCCGAGGGAATTGACGGAGCAAAAAAATCCGTTCTCAAGAACGTTTCTGGAATTAAAGTTGGTATTGTTGGCGCAATTGACCCAGACACAAATACATACATCTGCGATGGTGATCTTTCAGGGATCAAGATTAATCAAATTGCGCAGTCAGTTAACACTGAAATCAAGGTCCTTAAATCACAGGGTGCAGAGATTGTTGTTGTAATAGCCTCTGCTTCTGGATATATCGAACTTGGAAAGAGCGCAAAAGATGGTTTTAAGGGTCCAGCAGCCCAGCTTGCAGGTCAGCTCTCAGGTGCAAACATCATGTTTATCTCTGGTGCACCAATGAGCTTTGTTGCACCAACAAATTCCGGAATATGGGTAATCTCTCCTGGAATCGGCGGTTCATCGCTTGGTTTTGCAAAAGTTAGATTTGATGCAAAGAACCGCTCCATTGATGCAATCGACTCATCCCTCAATTACACATATAGCGATCTTCTTGATAACGAGATTAAGCCAGCTGCAGCAACATTTGCAAACACTGTCAAGACCTTCGTTGAAGGACAGAAATCAGCAATGAAAGCCGATGTTGACCGTGTTATCGGAAGAACTGAAACCGGTTTCGATTTCAATGATTCCAACGAATCGCTTCTCGGCGATTTCATTACTGAATATGCTTCAGACAAGCTTGGTGTAGACATAATCGTCTTCCCGTCAGATCAGACCAAGAAAGGTATTGCACCAGGAAGCATAACAGTCAAAGACGTTTACCAGATTCTGCCTGTTGATGATACTTGGGTGAAAGGCAAAATTTCTGGCGCCAAGATAAAAGAAATTTGTGAATCATCAGTCTCTGGTGAAAGAGGCGTCCTCCAGCTCTGGGGTCTTTCATTTGTCTTCACAAGGTCGAAAGATCCAGGCAACCGCGTCTCAGAAGCCTACATCATCAAGAATGATGAGAAATTCCCGGTTGATACTTCCAAGACATATTCAATTGCCATGCCATCCAGAGAGTATCACACACTCCCAGGTTTTGGCCACGAAGTTCTAAGGAATGTTACCACTGATGTTAATTCCTCTTGTATCTACCTTAGGAAAACAATATTTGAGTACATCAAGAAACTCACTGAGGCAGGACAGCCAGTTAACCAGGCAAAGAGGAAATTTGGTTTTGTAGAACCGTAATCAGGAAAGACTAAAGTAATTAAAAAAGGCACCCCAAAAGGGTGCCTTTTTTAATTTGATTTGTAGAATTAGGAAAACACAAGATTACTATTTTTCGATTTTTTTGAGTGCTTCTATTGCAGCATTTTGTTCAGCTTCCTGTTTTGAATTTCCCCAGGCAGTAGCTATGATATTTTCCCCAACAGAGACTTTTGCTTCGAATCTCATGCAGTGGGCGGGTCCATCGCTCCCAACGATGTGATAGTGTGGAAGCCCAAGGCCTTCTTTTTGGGATAATGATTGTAATTCGCTTTTTGGATCTTCTTTATCTGTAGCCATAGAGATGATTCCCAAAGCATCAAGGAAATCACATGTTTTCTGAAAACCTTTGGCAGTAAAAACAACGGCCACGATAGACTCAAAACAATCGCAGAGAATTGAGTCTCTTTCAGAGCCTCCACTTGCTCTTTCACCCTTCCCCAAAAGAAGACAGTGTGGGATTCCAATTTTTCTTGCCGATTTTGCAAGAGCTGGTTGTGAGACTATTGAAGCCCTTGCCCTTGTGAGTTTGTCTTCTTGCCAGTCTCTATGCCTCATATACAAGCGATAGGCCACATAACTGCCCAGAATTGCATCTCCGAGATATTCCAGTCTCTGGTATGAGGGAAAACCATTCTCACTTGTATATGATGGGTGCGTTAAGGCTTCCAGAAAGATTTGCTTATAGCTACTCTGGAGCCCAAGGCGCTTGAAAAGAGCTTTTTGCTGGGCTGTTAGACTACTATCTTGTCTGAGACGAAATTTTTGAAATAAGTTGAGCATTGCAACAGTTTACTGCCTGTCTAATTGCGGAGGAAATGGCCTTGCCATTCGAACGGCCATGGCAAATTATTGATATACCATTGACACCCAAAAGGGGTGCCCCACCGTACTCTGAATAATCCATCATTTTTCTGATATTACCAATTGCTGGTAGTAGAAGTAACCCACCCATTTTTGAGCTGAGGGACGTCTTGGCAGCTTTTTTTACCAGACCCATAACATCGCTTGCAATACCTTCTATTGCTTTGAGTATTACATTTCCGGTAAAACCATCTGTTATAATTGCGTCTGCGTTCCCCTTGAGGACATCTTTCCCCTCTATATTTCCAATAAAATTAAGGTCTGATTTCAACAAAAGTTTATGTGCGGCTTGCGTAAGTTCTGAGCCTTTTTCTGCCTCTTCACCGATATTAAGAAGCGCCACTCTTGGGCCATCTATCCCCATTACATTCTGACAATAGGCAGATGACATCTGTGCAAATTCGAGAAGGTTGTTTGGCTTGCAGTCTGATACAGCTCCGCCATCGCACATCATTGCCAATTTGCCATTTACTTGTGGAACTGGCGTTGCAACCCCTGGCCTTTCTATACCCTTTATGCGGCCAAGGATAAACATTGCGGCAGCCAATTGCGCCCCAGTTGAGCCAGCAGACACTATTGCATCGCATCTGCCCTCGGCCACCAGTCTTGTTGCTACAAAAATTGAAGCGTCCTTCTTGGTCCTGAGGACCTCTGAAGGATGGTCATTCATGGTGACAACTTCTGTCGTGTGGACTACTGGAAACATAAAAGGCGATTTTTGGATTTTAAGTTCTTCCTCAATCGCCGTTTTATCGCCAATAAGGGTAATATCAAGTTCCATGGAGGAGCGGGCAAGTATTGCCCCAGAAATGATTTCCTTGGGGGCGTGATCGCCCCCCATGGCATCAAGTGCTATCCTTATCAATCCTGCTCTTCCTTGGAAGTTTTTACTTTTTTCACTTTCGGTACTACAACAAGTTCTTCATTGTAGAAACCGCAATAGATACAAACATGGTGTGCACGGGTCATTTTTCCACAATTTTTGCACTCGACCAGTGCTGGAACGTCGATTTTTTGGTGAGCCCTGCGAAGTCTGCTTCTGCGGGGTGTTACTTTCTTTTTTGGTTCAGGCATCTTAATCCTCCGAGTATTGTTGGTTACGCAAACGGCAAGTATATTATCTAACCACGACATGTCAACCCTTGACAGGTGAGAACTCTTTTGTACAATCGCTAAGGTTTTGAAATATTGGAGGATACATGCTGAGACATAAAGCACAACAGAAATCAGTCAGGCAATCGGCCAAAAGGCACGAAAGAAACGTGACCCAGAAATCAGCCGCAAAGACAGCCATAAAGAAAGCCATTGCTTCAATCGGGACTGGTGAAGCAACAACAAGCGTACAGATCGCCATTAAGTCACTAGACAAACTCGAATCCCATGGCATCATGCACAAGAATGCCGTTGCCAGAAAAAAATCCAGGCTTATGGCAAAGCTCAACAAATCTTTGCAGCAGGCTTAAGTAAAAACTTATTGTCAATTAGAGGGCCTTTCCCTGATAAAGGGAAGGTCCTTTTTTATTTTACATGATATCATTTGAACAGAACAATTGTGTTTTTAACTACAGGGTCGCCGGAGTGTACATTCAAGACGGTAGAGTACTCCTGCACCGTTCGGAAGAAGACAACTTCTAGACGTTTCCAGGCGGCAGGTGTGAAATTGGGGAGTTGTCCGCAGATACCATTGTAAGGGAGATGAGAGAGGAGACTGGGGCTTCTTTCAGGGTCATTAGATTACTTTTTGTTATTGAAAACATGTTTGTTTACCACAAAGTTCGTTGCCACGAGATTGGGTTTTACTACCTTATGAAACCTGAGACTGCCGATGATACTGATAAGATAAAGGGACGTTTTTTTGGCAGAGAAGGTACAATAAAACTTGAATTTGATTGGTTTCCCATAAATTCTCTTGCAAAGATGGAGATCTACCCGATCCCCTTAAAAACCGCGCTTTTGAACTTGCCGAATTCAATTTGCCATTTGGTCCAGAAAGAACAGGATTTTTGATTTTATTTTTGCTCTACAAAGCAAGAAATAGTATGATTTGTTGCTATCAAGACACCTCGCCAGTCAATGCATAGTATCCTTGCATTTGGACCTGCTTCTTTTGGGTCAATCCACCAGAGTGTTTCAAGTGTCTCAGGATCAACTGCTTGGATGCTGTAGTCTTGAGTAAAAGTTGTCGATGGTCCTGAATTTAAAACTAGAATCTTCTTTCTGTAGCAAGAGGCATTTCTGGAAGAAAAATAAATCATCGATGCATCCTCGCCATAAATGATATTTTCCCTCCAAAAATTGTACAGAACATAATTTCTCGAATCATCTCCAGATTCGCCAATTTTAAGGAGCATTTTTTGGCCAATCACTCCAATTATCTCAATAGCACTGGGATTTTTGCAATTGTGCAAAGAGTCAAGATTGATGGTTCTTTTTTGTAGAGTGTCAGCATTCAGTATAATTATAGTGTTTTTTGTGGTTTGAAGAACAAGCGACGCAGGCTCCTCATCTGTTGAATTAATGTTTTTTATTCCACCCACATTCCAAAGCGTAACATGAGATACCGAGCCGTTTTGAGGATTTATTCTAAACAGTTTTGTTAGTTTTGCATTGTAATTTTTGTCTTCATCTGTACAGATTGTCCATATCCATCCACCAGCAGATTGCGTATGGCTATACAACATATATGAGTCATAATTGGCGGTTTTTGGTTTGATTCCCCAGATGATTTCACCATTGATTGGGTTAATTCTGAAAATACCTTCACCAAAAATCCTGTTTTCGTGGGTTCCTGAAAATATCAGGCACCCATTGACGATGTGTAAATTGGATTGATAAAGCCACCCTGCCCATAGATTTTTCCAACAATTGGAAAAATTATAAGCTGAATAACATGACAAATCAGATGGTCCCATAGAATTGTTTATGAATAATCTTTCTCCATCAGTTATCCCTACTCCAAATATGCCTTCTTGAAAATCACCATTTTCAGGATTGATTAAAGAGCTCATACCTGACATAAAAACATTCCACCCCTTGGGGATAGAAGTGGCCCATTCCCATGATCTTCTTTTGTTTTTTTCATTGGGCACTGACCATTTTTTTACCAATTTTCCTTTGCCAGTGAATTTATTTGGTTCCCATTCTTTAAATTCACCTTTTATCTCTATAGTTTTTTCTATCCTTGGTTTTAGAAACTCTGATTTTGGAATGATTTGCCAGTATTTGGCAGATTCCGAATCTAAAATTGTGTTTATTTGGATGTTCTCTTTATGTGTACTACAAGTTTCGTATGTCCCTTCAGGTTTTTCTGCAGAAATATTGTCGTTTATGATATCTAAAGATGTGCCGCAACCTGCAAACAATAAGCATGTTGCTAAGAATCCTGTTAGGATTGTTTTCTCCATATACACCTCCCGCCAGTTTTGACCTTATAAAGTTGTAATTAACGAAATGTGCTAAAAGAATGTTTTTTTAAAAGTATTTGTTGATGATTTATAAAAATATTAATTGCCTGCAAGCTGAAAAAGCGCAGATTCGATTGCAGAAAGAGCATCTGCCATTCCTGTCTTTGCGGCGACATCTGCGTTGGCGATGGCTGAAAGATAAGAGACCAATTCATCTTTTTTGAACTGTATTGCTGACTCCAGGGCTTTTTTAGCAGCAAACGGGTGGCACCTTAATCTTTCGGCAATCTGTTTTTCCGTAGCCCTCTGGGACGACATTTCTTTTGCCACAAGCACTCTCATAAAGTGGTTGTAGAGCATTGCCATGACCCTTTCAGCTGGTTCACCGTTCCGAACAAGCCCGTGGAGCAGTTTTATTCCTTTTGAAGTCTGTTTTGCCCCAAGCGCGTCAAAGACCTGAAAAACAATAATCTCTGGATTTTCAGGGACTAGTTGTTCGATGTCCTTGCGCGTTGCTGTGGCACCTTCACCAAGCCATGAAGCTATCTTTTCAATTTCCCCGGAAAGCGCTACAAGGTCACCCATGGAGCGTTCCACCATGATTGATGATGCGTCATCTGTTACCTGGCAATTTTTTTCCTGGAACTTCTTTTTTACCCATGCAGAGAGCATTTTCTCGGTGAGGCCAGATTCTGTTATCTGGATAGCTTTTGAGGCGAGATGTTTTCCGAGTGATGTAGTTTTTGGTATGTCTGGTTCGGTGAAAACAATGATATTAGAAGGATTTGCATTCGTTATTGCATCGGTGATTCTTTTTCCGTCGTCGCCTTTGATCTTTAATGCACCAGAAACAATTATTACCTTGCCACCAGAAAGAAGACTTCCGGAGGTAACTGTGAATACGAAATCATTTATCTCGGTTTCGGTGAGATCAACGGCAACTTTTGACATAGCCCCTCCACCAACAGATGAAGCAACGAGCTCCAGAAACTCACGTTCAAGGTATGGGTTGGAACAGCAAATCCAGTATAGGGGCTGTGGCCGTTCCCCTTTTCTGATCTTCCGGAGCTCGTCGGTAAAAGTGTTCACGGATAATTATGGTCAAGCAGTCTTGGGAAAGGTGATGCTTCCCTGATGTGTTGTGAACCGGCAATCCAGGAAGTTGCCCTCTCTATTCCAAGTCCGAAGCCGGAATGTGGGAAGGTGCCGTATTTTCTGAGGTCGAGATACCAGTCGAACATCTCCCGTGGGAGATTGTGATCTGTAATCTTTTTGAGCAAAATATCAAGGTTGTCTTCCCTCTGGGAGCCGCCAATTATTTCGCCAACATCCTCCGGAGCTATCATGTCGTCACAGAGAACAACTCTTGGATCCTCAGGATCTTGTTTCATATAGAAGGCTTTGACCTGGGCCGGGTATTTCTCGATCATGACTGGCCTGTCAAACTTTGACGATACAATGCTCTCGTCTGGTGCCCCGAAATCTCCGCCCCATTCTATGCTGGAACCTTCCTGCTGACAAATTTTTACAGCTTCTGTATAGGTTATTCTTGGAAATGGAGTGACGACATGCTGCAGGACCGTCGTGTCCCTTTCGAGCACCTTGAGCTCTGTTTCGCAATCATGAAGGGCATCCTTTACAATCCTCTCCACAAGCCTTTCTTGTATCTTCATGTTCTCTTCGTGGAGCACAAATGCGGCCTCAGGCTCAACCTGCCAGAACTCGATGAGGTGTCTTCTGGTTTTGCTCTTTTCTGCCCTGAAAACTGGGCCGAGACAATAGACTTTTCCAAATGCCGCCGCCGCCGCTTCATTGTAAAGCTGGCCGGACTGGCTCAAAAAAGCCGGTTTGCCAAAATAGTCTAACTCAAAAAGTGTTGTTGTTCCTTCGCATGATGATGGGGTTATACATGGTGCGTCAACGTTTATGAAACCTTCCGAATCGAGGAAATCTCTTATGGATTTTACGATCCTTGCCCTGATGCGAAGTGTTGCCCACTGTTTTTGGGAACGGAGCCACAGGTGCCTATTGGACATGAGGAATCCCACACCGTGCTCTTTTGGTGAAATTGGGAAGTCAACAGAATCGCCATATTTCTCGATCTGTTTGACATCAATTTCAAAAATACCTTTTTGTTTTGGGTTTTCCTTGACTGTGCCAACAACAAAGAATGAAGTTTCCTGTGTCAGGTCTCCTGCCAGCTTGAACTGCTCTGGTGAGAGATTTCCCTGGAAAGCGACACACTGGCAGAAGCCAGTTCCATCCCTTATTACAAGAAATACCAGCTTGCCCGATGATCTCGAGTTGTGCAGCCAGCCTGAAATTTTAACATCTTCGCCTACATGTTTTCCGAGTTCAGATATAGTAACCATGTTCCTCCTTAAGCTATAAAAAGATACTATTTGTTGTGAAAAACGCAAGGTAATTTTAAGTTCTTAAGATTACCCCCTTGAAATATGTTGGCCAAATGGATATATAAACCTAAGCTTCATGATTGATTGGAGGATGAAACGTGGTATTGTTCAGAAACATAATGGTAACTGTTGTAATAATCGCCGGAATCGGAATGGTGTTCGGCTACATAGTTTCATCGCCAAAAGCATCTGGTCTTGGCGCCATTGGTGGCACCGCCCAGAAATTCAAGGTGAGGAAATCACGCGACTTATTTCTGGACAAACTGATTCTCTGGAGCGCTCTTATATTTGGAATTTGCGCTTTCGTTCTCTCTATTGTTGATCCATCAATCTGGACCATGTAGTTTGCTTGCCGAGGTGGCGGAATTGGTAGACGCGTACGTTTGAGGGGCGTATGGGGAGACCTGTGCGGGTTCAAGTCCCGCCCTCGGCACCACTTAAAGACCAAAAGGCCGGCAAAAGCCGGCCTTTTTCATTTTGGTAAAATGTGTTTGTTGTACTAGCACAAGAAAATAGCTCTTCAAATCGATAATTTTTGTTACCAATGATCAAATGTAAGCAATCTTGACGTAAAAGAAGTAGACGCTAAAATATTTTTGTCCTGGGCGGATAGTTCAGCGGTAGAACGCTTGCCTTACACGCAAGAAGTCACAGGTTCGAATCCTGTTTCGCCCACCATTTCCTGATCCTCTTAATTCTAATGCCCAACAATCTTTGTCTAAGAAACATAATCATTTGCTAAAAAGTATTTTCCTGGCGTCTTTTTAAAATAATAATGAAAAACCAGAATAAAGCAGTTGCGTATATCACAAAAGGTACAAAACTTATCGTTTTTGATCATGCCGATTTTCCAGAAGCTGGGACACAAGTTCCGGCGGGGACGATTGAAGATGGTGAAACACCGACTTTTGCAGCGATGAGAGAGGTTTTTGAGGAAACAGGCCTGAACAAGCTTTACCTTAAGAATTTTCTTGGTATGCAAACGCTGGTGTTGGAAAAGCCTGAAGGAAAGATAGCAATCAAAAGACATTATTATCATTTTGAAGTCCCGGATGATGTTCCGGATACATGGGCCCATTATGAAACAAAGCCGAGTGATGGCTCATTTGATCCAATCCTTTTCAATTTCAGGTGGGTTGATTTTTCAAAGGGCAATATCATCCTGGCAGGCAAGCAGGATTTTTTCTTGCATCTTTTAGATAATAAACAATAAAATATCGTGCTGATGATTAGTTTATCGGCGTTCTCCAGATTGGCTTAGCGTTCTTAATTGACAAACTGTTTGGGCCTTGCTTATAATACGTGGACGTTTCGCGGGGTCGTGGTGTAGCGGTCAACACGCCAGCCTGTCACGCTGGAGACCGGGGGTTCGAATCCCCTCGATCCCGCCAAATAAACTGACCCAAAAAAATCAAATCTCCCAAAAAATCAGATTAAAACTGGGCATTCAGACCTTCCCAAATTTGTTGACTGGATTGCATTTCAACCTATAATTCCCAACCAAATGACTTTGGAGGTCCAATGAGACGCCATCTCAGTCTTGTTCTTGTAGCGACCATTATTTTGATGGTACAACCTGTTTATGCAGTTGAAAACAGGCCCGATATTTGTCTTGACATGCTGGTAGTTTTGAATGGCAACACTGTTGTGGACTTCCTGCCACAAAATTATGTTCAGACAAACTCAATCTCCCTGGATTCATCGCTTGCCTTTGCCAGACGCGAAACAATGAAATCAGTTGAATCTTTCATATTCTCAAACTGTCAGGGTATAGTCGAGCAGATTTATCAAAAATACAGCATTCTCACAAAAGGTTTTGCCTGCAAGATAAAATCACAAAATATTAAAAGACTGGCTAGCATCCCTGGGGTCAAGAGCATTGAAAGAATTCCAGATTACAAGCTTGATCTTGATACATCAACAACCGTCATAGGTGCCAATGATGCCTGGAAGATGCTTGACCAGAATCGCCAACCTTTAACCGGAACAGGGGTTATCATTGGTGTAATAGACACCGGTCTTGACTGGCGCCATCCCGACCTTGGCTCAAAAATGGGCTCGAAGGAAAAAGTTGTTGATGGCTATGATTTCGCCGATGGTGCTGATATATCTAACGACACAGAACAACATGGAACGCATGTTGCTGGAATCTGTGCAGCAAATGGAAAAGTCAAGGGTGTTGCCCCGGGCGCAAATCTCGCAGGGTATAAAGTTTTTACCAGTGAGAAGGGTAGATCGGTCAATGTTGGTGCAAACATCAATGCTGCACTTGAGAAAGCAATCACATCAAAGTGCGGAGTAGTAAACCTTTCGCTAGGTTCTCCAGGAGGGAGCACTGGTGGCGAAGAAGGAAATTCAATCTATCACAAGGTTGTAAAGGCCGGCATCGTCGTTGTTGCGTCTGCAGGTAACAATGGCTCACGCTGTCTTACCCAACCTTATGTTGTAGGGACCCCAAGCACTTATATGCCAGTCATTTCTGTGGCTGCATCTGATGACATGAAGCACCCGGAGATTTCCATAACAAATCCACCTGGTGAAAATATGCGCATTCTGGGAAGGGAATTTGATCTTCCTCCGAAATGGCCAGATGGTGAATGGGAAGTTGTTGATTGTGGATATGGTTACCCGAGCGATTTTGAGGGTATTGACGTCAAAGGCAAGGTAGCCCTGATACAGAGGGGCCCGATAACTGACAAAAATGCCTATTTTAGGGACAAAGACCTCAATGCAGCAAAAGCAGGCGCGACAGGTTGCATAATCTACAACCATAGCCCTGGCTCTTTTGCGGGAACCATGAAAATAGATGATACAGACCTGGAAAAGAAGTTTATACCTGCACTTGCGATCACAAATGTTCAGGGTCTTAAGCTCCAGTCATTAATAGCGAAGGGTCTTAAAGTGAAAGTGTCTTCAGGAAAACCTTTTGGCCAGATAGCAGATTTCTCTTCATCCGGACCGTCTGCCGATTATTATTTTAAACCTGAGGTCACTGCACCTGGCGTGGGCATAAAAAGCACCGTAACAACAAAACCAAACAGTACTGACCCAAAAAAAAGAGATCCCCAGTGGGCAGTTATGCAAGGGACATCAATGTCTGGCCCTCATGTTGCAGGAGCTTCTGCAATATTGAGACAAGCGTATCCAAAAGCCGAACCAAAACAGATCAAGGCTATATTTATGGCGACATGTGATCTGCTTCGTAATGATGAAGCTGGAGAATATGTTCCTTTAATGTCGCAAGGATCTGGAAGAATCAATATTCCTGCTGCGCTTAGCGCCAAAATGATATTCGATCCGCCCGCGCTTTCCTTGAGGGCGATTTCCCAATCAGTTAAGCAGGCTTCTTTCAAGGTGACAAACATTTCAAAAAAACAGGTTGAATTTAGCTTGAGTTATCACTCCCTGGGAGATACCACAAAATGCAATTTTGACAGGGAAACAGAGAAACTAAAACCGGGCGAAACAAAGACAATAACGGCATCTTTTATTTGTGATGACGATTCAAAAGGTTTTCTTGAGGGTGTAATTTTTGCCAATATGGGCCAGGAGAGTGTTCATCTCCCGCTGATAATCCTTAATGGTTCTCCGGATGTCCCGCCGCAAGTTTCTGACTTAAGGGTCAGCAAATCGATTATGACGCATGGTGAGGGTAGTGAGGCTGGGACAACAATCAGCTTCAGGTTCAATTATGGTACCTTCATGTCTGGTGGTCCGGGGCAGGATGTTTCGTCAAATTATGGTGCAGCAAAAATTGTTCTGTATGACGATGGACAAAATCCAATTGGCAACATATTTTTTGATGATACCCTGGAGATAGGCTATCACAATGTTATGTGGAAAGGGCCGGACAATCTTGGAAGGCTTTTTGTAAAAGATGGAGATTATGTTGTAAATGCATTTGGCCTCTCGGCCAATTCCAGTGGTACAATCGTGGAGCAGTCACCCCATCAAATGAAGCCAATTTCAATTGTTGGTGCACCTCTAAAAGAAAAACCCCTGATATTTATTAAGTGTGTCCCAGAAAAACCGCGTCCTGAAGAGCCCTTCCTTCTTCTTGTAAAAACGAGTTTTATTCCAAACTTGTCTTCTATAAAACTGGATATTGATACTGATCCCGCATTTTATCATGTGAGCTCTATAAAAGCATTGGATGTTTATGGCAACTCCAAAGAAAATGTTTTGTTTGAAAATGCTATCGACAATGAAAAGGGCAAGGTGGGTATAAAATATCTTTCCACCAATGATTCTTCAGTGGATTTCAAGGGCACTATTTTCGCTATTGAATGCATCTCGCACCAGGAAGGTACTTCAAGCGTTTCCATAAAAGAATGCACTGCAACCTCTTCTTTTGGCCAAATTGCCCCAATACCTCACAAAGCAGTTTTTGAGATAAAAAAGGGCTACAGTTTTTATGATCTAAATATGGATGGTGTTATTGATGAGCTTGATGGTGACATACTCATGTACCATCTTGGGACATCTGAAGGTGAAGAAAACTATACTGAATCGATGGATTTTGATGGAGATGGACAAATAACCGTAATTGACTTTATAATACTGGCAAAACACTACGGGCAAACAATGTACCCATAGACTAGCATAAGCATTTCATTTTGGTATAATTCTTACGCGATACTAGATTTAAGGAGCTTCAATGAGAAGATACCTGGTTTGGGCTTTGATTTTTGTTCTCTCGGCAGGTCTTTTTCCGGCCAGCCGGGTCTTGTCGGCTTCTGACGTCTATCTGGTTACCATTAATGGTGAATCGGCTTGTAGAATGGAAAGTATGGGTTTTTCGCCTATCCATTCAATGCTCGTGTCAAAAACTTTGCTTGCCAGTGCGAAAGATGCTATCAGAAAAAATTGCCACTCGGCTTCGTTCAGGTTTGATTTTGATTACCTTTTAAATGGAATGTCTGTCGAGCTTGATAAGCAGGATGTTGAAGTAGTAAAGAATTTGTCATTTGTTAAGTCGATTACGAAAATTAATAGTCTAGCGCCAGCAGCAGTCAGGACTATTGCTGAAACAGTTGGGGCTTCACCGCTTTATGAAGTTAAAGATCAAAGCGGTAATTTTGTCAATGGCAAAGACATTCTTGTCGGTGTGATCGATTCTGGAATAGATTATAGACACCAGGACCTTGGAAATGGAATGTATGGACCTGGTGCAAAGGTGATAGGTGGATCCAATTTTGTGGAGCCAAAAGCTCCGCCGCTTGATGATGAAGTAATGGGACATGGAACTTTAGTAGCAGGAATTATCGCTGCAGACAACACAAAAGCACCGGGTATTGCTCAAGGCGCAAAATTGATGTCTTACAAGGTTCTCTCAAACAAAAACCCAGATGTAATGGAAGATGTTGTTATTGCGGCAATCCAGGCAGCCGTAAAAGATGGATGCAAGGTAATCAATATCTCTCTGGCAAGACCAGGCGGCAGCTCCTCCGAACTTTCAGCCTCTGCTCTTGCAGCAGAACAGGCAACAAATGCTGGTATTTCAGTTGTTGGATCAGCCGGTGATTTTGGAGTTTATTGTGATGGCGTTGAAGGTGGAACGGTTGGTGGGCCATCCCTGGCCCTTGATTCGATATGTGTTGGTTCTTCAGACACCAGGCCAGCTTGCAGGGTAAAAATTGAAGGCTCAAACAGAAGTATTTTTGGAATGATGTCTGTGCCACTCCTTCCATTTGCTGGACCACAATCCATCGAACTTGTTGATGGCGGATACGGCTCCGAAGAGGAATTTTCAAAAACCAATGTTCTTGGCAAATATGTTCTTATAAAAAGAGGGCCGGAGATTGGAGAAGCAATCCCATTCTTCCAGAAATTACTCAACGCAAAAAAGAGAGGTGCTGTTGGTGCAATTATCTGGAATCATAGCCTTGGAGAAGTTTTCCAGATGTTTGTTGGTTTCAACTCGATAACTGGAGAACCAATAAGAAACGAAGAAATTGTCCCATCATGTTTTATAGGAAATTCTGACGGGCTCTTCCTTCAAAAGCTTGTCTCGAGCCAGGAAGTCAGGGCCTCTGTAACAGAAGAAAATGCCGATACAGTGGCAAGAATGACGGCTATTGGTCCAACATCGGACCTGACGTTCAAACCGGATGTCTGCGCCCCTGGGATTGGAGTGCCTGCTCCTCTCTCGACAAGTTCAGCTGATGGAAACACCTCGAAATATACACAGAATTTCTCTGGTACTTCTGCAAGTGCTGGTATTGTGTCTGGAGCCGTTGCATTGATAAAACAGGCCAATCCTGATTGGACACCATCCGATACAAGACTTGCTCTTATGAACACATCGAAACTTCTTATCAATCCAACAACTGGTGAATATTCCAGTTTTCTGTTGCAAGGTGCTGGACAGATAAATGCCAAAATGGCAGCATCTACCCCATGTGTTATTTCACCGGGAGGGTTGATAGTCACAAAAGACAAATCAAAGGACATAAAACTTACATTCAAGGGCCTTGGTACTGATGCGAATTTCAAAGTGAGATTTGAAGTTCTGAATAAGCTTGATGATTATGTCAAATTTACTGGTCAGGAGACTGTAAGTGTGCCTTCAAAAAATGAATCAACATACACTTTCTCCATTGACTATTCCGCAACTGAAATCCCATGGAATGTGGAGTGCGTTATTTGGTTCGAAAGCGACAAGATAAAGTTGCATGTTCCGGTCATTTGCTGGAAAGGTTATGCCGCAAGCGAGAAAAGAAATATTACCTCACTCAAAGTTACAGGAAACAACATCAATTATGATGGAAAAGGCGATAAGGTAACCATCGAGTTTGGTGTTGCGATGGGCGATAAGTTTACATACAAACCTCTTTTTTATAAAATGCAGAGCGACGAGGAAGCTCCACAGCCAAGAGAAACTATGATTTCTGGTGTCCAGTTTGACCTTATTGATGGTAATGGCGATACATGGGTAACAATAAAACGCTTTGAGAACACCCAGTATGGTTACTACAAATTTGACTGGTTTGGTGAAGATGCCGAGGGTGTACATTCAATACCTGACGGTTCTTATGGTCTCAAGATTGTTATTAGCGAAACGGTCTTGGAGCCAGGAAGCGCCAAATTGAAAACCAAGAATTCATCGCAGATCGCAAAAGACACTATAAGAATAAATGGAAGCAAAGTGCAAAGTCCACCGAGGTTCTTTATGGTTGCACAACCGCATACACCTTCTGCCAACCAGAAGGTTCTTGTGGATTGCTATGTGACATTTGCAAAGGATATTTCATCGCTTAATTTCAATGTAGCCTACAATCCGGATGAGGTTAAAATACTCCAGGTTTGGCCTGGGAGATTCCTCCAGTCAGATGGCTCGCCGGTTGAATCCGATGTTTATCTTGATGATATCAATGGTAAAATCAAAGTTATTTCCAAGAGAGCAAATCAAACTGGCATTAGCGGACATGGTATCATTCTGAAGTTCTTGGCCATCTTCCCCAACCCGTCTGCCCCAACAATTAAATTTGATGATCTTAGTCCATATGATCCAAGAGGAAGGTTGATCCCACACATGGGTTTCCCGCTGGAACTCGAAGTTACCGATGTCGAACCACTACTTGGCGACCTCAATTTCGATGGAATTGTAGATATGGAAGACTATTTTATTTTCGCGCAATCGTATGGCACAAAGAGGGATGAACTACACTACAACCCTCTTGCTGATTTCAACTCGGATGGTATTATTGACTTCGAAGATTTGAAAGTATTGCTTAATAATCTTGGCAAAAGTGAGTGAAGAAAGGGCAGTCTAAATGAAAAAAGCGCTTGCATTGATTGTCGCAGTTGCCGTGCTGGCAGGTTTGCCAGTCATCATGGCTCGAAACACCGTCGCCTCCGATGTGAAGATTACAGTGGAGCAAGTTTATGGTGTAATGCCTGATTCTTACATCGGCTCATTCAACCTTTCAGGCCCGAATACAGTAGAGTCTGACTATATGGTTGGTTACTATTATCCGATGTGTGCGATGAAGGTAACAAGTGATGGCAATTTGATAGTTGCCGATACCGCCTATGGAAGAGTTCATGTGCTTGGCTCGGATCTCTCCCACAAGAGTGTTTTTGGATCCCTTGGTTTTGGCGATGGTAAGTTTCAGTATCCAGTGGATTGTGCCGAAGATGGGGATGGCAACCTTTATTTTGTAGACATGTATAATTGCCAGGTTTCAAAATGGGACAAATATGGCAAATTTATTGGCGCTTTTGGCTCTGAAGGCCAGGAGAACGGGCAGTTTATTGCACCAGGTGGAATAGCAGTTGATAGCGATGGAAATATTTATGTTTCCGATGGCAACACAGCCAGAATACAAAAGTTTGATTCTTCCTTCAAATTTAAAAACTTAATGAATGTTGGAAGTGAGACTGTTGCCCTTGATTCTCCTGGACCGATCAGAATTGGACCAAATGGGGAAATCTTTGTTGCAGAAATGAAAAGTGGGACCATTTATCAATTCAAGCCATCCGGTGACTTTGTAAAAGCAGTTGTTAAATCAACCGACGAAAAAAATCCCATTTTTAAAAAGCTGGGTGCTTTTGAAGTTGGTTCAGACGGGACATTCTATCTCCTTGATCGTGCAGATGGTTCAAACGCAGTGAAGATTTTTGACAAGGACGGAAAAGAGAAGTCAAGGTTCCAGAGTGTTGCTTCCAATGATGAATATCTTGATGGTATTGCAGTTGGAGGAGACAGTGTTTACCTCCATGTTTATGGTTCAATCAATCCAGGGTCTGGAGTCTCTATTGACAACCCGTTTATTGTGCCAAGCTCGCAAAGACTCATCAAGTTTGACAAGTCAGGTTCTAAAAAGGGTGAAGAGTCGTACAATCCGATGCAAGAGGGCAGGGGTGGAAACATCACCTCGTGTGCCGTGACTTCAGATGGTACACTTTACGCTGTTTCAAACATCAATGTTGATCAGGGTGGCAAATACGCTAGCAATATTCTTGTTTGGGACGCAAAAGGAAACTACCAGAACTCGATTTCGACCGATGATCTTAATCTTTCAAATCAAGCTCTCTTCTCTGATGTAACAGTTGATTCATACGATAATGTCTATGTTTCTGTCAATGAAGGTTTTAGGGGTGAAGTTCCAGGTTACATCATAAAGATTGCAACTGGCTCCGAAATGCTTTCAACAATAACCCCAAATTCAAGGACCGCTATTTCTTACTCATCCGAGCAAATCGGAAAAGGTGATCTTGGAACTCCAGCAGGTCTGTGTGTTGATCGTATGGACAACCTTTATGTTGCCGACAGAGCAAGACAGTCAGTGATTATATTTACAAGCAAGGGAAGAAAAAGAGATGAACTTGGCGTCAATACTTCACCAAGCAATGTCTCGGTCGACCCATTCCGCAATATGGCCTGTGCAACCGATGGACAGATAGTTGTCATTGACAAAAAAGGCAGAGACATCGCCAGTATGGGTGGTCAGGGAAGAAAACCAGGACAACTCTATTATCCCCATGGAGTTCTTTTCGCAAATAATGGAGCAGTAATCGTTTCTGATGGTGAAAATGGAAGAATTCAGATCTTCGAGCGCAAAGAAGGTTCTGATTTCACGGCCACATACACCTCTCCTCGCATGTTCTATGTTCCGCAGGGAATGTGCTGGGGCAAGGACCAGAAGGTTTATCTCACGGATAATTTCCACAATGTAGTTTACAGGCTCAACATCAATGGTTACACACCGCCAGGAATCGGTGAAACTGGTCCAGAACCACCGCTTCCACCACAGCCACCAGCTCCACAAAACATCCCGTCAGATGGTGAGATTTATTTCCAGCCATCAGATGTGAAGATTCCATCAGGCGGATCATCAGACATCAATGTCAGCATCAGGTATGCATCAAATGTCTATGGTGTTGGTATGACACTCAAATATGACCCGCAGTATCTCCAGCTTGACAAGTGTGAACAGGGGAATTTCCTCTCCTCTGATGGAAACAAAAACCTCTTCATCTACAAGGATGAGCCGAAGGGTACAGTAAAAATTGGTGGCCCAACAAGAACATCAGCGGTTGCTGGAATGAATGGTGAAGGCGTACTTATAAAGTTCCGTTTTATTGGTGTTAAAGAGGGCGACACAAAGCTCGAAGTATCAGAGGTGTTAGTTAAGGACCCAGATCTTAACAATATCCAGGTTTCAGTCACAAATGCCAAAGTTAAAGTATTGCCAAAAGACAGCACGCCACCACCAGTAAATGTCAATATTCCAAAGTGTTCTTGGGATGCTTCATTTGCCGGTTCCGGGACCACTGAAAAAGATGCGAAACTCGTACTCAAGACTGTTAATGGAAGCCAGGATATAAAAGTTGGTGCGGATGGAAGCTTCAAGTTTACAGTGAACTTGAAAAAGGGTGCCAACAACTTCACAATCACCGCAACCGATCCAGCTGGCAATTCAAAAGACTATACCTTTACAATCAATCAGGCAACAAGAAATGTCGTTGTTATGTGGGTTGGAAAGCTTGTCTACATGGTTAATGGTTCCAACATGAACCTTAATGCTGCTCCACAGCTTATCGGTGGTTCAACATATGTTCCAATGCGTGACCTTGGAAATGCTCTAAGTTGTGTTGTTGACTGGGACGCTAAAGAAAAGAAAGCAACATACACATATACTGACCCATGCTCTGGTGCACAAACAGTCCTTGAGGCCTGGATTGACAAAACCATGGGAAGACTCAATGGCTCGCCACTAGATTTTGGTAAGGCGCCAAAGATAATTGGTGGAAGGACACTTGTACCGCTACGTGCCATCTCATCTGGACTTGGTGCTGATGTAAAGTATGAGGCTTCAAACAAGCAGATAACAATCACTCACCCGAAGCCCTGATGAATTTTTGAAAGGGAGGCCTTTTGGCCTCCCTTTTTTTGTAGACATGGAGGGGATATGAAAATACTCAAAAACATTGTTGTAGGTCTTATCATTTTTTCCATGTTTCTTTTTTGCGGTCCCTCTTTTGCAGCCCAGGATTATGGGTATGCAAAAATAGACAAAGCTCTAATTGGAAAAACAGGCACCGTTAATGTCATAATAATCACTGGTGACAAGACTGTTGTCGATTATGTTGGTAACCTTTCTTATTCCAACAAATTCTTCCAGGGAACGATTGAGTCTTGTATAAACAATTCCGTAGAGAGCGTTTATCTGCGATGCAAGTCTATTTCACCTGATCTCACAAAAAGATGGGTTTTTAATACCGTGATTAATGGTTTTTCTTGTGAAGTAGATGCGAGTAAATTGATTGACCTTGCCAAACTGCCTTCGGTGAAAAAAATTGTTGATGCAACATTCAGATATGAAATGCAGATCAACAAGCACCTTCCATACCTTGGTGTAACAAAACTGAGGCAGATAGGAACGCCTGATGGTAAAAAAGCAACAGGTGCTGGCATAAGAGTCGGTGTTATTGATAGTGGAATCAACTATAAACATCTTGCTCTTGGTGATGGTTGGGGCAGAAGGGTCAAATTTGGGTATGATTTTGCCGATAAAGATTCTGACCCACTTGATTTTATGGGACATGGCTCACACTGTGCTGGAATAATTGGTGCCAATGGCAAGTATCTTGATACTCCAATAACCGGTGTCGCTCCGGAAGCTACTTTTGGTGCATACAAGGTTTTTACCGTCGATGAGGGCCGAGCAAGACCGGACAATGTGGCTGCGGCGCTTGAGATGGCTGCAAAAGATAAATGTGCTGTTGCCAATATGTCGCTTGGAAGAGCACTTTATTATGGCGGTGAGAATGCTGTTGAAGATGAAGCCATAAAAAATGCCACAAAAGCTGGAATGCTTGTTGTAGTCGCGGCTGGAAATGATGGCTATCGTTCAGACAGGTTGCCATTACCAATAGGTGTTCCGGCAGTAACAGAGGAAGCACTCTGTGTTGCGGCAACTGATGAGCGTGGCAAATGCCTCATAGAGGTAATGACAAAAACTGGTGAAACAAAAAAGATGTTGGCGAACAACCATATATGGGGCCTTCCATCCATAAACCCTGATGATGCCCTTTATGAGGTTGTTGATGGTGGCACTGATGCCAACAAAATTCCTGATTGTGCTGGCAAGGTTTTGCTCATTCAATATAAAGACAATGTTAGAAGCTGGCACAGATTGGAAACTCAAAGCTTTATTAGAAAACTAAAAACACTCAAATGCAAAGCTTTCATTTTCTGGTCCGATGGTTTTGATGGAACACCATTTACCCTCTCCTATTTTGAAAGTTTCGAAGATGCAATGACTTTCCCGGTGCCCATCTATACCCTGAACAGAAGAGATGCAAAAATACTTCTGGATGCAGTAAAAGAAGGGCAGAAAATACATTTCAAGAGAATATCCTACCCTGGAGATTTTTCCTCGACTGGTCCGTACCTTGGACCAAGGGGCCTGAAATTCAAACCAGAAGTTTCTGCGCCTGGAATGTGGATTTTTTCAACAGTTTATGATGAGAAGAACCCGAAGGATGCTTGGGACTCATATTCTGGAACATCGATGGCAGCACCATTTGTGACTGGCATGTCAGCACTTGTAAAGAGCTATCATCCTGACTGGCTGCCATGGCAAATCAAAGCCTCACTTATGAATACGGCCAAGTTTCAAATCAATCCACTCAATGGTGATCCCTATCCGTTGGTAATCCAGGGATCAGGGCTTGCCAATGTTTATGATGCTTGTACAACGCCAGTAATAACGGATCCTCCAGCATTTACCTTCCATGGTGGTAACTACAAGGATGGAGTAAAGATAAATCTTGTCAATGTTGATCTGAAGAGGGCGACAGTAAAATTCACTTCCAAAGTGACCTTTGTCGGGGATGTCGAAGGTGTTGGCATATCAATTACCCAATCAGACGAAGTAGTATCTCCGCCACCACAATCCTCACCAAGGGATGCAACGGCCTCACTTGATCTTAAAATAACTCTGGACAAACAGAAGGTTCCAAAGAATAGAGTTGTTGAGGGCTCAATTGAAATCACCATCGACAATTCAACCCAGATCCACGTCCCGTTCATGGCTTTGTTTGGCGAAATAGAGATTTATAACTCTCTTAAATCGTTTTCAAACCTTCTCGTGCAGAACGACAAGATTGATGTTGCCCAGGGTGAAAAACCTGGAACAGTCAAGTTCCATGTTGGGGCTGGCTCAAAATCATTCTTCTGGGGCAATCAATATGACAATTTTGCCTATATGACGAGGATATCTGTTCTAGATAAGATCCTGGATAGGTGGAGAGATATTTATGAAGGCAATTATCTCATTCCAGGTGATTATGAATTTGAATGGGATGGAAAAGATATTGATGGAGAATTATTCTTGCCAAATGGGCCAAATGGCTTGGGGAGTTTTATGTATTATGAAGCTATCGTTGGCAGTATGCAAAATAAGCTTGTTGAAAGCTCGGTGCCAAGGGATGCCCAAGCCTGGGTGGAGGTGATTGGCTCGGACAAATTGCCACTTCCTGAACTAAATCTTAGTGTTAACCCAGAGTTTGGTGCGTTGAATAAAACACTCACAGTGAAAATGTCCCTTGCAAGGTCGAGCCAAAACAAGGTCATAAGGTTCTCTCTGCTCTATGATGCAAAAATGGTTACATATACTGGTCAATACAGAAGAGGTTCAATGACCGAAGATTCAACAAGTATAATGATCTCAATCGAGGACAATCAGGATGGGAAAATGACCGTGGAGATCTCGCCATCTTATGCTGGTTTAACATTGGATGGAACAGGTGACCTCATGGAGATTGATTTTACTTGCAACAGGGTTGGTGGAACGGAGTTTGATACTTCTTTTGTAGAAATACTTGACAATGAGATTAAAAATATTAGATTCGTAAGACCGTTGCCAGTCGAGGTGCTGATAACCGAGCGATACCTTTTGATCGGTGATTTCAACGTAGACTGGGTGGTAGATGACAAAGACCTTGTTATTTTCGGTCAGCAGTTTGGTAAGAAAGAAGGAGATCCAGACTACAACAAGCTGTGCGACATTAACAGGGACAAAGTCATCGACGAAAAAGACTTTATCTACTTCTCTAAACATTTTGGAGAAAGAAGTGAAAAACCAAAATAATAGGATTATTACTACAGAAGATGGTCAGAAAAAAAGGGCGGGTAAGAAAACGCCCTTTTTTTCTGGTTCTATCTGGCATGAAACCGTAAGGTATTCAGAACTTGTTATAGGAGCCGTGATATTTGGCTTTGGTCAGGTGACTTTTCTTGTCCCAGCACAATTAGCCCCAGGTGGGTTGAATGGTTTTGGCATTATCATCAATAACGCTACCGGTTTTCCCGTAGGTCTTGCTTACTTCCTCATGAACATCCCGGGGTTCCTGTGGGCGTTCAAACTTCTTGGACCAAGATACCTCTTAAGGACTGGTGTTGCTATTGCTGTTTCATCAGCTACCATGGATTTATGCGCCATGTTTATAGTTCCAAAACTCAATATCTTTCCAAGTGGGCCAGATTATATTTTGGCATCCATATTTGGAGGAGTTCTCCTTGGAATAGGTGTTGGTCTAATTTTCAGAAGCGGAGGAAGTGCTGGAGGAACCGAGATCATTTCCCAACTTTTGTACTGGTCGACTGGTTATGAATATGGAAAAGCTGTCTTGGTTCTTGATTCGGTTATCATCGCTATTGTGACGTTGTACTTTAGAAATATTCAATTGGCCCTTTATTCAATCATCACCCTTTTTATCTACTCAATGGTTTTGAATATGGTTGCATCCGGGATGACATCAACAAAACTTGTAATAATTATCACCAATGAGTGCGACAAGATAAGAAATGTAATCATGGATAAACTTGGGAGAGGCGTTACAATACTGGATGCTGAAGGCGGCTATCGCTTTGATCCCAAGAAAATGGTTATTTGCGCAGTCCCTCAATCTCAGGTAAGCAGGATAAAGGAGTTTATAAGGGAGGCTGATCAGGAATCTTTTATGATGGTGTCCGACCTCTCAGAGGTTGTTGGAAAAGGTTTTGAGAGAAAATTGCCCAAATAAAAATATTACCTCTAAAGTAACTTACAAGGAATCATTGCCTATACTTGTTTTCTTTTGATCATCTAAAATAACCTGTCATTTTTGAGTTTTTAATAAATCAACAAAGGGTAATAACCCCCAATAAAATTTCTACCCATTTTTTTGATCAATCCAAATTATTATATTACTAAATTAAATTATCCTTTAATGTAGTAATGTATACAAAAATAATCATGTAAAAACCAATAAAAAAGCCCGAGGAAATCCTCGGGCTTTTAAAGCAGATATTTTATCTTATGGACGTATTTGTTTTGTGAGAATTATCGATTTTGTAGCGGCATCATAAGTAATCTCAGCCCCAAATGCCTCAGCTATAAATCTGAATGGCACTGTTACTCTTCCGGATTTATGTGTTTCAGGAGGAGGTGATACTTTTACACGCTTCCCGTTTACAATGGCCTCTGTTTTATTCACAACCATAGTTATTTTTATCTTGCCATATTTTATCGAGATGCCCTTGGTTTTCCCATCGTAATTGACCTCAGCCCCAAATGCGTCTGCGATTGCTCTCAGTGGAACCATAGTTGTTCCACCCTTTATATAAGGCGGAGGATTAATTTGAACCTCAACCCCATCAACCATCATAGTTTGACTGCCAACACTGAGCTCCACTCTCTTTTCGGCAATATTTATAATCACAACATCAGCCGTTGTTTTGTTGCCTGACTCGTCAATTACTTCAATCTTGAATACATTTTTGCTTGGGGCCGGTTTTAGCGGGACAGTAATAGCAAATGTGTTTGGGGTGTTTTGTTTTCCATTTATTTCGATGCCGCCAAAAATAGCTTTAGCAGTTACAGTTTCATCGGCACTACCCATAATTACATAGGAATCCTGATTTACCAGGTCTCCTATCTTATCGATTGTTATTTTGGGTGGCGTAACATCTTTCACCATTTCAACTTTTACAGGCAGCTCTAGTTCACCCTTTGGCCATTTAACTATGATTATGCCAGTGTGTGTTTTACTTAGTGCCAGGCCATTCGTTGATATTTCGAATTCAAAAGTGGCTTCGTTGTCTGCTGGGATAATCATTTCTTCTCCTGGGACTTTCAACCATGGCGTGGCGGACTTGCAGCTTATCTTGTATTCCTTTTTTGCCTGGTTGATTATTTGGAATGACTTTTTAATATTCTCGCCCTGTTTGATCCCAGTCAGTTCAATTTCTTTTGGTGCAAGGAGTGGTGGTGGGTTGTATGTTTTTTGGACCTGGATAGTGATTTCGCCTTCGCCATAATTATATTCAAGCTCTGCTTTTTCGGTCACAATTTGATCCATCTCAAGCGATTCAGGATTTGCTGTCGCTTTGATGGTTATTGTGTTTTCAGGGTCAATTTTCCCGCTTGAAGGATCAAATGTAATCCACTTGCTTTTTGTAGATATTTTGAATTTTGCTTCGTATGGTTCGGGGTTTTTTATTGTGAATTGGATTGTAAGTGTCGTGTCTTGTTCAACTTCGCCAAAATCCAATATTTCTGTAAACTCCAGTGGCTGTTTCATGTAAACTTCAACATTTGTAGATGCAGAGAGTTTACCAATTGAGGCTGTAATAGTGCAATTCCCCTTTTCAGCTGGAAGGAAAACTCCAAACTGATCGATTGTGCCATATTTTGGAGGATCAACTTTCCAAACCGGTTGCAAACCAATGATTTTTTTGCCATCCTGGTCAAGAACTGTCGCTTCAAATTGCATCTTTTCATTTACAAAAGCGGTTGGATTCTTTGGAGAAATATCAATTGAAGTTGGTTTTGGACCAGATTTCCCCTCGAAGCAGATTATGTTGTTGTCTATTGTTGAAACAATGACCATGTTGTCCAGAACGGCGGGTGATGTTGAAACAGCTCCATTGGTCTCATACTTCGCTGCTATTTTGCCAGAAAGTTTGTTTATACAGTAAAGATTATTATCGTAACACCCAACAAGAATGTATTTTCCAAAAATTGTAGGAGAACCAATTACCCTTTCTGGCAATGTAAGGTTCCATTTCTCTTTTCCTGTTTCCACATCGAGCCCGTACATTTTTGAATCTACGCAGCCAAAAAAAACTGAATTTGAATCCTGATCAACTGCAAAACCAAAAAAGATGTCATCTTCAGTTTTAAATTTCCATAAGACTTTACCTTTTTCCTGGTCAACACAGATTACTGTATTTGGTGTCGGCTTATCTTCATCATCATCATTTGCAAAATAATTTGCATTAGAAGCCCTTTGCTCTATTGATGCAATGATTTTGTCTTTGTACGAAGAAATGTTTGCCAAACCTGTTCCACCATTGCCAACAAATGAACTCCAGATTTGACGACCATTTGATGGAGATAAACAATAAAGATTATCCATTAATACAAATAATTTATTATTGGATATGATTGGAGATGAATAGGAGTAGTAATTTGGACTACTTGTAATTTTATCAAGCCAGATCTTTCCTCCCAAGGAAAAACATGCGATTTTCCCAGGACCAAAAGTTGTGTATATCTGGTCGTTGTAGATTGTTGGTTTCGGGGAGTAAATGATTGTTTGCATTACCTCTGAGATATCAACATCATAGTTCCATAGGGGCATGCCACTTTTTGTTGAAAAACATTTCATACCCATAGCATCACCGTAAAAGATTTTCTCGCCTGAAGTTGCCATTTGGGAAAATAGCATTGGAAAATCTAGCTGTCTTGACCATATGATTTTGCCATCGGTTGATCTCAGGCAATGCATCCTTATTTTTTTGAAATCAAGATCTTCTGTGATGGTATAAATTTGCCCTTTTGCAGTCACAAGTGACTGCACACCAATTAAGTCTGATTCAGGCATCTTGGATTCCCATTTTTTCTTCAGAAGTGAAACATCTTCAATGCAATGATCTTGAGCAACACCCGAATGTTCTTCATCTCCACCAAACATTGGATAAATGCAGCTGTTGTTGTCATCATCTTCTGCGGTTGTTATCGATGGTGTAATTGAGCAAAAAACCACCAGTGAAATCAAAATAGCGATAATTTTTTTCATTCTGCCCTCCCTCACGGCATTTTGTCCATGTTAAGTGTTATTGTTTTTGTCTTCTGATCCCATTCTACTTGCGCACCAAGTGCTTCTGCAATGAACCTGAAGGGGACCATGGTTTTCCCGTTGAAAATGATTGCAGGTGGTTTTATTAACTTTGTTTCCCCATCAACGATTGCGGTTTGAGAACCTATAAATATGATTATCTTTCTTCCATCAAGCGTTATGGTGACGGAATTGGTTTCCTTGTTGAATTCTGTTGTAGCATCAAAAGCATCTGCAATTGCCCTTACGGGCACCATTGTTGCCCCACGAATTATTGTTGGTGGCGGGTTTATAGCCACTGATTTTCCGTTTACAGTCATGGTTGCTACTCCAACAGTCATGACGACTTTTCTTCTCTTTATATTGACAACAAGCACCTCTTTGACTGTTTTATTGCCTGACTTGTCAGTACTTTCAATGATTATTGTTTTTTTAGAAGGTGCCTGGACAACTTTTATTTTTGCGCTGAACCGAGTCTCGGTGAGTTTTGCCTGAATTCCATCCACAATCACAGAGCAACCTTTTTCTGTTTCTCCAGTAATTTCTGCTTCTGTCGCATTGTATATTGTTATTGTATCTGGAATTTTGATTTGCGGAGGTGTTTTGTCTGGCAAGGCGTTGGCCTTTATGGGTATTTCAACATTTCCAAGAGGCCAATCAAACATTATCAACCCATTGTAAGTTTTATTGCCTTCAAATTCCCAGGTTTCAATGGTTATTGTAACTGAACTGTCCTTGCCAGCTTTGATTACAACACTTTCAGGGTTATATTTGATCCAGTTAGCACTGGAAGAAACAGCCATTTGGACATCATTTTTTGTATTATTCGATATTATGATTGTTCTTGACTGTATTTGTGAAACTTGGATGTCACCAAAATCAATTTCTGTTCTTGAGAACGATATGCCTTTGCCTGCCACTTTTACTTTGACGTCTTTTTTGTCATCCCCCCAGTCGAGGTTCAGTTTCCCTGTTAGCCAGGCACCCTCGGGCAATTTGTCCGGAACGGTCCTGATTTTTAGTGTATATGTTTCACCTTTTTGAATATGGACACTTGGTAATGAACATTCGAACCATTCATCGCTTTCGTTGATTCTTATGTCAATCGAGGTGAAAGACTGGTTTTTTACTTTTAGTTCCAGAGTTTTTTCTATGCCGGGTTCAACTGTACCAAAGTCAATTTCATCCAGGCACTCAGGTGGTATTCTTCCTACAACTTCTATATCCAGACTTGTCTCAAGTTTTTCTGTGCGGCAGGTTATTTTGCATTTGCCGATACTTGTTGCTTTAAGAACACCCTTGTCATTTATTGTGACAATTCCCTCTGGCTCTGATGACCAGGACACTGGGTAACCCCTCATTTGGTTGTCTTTTGCGTCCAACACTGCACCATCAAGCTGGATTGTTTGTTCCAGCTCTACTTTTTCTCCAATATTTCTGATCTCAAGTTTTGTTGGAACTGCATTTTCATCGTTGTTTAAACAATAAACGACCCCTTCGTCGTCGATTGCATAGAGATCTCCATTTACAAGAATTACACCGCTTGTGATGGGTGCTTTTGTCGGAACTGTCCACACTAAAGAACCAGCATTTTTGTCGATACAGAATACTTTTGAGGTTGTGTTACCGAAGAAGAGTCTGTCGCCGCATAAAACTGGTGTTGCTGATATCATGCCTTCGGAATTGAAGATCCATTTTCTTGTGCCCTTTTTTGCATCAAGGCAATACATAAATCCATCGCTGCACCCGAAATACACGAACTCATTGTCTGAGATAATGCTCGAATATATTTTCTTCTCGATTTTTGTGGACCATACATTTTTCCCGGATATGAGATCAATGCAATTGACAAATGTTTGTTCTGACGCGGCCGTATTGTTGGTGGATGCAATAGAGGTCACAACAAAAATATTTCCATTGTTTATTGAAGGTGAGTTTGTTGGTTTCCCGCTCAAGGATGATTCCCAGATTATTAATCCTGTACTGGATTCAACGCAATATAGTTTGCTAGCCGATACGGCGTATAATTTGCCTTTATCATACGCTGGATATGCAGATACACTCTCACCCAACGGGACAGACCATATTTTTTCTCCTGTTTCGGATGCAACACCATATAGATTCCCATCGCTGGCCGTGAAGAATACCCTTCCTGGCCTGCTAATAGGTTTGATGTTAGCTTTGCTGTTTTTATCTGCATCTACTTTAAAACTCCATCGTTGTTTTCCGGTTTCCACACTCATCGAACGTAGTTCGTAACTAGAGCCAAATAAAACATTGCCACCCTCAATTGAAGCTGCACCCTCATTTGTTGATTCTATGGACTCATACCACAGTTTGTCGCCGTTTGATCTCTTCAAACAGAACAATTTTCCATAGTGATTCGAATTAGCGAGTGCCACAAAAATTTTTGACTGGTCAGAAAGTAACGAATAGTTTGATTCGCCAGATTTCAATGCTGTCATCCAGGCTTTTTTTAGATAGTTTGATGTTGGTGCGCATTTTGGATCACAAGTGAAACTGTGAGTGGATGTTTTGCCAAAATTCTTCCATTCGCATGAGATTGGATCCTCTTCTGATCCTGATAATACGCATGCCATTAATTCGACACTAGCTTCTAGGGACCCTAAACTCACTGTGATTTTGCCCTTATAATTACCATTTTGGGTCATTTTTTCAGGAACTAGGGATACCTTGATTTTTCCATCCTGGCGTCCATTAAGCGATAATTTTGTTTTATCTATCCTTATCCAATCTCCATTTGTTATTGTAATCTTGAACTCTTGCTGGGATTGTTGGTTGTTTTTGACGTTGATCTCTCTCTCCAGTTTTTGACCAGATTCAATCTCGCCAAAATCAATAAGATGTTGATTGATAATTGATTCTGTGTAACAGTGCAAAGTTCCATCAGCCTCGCCAAAAATCACCATATTGTTGGAGATCGAAAAAGAGCTTCCCAGGAAAGAATCTTGGGGTTCTTGCCATAGGGTTGCGCCTGTTTTAAGATCAAGCGCGTATGCTATTCCCTTTCCGAAAGTCAGATATACGATTCCGTTTGAGATGGCAGAACTTGTTGTAGAGCCGATATCTGCAAATTTTTTCCAAATGATTTTTCCTGATGCAATATCGATACCATATATGTTACAATCTGATGATCCATCCCTTATGTTCTGTTGCTCTGGGTCCATTGTGCCGATAACCAACATATCACCTGATATCCCAGGAACGCTTGCAATTGAATGATCAAGTTTGGTCATCCAGACTTCATTGCCAGTATTCGCATCAATACAATACAATTGTCCTTTAGAGTTTCCAAAATAAATCTTTCCGTCTTTGTGAGCCGAGCTTTCAATAAAATCATTCTCTGATTGGCCGTATATTTTTTTCCAAATAATAGCCCCTGTTTCCTGATTTAAACAGTAGATTGTTCCATCAAATGCGCTTACATATAGTTTCCCATTGGAACAAATCGGTGATGAATAGACCACGGTTCCTATCTTTGTTTTCCATTTCATTGCTCCTGATGTAGCGTCAAGACAGTATACGAAGTTGTTTTCATCAAATGTACCGAAAAAAACACTTGATCCAACCACAACTGGTGAACACATGACAGGGCATTTTGTATCAAATTTCCAGAGCTCCTTGCCATCGAGTGCATTGAAGCAATAAAACTTGCATCCACGAAACAACTCTTCAGATGGTTTATAACCTGCGAAACAACCGGAATAAACTTTCCCACCATAAACAGCTGGAGCGCTGTAGTTTCCATAGCCGCTCATTCTTGCCTTCCATATTTCTTTGCCAGTTACCAAATCAAGACAATGCAAACTGGCATTTGGAGTGCTTTTCGAATGATCACAAAAAAATACCTTTCCATTAGACATTACAGCTGGTGAGTCTATTCTCCCGTTCGCAGTAAAAGTCCAAAGCTCTGTAAGTTCCGCAGAACCTGGGCCACATGATGAATAACCTTGTGATTCGGCTGTGCCGTGAAAGAAATTCCAATCACAATTATCACTTGCAATGGCAGTGGTCAGTGTTGTTATAAGAAAAATAGCTATTATTGCCAAAAACATTGTCCTCTTCATGTTTGTCCCTCCTATGGCAACAAGTATTGTAGATAACAAAGTTTAAATTTCAACAGCCCAGTTTAAACTATTATAGGTAATAAAATAAAAAAGGCGACCCTTAAGGGTCGCCTTTTTGTAAATTATTGTTTACGAAAGTTAATCGTCTTGTTTTGGCACAATCTCCTGATCTGCTGTGAAAGGAGTTTCCTCCTTTGTTTCCACAACCATATCAAGATAGCATGGAGTTCCTGTGCCTGCGGGTATGAGCTGACCTACGATGACTGCCTCTTTGAGACCGTGTATTGGATCTATTTTGCCTTTTACGGCTGCTTCGGCAAGAACCCTTGGTGTTTCCTGGAACGAAGCTGCAGAGAGGAACGACTCGGAGGTGATGGCAGATTTTGTGACCCTTTGGAGTATTGGTTCAAATGTTGCAGGTTTCTTGTTTTGTGCGATCAAATACCTGTTCTCTTCCTCAATCTCCTGCTTGTCAGCAGTTTCACCAGGCAAGAACCTAGAATCTCCCGAATCTTTGATTTTTATTCTGCGAAGAAGCTGTCTGATGATTATTTCGACGTGCTTGTCGTTTATGTCTACACCCTGTGATTTATAAACCTTTTGAATTGCTTCGATCAGATAAGACTGGGTGGCCATTACGCCTTTAATTCTCAATAGTTCGTGTGGGTTA
>JAKIZT010000001.1:92012-96164 GCA_022707885.1 Caldisericales bacterium | reverse complement strand
TTCCTCGTTGTTTTGAACAAGGAGCTGGCTTGTGTACGGCACTTCATATGTTTTTTGGGCACCGTCTTTGGAGGTTACGACAACATTGAGCATATCCTTGCCCTGATCGATTGTTATCTTGCCGGATATTTCAGTGACGGGAGCTTCTCCCTTTGGTTTCCTTGCTTCAAAAAGCTCCTCGACCCTTGGAAGACCGGTTGTGATATCAGCTGAAGCGACGCCTCCAGTGTGGAATGTCTGGAGAGTGAGCTGCGTGCCTGGTTCTCCGATCGACTGGGCGGCGACGATTCCGACTGCTTCACCGACATTCACAAGGTTTCCGGAGGATAAGTCTCTGCCGTAACAAAGAGCACATACACCTTCGGTGCTCTGGCAAGTGAGCGGCGAACGCATCCTGACTTGTGCTATTCCAGCATCATTGATTTCTTCGACTGCCTTCTCATCAACCATATGGCCTGCCTTGACGATTGTCCATGGCTCGCCAGTTGCGACAGCAATATTTTCGAAGTCAAGATTTTTTGCTGTTTTAAGCATTTGCTTGGTTATTTTAGCCCCACGTTCATAATAGATCTTGCCACGTTTGACGATGTCATGGGCCAAAATCCCGCCAACAACTGATTCATCATCAATTGGTACTATTTTTGAAGGATAACCAAGGATGTCTTCAATCGCTATTCTGCCTATTATTCTTTCACCAAGCTGTTCAACGATTGTTTTGTCATCGTAGAGGGCTGTGTAAACAACGCCATCAATGGATGTTTTGACTTTTGCAATCTTGATGTTTGCTTCGTCCATCAACTGGGCCTTTTTCCATGTGATTGTTTGCCCCGCACTGATAATTACCTCGCCAGTTTCAGGATTGACGATATCTTCTATGGCGATTTTTCCGACAGCCTGCTTTGAAATGGGTTTTACAAGCTTGTTGGCGATGACTATTGGATAGATTTCTGTCTGGGAACAATCGTATTCCCTGACTATGATGTCATGCGAGACATCAACAAGACGCCTTGTAAGATAACCAGAGTCTGATGTCCTTAGAGCGGTGTCTGCGAGACCTTTTCTGGAACCGTGGGTTGACATAAAGTATTCAAGGACCGTAAGGCCTTCTCTGAGGTTGGATTTAATTGGAAACTCGATAATTTTGTTGGTCGGGTCGGTCATAAGTCCCCTCATTCCGACCATCTGGTTGATCTGCTTTGGTGATCCTCTTGCGCCCGAGTTTGCCATCATGTGAACAGAATCAAATTTGCCGAAGTTGGCAAAAACAGCACCCTTGATGTCATCAGTTGCACCAGTCCAGAGTGTTACTATCGCTTGATACCTTTCATTATCGGAAATAAGACCATTGTCAAAATATTCCGTTATTTTGTCTACTTCTTTTTCTGCTTTCTTGATGATTTCATTTCTTTGTGGCGGAATTTTCATGTCCGTCAGGGCGATTGTTACACCGGCCTTGGTCGACATTTCATATCCGATGTCTTTGATGATGTCGAGCAATTCTGCAGTTATTGCAGGTCCGTTAAGTCTGAAACACTCTGAAATGTGCTTCTGGATCATCTTGACTGCCATCAGTTCATTGAAGAATGGAAGGTTCCATTTTGTTGGGGCCTTGTCGCCAGCCATCTCGGCAACAGCTGCCCTGTGGGTGATGCTCTTTTCAAGGGCTTCCCTGATCCTGCCGTTGTAGATAACCCTTCCAACTGATGTTTTTACCTCAAGACCTTTAAGATCTCTAACATGAACGGTTTTGCCCTTCTGGAAGAGGCTTTCACCCTTTGGAATCCTGAAATTGATTTTGTCGTGAAGGCTTACGAGGCCTGCATTCAGTGCAGCATTTACCTCATAATAGCTGTCGTAAACTTTCTTCTCATGGTAGGTATCATTTTCCAGGGAGATGTAGTAGCAGCCCAAAACGATGTCCTGGATTGGCTTGATGATCGGCTGTCCAGAGGCTGGTGAAAGAATTGAGCGTGATGAAAGCATCAAAAGCCTTGATTCCATCTGTGCCGCAATGGTCAGAGGAACATGAACTGCCATCTGGTCACCGTCGAAGTCAGCGTTGAATGGTGGGCAGACGAGTGGCGGTATCTGGAGTGCTTTGCCTTCGACGAGGATTGGGTCAAATGCTTCAATACCCAGCCTGTGAAGTGTCGGAGCGCGGTTTAGAAGCACCGGATGGCCCTTGACGACTTCCGAGAGGATTCTATAGACCTCTGGATGCTGCTGCTCGATCAGGGATCTTGCCTGTCTGAGGCTCTGCGTAAAGCCAGTTCTGACAAGACCTTCCATCACGAATGGCTTGAAGAGTTCGAGGGCCATTTCTTTTGGAAGTCCGCACTGGTCTATCTTCAGGTTTGGATTGACAACGATAACCGAACGACCAGAATAATCGACACGTTTTCCAAGCAGGTTCTGTCTGAACCTTCCCTCTTTACCCTTGAGTATGTCTGACAAAGATTTGAGCGGTCTGTTGGCTGTTCCGAGTATCGGACGATCTCTCTTTGAGTTGTCAAAAAGGGCATCAACGGACTCCTGGAGCATCCTTTTTTCGTTCTGGATCATGATGTCAGGGGCCTTGACTTCCATGAGTTTCTTGAGCCTGGTGTTACGGTTGATGACGCGCTGGTAGAGGTCGTTCAAATCGGATGTGGCGAACCTTCCACCATCAAGCTGGAGCAATGGGCGGAGGTCTGGTGGGATGACTGGAATTACTTCCAGTATCATATTTATTGGAGATCTGCTTGTTTCATTGAATGCCTGGACAACATCCAGCCTCTTGATGGCTTTTGCTTTGCGTTGCGCTGAGCCTGAGCCAAGCTCTTCATAGAGTTCGGTGTTGAGCTTTTCGAGGTCGATTTCACCAATGAGGTCCAGGATTGCCTCGGCACCTTTTTTGGCCTTGAAGGAATATTTTCTTCTAAGCTCTCTGTATTCTTCGTCGGTGAGAAGCTGCATCTTTTGGACATTTGGTGCATTTCCTGGATCAACAACAACGTAGTTGATGAAGTATGTTATCTTTTCAAGTACCTTGCCAGTGACTTTGAGCAGAAGAGCAATATAAGGCATGGTTTTCAGGTACCAGGTATGCACAACCGGGGCGGCCAGTTCTATGTGACCAAAGCGCTCACGCCTTACCTTGTTGATTGTTACTTCAACACCACATCTGTCACAGATTACGCCCTTGTACCTTGCGCCCTTGAATTTACCGCAACGGCACTCGTAATCCTTGACTGGTCCGAATATCTTTTCGCAGAAAAGCCCATCTGGCTCGGGCTTGAAATTGCGATATGAGATAGTTTCGGATTTTTTGACTTCGCCATGGCTCCATGAACGGATTTCCTCGGCTGAAGACAGTATTATCTGAACGGCGGAGTTTTTGTCCACAGTTCCTCCTTATTGTTCGGCCTGCTCGGCTTTTGCCTTTGCAACGACCTCCTCAACGACTCTTGGCGGTGCTTCTTCGTAATGATCAAATTCCATACTGAAAGATCCCCTGCCTCCTGTGATGGAGCCAAGGTCAATTGCGTACCTCTGGACTTCGATAAGTGGAGCGGTTGCCTTTATGACCTGGATTTTTCCATGAGCTTCACTGCCGATTATCTTCCCTCTCCTGGAGCTGATGTCACCCATGATGTCACCCATGTACTGGTCAGGTACAGTTATTGTGAGCATGTAGATTGGCTCAAGAAGAACAGCGCCACCATCTTCAAACGCTTTTCTGTATGCGAGGTTTGCGGCGAGCTTGAATGCCATTTCAGATGAGTCAACCGGGTGGTATGAACCATCGTAAACGTTTACCGAAATATCGATGACGGGGTAACCTGCCAGTGTTCCTACCTGGATGGATTCCCTGAATCCTTTTTCGATTGCAGGAATAAAGTTCTTTGGAATGGAACCACCGAATACGGATTCTTCAAATACAAATCCTGAGCCCCTTGGGAGTGGCTTGACTTCGACCCAGCAGTCACCAAACTGACCATGGCCACCGGTCTGTTTCTTGTGGCGTCCCTGGACTTTTACTGTCTTTTTGATGGTCTCACGATACGGGATCTTTGGAATCGAAAGCGTTGTTGCAACGCCGAATTTCCTGGACAGCTTTTCAGCCGCAGCCTGTAAATGGGCCTCTCCAAGTCCACCAAGGATGATCTCTCT
>JAKIZT010000001.1:85357-91913 GCA_022707885.1 Caldisericales bacterium | reverse complement strand
TGTGTATTCAAGGGTGGAATCTTCTTCAAGGAGTCTTGGGACTGCAACGCCGATTTTGTCATCATCAGCTTTTGATTTTGCCTTGAGAGACATTCTGAGAACTGGTTTTGGAAAATCTATGCCTTTTATAATGATTGGTTTGACTGGGTCAGCGAGAGTCTCACCGGTGAGGGTTTTACTGAGTTTTGTGAGGACCCCAATGTCACCGGCTTTGAGCTCTGAAACGTTGTCCTGTTTTTTGCCTATTGGAACTGATACAACGCTGATGCGCTCTTCCTCGTCCTTGTTGATGTTTTCAAGTTTTGTATCTGGTGTGAGTGAGCCAGTGATGACCTTGAGATATGTGATTCTTCCAACAAATGGGTCAGCAGTTGTCTTGAAAACGAGTGCTGAGAATGGCTGGGATGGGTCAGTTTTTACCTTTATTTCCTGCTCTGTTTTTGCATCTTTGGCTGGCTCTGGCTGTGCGTGGTCCGGCGATGGGAAGTAGTCAATTATTGCATCGAGGATGTTCTGTGTTCCGATGTTGGAGAGTGAAGATGCAGACATGACTGGATAGACCTTGCCATTTTTTACAGACTCGTGGAGTGCTTTGACAACCTGTTCTGGAGTTGGAATTTTTCCTTCAAGATATGCCTCTAGCAGCTCATCATCTGATTCAGAAACGACTTCTACGAGCTTGTTATAATAGGCTTCCTGCTTTGATTTGAGATCGGCCGGGATGTCGCCTTCGACAACTTTTTTGCCACCATCGGCAAAAGTGTACGACTTTCCCTTTATGACATCTACGACACCCTTGAATTGTGGGCCTTCGCCTATCGGGAAAGTGAGTACGAGGTAATTTTTGGTGAGGGTTTCTTCAATCTGGGCAAGGGCATTGTCAAAATTTGCATGTTCCCTGTCCATCTTGTTAATTACGATTATTCTTGGGAGTTTTCTGTCTTCGCAGTACTGCCAGACCTTTTCAGTTCCGACCTGGACACCGCCACTGACATCAACAAAGATGAGTGCGCTTTCTGCAGCGCGGATACCTTCGAGTGTTTCGCCGACAAAATCGAAGAAACCTGGAGTGTCAAGAAGGTTTATTTTGGTGTTCTGGTGAACAACAGGAACAACAGAGAGGTTTATTGAAATCTGCCTTTTTGCTTCATCCGGATCAAAATCCGATATTGTTGTCCCGGCGATTACATTGCCCATTCTTTCAATGAGCCCTGTGTCAAAAGCAGCAGCCTCTACCCATGAGGTTTTACCGGCCCCGCCGTGGGAGCATAAAGCCACATTCCTGATTGATGGGGTGTCAAAAGTCTTCATTGGTCCTCCAGTCTATTCTTCATCTAGTTCTATCTCGTCGCTGATGCTGAAGGTTTCTGGAACGATAACCTTCATCTGGTCAGCATCCATTGATTCCTGTATGGCTGCGTCAACCTTCATATTGAAGAGGCCTTTGTCAGATTTTGATTTGTCTTCCTTCTCACCAATAATCTGGAGATCTATGCAAAGTCCTCTGAGTTCCCTCTGGATGACCTTGAATGATTCCGGCGTGCCTGATTCCGGTATTGGTTTGCCTCTGCAGATTGCTTCGTAGGCCTTGATCCTTCCCTCTGTATCATCAGATTTGAGGGTGAGCATTTCTCTTAGTGTGTGTGCTGCACCGTAGGCTTCGAGTGCCCAGACTTCCATTTCTCCGAGCCTCTGGCCTCCAAACTGAGCTTTTCCACCCAATGGCTGTTGGGTTATAAGGGCATATGGTCCTGTCGAACGGGCGTGTATCTTGTCTTCGACAAGGTGGTTGAGCTTTAGCATATATGCTATGCCGATAGTTACCTTGTTTTCAAATTTTTCACCGGTGTAACCGTCATAAAGATTCATTTTGCCATCTTTTGGAAGGCTTGCCTTTTCAAGTGCATCAATGACATCTTTTTCAGTTGCGCCGGAGAAGATTGGTGTGGCAAAGTAAACACCAAGCTGTCTGGCAGCATAGCCAAGGTTGCACTCAAGGATCTGGCCGATATTCATACGCGAAGGAACGCCAAGTGGTGAAAGAATTATGTCTACCGGTGAACCATCCTCAAGGAAAGGCATGTCGTAAATTGGGAGGATTTTCGAGATGACACCTTTGTTTCCGTGCCTTCCTGACATCTTGTCGCCAACCTGGATTTTACGTTTTTCGGCAACATAGACTTTGGCAAGCATGTTCAAGCCAACCTGGAGTTCGTCCGATTTGTCCCTCTTGAAAAGTTGGGTTCCGATTACAACACCCTTTTCTCCTGGGCTTACCCTGAGCGATGAATCACGGACGTCCTGACCCTTGCGGTCGAACATAGCCCTCCAGAGTTTCATTTCTGGGGTAAATTCTGATTCAGCCTTCGGAGTGACTTTTCCAACGAGAATATCGCCGGATTTGACCTCGGTTCCGACCCTTACAATCCCGTTTTCATCAAGATTGCGGAGCATCTCTTCGGAGACGTTCGGTATTTCCCTGGTCAATTCTTCTGGGCCGACCTTGGTGTCTCTCACTGCGAGCTTGTATTCTTTTATGTGGATTGAGGTGTAGACATCATCATAAACGAGGCGCTCTGAAACAATGATGGCGTCCTGATAGTTGTACCCTCTCCATGGGAGATACGACACAAGAACGTTCTGGCCAAGTGCCAGGTCGCCCCTGTCGCAGGCCTCTCCATCAATAATGACGTCGCCTGCCGAGACGAAGTCTCCCTTGCGGACGAGCGCCCTCTGGTTGATACAAATGTCCTGGTTTGACCTGAAGAATTTTTGGAGTTTGTAGGTTGTCTCGTAGGAAACATGTATTTCATCAACGCCTATTGAGGCAAGGCGTTTCAGAAGGTCAACTGTGAGGTATGAACCCTTGTATGCAACAACTTCTTTGGAGTCATAGATGTCTTCGGCAAGGATCCTTGAAGAATTGAGCATCTCCTGATTGAAGGTGTAAACTTCTTCCTCGTGAAGGGCCATGATGTCAACCACCCTTATCTCGGTTGCGCCGAGTTGCAGGAGCTGGCGAAGCACGTCTTCAGTTACGAAAGAAGAGTCAATATTGTCAAATATTTCCTGTTCTTTTGGTCCTCTGAGGAGTATTTTTCCAAGGAAGCTGTTTCTTGAAGCTGCGACTTTGAGGATGGCGACAGGAAGGTTCTCTGGTGAGCCCTCAACCTCGACTATTACATCTCTTATTCCCGCTTTGTAGAGCTTTTCAAGGCCTGTTTCAGTTATCTTTTTGCCTGCGGCGATGAGGGTTTTCCCTTCGGAGTCAAGTGCCGGTTCGACAAGGATTTTGCCTATCAGTTCGTCGTTTCTTTCAACCTTTACAAACTCGCCGAGATTGATTGTTTCTACTTCATCCCTGCTTATGGTTCTTACTTTAAAGAAATTGTTCTGGATGAGCTTTCTGGCCACTGTTCCATCAACGAGATCGCCTATCCTGCCGACATTTGCTATATCTTCGCCAAGAAACCTGTAAAGTGCTTCAGAGTTGATGTTTCCGAGTTTAAATTTGACTGGCTGTGCATCAAGCGATGCAATTTTTATTGTTCCAGCATCGACATAGGAAACAACGCCAGACTCTTTTGCCAGGACAACAGAGCAGTTGTCCACTACGATCTGGTGTTCCATGCCAGTGCCAACCCTTGGGGCCTCTGGCTGGATGAGTGGAACGGCCTGGTGTTGCATGTTGCAGCCCATGAGGGCACGGTTTGCTTCATCGTGCTCAAGGAACGGAATGATTGTGGCTGAAGCTGAGAAGACCTGGTTTGGCGAAATATCTATGAGGTCAACATCGAGAGGCTCAACCTCTACAATTTCTCCACCTTTTTGCCTGCAGATGGCAGTACCTTTGATTATTCCCTTGCGGTCAGTCTCGGTGTTTGCCTGTGCGATGTTGTAGTTTTCCTCATCATCGGCAGTCAAATAGATGACTTCGTCTGTGACCCTTCCTTCTATGACCTTGAAATACGGGGCCCTTATGAAGCCAAATTCGTCTACGATTGAGTGCGAGGTCAGCGAGTTGATAAGACCGATGTTCCCGCCTTCAGGTGTTTCAATAGGGCATATCCTTGAGTAATGGCTGTGGTGGACGTCACGCACATCTGCACCAGCACGATCCCTGTTGAGGCCGCCTGGTCCAAGGGACGATAGTTTACGCTTGTGGGTGAGGGCAGCGACAGGATTTGTCTGGTCCATGAACTGGGAAAGCTGGCCGAGGCCGAAGAATTCCCTCATGGCCGCAATTATTGGCCTGACGTTGATAATGTTTTGGACGGTAAGCTCTTCGTCTGGGAGAGTGATGATCTTTTCCCTTACAATCTTGAGCATTCTGAGGAAGCCGACCCTGAGCTGGTTTTCAAGCAATTCACCAACCGCCCTGATGCGCTTGTTTGCAAGGTGGTCCTTGTTGTCCGGTGGGACATTGCCCAGTTTTAGCTGGAACAAGAATTTCAGGATTGCTCTTACGTCTTCAAGCGTAACGAGGTTGGAGTCAAGATTTAGCTCGAGTTTTTTATTGATTTTGTATCTACCCACGACCGAGAGATTATTTCTTCTTGGATCTCTGAGCAGGTTGTGAATAAGGCTCTCGGCGTTTTCGATTGTTGGACGTTCACCAGGCCTGATGTGCTTGAACATATCAACAAGAGCTTCTTCTCTTGTTTTGGTCTGGTCTTTTTCGAGTGTGGCCACAATGAAACTGGCTATGTCTTTGTCAAAGTATTTTACTTTTTTGATTCCAAGGCGTTTTATTTCATCGAGGATTATGTTGGTAAGTGTTGTACCGGCTTGATAAAGATCATCACCGGTCGTTGGGTGATAAATGGCATCGGCAAGAGGTTTCCCTTTTGCCCTATCGAGATCAGTTTTATTGTCAGACTTTGCTTCGGAGGTTTTGTCCTGGTTGAAGAGGTTGCGGATTTCATCATCCGTGTAATCGCCCATCACCCTTAGCAATTCTGTGACGGGGAATTTCTTGGATTTTTTATCTATCTTGACATAACAAATGTCATCATCGCCCATTTCAAACTCGAGCCATGAACCCCTGTCTGGTATGACGGTTGCCATGGCCCTGTTTCTGTTTGAGTTTGGCAGTTGCTCAAATTCGAAATAAACTCCTGGTGAGCGCACGAGCTGGGAAACAACGACACGTTCAACGCCGTTGATTATGAATGTTCCGGCATCTGTCATTTGGGGAAGCTCTCCAGCAAAAAGCTCCTGCTCTTTTATTTCACCGGTTTCTTTATTTATAAGCCTAACAGTGAGTTTTAGCGGTACGGTATATGTCAAACTGCGCTGTTTGCATTCAAGCTGACTGTAGGGTGGATCGCCGAGTGTGTAATCAATAAACTCAACTTCGACTTTTCCCGATTCACGAAGTGAACGATCTTCGTTCAATGAAGCAATGAGGTTCTTGAGATCCTCAGTCAAAAACCTTTTGTAAGAATCGGTCTGGATTCTTATCAAATCTGGTGGATTGACCTCGGTTCTTCTCTTGCCAAACCAAACCCGTTCAATTCTCATGTGGTTTCCTTCCTACCCCACTCATCAGGGCATACGAATTGCTAGGGGCATATTCACAAAAGAATATCCTAACCTATGGCCCTTTTAATGTCAATGAACAATGGTTAAGGTAACCACACTCTTTCAATTACTATAAAACCTTTGAGCAGGTCGGCATTTAGTGTGCATTCAAGCACAGACCTGAGAATTTCTTGCGTCAGATAGAACGAACCATCCACCAGTGACGGCGCATTTGGCAATTGTATCTGTGTGCCTCCAGAGAGAGCGACCGTTGATCCTGACTCAAAGATGATTGATTTTCCAAATATGTCGAGTTTGCAGGTGTTTGCCTCCTGGGAAACCTGGAACGAGGCACCGAAAATTACCCGTAAAGCGTCTACTGGTATCAATCCATCTTTTGTCAGGGAGGATTGCATCACGCCGATCACGTCACCTTTTTGGTTGAAAACTTCTTTCTGGCCAACAACAATTCGGCCCCAACCCTGGGCATATACCGGGATTTCTACTGTTTCAGTGGCGATATTTCCTGCCTGGTCGACAGCTTCAATCTTGATCTGGTTTTTGCCAGGTATCAAAGAAACGCTGGCCTGATAAATGTCGTAAACCACGGTTGCATCTTTGCCATTAATCTTGACAGAAGCCCCTGGCTCAACCCTTCCCTTTATTACAAATTCTTGTGCGCCAACAAGCTCTGGGAATTTTGGCACAAGCAATTCTGGTTTTATGGTGTCGAGCATTATTGAAAGTTGCAGTGTTTTTGATGGGCCTTTTGAAAGCTGGGACACGATAACCACAAAATTCGGGCCTTCAACAATGGATACCTTTGTGGTGAAAGAGCCATCCTGGGCAACCTGGGTCAGTTTTCCATTGATTACCAGTGTTGCTCCCGGGGATGTCTTGCCTTTCAATGTGACAGTTTGTTTGTTGGTGAGGGATGGATATGGGTCAACCTCAAGAACTGGAGGCTCGGTTTGGTCACCTGTGTATTCGATGATTTCTCCGGGCACAAAACCTTTGACTGTCGCAGATATAA
>JAKIZT010000001.1:0-85261 GCA_022707885.1 Caldisericales bacterium | reverse complement strand
GCCGTCCTTTTCCCTGTCGGCGAAAAGATATATACCCTCGTGAGGATTGTTGTATATGCAACCAAGGCCCCACCCATATGGAGTAGGTTTGTACTCCGGCTGGACAATCATATTTGGCCTGTCCGAGAACGTATCGTTATTGTAATGGATATTTGTTGTGTTGTAGAGGACTGGCTCATTACGCCTTAATATTGTTACTGCTCTTAATTGTTCATCCCACGTGAAGAATTCCCTCTTTGTCAGGAATGAACTAAATTGGAGTATCTCACCATTTGATCTCTGGAGCTGTCTGTCCCCGTTCCAGTCCAATCCAAGGTGAACACTGTATTTTGTTTCACACCTTTCGCAAGGGAAGAAACTTCTTGGGCGCCAGTTGGCGGGGACATTTATAAATGGGGTGAAGTGTGCCGGGTATGTTATCTTGTCACCACAAATCCTCGCCTCTTTTGGAGGCTGTTTGAGAATAAAGCCTTGCCGGTTCTTGCAGACGGCTGTTACCTCATAAACCCTGTTGGATCCAGCAGTGAGCAAGAAATCCGGTTCACCAGGAGTTGTGAAAACTTTTCTTTCCGGATCATCAAGGTTGGTAACATTGTATTCAACGACTGGAAGCTCAACCTTGATCTTGGTTGTTCCAAAGTGTTTTCTGTTGGGTGTGTAAACAGTAAGATAGAATTCACCTGCATCATTGGCACAGAAGCCTTTAAATTGATATATCCCATCTTTTGAACGCGAGAAGTCAATCTGGATTGGTTCAAATGACCTCTTCTTGGCATCTTCCCAATCAGAGTAGAGAAACATGTTGGCATAGTAATTATAGGAAACGTTGTGAAGGTCCGTTCTTACCCAGTAATATTGCGGCAATCTTGCGTCTGGGCCAAAGAACAGCTCGTCATCCGGGAACCAGTCCTTAAAGCAGTGAAGCCATGCTCTATCAGGCGGAACTTCATTGTCTCCGCTCATATCCCTTACGCCCTGGAGAAGGTCGACAGGAGTGCCTGTTGCGTCGGTTACCCTTATGGTTAAAGGCTTAGATGGATCAGCCATCTCATTTACAACTCCAGCTGTAAGTGGTTGTGGCGAAATCTCAACGGTGAGGTCATCTTTTGGCCCAATGTTTGCTTTGGCTTCACCTGCCAGATAGACCTCGTGTGTATAGCTCAGTTCAAACCATTCGTGGTAATAGTATGGTGAATAGGACCTATCATTATTGTCGTCACCATATTTGTAAGCGGTAACATAAACGCTTGTTTCTTCCTGTTCTGAAATGACATGGTCGGCAGGTGTCATCATTCTTCTCATGCCACCCATATTCATGCCGCCAATGTCCATTCCTACATCGGTGATCTGGCAACCCGTTTCTTTTGTGAGATCAAGTTCGTAAATACCATCGTTTCTGTTGAATGTTCTGGCATCATACATTCCACCGTTCCACAGGTTTGTTGCAAGATCATAGGTGCCAATTATTTCTGTCTCATATTCAGAGAAACTTATTTTTCCATTTTCGTTAAAATCATCACGTTCGGAGTACATCCTGCCGCCGCTGCGCGAATTACCTCTCATTGGCATTGGTGTTCCCATTGTTCTTCCATCACCCATGCCCATATGGATTGGCTCATCCATTCCTTCGATCTGGAAGGCGATTCCCCTATCCTGCCAGATATAGACGAAAGCGTTGTTGCACGCCTCCTCTATCTGCATGTCTTCCTGTTCGGTGATTTTTATTTTGAAGTGATGGTCCTGATCAACCGGAATTGCGTCTGGAAGGCCCGTGATTGTGAGCCCATGCACCCTTATTCCAAACTCGTTTTTATTGCCACAGCAGTCCTGGAATTTCTTTATTGTGCCGTCAAATAGCTCAACTTCGATTTCTATTCTGCCTGAACCAACAGGGGTCAATTCGTCAATCTTTATAACGTTTGAAACACCTGTATAATCCAGCCTTTTGTTCCATATGAGGAACTTGTTGAATTCGTCAGGTGTAAATGTGATTTTGTCTGGGCCAAAACCTATTTCACCGATCCAGTTTTGCCCTTCGAACTCGTACCATTGATAGTTAGTACTGTCTATGACTACTTTTCCAGTGAAATCATATATGATTGGAAGTCTGACCATTCCCTCAAAGGCAAAATCAGTTGTGACCCTTCCAGTTATCGGATCCATTATCTTTGGCCTCTTGAATGGCCCTGTAACCGTGAGTTTTTTTATTAATCTTTTGAATGGCGTTGGATTTGATGTAGTCCCGGGGTTGAATGTCAAGTGGGTACCATTTGAGTCTTTCAAAACGAAATAAATGCCATAATCGGTAAGTGGGAAGAATTCGGTACCAAGCTTGTTAAAGTTTACCTTCCTTTGTTTTTTGTCTTCATCGGGGTTTTTGCCAAGCGCTTCCTTGTTTGCATTGAGCCTTTGTCCCCATTCGGACCATATTGCAGGATATGAATTATAACCACAAATCTGAGCTCTGGCAAAAGGAATATTTATGATCCTGCTCAGGTGCGCTTGTCCGCCCGGATAGACCCTGAAATCGTCCTGCAGGTTCCTTAGCATTGGATTGTATGGATGTTGAATTTGCGGAGTTGGCGGCGAGATCTGGTTTATGGAGTTTCTCCCTGCCGTGTAATCCAGTTGCGAGAATTGCAGACCATGATCAATGACCTCGAGTTCTGAAAAGTTGAGTACTGGATCGAGTGTAAGGACTTTTGCTGTTGCATAACCGCTGTAATCAAGACCAAGGTGATCGTCAAGCAGGAAGTGTGAAGGATGGACTGGCAGTTTGCTGTTGTAATCGAACATGATATTGAAACTGCTTATTCTCAGCCTTATCTGGGTGTTCTCTTTTGGTTTTACAAGACCCAGTGCCCATCCGCCGGTGTCTGTATCTGTGAATGTTGAAGCGCTGGTGATATATGTTGGGACACCATAGGTCTCAATTTTTCCGAATTTGACACCTGTTTTTGGGTCCGTTGTGATACCATCAAACAATCCAAGTTCGTCACCCTTTGTGACTACTCCCCAGGCGAGGAAGCCATCGTCATCACCCCATGTTTGGGCCATCTGTGAGGAATTGTTCACATCAACCAGCGATGCCTGTGAGGATACCTCTATTGGCCTGGATGTCCCTACAAATAGAGGCGGCATAAAGCTTGGATCATCACCAACATAGTCGCCCGAATCAAGTGCTCCAGGAACATAGCCTATGTCGTTCCAATACCAGAAGTAATATGTTTTGTCTATGTTGTACTGGATTATGTATCGCTGTCCGTTTTCACCTATGGCGGTTGCCATCCAGTTTACTCCGCCACCTGTTGCATTATAAAGAACGATTGTTTGCTGGTCCTTATTGAGGGCAAACGGGATGCAGCATGGGTCGTTAATATCGAGCATGTTGTCTGCGTCATAGGTTTCAAGAGAGATGTTCGGGTACCTCTCTTCGAGCATATCCAGACACTTTCTTGTGGAATTTATTTCGAGCCTTTCACTCCTGACTTTCAGATAGCCCTTTTCCCATGCGTCATATTTGTTTGCAAGCGAGATTGGAACAGCTGGTTGTGGCCATGGAGGAGGAACTGCAGTGAGGGTGTTTTTGTTGTTCTGAACGTTGTCTGTGGGCATGTATTTTGTCAGGTAGAACATGTCCTGATAGGGTCCATCTGGTGGTGCTACTTTTACTGGGTCGCCAAAATCTGCAAAAGCTGTTACAACGAGCGGATCATACCTTCCATTTGAATAAAGTGAACCCTGATAAGGGGTTATTTCGAAATAGATTTCCCTGTCGGTATCAGTTATTGTGCTTGTCTGTTCCCAAGGAATTTTTCCATAAGTTGCCGGTGACCTGAGGGTAATATAAATTTTTTGGTTTTTTTCTAGCAGAACAGGACTCTTAACACGTAGCTTTGATGTCTGTTCAACGCGCAGTTCCCTGTCAACATAAAGATCGAGACCAACTTTTCCAGGAAGTACTGGGATGTCTATTGCTGTTGGATGACCACACTTACCGATTGAAAAACCATGAGCTTTGTATTCATGGACAAAACAACCCCATTCATCAACAATATCACTGCATGGATATGAGTAGTAGCCGATTTTTATCTGGCTCATCCTAACGTCACCGTAGTCGATGATCAGGTTATCGTTAACATCATTGTAGATGTCTTCGCCAACATCATATTCGCCGTTTGGCTGGCTCTCACCATGGATCACATCGTAGAAACGTAGTGTGGTTGGCAAATTAAGGAGTGGGGCGCCACAGTCCAGGTCGCCTGCGGTTACGTTTGTACCGGCTTTGTAGGTGACAGTATTATTGCTCTTTGTGATTGTGACCTCTGTCATCCTTATGTCGGCTGATTCTACCTGATTTGTATTGCTTCTGTATTTCCTGTAAATCGATCTCTGGCAACCAAACGCACCCGTTCCAATATCAGTGCATCTATATGCAGAGGAAAAACCTATTAGGCCTTCACCGCCCCAAGGAGGTGGCGATGTTCTTCCTGCATCTGGCGACTGGAGACCTTCCTCGGCTCCAAGATAACTTTCGGAATGTTTTCCAGCCAAGAAGTCTGAATTGACATTGTTTGGGAACACCTCCGGGCTTGGCCCGAGAAGGTTGTCTATTCCATTATCGAGGAATATCGATAATCCAAAATATGACCTGAAATCGGCCTTTACATTAAAGAATGTTGTCGATGGTATGGCGAAGTCCTCTGCTGAATTATCAAGGGAAGTTGATTTATTGATGTTCTGGGAGCCAGTCAGCAACCTTCCATATGGGTCATAAAGCGAGGTGACAGAATTTGCAGGGGTTGAACCCATCCAGACATCAGACTGGACAATTACATCATATGTTGGTGCGAAAGGGCCGGATTGGAGCAATTCAACGGCCATGAAAAGATCGCCAGCTTCAAGGCCACCCAATACACAGCTGCTCTCGGCATTTGTGTCCTCAAACTTGTGGGTGTTTGTGTTTACGTCTGTGAGCGCAACGTCTCTTTCAGTTACCGTTGCTTCGGCGTCGCCCTTTCTGTAAATGAATTCATGTGGGTCATAAATGAGGTTTCTATTTACATTTTCGGTGTGTAGCTCGTCGCCGGAGGCTATTGTTCCGGAATGTACAAACTGGACAAGCAATCTTCCAACGTCAAGATCGTCCCCTGGGTCTAGAACTCCGATTGGTGGGGCGTCAACTACTGAGGATCCTGCAAGATATGTTCTTGGTTCACCGTTTGTCGATATGACGATGACATTTGTAAGCCTTATGTCACCCGATGAAACTACCGGTGCTGTGGTAAGGTTTGTGGTTCTCCGGTATATCCACTCTGCCGGTGTGTATCTTCCATCGGTGTTTATGTTTTCGGCGTGCCATTCTTCACCCTGTTCAAAATCTGCGTCAAAATCGTTTACAAAAGGCACATAATGAAGGCCTATGTCCCACCTTTCGATTGTGGAACTGGAAACCGGCCTTGGTTTTAATGTAGTCCCTATAGATGGGATAATTGGGAAATCGGTGCTTGGATTATTGTCCTGAATGAGTGGAAAATCAGGCATGTCAACCCAGCCAATCTGGAAAAGTCTTGTTCTTACAGGTGGTTTCTGGTTGAGTGGGTCTGGCTGGAAACCTTCCCATATCTCTTTGTCGATCCTGAGATATACTTCCGACCCTGGTTTGTAGTTTGGCTGGATGGAACCATCAGCCTTTGTTGGGAGGATAAAATATGGTCCCTGGGTGTTGTTGCAGTTTATGGGGTCAACATAACAACACGGATTTAGTTTTATGTTGTCCCACTGATATGATGGATCTGGGTCCCTGCCATAGTTTGGGTCATCTGGGTTTGCATAACCATAGTACCTGCAGTCTTCAAATGCCCCTGTTCTGGAGAACCAGAGTTGTCCGGCTGAGTCGAGTACAGCTATAACTTTTTCGGTCAGGTTGGTCGCTTTGCTTGTCCCAGATTTGTTTAGATAAAAAATAGTGTAATAAAGCGGGGTTGTCATTGTGGCCTGGGTGGCCCTTATGTTGTATCCGCCAGAGACAGCCAGTGATGCGTCTGGCATTGGAAATTCTGTTCTACCCCAAGAAGTCACGCCCTCACCATCAAAGGCATAATTTTGTGCTGGAACAAGCTGGTTTCCGCTCCATGCAGACCCTACTGGTGCCCATCTTGTAGCAACGAAGATTGCTGACTGGTTATTGCTTACTTGTTCGGCGTTGGCAAGCGATGAAAATGGCAATCCACTAATAAGAATCAAAAGAGCCAAAATTAATCTGTAACTTTTTCTCATTTTCCTCATTCTACTATATACGCAGCACTTTCAGTTTTTGTTACCCAAAATATATACACACAAATGCCAAGCGTGTTTATCGATTCTATTATTGTGCTATTCATGTGTCAAGCGTATTTTTTCCATTACTTGAGTTAAAAAGCGTCCATGCTAGAATTGTTTTAAATGAAAAAAACAATAAATTTTATTATCTTGGTTATCTTTATACTAACCATTGTACCTATACATAAAGTCTTTTCAGAAGAGCAAAAACCTTGTTTTCTTATTATCTCAAAACATTCGCAGGCATTGTTGGATGAGCTGGTCAAATCCAAAGAAGCTGCAGGATTTCAAGTTAAGTATATAAATATTGATGAAATACCACACGATGATAATTTTGGGCCGAAAGATATCAGAATATTTTTGAAGAAGAACAAGAATGCCTGGAACATAAAATATCTTCTTATAGTGGGAACAGAAGATACTGTGCCCATGATGTATTGTTCCCCTGCCTCCGAAGGTGTTGTATCGAGAGACCTTGTTGATACACCAACAGATTTCTATTATTCGTCGATCTATGACGATTGGGACAAGGATGATGACGGAAGGGTTGGGGAGTACCCGGATGATGGGGTAGCAGAACACAAAGCCGATATTTTTGTTGGCAGGATACCATTTGATGAACCGAAAACAATTTCCGAAATTTCGAAATCAATGGCTGAATTTGACAGTTTGCCCGATTTCCAGAAAGCAAAGATGCTTTTTGGCGGTGCGATGCTTGGTTTCCAGGGTGAAGTCTGGGATGACAAGGTAATGGAAAGAACAGACGGCGGGGAATATTGCGAGAAGATATATTCGGAAATTTTTAGTGGCAAGGGATTTTCCAGATACAGACTCTATGAAAAAGACGGTTTTCTTCCATCTCCATTCCAGTGTGAAGAGCCGCTCAACGCAGAGACTTTTGGCTATCAGATACCAAACAGGTATGGGCTTGTCTTGTGGACTGCCCATGGCTCTCCGGAACATATAGTCAGAACGGTCTGGAATTCTGGCAGTGCACAGAAATCCTCTCCTTCCAAGGCCGATCTTTCACAGCCCAGACTTTTAAACTCAACCCAGATGATGACAGGTGCCAAGACCAGGTGGGGGATCGTTGTTTCGGCATCTTGCTCAACATCGAACCCTTCTGCAGGAACAGGCCTGGGTGCTTCGGTAATCAGGGCTGGTGCTTCAGCTTATGTCGGTTCAACCAGAGTCGCATGGTCGCCATCATACTGGAGGAAGCTTGAAGATGGCGGGATGGACACGATTCTATATTTGTTTTGCCAGTACCTTTCCACTCCAGGCACATCAGTAGGTCAGGCGATTGCACAGGCAAGAGTTGAGTTCGCCAAAAAGTATTTTTTTGGTGATATTGAAGACCCAATCGAGTCGGCCCAGATGAACATTTACAACTTCAACCTCTATGGCGATCCATCGGCTTGTCTGATAAAGGGTGATGCTGGAGGAAGCGTCGAAATACTTGAACCAAGCATCAGTGCCTCTCCCGGAGAAGTGGCAAAATGGGAGGCAAATATTTCTGGAGATGATTTGACTGGCAATACCTTCCAGGTAATCCCGGACAAGCAGGACATGAGCTGGGCTGTCCCGGAAGTTGTGGTCACTGGAAATAAACTTGTTTTGACGGCAGAAATTCCATTGTCAGTTTCACCTGGCAAAAGGTTCTGGATATTGCACCAAAAAAGAGGTGACCTGTCGTCGCAGATACCGATAGTTCTCAATATTGTGCCAAAACCGGAGGCCAGTTTCGAGTTTTCATCAGGAGATGGTGTGATAATTCCGTTCTCAAGGGTCAAGTCCAGCCTTAATTTGACACAGAAAACAAAATACCTTGAAGTCACGCTGAAATATGATCCTGACAAAATCAAGTTTGTTTCTATAGGGCAGCCATCAAAAAAATCAGATGTTTTCTCATTTTTTGATAACCATTTTGGTCTTGCATATATCAGGGTTTCAGGAGCCTCCGAGGTGCTACCGCTGATAAACTTCAGAGTGATGAAATTCACGGGAAAAACATCAATTGACGTGTCAAAAATTGTTGCCATGACTGACAGACCGGAGGCATTAGCCATCCAGTCCAAATCGTTTGAAATAACAATTGGGGAGAAGGAGCTCTGGATTTCTAGGGCCGATTTTGACAAATCCGGTAAAGTCGATTCTTTTGATCTGGCCCTTCTTCTGTCACGAATCGGATGCACAAAACAGGACCCAAAATACGACCCAATTTATGATCTGGATGGCAACGGCCTGATAGATTTTGTTGATTACAGCCTTGCTTTCAAAAGAATCAGTGGTTGAAGTGCCTTTGCCCTGAGAATACGAGACCAATTCCGAGCTTGTTTGCTGCAGCGATCACTTCATTGTCCCTGATGGAACCACCCGGTTCGATGATTGCTTTTACTCCAAAGCTTGCCGCGTGCTCGATAGAATCCGCAAACGGGAAGTATGCATCGGAGGCAAGGTAGGAACCTCTGGCTTTTTCGCCGGCCTGTGATGAAGCGATTTTTACTGAACCGACCCTGTTTGGTTGTCCGGCGCCAACCCCTATTGTTGTAAAATCTTTTGCCAGAACTATTGCGTTGGATTTTACATGTTTGGCCACCGCCATGGCGAAGGTAAGTTGTTCAAGATCGTGCTCGGACACCGGGATTTCGCCAACAATCTTGAATGAGTCGACCAAACTGAGGTCTGGTTGTTGGAAGAGTGTCCCGAACATTGTCGATCTGATGGCAAACTTGGCCCTTGGGAGGTTTTTGTTGTATGTTATCAGTCTTGTATTTTTTTTCTTTGAAAAGATGGAAAGAGCCTCTTTGCTGAAATCTTTTGCAATAATCACTTCAACAAACAGTTTTCCAACCTCGATTGCTGTTTCCTCGTCAATAATGCCATTTATGGCCACAATACCGCCATATGCAGAAGCTGGGTCGCACTCCAGTGCCTTGAGATAGGCCTCTTTCATGTTTGCGCCTATTGCCACTCCACACGGGGTGAGGTGTTTGACGATCACGGCGCATGTCGGGTCAAACTCCAGCAATGTAGACAGTGCGGCGTCAATATCGAGAATGTTGTTGTAAGATAATTCTTTGCCTTGCAGTGATGCAATCGGCCATTCATTGTTACCGACAGAATAAAGTCCGGCCTTTTGGTGAGGGTTTTCACCATACCTGAGCGGCATTACCTGCCTTGCGTGGATTGTTTCTGGGACACCAAGCTCGTCTTTCGTGGAGCCTTCAAGATATGCTGATATTGCACCATCATAGGCGTTCGTTGTTCTGAAAGCCTTGATGGCAAGCGATTTCTTGTACTCAATGTCAAACCTGCCAAGCGAAAGCCTTTCGATAAATTCGCTGTACTGTGAAGGATCACTAAGGATTGTTACATGCTGGAAATTCTTTGCACTTGCGCGGAGGAGCGTCACGCCACCAATATCTATCTCTTCGATCGCCTTCTCAAGAGTGCAGTCTTGTGATGCAACAGTTTTTTCAAAAGGATATAGATTACAAACCACTATGTCTATTGACTCGGCAGTCATTTTGCCAAGCTCTTCCATGTCTTTGGGGTTATCTCTCCTGCAAAGTATTCCGGCGTGTATTTTGGGGTGGAGTGTTTTGACCCTTCCACCAAGAACTTCTGGCGAGCCTGTATAGTTTGCAACATCGGTAATCTGGAAACCAAGTTTTCTCAGATGATCTGCTGTTCCGCCTGTTGAAAGGATTTTATAGCCTGTCTGCGTGATTGCTCTGGCTAGTGGCTCCAGTCCGGTTTTATCATGTACTGATATTAAAACGTAGCTCATTGCTCCTCCTTTATTAGCGTCCTTCTTCCAGAAACGCTTACTTTTCCATCAAGCATGATTTTGCATGCCCTCCAGAGCGTGTCATGCTCTACTGTAAGTATTCTATCGGCAAGCGTTTCCTCGGTGTCTGTTTCAAGGACTTCTACAGCCCTCTGGATTATTATGGGGCCTGTATCGCAACCCTCATCAACCATGAATACCGTGCACCCGGAGATCTTTACTCCATAATCAAATGCCTGCTTTTGTGCATCAAGGCCTGGAAAGGATGGCAGAAGCGAAGGATGGATATTGATTACTTTATTTGGGAAGTGCCTTATGAAATTGGGTGTTACAAGCATCATGAATCCGGCGAGTACTACCAGATTGGCACCGGACAGTGAAACAATGCCTGCCAGATGATCAAAAAAGGCTTCCCTTGACTCAAAATCTTTTAGCTTGCAAATCTGGCAGGGGATATTCTTGTTCCTGCAAAATTCAAGCGCAGGTGCTTTTGATTTGTTTGAAACCACAAGGCAGATTTCTGCATCCAGCTTACCCTGTTCTATTGCGCCGTAGAGCGCCCTGAGATTGGAGCCCCTTCCGGAAACCAGAACTGCAATCTTTTTCATCAGACAAGCCCGAAGGAAGGTTCTCCGTCGCCCTCGACTGTTCCTATGGCTACCGAGCCTGGATAGAGGGACATTGTTTTTGGGGCTTCTTCTTCGGACACAAACAGTGCCATGCCTATTCCCATGTTGAAAGTCCTGAATGCATCTTCATCTGAAAGTCTGGCCTCTTTGACAAGGAATTCGATTATCGGGATTTTTGGGAGGTTGTTTCTTTTTATAACTGCTTTTCCGGAGCTCATGATTCTTGGAAGGTTGTCAGAAAGGCCGCCACCTGTTATGTGGGAAATGCCATGGAGTTCAACGGCCTGCGCTATTTTGACAATAAATTGGGTATATATTTTTGTTGGCTCGAGAAGTGCGAGGCCAAAGTGGTCGATCCCGTCAAATCTGGAGTCCAGTGAATACTTCGATGCGATTTTTCTGGCAAGCGAATATCCGTTTGAATGAAGTCCGGAAGATGGCAGTCCAATTATCACATCACCTTTTTTTATTTTTGATCCGTCGATGATCTTTGATTTCTCGACTATTCCAACTGCAAAACCGGCAAGATCATATTCGTTGGGTTGGTAGATGTCGCCCATCTGGGCAGTTTCTCCACCGATAAGGGCACATCCAGCCTGAACACAACCCTCGGCCACACCTTTTATTATCTGGTATGACACTTCTTCATCGAGCCTGTTTACGGCCAGATAATCAAGGAAGTACAGTGGTTTTGCGCCTGAGCACACTATGTCGTCAACGTTCATGGCAACGCAATCAATGCCAACTGTGTCGTGTTTGCCAAGTGCCTGGGCGATCTTCACTTTTGTCCCGACACCATCGGCACCTGAGACCATGACTGGATTTGAATATCCATTCGGGACCTCGAAAAAACCACCGAAGAAGCCTATCCCACCTAAAACACCAGGAATGGTTGTTCTTTTTGCAGCCTCTTTTATCTTTTCGACAAACCTGTCTGAGGCGTCAATAGAAACTCCCGTTGACTCATAGGCCTTGCTCATCCATCACCTTCCTCAGGGAATTGTCATAGAGTTCCTTCAACTCCTGTACTGGAATATCAAAAGAACCTGTTACCGAGAGTGTTCTGCCGCCAACAACGCCGAGGATTCTTATCTGTGTTTCATTCTGGGCGCATATCTCGGTGAGCCTTGAAACACAATCTGGAGATACGGTCACTAGTGCCCTTGCATTACTCTCGGAGAAAAGCTGTTCTGTTATATGGATGCCAGTTGCCTTGAGGGCGATTTGTGCGCCAAGGCCTGAGTTGCATACGCATTCAACGAGTGCCTGTGCCAGTCCGCCCTCCGAAAGGTCTGTTGCTGAACGTATAATCCCTTCACCGGTTGCCGCGAGAAGTGTTTTTGAAAGTGAAACCTCCGCATTAATTCTGATCATTGGAGGTGTGCCAAAAGTCTCTCCAGTGAGCATTTCAAAAAGTGCCGACCCGCCGAGTTCCGACAATGTTTCGCCGAGTAACACGATTACGTCCCCGGTGTTCTGGAAGTCTGGCTTGTTTATTTTTCCAGCCCTTGCCTTGCCAACCATTACTACGACAGGGGTTGGTTTTATAGCTCCACTTGGGCTCTCGTTGTAAAAACTGACATTTCCGGAAATGACCGGGATGTTGAGCGCTCTCAGGGCATCACACATTCCAAGGACACTCTGCTCGAATTCATAGTAAATTTCAGGATTGGTCGGGTTGCCAAAATTCAGGCAATCAGAAACGGCAAGCGGGGTGAATCCTGCCGCCCACAAATTTCTTGCCGCCTCGCAAATTGTCGCCTGGCCCCCGCCAAACGGATTCAGGTAACAGTGCCTTGGCTTTGCGTCAGATTTGATGGCAAGCAGTGTATCAGTGCCCTTGACCCTTACGATTCCAGGGCCAAGCGATGGTGGTATCACCGTGTTTGTAAGGAGTGTTGTGTCGTACTGGTGCCATACCCATTCCCTAGAACAGCCGTTGAAAGAGGAAGCCATCTTTTTGACAAGATTGGCGTAATCCCATGATGGAACCTGGAAACCATGGGGTTCCCTTCGCCTCTCTTCGAGGTTTGGTCTTGATGTTTCCATCTTGTAGCATGGGGCACCCTTGGTTAGATGTGGTATTGGGATTGTTGCTACAATTTCACCCTTTTCGATGACTGTTAGCAATCCATCAGCTGTTACTTCGCCAACGACAGCAGACTCCAGCTCCCATTTTGTGAGTATCTGGCTGACAGACTCGACCCTGTCCGGTTTGCAGATGACAAGCATTCTTTCCTGGCTTTCGGAAAGCATGACCTCGTAGGCCGTCATATTTTCTGCGCGTTTTGGGACTGCATCGATGTTCAGGACGAGGCCCATGTCGCCCCTCCCGGCCATTTCGACCGAGGAGGATGTCAATCCGGCAGCACCAAGGTCCTGGACCCCTTCGACAAGGTCTTTCTCAATGAGTTCAAGGGTTGCCTCTATGAGGAGTTTTTCCAGGAACGGATCGCCAACCTGTACTGCGGAACGCTTCTCTTCAGACTCCTTTGAAAGGACGTCAGAGGCGAATGTCGCACCGTGGATTCCGTCCCTTCCAGTTCTGGCGCCAATGAGCATGACAATGTCGCCTGGTTCAGAGGCCCTTGCGTAACGGATTTCCTCTTTCTTGGCAATACCAAGGCAAAACACGTTTACCAGGGGATTTATTGTGTAAGATTTGTCAAAATGGAGTTCTCCGCCAGCGTTTGGGACACCGACGCAATTGCCGTAGCCGCTTATTCCAGCAACAACTCCCTCAAGAAGACTCCTGTTGTGGGGATCATTCGGATGGCCAAAAAACAGTGGGTCAAGGGACAGGATGGGTCTTGCTCCCATCGTGAAAACATCCCTTATGATGCCGCCAACACCTGTTGCGGCGCCCTGGTATGGCTCTATGGCTGATGGATGATTGTGGCTTTCTACCTTGAATATTGCAGTGTATCCATCACCAATATCCACTACACCGGCGTTTTCGCCGGGCCCCTGAATGACGGCAGGTCCCTGTGTTGGGAAGTTCTTGAGTACCATTCTTGATGATTTGTAAGAGCAGTGCTCCGACCACATCACCGAGAATATGGCCAGCTCAAGAAAATTTGGCGTCTTTTCGAGTCGCGTCTTGATATCTTCAAACTCGACCTTTGTCAAACCAAAATTTTGCGCGTCCTGAAATGTTCCTTCTCTCATGGCCTCGATACTATCAACTTTGTGTCTCTGGCGATCACAAGCTCTTCGTTGGTCGGGATGACAAGAACTTTGACCTTCGAATCTGTCGCGCTTATGTCGCGCATCTCCTTTGATCTTGCGGTATTTTTTTCCTGATCAAGATTGATTCCAAGGAATTCGAGTCCTGTAAGCGAGTCCCTTCTTGTCAGATCAGAATTTTCGCCTATTCCTGCTGTGAAAACGACTGCATCCAGCCCACCCATTGCGGCGGCATACGCACCGATGTATTTCTTTATTCTTCTGCAGAACATGATGTGTGCTAGCGTGCACATTTCATCGCCTTTAAGGTACCCTTCCTCAACATCTCTAGAGTCATTATAGCCTGAAATTCCAAGCAGGCCAGATTTTTTGTTGAGGATATTATCAACGCCTTTTGAATCAAGTTTTTCTTTCTCCATTATGAAGAAAGGCAAGGCCGGATCGAGATCACCACACCTTGTTCCCATGATGAGGCCTTCAAGTGGCGTCATGCCCATTGTTGTGTCTACGGATTTTCCACCATCAACAGCACATATCGAGCTGCCATTGCCGAGGTGGCATGTTATTATTTTCAGCTGGCTTGCGGGTTTGCCAAGGAATTTTGCAGCCTCTTGCGAGACAAAGAGGTGCGATGTACCGTGGAATCCATACCTTCTGAAGTGATGCTTCTTGTAGAGCTCGTAGGGTATTGCGTAGAGATATGACTCTCTTGGCATTGTCTGATGGAATGCCGTATCAAAAACACCGACTTGCGGGGTGTCTGGAAGAAGTTTCTTGAAAGCACCTATACCAGCAAGATTTGGAGGATTGTGAAGTGGGGCAAGGGGTATACACTCTTCCATTTTCTTTATTACCTCTTCGGTCAGCAGTTGCGAACCGGAGAAAGTTTCTGCACCATGAACAACCCTGTGACCCACTGCTTTTATTTCGTGCACATCCTTTAGTGCTCCTCTATCCGGATCGGTTATGTTCTGGAGGATTCTTTTGATGCCGGTTTCATAGTCTGGCAGGGGCATTGTTTCTTTGTATTTTGTGTTCCCTTTTTTGTGATTTACAATGCTTTCCTGGGTGCCGACCTTTTCAAGAAGCCCGGAACAGAGTTCCTGTTCGTTTTCCATGTTGTAGAGCTTGTATTTGATGGATGATGAACCGCAGTTGATGACCAGTACCTTCACTTGGAATCCTCCTTAAGGGATTGTGTAAAGCATCACGCAAGGTATTGCAATGATAAATGATTACAATTACCTTTTGTCAACTACAGAGCAAAAATTGTACACCCTATTCCTGCCCTTTCAAGATACTCTTGGGCTTATTGCCTGTTCTTTCCATAGTATGGAGAGAGCACAGACCCAATTATATATATGATGTAACCGAGAATTATGTCTTTTGCAAAAAGTAATAGCAGAGTTACGCTTAATATGTTTGCAATGGCCTTCTGGTTGCCAAGGAAGAAATAGGTACAAATGTATGTGTATGCAATTCCAATTGCAAAAGCAACGACAACCCCTGCTGCCACAGAAATTATCTTCTTCCAGCCCTGATTGTCCCACAGCCATCCTGTGAGGAACGAGGAGAGCGGGAGTGCCAGAAGATACCCAAAAGATGGCTGGAGTACATACATTATTCCACCACCTTTTGTAAAGACCGGAAGGCCTATCAGACCCAAGGCAAGATATATGCCCTGGGATGCCGGGCCAAGCGCCTTGCCCAGAAAAATACCGGATGCAATTGCTGTTGCAAGCTGGAATGTTAGTGGCAGTCCAGGAAGCGGGATCCTCAGGAAGGCCGAAATTACAGAAAGGCTGACAAAAATGGCAACGAGGATCAAATCTCTAGTTTTCATGCTGGAAATACTATTATTGTTTTGGTTTTTGGCAACCAATAACTGGCAATTATCCATTCAGGATTTTTGAGAAAATTGGATTTGAAACGAGAACAAATGACGGATTTATGGTGTAGACATTGCCACTTTTTTCGAGCTTATCATCTTGGACAAGCTCATCCAGTCTGTCCTGGAGCCTTGAGATATTCTCAGGTTTGTATTTTTGCGATAACAAATCCAGATCTGTTCCATTTTCCAAAAGCCTGAGGTTTAGCATCGCCTCTTCAAATATTTTGTCTTCAGGAGCAAGCTCCTCTTCGATAAACTTGCATGAAATAGGGTTGTTTATGTATTTGTCAAGATTTTCCTCGTTTTTGAATCTGATGCCATCAAGGTGTGATGACGCTCCCGGGCCAAGTCCAAGGTATTCGCCACATTCCCAGTAGTTGATATTGTGGAGCGATTCCTCCCCGGAAGTGGCAAAATTTGAAATCTCGTAGTGGCGGAAATTTTTGGAAATCAGGAAATCTCTGCATTGCTCAAAAAGGTCTGCCTGCTCGTCATCTGATGGCAAGTTGTCAGGCATGTTTTGATGAAGTTTTGTGCCTTCCTCGACCAAAAGACAGTAGGCTGAAATGTGCTTCAGTCCAAATTCAACAAATTTTGACAATGTCGACAGCAAAGAGCTTTTTGTCTGGCCAGGCAATCCAATTATCAAATCGGCCGAGACTCTTTTAAAGTGTCTGTTTGCGATGGAGATAGCATCGATTGCCTTTTTTGAGTTGTGTATTCTTCCAACCGACTGGAGCTCGCCGTCATTTAATGACTGGATTCCGATTGATACTCTGTCGAAACCGCAGTTTCTGGCCGAGAGCGCAAATTGCTCCGTCAGGCTTTCAGGATTGGTTTCTATTGTGGCTTCAAGTATTTTCTCAAATCCGAATGTTTTTCTTAGCCCTGAATATAATTTCTCGAGATTTTCCGGGCCAAGAAGGCTTGGGGTGCCACCACCAAAGTAGATGGTGTCAAAATTCAAACCCTGATAATGTTTTGCTTCCGCAAGGACAGCTTCGACATAATCATGGATTTGCCCTTCAGATTTTGCAAGGCTGTAAAAATCACAATAATCGCACTTCCTGGCGCAAAAAGGAACGTGAACATAAAGCCCGGTCACTCTTCTTCTTCGACCTTTAGCAGGGACAGGAAGGCTTCTTGTGGGATTTCAACTGCGCCGACCATTTTCATGCGCTTCTTGCCTTCCTTCTGTTTCTCGAGCAGTTTTTTCTTCCTCGTTACATCGCCACCATAGCATTTTGCCAGAACATCTTTCCTGTAGGCCGCGATGTCTTCTCTGGCAATAATCTTTCCACCTATTGCTGCCTGGAGCGGAATTTTGAACTGTTGCCTTGGGATGAGCTTCCTGAGCTTGTTGATCAGCGACCTTCCCTTTTGCACGGCAAAATCCCTGTGGGAAATATATGAAAGTGCATCTACCTGGTCGCCGTTGACCAGCACATCCACCTTGACGAGGTCATCCTGGCGGTATCCTGTGAAGTCGTAATCAAGGCTGCCATATCCATGGGTAATACTTTTCAGTTTGTCATAATAGTCTGTTATTATCTCGGCGAGAGGGAATTCATAATGGATGATGGTTCTCTTCTGGTCTGGGTATTCCATGCCGGTCATGGTGCCTCTCCTTGCCTGCGAGAGTTCCATTACCGGGCCAATCGTGTCATTTTGCGTGATTACCTGGGCTTTTACGATTGGTTCCTCAATTGATTCAATTTCGTTTGGATCAGGGAACTTGGAAGGGTTGTCAATGTAGGTTTCCTGGCCTTTTGTCCCGATGACTTTGTAAACAACAGTGGGCATTGTTGCAATTATTTCTTGTTCAAACTCCCTCTTTAGCCTTTCAACAACGATTTCCATGTGCAGCATCCCGAGGAAGCCGACCCTGAAACCATGGCCGAGTGCCGCAGAGCTCTCTTTTTCATAAACAATCGAGCTGTCGTTTAGCTGGTACTTTTCAATGGCGGTGCGGAGCTTGTCGTAGTCGTTGGTCGATATGGGATACACACCGCAGAAGACCATCGGCTGCATCCTTCTAAAGCCAGGGATGGCCATGGTATCTGGAAACTCCGGAGAAATTATTGTGTCTCCGACATGTATGTCACTTGTATCTCTTATGATGGCAGCAAAGTATCCAACTTCACCAGCTTTCAGCTCATCGCACCGTATAAGCCTCAACCCAAAATAGCCGACCTCTTCGACCTCAAAGATTTTGCTGTTGGATTTGAGCATTATCTTGTCGCCGGGTTTTATTGAACCATCAAAAATCCTTATATGGCTAATGGCACCCTTGTAAGAATCGTAGTGGCTGTCAAATATCAGGCACCTGAGTGGTGCCGATTCGCTTATTCTTGGTGGTGGCACTTTGCGGACGATTTCTTCAAGCAGCTCTGGAACGCCTGTACCATCTTTTGCGGAGACGAGCATTGCATCGTCAGAAGGCAAACCAAGCATGTCTTCCATCTGTATCTTGCACTCGTCGATCATTGCGTTTGGGAGGTCGATTTTGTTTATGACCGGGATTATGTGAAGGTCAGCATCCATTGCCAGGTACGCGTTGGCGATTGTCTGGGCCTCAACTCCCTGTGTAGCATCGACGAGGAGAAGTGCTCCCTCACAAGCTTTCAGGCTCCTTGAAACTTCATAGTTAAAATCCACATGGCCTGGGGTGTCTATCAGGTTCAGGATATACTCCTGGCCGTTTTTTGCCTTGTATGGAATCCTGACCGGAGAGGCTTTGATCGTTATTCCTCTCTCCTTTTCAAGGTCCATGCTGTCCAAAATCTGGGCATTGCCTGTTGTGTGGACAACATCAGTCAGCTCCAGTATCCTGTCGGCCAGTGTCGACTTGCCGTGGTCGATGTGGGCTATTATGCAAAAATTGCGAATATTATTCATACCGAGTAACCATTTTACTGCCAGTCGCAATTTGTTCAAGGTTTGACACTCATTTCCTTGACAGCCATGAAGCCCGTAACTATACACGGCACGTAAACTATGGAAAAAACATTGATATTGACCGAGAAGCCATCAGTTGCCGCCGATATAGCACATGCACTAGGCGGTTTCGACAAAAAAGAGGATTTTTACGAGAGTGATGACACCTATATCACATGGGCAGTCGGTCACCTTGTAACACTGGCGGAGCCTGAAGATTATGACAAGGGTTATAAGTACTGGACCTTGCAGTCCCTTCCGATAATCCCCAATAAATTCGAGCTCAAGCCAATCCCGAAATCTGAAAGCAGGCTGAAAAAGATAGCTTCGCTGGCAAAAAAATCATCAACACTTGTAAATGCCTGCGATGCTGGCCGCGAAGGCGAGCTGATATTCAGGTATATCTATGAGTATCTTGGGCTTGAAGCTCCAACAAAGAGACTCTGGCTCCAGTCCATGACCAAATCGGCCATTGCTGATGGTTTTGAAAGGCTCAGGCCATCAAAGGAGCTGGACAACCTTGGAGAGTCGGCAAAATGCAGGTCGGAGGCAGACTGGCTCATTGGAATCAATGCAACCAGAGCCTTTACGAGAAGACTTGGCAACCTCCTCTCGATTGGCAGGGTACAGACACCGACTCTCTCGATAATCATCTCGAGGGAAAAAGAAATAAATGCCTTTGTACCAAGAACATACTTTGATATTTTCGCAGAATTTGAAGCCAAATCTGGTGTTTATAGAGGGAAATGGTTTATCGATGTTCCAAAAATCTCAAAAGAAAAGAACGCTCCAGTAACCGATGAGATTCTGGCCTCGCTAGTAAAAAAATATGGCCAGATAGCAGCATCCGCCCTTAAGGCCAATGATGGTGCCGTCCAGGGTGACACAGTTGAATCCGTTGGTGACAAGAAAGCTGCTGATGAGATAGTTAACAGGATCAAGGGAAAAGAAGGCAAAGTTGTTGTTGAGGACCACAAGCTCCAGAGACAGAGTCCGCCACTTCTTTTTGATCTCAATGAACTCCAGAGAGAGGCCAACAGAAGGTTTTCCTTTTCTGCCGCCAGAACCTTGCAGCTTGCCCAGCAGCTTTACGAAGAGAAAAAACTGGTCACTTACCCAAGGTCCGACAGCAAACATCTCCCCGAGGACTACACGGATGTTGTTCCGAGAATTTTTGGCATACTTTCCCACACTAAATATGACAAGGTGGCCCTGCCGCTTGTTGGCCAGAAGGTCGCAAAAAACAAGAGAATATTTGACAACAAAAAGATTTCTGACCACTTTGCAATAATCCCCACAGAAAAATCGCTTGATGAAGTATCTCTAACTCCAGAACAGGTAAAAATTTATGATCTGATAGTAAAAAAATTCCTTGCAGCGTTTTACCCGGATGCAGTCTGGGAAGTCGTGCACAGAGTGACCCAGGTTGACGGGCTTGACTTCAAGTCCGATGCCAAGAGTTTGAAAGAAAAAGGTTTTTACGCTGTCTATGGCAGGGAAGAGCAAGAAGAATCTTCTCTTCCGGTGGTTGCGGAAGGCGAAACAGTGGACACTGTTGCGCAGGAATTGCAGGAAAAACAGACCACACCACCGCCAAGATACAACGAAGCAACCCTCCTTGGAGCAATGGAAACAGCTGGCAAGTTTATTGATGATGAGGAACTCAGAGATGCCATGAAAGAAAAGGGTCTGGGAACTCCGGCCACAAGGGCATCCATCATCGAAAGGATACTGGAAGTTGGCTACATTGAGCGTGTTGGCAGGGATCTTGTCCCAACAACAAAGGGAATAGCGCTGTACGATCTTCTGATTGGCTTCCCTCTGCCAGAACTCTATTCACCTGAAATGACTGGAAACTGGGAATACAAGCTTGCCTGTATTGAAAAGGGCGAGATGAGTCCCGGAGATTTCCTTAACGAAATTATGGATTTCACAAAACAGCTTGTAAACAAGGTGAAAGACAGGAGCCTTGATGCTCCAATTGCCAGCCAGGACGGCAACGGAGAGGCAAGAGCTATTGGAACTTGCCCTCTCTGCGGAGAAGATGTTGTTGATTCTTTCATGTCTTTCAGATGTGCCAATTACAAATCCACAAAGACCAAAAAAGGCGCAAAGAAAACGAAAGCCAAGGAAGAAGATGATGAAAGCGGGTGTAATTTTGCAATCTGGAAAACGATTGCCGGAAAAATCATTACCGAGGACATTGCAAAGGAACTCATAGAAAAGAAAAAGGCGGGCCCGCTTTCTGGTTTCAGATCAAAATCTGGCAGGCCATTCTCTGCCACCCTTCTGCTTGGTGATGACGGAAAAATAACCTTCGAATTCTCCAAAAGCCATGGCGAGGGTGGACAGGAAAAAACAAAAACAGAAGAAGTTTTCCTTGAAGACCCTGTTGCAAAATGCCCGGTCTGCAAGGCCGATATCCTCGAGGGGACTTCGGTATATCGTTGCCAGAACTTTGGCAAGTCTTGCAAAATGTCCCTTAGTAAAGTAATTTTAGGTAAGACCATAGCTCGCGAAACGGCCGCCAGGCTTTTTGAAGAGGGCAAGACAGAAAAGATTTCAGGCTTCATAAGTCGCAAAGGCAGGCCATTTTCTGCGTATCTGGTCCTAAAAGACGACGGGAAGGTAGGGTTTGAATTTGACAATGCAACAGGAAGGACAGCAAAAGGCGCATCCAAAGTTTCAAAGCCAAAAACTAAAAAAAGCAAATAGGCTTTTCTGGACTGTTTTGAGGTTCGGCCTTGCCGTTGGTTTTGTAGTGGTCATCGCCCTTGCTCTTTTCATATACAGGATCGGGTCGGATGTTGTAGCGACCTTGCCAAATCTTGATGAACAGAAGAGACCACCGGTGGCGTCCCAGATATTTGATTACGACAACCAGCTGATAGGTTCGGTCTTTTTTGAAGACAGGATACCTGTAAAAATAAGTGAAGTTTCAAAGGATTTTCTCAATACCATAGTGACCTCTGAGGATGAAAGGTTTTACCAGCACAAGGGTTTTGACCTCCGTTCAATCTTCAGGGCGTTTTTTGTCAACATAAAGACGGGTTCCATGAGCCAGGGTGGTTCTACACTGACCCAACAGGTCGCCCGTTCGGAGCTTTTTATAGATAGCAAAGAAACTTCTGTCACAAGAAAGATCAAAGAAATAATACTGGCGTTCAAACTTGAACAGCGCTACACAAAAGAAGAGATTCTGGAAGCCTATGTGAACCAGATATTCTTCGGGTTTGGTTCCTATGGCGTGGAATCTGCGGCGAGAAACTATTTCGGCAAGCACGCAAAAGACCTCAACTATGCAGAAAGTTCCCTTCTCGTGGCGATCCTTCCTGCCCCTTCGGTTGACAACCCCATAATCAATCTTGCTGGCACGAAAGAGCGCCAGAAAAACGTTTTGCGAAAACTTGTTGTAAACGGGGTAATAACTGAGGATGAATCAAAAAAATATTTTGAGGTGCCATACCAGAGAAAGTCCTTTAGGGAAGTGGGGGACAACGATTCCGTAAACTACTTCATCGACTATGTCAAAGCCGAGATGGAGAAGCGCTATGATCCAAAAGACCTGAAAGAGGGTGGCCTCAGGATCAAGACAACGCTTATCAGGACATACCAAAAATATGCCGAGAACGCCATGAGAAATGTATTCGCAAAGGCTGAAAAAAGTGGCGAATTCTCCTCAAAGGTTTTTGACGAATTTGGTGTAAAGCAGCCACAGGCATGTTTTGTGGCAATGAACCCTCGCAATGGCTATATTCTTGCGATGGTTGGCGGCAGGGACTACAAAAATACTAAGTGGAACCGCACAACAGCAGAAAGACACCCCGGTTCGTCATTCAAGATTTTTGACTACTCGGCCGCACTTGAGAACAAATCCGTTACTCCTGCTTCTATCCTCAAGTCAGATTACAACTTCAACGTGAATGGATGGAACCCAGGAGAGTGGAGCCACAGTGTCACCAACAAGCTTTATACTGTAAGAGGAGCACTTTTGACCTCTTCGAATGTCTGTGCATTGAGAGCTGGTCTTAGGGTTGGACTAGACAGGGTCGCTTACTATGCAGCCAAAATGGGCCTCAAGACCCCAATAATGCCATACCCATCAATTACTGTCGGTTCTGTTGAAGTCAGGCCGGTTGACATGTGCACTGCCTATGCCTCCCTCGCTTCGGGTGGAATTCGTCATGATCCGGTTGCCATACTGGAAGTGCAAAACAGGGATGGGATAATAATCGAGCGCTATCAGGGTACAGGCTTCAGGGTGCTTTCTGAGGAAACAGCCTGGACACTTGGAAACATTTTTCAGGATGTCCTTCATTCGATTCTCGGTTCAACAATAAAGACGCCGGCAGCTGGAAAAACGGGTACTTCTACTGGATCACTCAATGCCTGGTATTGCTGCTTCACACCAGAAATAACTGTCACCTGCTATGTTGGAAAAGATTCGAAGAAGGTCATGAGTGCTGTCAACACAATCATCTGGGGTTCTTCAATGGCAGCTCCAATGGCAAGAGATTTTGTAAACGCCTGTCTCACTGACAAGAAACATCCGTTGCCAAAAACCCCGTTCCTACCTGCTCCAAAGGGCATGACGGGAAGTCTTTTCTGCAAGACATCCGGAGAGCTGATCAACGGTTTCTGCCCAAAGGACCAGATAGACAGCGAATATTTCTTTGCCGGAACCACACCGGACACTCCATGCCAATACCACAAACAGGGTGTTTTCCCATACAATGTCGTCGAAGAAGTTATTGACGGGAAAAAATATTACTATAAACCAGGAAATTCCTGGTGTGTGACAAAAGAAGTTCTCCTTTCAAAAGATGTTTACGAAAAACTCCCGGCAAAATCTGATTGCCCGGCATTGATTAATTTTACGATCTCTGACCAGTCAGGGCAATTGCTCCAGGAACCCTACTCGTTTTCCAAGGGTGGCATTTATAATCTGGATGTTGTGATACCCCAGGATGTTCTTGGGAAGTTCAACGAAGTGGACGTTTATTTTGGCGACATGAGGGTGAAAAGATGGCAAGAAGGTGATCTCGACTCTGATACAGGCCAAAAAATTGAATTCAATTCTCCACTTATTACCACTTTTGCAGTATCTCCGGATGACACAGACAAAACAAAAAAGCTCATTTTTGAGATAAGGGGCCCAAATGGTTTCTATCTCAAAAAAGCTCTTGATGTGGGGATAAACTAGGCTGGCGATGCTCCCAGTTCCACTACCAAGAACAAGTACGAAAAAACCTGGAGGGTTCCCATTTCTGGTTTTTCTTGTGCTCCTCATTATGGTGGCAGTTTTTTCTGCGGCTTTCTATCTTGCGTTCATTGTTTCAGATTATGATGTCAGATGGCTGCCCACAATCCTTGACCCGAAGAACCACAAACCGCCAAATCCCCATGAGACCGTAAACGAAACGAACAGGATCTTTGATGCCGAGGGAAACCTTATCCATGAGTTCCATGGCGATGAGGACAGAATATATGTCCCGCTCGAACAAATCTCCGAATGGGCCAGAAAGGCAATCATCGCATCTGAAGATGTGAGGTTTTATTATCACAAGGGTTTTGACATGAGGGCCACACTGAGGGCGTTTTTCAAAAATGTCCAGACGCGCGAAGCATCTGAAGGTGGTTCAACCATAACCCAGCAGCTTGCCAGAAACATGTACCTTGGAACCGGGAAAACCCTTTCAAATGAAAGGACTTTTACAAGAAAGCTGAAGGAGTTGCTGCTGGCACGAAAAATCGAGCAAGCCTATTCAAAAAATGAAATCCTCGAGTTTTACCTGAACCAGGTTTATTTTGGTTCAAGGGCTTATGGGATAGAATCTGCAGCAAAGAGATATTTTGGCATTTCCGCCAAAAGCCTTACGCTTGCCCAGTCATCCATGCTTGCGGGCGTTTTGTCTTCGCCGTCGTTCAACAACCCCTACGACAATCTTGCAGAAGCTAAAAAAGCCCAGAAGATTGTCCTTGAGAAGATGGCCAAAAATGGCTTCATAACAGATGTCCAGATGGAAAAGGCATCAAAGGAGAAGCTTAATTTTCAGCCATATTCCATCCAGCTCAAAGCTGGCGATTCCCTTGGCTATTTCATAGATTACGTCAAAGATGAGTTATATGACAAGCTCGGAGAGTTCCCGATCAAAAAAGGTGGCCTGGACATATACACAACCATAAACCAGGACTGTCAGAAGTATGCTGTTCAGGCCATTGACAAGGTTCTCGGAGAGGCCATAAAAGCCGGTGATTTCGGCAAGATCCAGAAAGACAAACTCGGGGTTGAACAGCCACAGGTGGCCCTTTGCGCCATTGATGCCGATACTGGCCAGATACAGGCAATGGTTGGTGGAAGGGACTACAAGAACACCCAGTACAACAGGTGCACGGCACTGAGACAGCCTGGCTCTTCATTCAAAATACTCGTTTACAGCGCAGCGCTCCAGCATGGCGTCCTTTCACCATCAAGCCTGGTCCGCTCCAGCCCGATTTCGATTGGCGACTGGCAACCAAAGGAATGGTTCAGGGGATATTTTGGGACTGTAACAGTCAAATATGCTCTCCAGGAATCAAGCAACATCTGTGCGATAAGGGCAGCCCTGAAGGTTGGGCTTGGCAATGTTGTCGCAACAGCGAAAAAAATGGGCATCAGCACATCAAAATTGCTTGCCGTGCCATCCATTGCCATTGGCTATGTAGAGGTCAAACCCATCGAGATGGCTTCTGTCGGGCAGACTATTTCAAACTATGGAACCCACATACCACCGATCGCCATCAAGAGGATAGAGAACAGAAAAACGGGCAAGACCATTGATCCTGCCTATGTGCAACCAACCAGGGCAATCGATGAACCGACAGCATACGACATGATCTCGATGCTAAAGAATGTTGTTGAGCGAGGCACTGGAATGTCGGCCAAAGTGCCTGGCGTCCCGTGCGCTGGCAAAACAGGAACAACAGGCTCTTTCAGGGACGGCTGGTTTGTTGGATTCACCCCTGAAATTTCAGCTTCGGTTTACCTTGGTTCCGATTCCAGAGAGGTCGACCTTTCTTTTGTTTCCAACTATGGTTCCAAGTATTCAGCGCGCATCTGGAAAGAGTTTATTTCGATGTACTCCAAGGGCAGGAAGATAAAAGACTGGGTGGACAAGAACCCTGATGATTACATTAGAGTGAGGGTCTGTGAGGAAACTGGTCTTATAGCAAATGACACATGCCCGGGTTATTACATGCTCGTGAGAAAGAGCAAGATGCCCAGTGAGAAATGCGAAATAAGACACCCAAAGAAAATTTTTGTAACGATATGCAAAGAAACCAAGCTCCTGGCCAACCAATATTGTCCCGAGAAAGAGAAAGTTGAATTCGAGCTTGGCAAGGAACCAAAAAAGTTTTGCGAAGTCCACAAAAAGCCTGAGGACAAGAAGCCTGAAGAACAGGACAAACAGACCGACGAAGAAAAACAGTCTTCGGGAAAAGACACTCAGAAGCCACCCACCAAGAAGCCTTCCGCCGAGAAGCCTGCCAATGGAGGAAAAGATACAACTCCTGGCACAAAACCGCCAATTGACAAACCAAATCCTGAGCCGCAACCCCAACCCGAACCGGAACCACAGCCAGAGCCTGAGCCCGAACCTCAACCCGAACCGGAGCCGAGGTACTTTTTTGTTTCCCCAAGCCAGGCCTCGGCCTCGGTTGGGGAGTTTGTCAGGTTTGACTACGTTTTCAATTACGAAGGTGTCAGCTGGGTAACGATGTATGTTGATGGTGTCCAGGTGGACACGGCAACGAGCTTCCCGTGGTCGATTGTCTGGGCTCCAAGAACGGCCAAAACCTACAATCTTCTCTTTATTCTCTACAATGATGCGGGTGGAAGGGTGGCCGAGTACTCAAGGTCATACACGGTGTACCCGTGAGTGGCAAATTCATTGTTTTTGAGGGTGTTGATGGCGCAGGAAAAACCACCCAGATAAAACTCCTTCACAAAAAACTCACAGATATGGGGCATGATTGCATCATGACCTATGAGCCAGGTGACAATTCAGTTGGCAGGAGCGTAAGGGAATTCCTCATAGAAAGAGACCTTGACGCAGTTTCAGAGGCACTCCTTTTTGCTTTTGACAGGGCCGTCCATATCAGGGAGATTGTGCGTCCTGCCATTGGCGAAGGCAAAATAGTCCTTTGTGACAGGTTTCTTATGTCCTCGCTGGTCTATCAGGGGATCGCCAGGGGGCTTGGTGAAGAATGGATAAACGAAATAAACAGCAGAGGGCTGGGAGGACTTGTCCCAGACGTAACTCTGGTGTTTGATATCGCAGTTGACACAGCCCTCAAAAGAGTTCAAAATGCTAACAGGTTTGAGAACACTTCCCTGCAGGAAAAGGTGAGGGAAGGATTTATAAAAAAATCAGGAGAGACCCCAAACACTTTCCTAATTGAAGCTGGCAGGAGCGAAAAAGAAGTCTTCCTCTCAGTCTGGGAAAAGGTTTCGTGGTTGCTCAAGGAGGAAAAATGAAACTTATTGCCGCAATAATCCAGCAGGAAGATGCAAACGAAGCAACTGCAGAACTTCTCCAGAACGGCTACAAAATAACGAAGCTAAGAGGTATTGGTGGTTTCCTTGAAGAGGGCAACCTTGTCCTTCTGATTGGCGTTGAAGATGCTCACGTACCAAAGGTCCTCCAGATTTTCCAGAAAACATGTGTCGCAAGAGATAGATATATAAATGCCTTGCCATTTGTCCCAATGGAAGGGATGCCTCCGCTTTCGTTCCCGGTGAAAGTTACAGTTGGTGGCGCAAAGATATTTGTACTTCCTGTCGAAGAGTTCCACATGCTGTGATGGGTCTTTCAGATTTACCCATACAGCCGTTTTTTATCGAACGTTTCAGAAACCATATAGCTTCACGGAGAGTCTCCGCAAGTTATATATTTGTCGGAACAGAATCGAGGGGCGCCTCCATTTTGGCGAAGGCATTTGCAAAAATGCTAAACTGTGAGAAGCAAGATTCTGATTTTTGTGGTGTCTGTCACTCATGCAGAATGATTGAAGCGCAAACGCATCCTGACGTGAAGGTTTATGATCCTGGCGATGCAAGATTTGGAATAGGTCTTGCAAGGCAAGTCCAGCAGGAATCAATGGAATCCAATTATGATGCCAGGTACAGGGTTAATATCCTCAAAAATGCACACTCCATGACGATTGAGGCTCAAAATGCCCTGCTCAAGCTCCTTGAGGATGGAAAGCCAAACTGCACAAATGTTCTCCTTTCGGAGAGTCTTGACGAGATATTGCCAACAATCCAGTCAAGGTCAATTGTTTTGAGGCTGCCACCTCTCCCCGCCGGTCCTTCTGCCGCCCTGCTTGTTGAAAAAGGTCTTGCAGAAGAAATTGCAAAAAAGGAGTCTGAAAGTTTTCTGGGCGACATCTCACTCAGCGCGTGGATGGCGGAAAACACAGAGAAAACTGAACAACTGCTTCAAATAATGACAAGTTTTGGCGAGGGTACTGTTCTCCCTTTGCTTACTGTTCTTGAAGATGATGAAAATCTCGAATATATTTTGCACTTGGTGCGAGAAGTTCTCCATAGGGCGGTCCTTCTGAAACATGGAATCCATATTGATGGTGCATTCCTTGAGAAGGCTGTTCCAAAAATTGCCAATATGCCTCAAGAGAGGCTGCAAACAATTGAGAGGGCCCTCGCAGAAACGGAAAGGTTATGGAAGACACAATCGAAAAAAACGACGTTGACTCAGGCAATATTCCTGAAGGCATGGACGTCGTTGGCATAAAATTCAGGGGAAGCAACAAGGTATACCACTTTCTTACAGACGAGATCGGACTAAGGCCCGGAGATGCTGTGGTTGCCCTTACTGAAAAAGGCATTGATATCGGGCATGTGACGTACACAACACAAAAAGTGGAAAATACGGCAGGGCTCAAAAAATTGCTCCGCAGGGCAACTGCGCTTGACCTTATAAGGTTCCATGAAAATATGGCCCTGGAGAATGTTGCCAGGGTTGAGGCCCAGAAACTTACCGACTCGATGAACCTCCAGATGCAGTTTGTTGTCGCCTGCTACAACCTCGACAGGTCAAAGGTGACTTTGTACTTCATGGCTGAAAAGAGAATCGATTTCAGGGAGTTTGTCAGGGAGCTGTCTAAAAAGCTTCATATTAAAGTTGAGCTGTGGCAGATTGGACAAAGAGATGAAACCAGGCTGTTTGGAGGGATTGGCCCGTGCAACAAAGTTTTTTGTTGCGCGACTTTCCTGAATTCAAAAGAGTCGGTCACCATCAAGGATGCGAAGTGCCAGAGGCTTGACATTAACCCACAAAAGAAAACTGGAATGTGCGGAAAACTGATGTGTTGCCTGAAATATGAAGTGGACACATACAAAGAAGCACTCCAGGATTTTCCTGAAGATGGGGAAACAGTGCTTTATTCAGGCCAGGAATGCAAAGTCCAAAGCGTAAACCCGTTTGCCAGGACTGCAACAGTGACAGGCCCAGAAGTGTCTATCGTAACGGTCAAGATAGAGGAAATATCAAGAAATTACCATGGCGAGTGGATCCCTGCGATCGGCTCGTATGAGAAGATGTCAGAGCAAAAAGCCGAAAGAGCAAGAATCAGCTTTGAAAATGCAGAGCTGGCAAAAACCAGGAAGAAAAAAAAGAAAGATAAACCGGGTATCAGGCCTCCGCACCATGGTCAGTCTGGTGACCAACCCTCGCAAGGACAGTTTCAGCACCAGTCACATGAAGACCAGGCTGAACAAGAACATCATAATCATCCCCCCACAGAACAAGATCAACCTGAGAACCCCTTTTGATAAAGCTGACTTTTTGTCCCTGGTTGATGTAATCGTTCTCTGATACGAAACAGTCTATCTTGTTGACTACCTTGTCGGCAATCTCGACCATGGCCATTTTTATGGCACCCTCTATAAATATGGTGTTTCTTTCATTCACAAGCTGGTATTTTGCCCCAAGAAGATTTACTGCCCTGCGGAGCCAGCAAAACTGAATGTACTCCCAGAGATCGACCATCGGCAGATTCAGCTTTGCCTGTGTGTGGACAACTTTTGTGACTTTCCCTGATATTGGCGTGTAGTTGAAATGGACATCAAAGGGTGACATGTATATTCCAAAAAGAAGCCCTTTTTGTGGCTTGTCCTCAGACTTGGAGATTTCCTCAACCTTTATTTTTGTGCCGAGTTTTTCGCACTCGACCTGGCCGTTTTCGATCTTTTTTACATACATGAGCATTCCGTCGCACGGCGAGACAATGACAGATGAATCTCCAAGAGAAGTTCTTGGTGGGTCCCTGAAGAACCAGACGTTTCTTTTCCAGTGCTGGTAAAGAAAGTTTAGGCCAATTAGCACCACAATAACGCCCAAAATCCAGTAAATCACTTGCACCTCCAGGAAAAATAGAATCTTTGGGATTATAGCAACAATTGGCCTAATCGTCCAGAAGCTGTACTTTTCTGCGATTATTTGATCCTGATAAAATCAATATCTTGTTGGTTTATTGGTATTTGAAAATTAGATAAATAATTAATAAAGAAAAAAATTGCTTATTGTTGTTTTCTGCCAGTGGTGAGCCAGTAGATTCCAATGATTACCAATCCAAAAACCAAGTAGAGCATCCATCCGAGCAAATCAAAAACAAATCCAATGATCAAAACTACAGAAACAGAGAGTGTTCCCAGGATTATCCAGAGAATATTTTTCATTACTTTTCCTTCAACCATTTGTATGTGACGTATGGGAATTTTGGTGCATAGTAACCCAGAAAACCTGCGGCTGGCTGGATAAACTTTCCGACAAATGAAGACGGTTTTTTATAGTGGATGCCATCTACTCTGTAGAGTGAATCAATGTGTCTGTAGGTTTCTTCAAGCCCATACTTCTCGTACATCTTGGCAGTGGTGTCCGACTGGGTGTTCTGAATTAGCTCAACTGGAAAATTGCAATATTTGTTGAGGTCGCGTGCAAGCTGGACAATTTCGGAATTTGCGCCGTTTGTTATGACCTGCGCTCTGAGCTTCTTGTATCTCTCGAGGTCCAGCGGGTAACGGTCTTTTGTTTGCGCAAGCGCATAAACAGCATCCAGAACATATTTTATCCTGCTTGTGCATGTGACCGGATCAAGTGCCCTGACCTCTATTGTTCCAAGCCTCTTGCTGATGATAAGGTCCTGAAAACGGTAGAATCTGTCGCCGGTGAGTGGCCCTGTTGCATAACCGACGGCCAGCCTGTAGGACTGCCCGAACCTTTCTCCCATCCGGAACGGTGCGTTTGCGGTCATGAGCATGATGGCTGGCAGGAAGTGCGCGATGTTATCATAGGTTCGCTCTATGTCTTCTGACCCGCCGATATGGATTTGCAGGGCGCAAACGTTCGTTGGGGCATCAATCTGGATAAGATGCCCCAACGGAACGATGTATCCCATTGCGATTTTTGACAATTCGGCCCTCAGTTCCCGAAGCTGGGTTATGACCTCCAGTGGCGAATGGCAGATGTCAGTGGCCACCTCAAGGCCGCTCATCATGCCATACTTGAGATCTTTTCCTCTTGCAAAGTTTGATGCGGTGAGGTGGTAGTTTCTGGAGGGTTTTTTCCACAGGAGCTTTGCCAGATAGTACAGGGAGCGTGTTGTTGGAAGAAGGGGTTCTGTTACAAAAACCTCTTCCTCAAGGCCGAGTGTAATCAATTGCTGCTATTCCTCCTTGGCTGCAATGTAATTCTTATTATAGAAAGAATAAAAAGGTATCATGATTATCGATGATACTGTTCCAGAGATCAAGTTGAATAAAGGGGCGCTATAATAAATAAATTTGCCCCATCCTTGAGGATTAAGACCATACAGTCTTATTGAAATCTCGTTTGTTGGAAGCATGATCAATGCCCTGGCAACAACACCAATGAGCAATGCGACACCAAACCATATCAAATAGTTTTTGTTTTTTGAAAATGGCTTGAAGACCGCATAGGAAACAAGACAGAATGTTGACAATGCAATAAAATTTGCCGTAAGACCTATTGCGTCGGGTGTTACAAGGAAGTGACGCAATATATCTTTGATTGCGATAATCAAGATACCGGCAACCGGCCCAAGCATGAATGTTCCAAGAAGGCAAAAAATCTCGGAAAAATCAAACTTTAGAATTGGATCCACCCAGAATGGAATTTGGATCAACATCCCCAAAAACGAAAGACACGACAAAACTCCGATAATTGTGATGGTTTTTACAGACAACCTTTTCATGTAGTGCTCCTTTCCGCCAAGTCGGGGAAAATATACGGAAAGAAGAGACCTTCTTTCATCCGGACTTTACCGTCGGCCCCGGAATTTCACCGGATCTGCAAGGCCTTGCCTTGCTTGCGGGCTTTACCGCCGATAGGGAATTTCACCCATCCCCGAAGGCATTCTGGATTCTATAAAAGAATTTGGTTATCTTCAAGGTCAAAGAGTGACCTCAACAGCTCCTGGGTTATATCTTCCGGGTTGCCCTGCCAGAAAATCCTGCCGTCTTTCAGAAAGACTGTCCAGTCACAGAAGGCCCTTGCCAGTGATGTGTCATGCACAACGGCAAGAGCACAGTTTTGTGGCCCAAGCCTTTTCTTTATCTCTGCAAAAGTTTTGACCTTATATTTCAGGTCGAGGTGGGCCGTAGGTTCGTCCAGAAGGTAAACCTTCGGGTCCCTGATGACAGTTTGGGCAAGCGATGCCCTTTGCAGTGTGCCGTCGGAAAGGTCTGAAATAGGGGTGTTTCTGAATGCCACAAGGTCAAAGTCCTGCAAAATATTGTCCAGCCTGTTTTCATCTGGCACAGGCAACCCAAGTGACACATAAGCAGAGAGTGGGAGCTTGATTGTTCCGGGTTTTACTGGCCTCTGGACTGCAACTGTTTTTGACAGCTCGTCGAGCATGTAGCTGTTTGTGTTCCTCCCAAGCACTGATATGTTGCCCGAGAAGGTTTTTGCGATGCCAAAGAACGCCTTTATTATGGTCGACTTGCCTGATCCATTGGGCCCCATGAGGCCAACAAGCTTTGAGCTTTCAACATCAAATGACACGTCATCAATAACAATTTTGTTCCCATACCCGGCCTTCAGGTTTTTGATTGTTACCATGATGGTTTCCTTGATACGAGATAAAAGAAGAACAGGCCGCCGGCTATGTTCATGATGACCGAAGCCGGGACCTCCTGGAACGGCATTATCGATCTCCCCACCACATCGGCAAGACCCAGTGTTATTCCACCCAATAGGATACTGCATGGAACGACATATCTGGATTCTCCGCCAACAATCCTTCTGGAGATGTGAGGTGTTATGAGACCCACAAAACCCATCAATCCGGCAGTTGTGACTGCCATGCCTGTCAGAAGCGAGACAATTACAAACATCATTGACCTGAGCTTGACGGGGTTTACGCCAAGATAAGTGGCCTGTTCGTCACCGAGCAGATAAGCGTCCATCTTTCTTGGGAGCCCTGTGAGCATGACAATCGATATGGTGACAGCAATGGCCAGGAATACGACCCCCGTATAGGATGAGCTGGAAAGGCCGTTGTAACTCCAGAAGAACGTCTTCTGGAGGATGTCCCTGCCCAGCACCACAATGATGTAGTTCAGCCCTGCAAACACAAACGAGAGTGCAACGCCTGCGAGAACGAGGCTGGTGCCTGTGCTACCCGTTCTTCCCGAAAGCAACCATATTATCAGGCAGGCGAGAACCGCACCGGCGAACGCAAAAATGGAGACCGTGGAAAACCCCAGGATGGTCAGGCTGGCGCCTGAGAGCAGCGCGATATTGACCCCAAATATTGCACCTGAACCGATGCCTGCAATGTACGGGTCTGCAAGGTCGTTCCTGAAGAGCGTTTGTGAGAGTGCTCCGGCAAGCCCCAGAGCCATCCCGGAGAGAACAGACACAAGCATTCTTGGAAGCCTCATGAGAAGGATTATCCTCGTGTGGGTTTCTGGGGAATCACCAAAACCAAGAATGCTTGCTATCGCTTTTATTGCATCAATCGGGCCGATGCCTGAAGAACCAAAGAGGAGCCCGACAAACATCACCAGAAACAGGGCAAAAACGAGTAACAGTATTATTCTGGTTTGTTTCACTTGCCGACAATCTGCGAGATTATCTTCAGTGCATCCAGCACCCTTGGGCTTGGCCTCATCAAAAGGTCGTCATTCATTATGTGTATGGAACCGTTTTTGGCGGCTCTGGTCCTGGCAACACCTTGCCTCTTAACGATTTCGGCAACTGTTTTTTTGTATGATTCCGGAACGATGATCACTTCTGGGTCAAGACCGGCGATTGCTTCTTCTGAAAGCGTAGGGAAATCGCCTTCAAGTCTGTCGCCAGCATTCTCTGCGCCAACCCATCTCACCATGTCGGCGCCAAGCGAGTTCTTGCCAAATGTTGTTGGCGGATTGTCCCATATTTCGAGATAGACCAGTTTTTTGCTGCCTTCTGGTGTCTGTTTATGGAGCGAGTTGATTTCTGGCCCGAGCTCCTGGGACTTGGTCGGCAGACCGCAGATGTCTGCAACTTTGTCTATTGTTTCCAGAACATCGTTTATGGTTTGCGGATCGAAGGTCTCGACCCTTATCCCGGAGTATTTTATCTTGTTTATGACATCAAGCGGAATGAGCCTGTTTACAAGGACGACATCCGGTGAAAGCTCAACTATGCGCTCTGTTTTCAGTGCATATGGGTCACCGAGACTCTCCACTTTGGCGACTTCCGGAGGATAGTTGCACCATGAGGTCCTCCCAATAAGCCTGTCGCCTGCACCGACAAAATACACTATCTCCGTGATGTTTGGTGAAAGGGAGACAATCTTCTCCGGAGCACTGGCAGAAGGCTGGGCCGGCTGGACTCCACAAGAGCAGAGCATGAACGCCAGCAACAAAACAGACAATATCTTTTTCATATTTACCTCCTCGGGTTTTCGCAAAGACGGTCTCCTGGCTTGCGGCTTGGCGTCTTGCGGGGTTTCCTTCCCGGTTGCCCAGTGGATTTCCCCAGACTTGCCGCTTACAGTGGCGGGACCGCGCCGGATTCTCACCGGCTTCCGCTGCCTTTGCATGGTCGAGTCTAGCCTTGCGTTGGTCCTTGTCAAGATTGAATGCCAACATACAATCCAGAATGTGGCCAAAAAAACGATAAGCTATGCCTGTTCGAACTGCGGATATTCAAGCACGAAACCGCTTGGAAAATGTCCTGAATGTGGAGCATGGGGAACATTTGAAGAGAAAGAAGTGTTCCCACAGGACTCCTCCAAATGCAAAGACATTGAGGTGGAGGCCATTTCTCTTGCCGAAGAAAACAGGATTGAAACTGGTATAACAGAATTTGACAGGGTCATGGGTGGTGGTGTTGTCCAGGGGTCAGTCGTTCTCATTGGAGGAGAACCAGGTGTTGGCAAATCCACGCTCATGCTTGCAGTGGCAAACAGCTACGCAAAAACTTCCCAAAGCACCCTCTATTGCTCTGGTGAAGAATCCCCAAAACAGATATCAATGAGGGCAAAACGCATTGGGGCAACAGATTCTGGCATTTCGCTGGTTTTTGAGACAGATCTTGACGCAATCCTGAACGAGGCCTCAGAAAATCTACCAAAAGCACTGTTCATTGATTCAGTCCAGACAATAATGCTCGAAGATGCTGGCACCCCTGGTGGGCCAAACATGCTGAGGGAGGCGACCAGAAAGATAGTAGAGTTCTCAAAAAAACATTCTGTCACAACTTTTCTCATTGGCCATGTGACAAAAGAGGGCAACATTGCAGGACCAAAGACCCTCGAGCATCTTGTTGATGTGGTTTGCTATCTTGAGGGTGAAAGATATTCGACTCTAAGGATATTGCATGGTGTTAAGAACCGCTTTGGTGCTACGGATGAAGTTGGTTTGATGGAAATGACTGAGGGCGGTTTCAGGGCGGCAGACAGGCAGTCACTTGTCAGGAACGAGAATGTCCCTGGGGTGGCAATAACCGCCGTTTCAAAAGGAAACAGACCAATAGCGCTTGAAGTCCAGGCGCTTGTGGCGCCAACATACTATCCTTCCCCAAGGAGGGTGGTGACCGGCTGCAACATGAACAGGGCGCTGATGCTTCTGGCTGTCCTGGAAAAAAGGGCCTCCATCCCGCTGGGGAAGCTGGATTGCTACGTAAACCTTGTTGGCGGTCTGGATTCTGACGAGCCATCACTTGATCTTCCCATATCTTTTGCGCTTGTGTCTTCGTTTATGGACAGAAAGGTGCCTGAGGGCGTGGCTTTTGTCGGCGAAGTTGGACTTACTGGTGAAATACGCCCTGTCAGCCAATTGGGAACAAAATTAAAAGAACTAAATGCTTTGGGGCTTAAAACTGTGTTGGTGCCAAACCAGGACAAGCCTGATATTGAGGGTCTGGAGATTATTTCAGCAGGGACGTTGAGGGAGGCACTGAAGTTGGTATGGCCTGGTCAAGGTTTACCTTGAGCTGGAAGGTATAATACAGAAGAACATCTTTTGGCCAGACAGTGAATTCAAATGTGGCCACTCCAGTCAGAGTTTTCAAGGGGAGCCTGACCCAGCCTGATCTTTCAGCACCAGATGGTATGTCGCTTGAGAAAATCGGGTCCCAGTCTGAAGCTTGAAGTTTTTCCTGACCAACAATCATTTTTGTGAGTGAAGCCGGGAACCTGACTTTTGTTTCAAGCTTGTTGTATATCTTGATGTCCAGTCTGAGGTTGTTTTTTTCCTTGACGATTGCAACGAGCGTAAAATCAACACCATTTTTGGAGAATTTTATTGGCGGGACAAGATTTTCGGTTGAACCGCCGCCGCCTTCTTCAGCATTTTTGATACAATCAGCAAGAGCCTGTTTGAGCTTGCGATTTTCTTCCTGAAGAGAAAGATTTTCTGCCTTGAGGACCGATATGTCCGGGATCGTGATTGTTATTTTCTTTTCCTTTGTGTCGTAGTCGACAGAGGAACCATCTTTCGGGAAAACGTTGTCAATAAGGAAGCGGAGTGGAACAACCGTCCTCTCCTCAATTATTGTTGGTGCTGGCTGCAGCGTGACCGATTTGTCATCCACAGTCGCAGTTTTTTCACCGATTTTCATTACAATTGTACGCGATTGCTCCTGGGTTGTAGCAACCGTTATCGACAAGAGTAAGAAAACTAGCGCCAAACTGTAAATTGCATACCTTTTCATGGCGGGACGTATTATAGCCATTATGATTCCTATGTCAATACTCTACCAGCCTATCCTCAGCCTGTCGGCGAGGAAAAGCGGAAGTCCAGCCTCCATTACTTTTGCAACGGTTGCCTCAATATCGTAGTCTGCCCTCTTTATTGTGACTTTTCTCATGTCTGTGTCATAAATGGCATAGCTTGCCTGCGGATTTCTGTCTCTTGGTTGGCCAACCGAACCAACGTTTATTATATATTTGATGCCAGGCTCAAGCGATATTTCCAGGCCATAAGAGCCCCTTTGGTACTCAATATCATCATGGCCCTTTATTGAAAAGACACCGGATATGTGGGAATGCCCGATAAAGCATATATTTGAACTCATTATTTCTGAGAGTCTGACGGCCTCCATTGGTGAAGCTATGTATTCGAATGGTGCGGATGAATCAAGGCTGCCGTGGGCGACCTGGAAACCATCATGCGAGTTTGGTCCTGGTATTTTCAGCTTCATTGGCAAATTGCTTATGAATTTCTGATGTGAGGGAGTTACCTGTGTTCTCTGCCACCTGATTGCAGAGAGGCCATATTGATTGAAGTATCTTTCCTCAGAGGGTTCTATGAGCGCCTTGTCATGATTGCCCATTATTGCCCTGACCCCAAGGTTTATTATTTTTGCAACGCACTCATCTGGATTTGCGTTGTACCCGACAATGTCCCCGCAACAGATTATTTCATCAACGTTTTCTTTCTCCAGTGAGGCGAGCACAACATTTAATGCTTCGATGTTGGCGTGTATGTCAGAAATTATGCCGTATCTCATTTTGTTTTATTTTACCCGTAGAGGTCATTTAGTCAACACAGGTTAAAAAACCAGTCCCTGCCTTATTAAACCTGATGCCAGGAAGTCGCGGGTATCAAGTAATTTCCCTCCCTCTTTCTGGCATTTTGCAAATTCCAGTGCTCCTTCCTTGCAGGCGATTATTAACGTTTTTTTCGAGACAAGCACTTCTCCCGGCTGCCCGTTGCCTTCAACTACTTTGGGGCCAAAAAGTTTTATTCTTTTGCCATCAAGCACCGTGTAGCAGCCGGGATCGGGTGACATTGACCTTATATGACATGACAACTCAAAAGCTGTTTTGTTCCAGTTGATAATTTCGTCTTCTGGCCTCAGTCTTCTTGCATAAAATGTTTTTTCCTGGGGTTGTGGTTCTCCTTCAAAACCTTGTTCCAATTTTTCAATCGCCCCTGGAAGCATTGAAACGGAAAGTATGGCCAGCTTTTCTGCAAGAGAACCAAAATCATCCGTGCCTTCTATTGCAATTGCCTCTGAAGCAATGATGTTGCCCCTGTCGAGCCTGCTTGAGATGAGCATCAGGCTTACGCCGGTTTCCTTTTCACATTTCCTGATCGCCCATCTTATCGGCTCCGCTCCCCTGTATTTTGGGAGCAGTGATGGATGGATATTCAGTATCCCTTTTGGGAACACATCGATGAGTTGAGGCGACAGTATTTCGGAGTAAGAAGCCAGGACGGCAATATCAGCTGAAGTATTTTTTAAAGTTTCTACTGGTTCATCGGAGTTGATGGATTCCGGGGAGTAGCAGGGGATGTTTTTGCTTGCACAAAATTCGGATATGACCGAGGAGACCACTTTCTGGCCCCTGCCCTTTTTTGCGTCGGGCCTTGTAACCACAAGGCAGACTTCATGATTTTCCGAGAGAAACTCGAGGATGGTTTTTGCAAAATTGCCAGAGCCAATGAAAATTGTTTTCATACCATCAGATTTTCCCTGTACTGGACAGCTTCTGCAATATGGGGAGTCTTAATCTCTTTTGAACCGGCCAGGTCGGCGATGGTCCTGGAGACCCTGAGTATCCTGTCATAACCCCTTGCAGTCAGGTTCATCCTTTCGCAAGCGAGCCTCAGGAAAGACTCCTCGTCTGCCCCAAGCCTGCAAAATTCTTTTATCTGTTTTGATGAGAGCTGTGCATTACAGTGTATTCCAAGATTCTTGTAGCGCTCGGTCTGCATTTTTCTGCCATCTGTAACCCTCTGTCTTATTGTTGCACTCTTTTCACCCGGTTGCGTACCTGAAAGCTCTTCCGGGAGAAGTCTTGAGAGCGAAAGATATATGTCAAACCTGTCAAGGAGTGGACCGGAGATCCTCGACTGGTATTTTCTGATTGATGAAATGCCGCAGGTGCATGGTTTTGTTCTGTCACCATAGTATCCGCACGGGCAGGGGTTCATTGCTGACACAAGCAGGAACCTTGATGGGTAAGTAACCGTTTGCCTTACTCTGGCAACAGTCACCTCGCCATCTTCCATTGGTTGCCTGAGCACCTCAAGAACGTCTCTCTTGAATTCAGGCAATTCATCCAGAAACAGAACACCGCCATGTGAAAGGCTTATTTCACCTGGCATCGGATTTGAGCCACCACCGATGATTGCAGCAGGTGATGCAGTGTGGTGTGGTGATCTGTAGGGTCTTTTTGTTATGAGGCCTTCTTTTGGCGGGAGGAGTCCCGCAATCGAGTATATCTGGCTGATTTCGACCGCCTCGTCAAAGGTGAGTGGCGGCAGGATTGATGGCAATCTTTTTGCAAGCATTGTTTTTCCGGAACCGGGTGCCCCCATCATCAGCACGTTGTGGCTCCCGCATGCTGCGATTTCCAGCGCCCTCTTGGCCATTGCATTGCCTTTCACTTCGGACATGTCAACCGGATATTCGAGGAAGGAATCGGTGAAATCGACCTTCCTCATTTTTATTGACTGCAACGGTTTTTCCCCGGAAAGATGCAATGCTATGTCTTGCAGATTGTCAGCTCCGACAACTTCAACATTGAAAATGGAGGCCTCGGCAACGTTGTCTTTTGGGACCATAAGTGTTTCTTCAGTCCCGGAGAGTGCTATGGCTATCGGCAGGACCCCGGGGACGGAGCGCAGTGCGCCATCAAGAGACAGCTCTCCCAGGAATGTCTTGCCATCAAGAGACTCGACAGGTATCTGGTTTGACGCGGCAAGTATGCCGAGGGCTATTGGCAGGTCAAACCCTGAACCCTCTTTCTTGAGATCGGCTGGGGCGAGGTTAACCGTTATTCGTTTGATCGGGAAGGCAAAACCGGAGTTTTTTATTGCAGAGCGCACCCTCTCCCTTGCCTCGGAAACCGCGGCATCGGGTAGCCCAACTATATTGAAAGAAGGCAAAGCCTGCCCCGTAATATCTACCTCAACACGGAGCTTGAGTGGTTTGAGTCCCTCCAATGTTACGCTTTGCACAGACGAGAACACAAAAATGATTTTATGTTATTGTGACTGATCGTCAAGAAGCCTGAAGGCCTCTAAAAATTCAGAGATAATTTCAAATTCAAAATTGTTTTGTCTTTCAAAAAAGCGGGACATGTCTCCACGACCCATTCTCTTGTATCTTGAGGCACGGCAGAGCATCTGGAGTGTGTCGCATTCTTTTACGAACCTTGACTCCAGCGACTCGCACTTGATATATTCCCCAAACAGTGCCTGTAATTTTTGGGAGCTCCCAAAAATTTTGTCGGACACTTTTTTCTCTGCGCTTTCCTTGTCAATAAATTCCTTTGCGCAAAGAGGCAAGTCGGTCAGCAGGGCTTCTGGAATGTCATGGACAAGTGCCAGCTCAAGAGCTTTTTCTTTTAAAATGCCTGGTACATGGTCAGAGAGCAAAAGGACAAGCACAGAAACATTATAGGAGTGAGATGAAACTGGCTCCGGGGAAACTACTCCGGAGAGAAGATACCCAAATCTCGGTATGTCTGTGAGGGTCTCACAGTGGAGGTATATTCCGGCAAGCTTTTTTATATCATCTCTCACCGAGCATGCTCCTTATGGTTTCCAGTTCCTTCAATGCTCTTTGCCTGCTTTTGTCATTTGTATATCCGGCGCCGTCTTTAATCAACGGCTCAACAATTGATATCGGGTCTTTGTGTCCGTGGGTTTTCAGGGATTGCGCCAGACTGATGCAAAACTCTGTCCTGAAATCATCTTTTGACTCGGAAACCGTTTTTGCCAGTGCATCGTCCCACTGTTTTGTGGCATCCGGATAGTCTGGTGTTGAATCAACAAATTTGCCGTTCTTCATGGAATAAACAACCAGCGCAGATGGGACAAAACTGGTATCGAATTTGCCTGCCCATGACCTGTCGGCACAAACAAGCTCATAAGTTCCGTTTTTGTCCAGATCGTCAATAATCCATGGTGTTATGTGCTCTGGCAGGGAAAGAACATTGACCATCGTTTTGTCTTTGATGTCCAGCATCATGATTGTCCTGTCAAAGGGGGACATGGAGCGAAGGATTGAAATGGGGCCGGGCCTACTTCCTTTTTCAAACCACTCTTTTCTGGAATCATTTGTGGAGGCAAACCAGAGCCAGTGAAAGTTTATCCTTCGCGTTTGAGCAATTTCTCCGACAGGTTCTGCTGTCTCGTGGAACATCCAGTAGCAGACGAGTTTTTGCTCCTCCACTCCGGTGAGCCTGCTGTATACCTGGATGTAATACTGGTTTCTGGCACTATCCTCCACTATTCTCATCTCGGTGTTGAACCAGCCATCTTTTAGTTCGTTATCAATGTGAAAAGACCACAAGAGGCCTTGGGGCCTTTCGTGGTCTTTTGAATTGGTGCTTGATGCAAAAACCGGATGCCAGATTGAGATGGCAATCAGAAGGCCTGCAATAATGGCCTTTCTCATTGCACCTTCTTGAAATCGGTGGTCAGTATGATGATTTTGTCGTGGAACACCTCAATCCATCCATCAGAAACATTGTAAACCGAATCACCTTTTGCAGTTTTTGCTGTTATTTTGCCGGATTTCAGGGTTGCAACCATGTTGATGTGTTTTGGGAGGATGCCCCAATAGCCATCTTCCAGGGGGACGATAATTGAGGTTGCAACAAGCTTTTCTTCCCTTGATTCCGGTGTTATGATGGTGATGTTTAGCTGGTCCACTTAGACGTACTCTTCCTTTTTGACGCTGACCTTTGCCCTTGCCTGTTCTTCTTCAACCAGTTTTCTTGCCTTTTCTTTGGCTTCCTCGATGTTGCCTACCATATAGAAAGCATCTTCCGGCAAATCATCGCACCTGCCCTCGACAATTTCTTTGAATCCCGCAACGGTTTCCTTGAGTGAAACGTATTTTCCGGCCCTTCCGGAGTACGACTCAGCGACAAAGAATGGCTGTGAAAGATATTTCTGGAGTTTTCTGGCTCTGTAGACAAGTTTCCTGTCTTCTTCGGAGAGTTCCGACATTCCAAGGATGGCAATGATGTCTTTGAGGTTTTCGTAGTGCTGGAGTATCCTTTTGACCTCTTGTGCAACCTCGTAGTGCTCTTTTCCGACGATCCTTGGATCAAGCATTTTTGAGGAAGAATCAAGCGGGTTTGCTGCAGGGTAGATTCCAAGTTCGACCAATGCGCGGTCGAGTGTGATTGTTGCATCAAGGTGAGTGAAGATGTTTGCCGGGGCTGGGTCCGTGTAGTCATCAGCAGGAACGAAGATTGCCTGGACTGACGTGATGGAGCCCTTCTTAGTTGAAATGATTCTCTCTTCAAGAGAACCAACTTCGGTCGCCAGTGTTGACTGGTAGCCTACCGCGGAGGGGATCCTGCCCAGCAAGGCTGAAACTTCGGAACCTGCCTGGACGTAACGGAATATGTTGTCAACAAATAGAAGAACATCCTGACCCTTGTCATCACGGAAGTACTCGCACATTGTTAATGCTGTAAATGGCACCCTCATGCGGACCCCTGGCGGTTCATTCATCTGGCCGAAAACCAGTGCGGTGGATTTGATGACTCCGGAGGCTTCCATCTCGAGGATGAGCTCGTTGCCTTCCCTGGTGCGCTCACCGACGCCGGCAAATACCGACACTCCCTGATGTTCATAGGCAACGTTGCGGATGAGCTCCTGAAGAAGAACGGTTTTGCCTACACCTGCACCACCAAAAAGACCGATTTTTCCACCCTTTGGGAATGGGGCGAGAAGATCGACGACCTTGATGCCGGTTTCAAAAATGGATTCAGTCGGGTTGATTTTTGAGAATTGCGGAGGATTGTGGAAGATTGGCCTTTTTTCAACTGCCGGCACGTCGCCCCTTTTGTCGATTGGGTTGCCAAAAACGTTGAAAACACGCCCAAGTGTTCCTTCACCAACAGGCACATTGATTGGGGCACCTGTGTCCTGGCAAACCATTCCCCTGCGGAGTCCTTCTGTTGAGCCAAGCGCTATGCAACGTACATCGGTTGCGTTGACGACCTGGTGGACCTCGCAAACGAGATTTTCTGGCAATGCAGGGTCTTCAACCACAACCACGTTGTAAAGGTCTGGAAGCTCTCCCTTTGGGAAGGAAAAGTCCAGAACTGGACCTTCGATTCTAATGAGCTTTCCTTTAGACACTCTTTCTCTCCTTTATCGCCTCTGCACCGGAGGTTATCTCGGTCAGTTCTTTGGTGATTGCAGCCTGTCTGGTGCGTTGGTATTTTATCGTGAGCTTCTGCCCCAAATCATCGGCATTTTCGGTTGCCCTGTGCATGCTCATCCTTCTCATCGCCTGCTCAGATGCACCGGCCTCAAGAAGGACTTTGTAGACGAACAGGTCAACGTAGTTGTCCATGAGTGTGTCCAGAATGGCAGCTGGGCTGGGTTTGAAGATGAAGGTTTCAAGAGGGATGGAATGACCTTTCATGATTGGGACAAGCGGAAGCATTTCCCTTACCACCGATTCCTGACGGAGCACTGACTGGAATTCCATATAAACGAAGGAAACTGCCTGTACTTCGTCCGATATGTACATTTCCTTTATTTTTTTGGACAATATCTGGGCTTGGGTAAATGATAGCTTGTCAAGGATGCCTGGCATCTGGAAACTGATCTCGTGGCCTTGCTTTATGAGCTCGGCATTGGCTTTTTTGCCGATTGTGGCAAATATTGATTTCAGGCCCAGTTCTTCCGAGTACCTTTTTGTAAGCGACATCACATTTGAGTTGAACGCGCCACAAAAGCCCCTGTCAGATGTGAGCGGGATGATGAGAACTTTCTCGATGGGTCTTGCAATAAATAGAGGGTTTATGGTGAGGTCGGTTGATGTGTGACTTGCTATCGATACGAGAAGCTCCCTGAGTTTTTCAACATAGGGTACTGATTCTTCAACCTTTTTCCTAAGGTGGTAAATTTTGACGACAGAGAGCATCTCCATCGAGCGCGTTATGTGCGCTACGGAATCAACGGAGGCTATTCGTCTTTTTAGTGCCCTTAGTGTTGCCACGCTCAGCTCCCAAAGGTGGATGATACAGACTGCACAAGTTTGGATATCCCTTCCTTGTGCGCATCAGTCAGTTTTGGTGCCATTGAGAGTTCCTTAAGGAGATCAGGCCTGAATCTTTTTGCTTCCTCAACAAGGATACGCTCGAACTCCTGGACCCTGTCTTTTCTTATGTCATCCAGTGCACCAAGCGAGTAGGCACCAAGAATAAATACCTGCTGGCCTACGTGCATCGGGCTGTATTGTGGCTGTTTAAGCAGTTCGACGAGCTTTTCACCCCTCTGGAGTTTCTTTTGGGTTACCGGGTCAAGCTCTGCGCCAAACTGGGCGAATGCCTTGAGGTCGTTATACTGCGAGAGGTCCAGTTTGAGTGAACCGCCGACCTTTTTCATGGTTGGGATCTGTGCGTTTCCGCCAACACGGGAAACGGAAAGACCGACGTTTACGGCTGGCCTTATGCCCTCGTGGAAAAGCTCTTTCTCAAGGTATATCTGGCCATCGGTGATGGATATAAGATTGGTTGGAATGTATTGCGAAACATCGCCGGCCTGGGTTTCGATTATAGGTAGGGCGGTCATGGAACCACCGCCAAGGTCTTTGTGGAGTTTTGCAGCACGCTCGAGGAGCCTTGAGTGCAGGTAGAAAATATCTCCCGGATATGCCTCACGCCCTGGTGGACGTCTAAGGAGCAGTGCAAGTTCCCTGTAGGCGTCGGCATGTTTTGAGAGATCATCGTAGATTATCAGGACGTGCTTGCCGGAGCGCATCAACTCTTCGCCAATTGCGCAACCTACATAGGGAGCTATATACCTGGTTGCCGGTGACTGGTCTGCAAGGGTTGTGACGACGAGGGTGTAATCGAGTGCGCCATAATCACGCAGTGTTTTGACAATTCCTGCCATGGTGGACGATTTCTGTGCAATTCCAACATAGATGCAAATTACATTTTCGTCCTTCTGGTTCAGGATTGTGTCGATGGCGATGGCGGTTTTTCCTGTTTGCCTGTCGCCGATGATGAGCTCACGCTGTCCCCTGCCGATCGGGAAAAGGGCATCGATGGTTTTGATGCCGGTTTGCATTGGCTGGTGGACTGGCTCCCTCTCGATTACCGATGGGGCCTTTGTTTCAAGTGGGAGGAATTTTATTGATTTTGGAGCCGGCTTTCCGTCAATCGGATTGCCAAGGGGGTCGATTACACGACCAATCAGGTTTTGGGTGTAAGGAATTGAGAGGAGCCTTCCGGTCCTTGATACCCTGTCCCCTTCCCTGACATATTTGTCTTCACCGAGCAAAACGACTCCGACGTAATCAGGGGCAAGCGAAAGTACGAAACCTTCGATGCCACCTTCAAAACTCAACACCTCGCTGATGAAGGCATCAGAGAGCCCCCTTACAAGGGCAACACCATCACCAACTTCGCTGACCGAACCGGCATTTTCAATTACCGGGATGAAAGGCTTTGCCTCAAAAGAGGCTTGCCAGGTGTTGATTATCTCGTCTAGTATCTCGGGCATAGGATCACCTCAAGTCTTCGATGGTGGTTTCAACCATCCTTGAGATTGAGGAATCAAATATGGTGTCGCCAAAGACTATCCTGAGGCCGGAAATGAGCTCTGGTTTTATGATAAATTCAACCTTGGCGCCGTTCTTCACAAAGCCGAGGACGAAATCTGAAACTGCCTTTTTGTCCACTTCTGACATTTCAGTTGCCGACTCGATGACGATCCTTGATACCTTGCCTGCCTGGGAGAGTGCATCGCAAAGATTGAGCTTGTGTGAATGGATGTCGCAAACCGTGAGTTTTGGCAGCTCGGAGATGATGTGTTTTGTGTAGGCTCCGGTCATGCCATTGTCGAAGACCTGTTTCATGACCTGTCTTGAAGCCTGGACAATAATTTTTTTCGAGCGGCTCTTCAGATCCTGCTCGGTTATCTCACGTTCGCCCTTTGCCTCTTCTTCTGCGATCCTGATTATGGATTTGGCGTCTTCCCTTGCCTTGCCAATTATTTCTTCCCTTATCGCTTCGGCGGTCTGGACAGATTCAGATGTTATCTTTCTTGACTCTTCGGCCGCATCGCTCTTCTGTTTTTTGGCATTTTCAAGGCTTGACTTTGCTTCTTCCTGGAGCTTCTTTGCATCATCAATTACCGAGGAGGCAGCTTTTTTTCTGTCTTCCATCATCTTCTTTACTGGTTTGTAAAGGAAAGTCCAGAGGACGATGAAAAGGAGGGAGAGATTGAGTATTGCAAAAAGCAGGGTTCGCCAGTCGATCTGGATAAGAGATGAAGAAGCCTCTTTTGCAACTTCATTTGCCGCTTGGGCGGCACTAGCTAGCAGATAATTCATTGTGCCCACCTGCTTATATAAGCGGGTTTGCGAAAATAAGGACCAGCGCTACTGCAAGGGCGTAAATTACGAGCGACTCTATGAGGGCCAGTGAAAGGATCAGGGTTGTAAATATCCTGTCTCCTGCCTCAGGCTGCCTTGCGATGGCGTCGGCTGCGGCTGCGGCTGCTTTGCCCTGTCCCTGGGCTCCTCCGAATGCTGCGATCGCGATTGCGAAAGATGCGGAGAAGACCGAAACAACCTTGATTAACCAAACCATGCTTGTGTTTGCGTCCATTGTTAGTGACCCCCTTTAGAAGTTACTGCAGGTTGCAGATAAACCAGGAACAACATGGTAAATACCAGTGCCTGGACAGCTCCGGTGAACAATCCGAGTCCCAAGATGACGATAGGGACAACAAAAGCCACAAGAGAAGAAATTACTTCAAGAACTATGTGCTCGCCAGTCAGGTTTCCAAAAAGACGGACAGCCAGTGAAAGCGGACGGCTGATTTCTTCAAGGATGTTGATTGGCAACATAAATACATAAGGTTTTACATAATGTTTCAAGTATGGTCCAATGCCTTTTACCTTCATGTACTGGCCGTGGTAGTAGGAAATTGCCGTTAGGGCAAAACCAGTAGTCACCATAAGGTCAGTTGTTGGTGCGATGACCATCTTGAAATTTTGCGAAATGCCATAAAAAGGAATGAACAGTGAGGAGACGATGCCCAGAAGGTTTGAAATGAGGATGTAGCCAAAGAATGCGCACACTGCCACCTCATAGCCTTTACCTTCGTGTCCAAGGATACTCTCGGCAAAATTTTGTGTTGTGACAACAACCATTTCTGCGAGGATAGCCCTTTTTGATCCTGGCTTTTTGACCCCTGATCCAATAACTATGATGATTGTGGAGAATATCACAGTCGCAAGGAGCAGTGCAAAAAACGTGTTTGACAGGGGTGATCCAAAAAGTGAGAAGGTTGTCTGCTGTGGGCCAACTTCAATCTTGTGAGGGTGTGAGGAAGCTGGGACCAAAAACATTACGCAGGCATAGGCAGCCACAAAAAATAATGCGATCCAGAAGCTTTTTTTCCTGAGCAGGGGAGTTTTTTTCTTTTTCACCACTTCAGCCATTTTTGCCTCCGCGTTTAAACTTTGTAAACCATATCCACCATAGACCAAAACCAAGCGCAAAGCCACCAAAAGATGCTAACAAAACATAAAAACCAAGTAAAACTGGGGCAAAAAGTGCCAGCGCGGCAATGAGGAGCCTCAGCGGGTTTGTAATAACCGTCTGGCCTTTCATGAATGACTTTTGCGTTTGCAGGTAAAGGAGGTGGAACCATGCGAATCCGAGGCCACAGCCCCAGATCGCTCCGCCTATTATCTCTAATACTGTTTTCATAGTTTGAACTTAAGGGCAGTTCTAGCAGAAGCAACGAGGCCCATACATATCAGGATCAGGAAGAATATTGGCATTGTCCCAAGCGCTTTGTCTAGAAAAAAACCAGCCACGCCGCCAAGGGCAATGGGCATGATGAGCATGAAGACGATTGTCAGACCAAGGGCCCTTGCTTTTATCATCTCAGCAAATATCTTTCCTGCCCTCAATGTTCTCTCCTTAGAGTGATTCGCTAGCTTTTGCAATGAGCTGGTAAATCCATGGCAAAAGGCCAATCACGAGTGTTAAAACCGAGCATATAACTGCCACAAGATAGGCAAAAGAAAATCCTGGTTTGGTTTCTGTTCTCAGACATTCCTGGTCTGGCGCCTCAAAATACATGTTCTTTACGATGCCAAAATAATAGAATGCCGAGATGGCAGAGTTTATGACCGCAAGAACCACAAGCCAGTAGAGGCCCGCCGAGACGCCGGCGGTAAAAATAAGCAGTTTGCCGAAGAACCCTGCGGCAAACGGAATGCCAAGGAGCGAGACAAGCGAGACCGTCATTGCAAGTGCCAGACCGGGGTCCGTTTTGCTCAATCCCTTGAAGTGATTCAGGGTTGTTCCACCCCTTCTTGCCTCTACAACTTTGATTACAGAAAACACTGCGATGTTCATGAGCGCATAGGCGGTAACATACATAAGTATGCCCCTGGCGCCCTCTGACCTGATTACTGCTTCAGGAGAAAACGCTATTACGACAATACCTATGAGCATGTAGCCTATCTGCGCAATTGAGCTGTAGGCCATGATTCTTTTTACTTCGGTCTGCCAGATCGCGGTGAGGTTGCCATACGTCATGGAGAGTGCGGAGATGGCAGCTATTGACCATTTTACCAGATTGGCGAAATTGTCGCTTGCCGCCGGGTTGATGCCCATTGATATGAATCTTGAAAGGACTATCAGGGCACCAATTTTTGGGGCAACAGAGATGAAGGCGGTCGATATTGGTGGCGAACCTTCATAAACATCCGGTGCCCAGAAATGGAACGGAACTGCCGCTATTTTGAAAGAAAGGCCGGCGAGTACGAATATAAAACCAGCCATCTCGAGCGGAGTGCCCTTTATGTTGTTGAAAAGCTCTACAAAACTGAATGTGCCTGCTGTTGTGTAGATGAGGGATATTCCATAGATTGTCATTGCAGAAGCAAATGCTCCAAGCAGGAAGTATTTTACAACAGCCTCTTTTGATTTGGGATTGTGTGATTTCAGGCCTGCCAGCATGTATAGAGGTATTGAAGACAGCTCTATACCCAAATAGAGCGAGAGCATGTGTGACGACTGGACCAGAAGCATCAGGCCGGTGACGGAGATGAGCATGAGGAACACGAATTCTCCCTGACGTTTCGAAGCATCGTTGAACATGTCAAGTGAGGAGATCAGTATTGGCACGGAGATGACCAGAAGCAGTCCCCTGGCAAAATTGGAGAAATCGTTTTGCACAAAGAGGTTGCCTGCTGGTTCCCTGATTCCTGGAACAGCCTGCATGACAATAAACGAGATCACAACAGTCAGGATAGCCAACAAGCCAAGCACATACTTCCTTAGCGCGAACTTGAATACCGACAGGAGGAGTATTATGCAGGCCCCGACAAGAAGGACCATCTCTGGATAAAATGAAGCAAAGTTCATCTCGTCTCCTTAAACTATTGGAAGCGTTGGCAGTGTGGTGATTGCGTGTTGTATCATATTGAGGAGCGGCATCGGGAATATTCCAATGAAGAATATGAACCCAAGAAGCGGGGTTGCGGCAAAGAATTCCCTGAAACTTGCGTCCCTGAGCTCCTTGAAATGCGGGTCTGCAACAGTGCCGAACAATACCCTCTGCATCATCCAGAGCATGACACCACCGTTTATGATCATTCCGACAACGGAAACCCAGGCCCACCAGTTGACTGCCTGATATGCCGCAGTCATTGAAAGGAACTCACTGACAAAACCAGCGAGGGCTGGCAGTCCGATTGATGCAAATGATGCAATGATAAGCATTATCGAGATGATTGGAATAATCGATGCCATTCCGGGGAGTTTTGCAATTTCCCTTGTGTGGGTCCTGTCATAGATATAGCCGACCAAAAGGAAGAGGAGGCCTGTTGTGATACCGTGGTTGAACATTACGAGCACGGCGCCCTGGAGAGCAGCCACAGCACCTGTTTTGAGGAATGCCGCTACAGCCAGGAGGACAAAACCCATGTGGTTCACAGAGGTGTATGCAACAAGTTTTTTGAGGTCTTTCTGGACAAGCGAGCAGAAGGCTCCATAAACGATGCCTATTACCCCAAGGATACCGATGATGTCTGCCCACCATGTTGCGGCATACGGCATGATTCCCACTCCGATGCGGATGAGGCCGTAGCCTCCCATCTTAAGCAGGACGCCAGCGAGGAGAATTGATATTGGGGCCGGTGCTTCGACGTGTGCATCAGGAAGCCAGGTGTGGAACGGGAAGGATGGCACCTTGATTGCAAAGCCGAGGAAGAGTGCTCCAAATACTGGGAGCCCGAGGGCCCACCCTCTCAGGTTGGCGCTTGTCTCGATCAACTGTGGTATCGAGAATGTGTTCTGTCCGGAAGCAAAATATATTGCAAGCACACCGACCAGCATGAACAGGGAGCCAACCAAAGTGTAGATGAAGAACTTGATTGATGCGTAGAGCTTTCTGGGGCCACCCCAGATGCCGATCAGGAAGTACATCGGCACAAGCACGAGTTCCCAGAACACATAGAAGAGGACCAGGTCGAGTGAAACAAAGACGCCTATAAGGCCGGTCTCCAGGAGCAGGAACAGTGAATAATATTCCTTGTTTCTGTGGTCGATGTTGAACGATGCAAGGCAGGCCACGAACGAAAGGAGGGTTGTGAGGAATAGCATGAGCATTGACATGCCATCGACACCAAAGAAATACGTAATGCCAACACTTTCAACCCATGGCACCTTGTCGATCAGCTGGAAGCCAGGAACTGAGGTCTTGAACTGTGTCCAGATGAATATCGAAATGATGAGGTTAAGTGCTGTGAATCCAAGAGCGGTCCATTTGATCCAGCCTGCCCATTTTTTCGGGAAGAGCAGAAGCAAGAGCGAACCGAGGAGCGGAAGAAACGTTACGATCGTTAGCAATCCATTGAATTCCATTCATTCCTCCTAATTTAGGACGGCAAACCATGCCACAAGTATCAATACCAGTGCTATTGAGGCAAACATTATTGTCGCGTAGTTTGGAAGGTAGCCAGTTTGCACCTTCCTGACCTTTGAGCCAATGAATCCAGTCAAGGCAGCAACGCCATTGACGGCACCATCTATGACATTTTCATCAAACCATTTGACAAGTTCTGACACCTTGACGGTCAGATACCCGGCCAGGTTGACCAGGCCATCAACTATCCCGGCATCGAACCAATAAACGATGTTGCCAAGAATAACCGAGAGCCATGCCACTCCATTGACTGCACCGTCAATGACTGTACGGTCAAACCAGTGGCAAAATTCACTCAAATAGAAAAGTGGCTTCACTGCAATGAAAGTCCAGGCTTCATCAACAAACCACTTGTTTTTGAAGAAGAGGTAAAGTGGCTTGAGGATTCTGATAAGTGTTTCTTTTTTAAACCAGCCCCAGGCGTAGATTGCAAGCCCAAGGAAGATGCCTGCGAGAACAAGCCCTGTGGAGCCAAAAATGAGTGTCCAGTTGACTGCTTCGGATTCGAACTCATGGAAGAATATGAACCTCTGGAAGAGCTCGCCAAAGAACGGTGCCCCGACGAAACCTATCACCACTGAAAGCACGGCCAGGATTATTAGTGGAAGGGTTGTCCTCCATGAGGCCTCGTGGGCGTGGTTCTCTTTTCTGGGTTTACCGAAGAAGGTAAGCCAGACGCATCTTGTCATGTAGTATGGGGTGAGGAAGGCCGTTATCAATGCGAGAATGAGAGGTATGGTCGAGTGGGTTGCCTCTGCCCCGACGAGTATTGCGTCTTTGCTCCAGAACCCGGCGAACGGAAATAGCCCTGCGAGGGCGAGTGAGCCAAGTATGAAGGTCCATGCAGTGATGGGCATCTTCTTGAATAATCCGCCCATTTCGTGCATGTTCTGTGTGTGCGTTGCGTGGATAACTGAGCCTGAGCCAAGGAAGAGCAAACCCTTGAACATGGCATGGGTCATGAGGTGGAAGAGTGCCGCCGTGTATCCAAATTTGCCAAAACCCAGCGCCATGACCATGTACCCTAGCTGGCTGATGGTTGAATAGGCAAGGACTTTTTTGATGTCGTCCTGCACCGTGGCTATTGTTGCGGCAAAGATTGCTGTGAAAGAACCAACATAAGTGACAACCTTCAGTGCGGTTCCACTTGGATCGAGCGTGAATAATCCCATACATCTTGCAACAAGATATATTCCGGCCGCAACCATCGTTGCCGCGTGTATAAGTGCGGAGACTGGCGTTGGGCCTTCCATGGCATTGGGGAGCCAGACATGGAGCGGGAACTGGGCAGATTTGCCCATTGCGCCCATGAAAATCAGGAGTGGTATTATTATGAGAAGGGCAGGGGCCAGAGATGCGAGTGCTGATGGAAGGGCCTCAAGGCTGAGCGTGTGCGGATTTGAGAGTATGAAACACATTACTATGCCCGTGAATAGCCCCATATCTCCAACCTTGGTTACAAAAAAAGCCTTTTTTGCGGCCTGGTATGCAGACCTTTTGTGGAACCAGAAACCTATGAGAAGGTACGAGCAAAGACCGACCAGCTCCCAGAAGGCAAAAAGCTGGAGAAGATTTGAGGCGGTAACAACGCCGAGCATTGCGGTCGTGAAGAGCTGAAGTTCGGCATAAAATCTTGCAATGCCTGGATCACCATGCATGTAGTCCTGGGAGAACAGGTGAACCAGGAACGATACCAGCGTGACCACGCAAAGCATCATCGCACAGAGCTGGTCAACCCTGAATCCAAAATCAAGTGTGAGATTGCCGGACTGGAGCCAGACAAAGCTGACTGTTGGTGCTGGCCCGTTTGCGATGACAAGCCCAAGCACCACAATCGAGGTTATCAACGAAAGAAAGATGGTTACTGTTGCTAGCTTTGGTCCCCACTCTTTTGCTATTTTTCCGCAGAGGCCAACGATGATGAATCCCAAAAGTGGGAAGGCCATCGTCAAAACAGCGAGGATTGAAGTGAGGGTCCAGGAACCGGCAAGAGAAGCTACAGTGTGTTCCATTGTCCCTCCTACCACTTGAGCAGGCTGAACTGCTCAAGAGTTACCCAGCCCTTTGCCCTGTACATTGCCACAATTGCACCGAGTCCAACGATGGTTTCAGATGCTGCGATTGCTATGGCAAACACAACCATCGACTGTGCCAGACCAGGATCGGGGAGCTGGCTTGCCGTGGCGATGAAAGTAAGGTTGGCCCCATTGAGCATCAGCTCGATGCACATGAGTATCCTGATGGCGTTTCTCAATGTGAGTGCACCGAGGACACCAAAGCTGAATATTGCAGCACCAAGGATAAGCAAGAGGTAGTTCATACCTCATCCTCCTTTTTCTTTGCCATTTCTATTCCGCCAACAACAGCCGCAAGCAGAAGGAAAGAGGCCATTTCAACAGGCACCATGTAAGGTGTGGAAGCATTTTCTGAGTAAAGCACATCGCCAACTGCCATCAATGATGTTTTTGGTGGAAGGGCCATTTGCCCCTGGAAGTTGGTTGTAAACTGGCTTTCTGAAGTATTCATTATGAAAAAGGAGATTGAACCAAAGAGCGCAAGCGCCACGAAAACACCAAGGACAGCCTGACGGTTCAGATGGCTCATCTGCTTGCCAGAGACATCATGCGTGAACATGATTGAGAACAGGATCAGGATGGCTATGGCGCCAACATAGATGGCTATCTGTGCTGCAGCAATGAAATCGGCATGCAACCCGACATAGATTGCCGCAATCGACAAAAGGCAACCTATCAGGCATATGGCCGCATGGACAATATTTTTTACAGTCACAGTCAGGGCCGCAAAGACAAGGGCGGGGAAAGCGAGCGCCATGTAAAGAGCTTGCGACATTGTTACGTTCACTGTGCACCCCCAAATGGAAGAAGGAGCTCCTCTTTCTCGTGTATCATTCCTTCCCTGGTATATGAGGAAAGTTCATATTTGTGGCCAACCTGCAATGCACCAAACGGGCAAACCTCGACGCATATTCCGCAGAATATACACTGCTGGACGTTTACGCTGTATCTTACCGGAAAAGGTGTATTGTCTTCCCTTTTGCCTTTTTCAATGGTGATCGAGTGCGTCGGACAATTGTTTGCGCAGATTCCACAGGCGGTACATTTTTCCCTGCCATTTTCATCGCGCACCATTCTCATCAGGGCAAAAAATCTTGGCACCATAGCCTGTTTTTGTTTTGGGTAACGGAGCGTTACCTTGACCCTGAATATATTTTTAAAAGTGACCCAGAGAGAGCTTGCTATTCCTGTTCCGTACATGATCACCTCATTTCACAACAATCTTGAGCAAGTTTTCATTTAAAACAATAAACGCAGTCCAGATTATGTTTACAAGCGACAGTGGCAACATGATCTTCCATGCCATGTTCATGAGCTGGTCTGCCCTGACCCTTGGAAGGGACCTGGAGAACCAGAGAATAAAGCCAACCATGGCAAAAGACTTCAGGAGGAACCAGAACAACGACGAAAGACCCCATGGAAGGAACTCCGGGCCTGAACCACCGCCAAGATAAAGCGCGGTAATGACTGCCGAAGTCACAAAGAGATACGTGTACTCTGCAAAGAAGAAGAATGCGAACCTGATGCCGGAAAATTCGACGTTATATCCGGCCACAAGCTCTGATTCGCCTTCTGCAAGGTCAAACGGTATCCTGAATATCTCGGCAAGTGAAGAAACAAAGAACACCAGGAAGCCAATAAATTGCGGGGCGATAAACCAAACTCTCTGTATTGAAGAGATGTGGTATACGTTCATACTGCCGGCGAGCATTACCACTGCGATAATCGCCAGTGTTTTTGGGATCTCATAGCTGATTTCCTGGGCGGCGGTCCTGACAGCTCCAAGGAGCGAGAACTTGTTTCCGGATGACCACCCGCCGAGGATTATGCCGATGACAGACAGCGCCATGACGGCCGAGATCATCAGGACGCCGATTTCAGTGTCCGCGGCAACAAGCTTTATTCCGCCAACAAGTCCAAACGGAATGAAGGCAAAAGTGATAAAAGACGGGGTGAATGCTATGAGGGCAGAGTACGAGTAGAAAAATTTGTCGGCTGCCTTTGGAATGACATCACCTTTTGTCAGGAGCTTTATCATGTCGGCAAAAGGCTGGAAGAGACCCCACGGCCCAACTTCCATCGGGCCAAGTCGCTGGTGCATCCAGCCAAGCAGTTTTCTTTCGGCAAGGGTCAGAAGCAGTGCATTTACCATTACGAACCCGAAAATGCCTAGTGATATTGCTACCTGGATGAGCGCTACAATCAGATATGGGACGAAGTTTTCCATTTTGTCACCTGTCCGAATCGCCCATTGTTGGCGCCAGCGATGCAAACGCGGCAACAACATCAGGCATTGAGATATTTTGAGCAATATGTGGGAATGACATCAGATTGCTGAAGCTTGGTGAACGGAGTTTTACCCTGTATGGTTTTGGAGAGCCATCCGAGACAACGTAAACACCAAATTCACCGATTGGAGCTTCAACCCTGCAGTATATTTCACCGGCCGGGGGCTTGATCACCTTTGGCACTTTAGCCATTACAGGCCCTTCCGGAAGATTTGGCATTGTCTGCTCGATGATCCTGACGGACTGTTCTATCTCTTTGAATCTCACCAGGAAGCGTCCGTATGAATCACATGTATTTTCGCTTATTACATCAAAGTCCAGTGTGGGGTATATCTCGTATGGCTCGTCTTTCCTGAGGTCCCTTGCGATGCCACAGCCCCTGAGGGTAGGTCCAGTGCAGGAGAGCTTTAGGGCAGTTTCTGGCTTCAGTATTCCTATGTTTTTTGTCCTTGCCTGGAATATTTCGTTTCTATGGAGCATTGAGGCGTATTCCGGGAGTCTGTCTTTGAAGTAGTGAATGAACCTGTCGAGTTTTGAGAGATACCCTTCCGGAAGGTCGAATTTGACACCGCCAAACCTGAAATAGTTGAAGGTCATCCTTGACCCGGAAACCTCTGCCATCAGCTCCAGGATGTATTCCCTTTCCCTGAGGCAGTAGACCATCGGGGTCATTGATGCCAGATCGAGTCCCTGGGCGCCAACGTTTACAAGGTGCGCCGCGATGCGGTTGAGTTCCATCATCAGGACCCTTATGTACTGTGCCCTGATTGGTACCTCGATCCCCATGAGCTTTTCAATAGCCCTTACATAGGGATACTCATTGAGGAAGCCGGAAACGTAATCGAGTCTGTCTAGATAGGGAATAAACTGTTGATAAGTCAGTCTTTCGGCGATCTTTTCTATTCCCCTGTGGAGATAGCCAAGCACTGGTTTGCATCCAACCACAATTTCACCGTCGAGGGTGAGGACTGCCCTAAAAACACCGTGAGTGGCAGGGTGCTGAGGGCCAAAGTTTACTTCAAGCAGGTCGGTTCTGATTTTTTCTTCCATTTTCCCTCCTCAGTCAGTATCTGTGAAATCTTTGCGGAGAGGATGTCCTGTGAAATTCTCCGGTGTTATTATTCTTTGGAGGTTTGGATGGCCCTCAAACACTATTCCAAACATGTCATAGACTTCGCGTTCCAGCCAGTCCGCCGCTTCCCAGTCAGGCGTCAGGCTCTTGATTTTTGGGTCTTGTGCTGGCAGCGAAGCAAAAACAAAAACCCTCTCTCTGGTTTCCCAGTTGTCCAGCATATATACCATTTCAAAGCCATTGTCTTTGCATTTTGCAGTGAGCATCGTGAGGATGCTGAAGCCAGATTCGCGGAGTTTTAGACATGTTTCGACTGCTTTTGCGCTGTCCACATTGATCATCAAGGCTGTTTCTGGGGCAGGCATCGGGGAGAGGTCAATGCCAAATTTTTGTTTTGCGATATCTTTGGAGGTACTCATGGCTGCCTCCCAAGATTGGCTCTTTCTTTCATGATTTTTTTCTCAAGCTCGAGGATGGCAAACTGGAGTGCCTCTGGCCTTGGTGGACACCCTGGAACATACACATCGACAGGGATTATCTTGTCGACACCCTTGACTACGGAATAGCTGTCAATGAAAGGCCCTCCGGAACAGGCGCAGGCACCCATTGCGATGACCCATTTCGGGTTTGGTATCTGTTCATAGAGGAGTCTTGTGGGCTCTGCCATCTTTTTTGTTACGGTCCCTGCAACGATCATGACATCACACTGTCTTGGGGTTGGCCTGAAGAAGCATCCATGTCTGTCAAAATCGTATCTTGGCATCCATGCCTGCATCATCTCAAACGCGCAACAGGCCGTTGCATAGGTGAGTGGCCAAAGGGAATTTTTTCTGGCCCAGCCCACCAGCCAGTCCAGTGGTGCAAGAAGGATACTCGATTTTTCAAGTTCTGTTGGTGCGGGTGTTTGTGTCAATCCCATTTCAGCAGCCCCCTTCCCCAAGCGTAGAAATATCCAACGAGGAGAATTGCTATGAAGAGTGTTACTTCAAAAATGGCATAAGTTCCGAGTTCTTTTACTTTTACGGCCCATGGATAGAGAAAAACAGCTTCCACATCAAATGCGACAAATATCAATGCAAAAACGATATATCTGATGTTGAATTTTATTTTTGAATCTGTCTTTGGCGGTATTCCGCACTCGTAGGACGTTGTCGCAAGGTCGCTATCGATTCTCTTTGGTCTTAATGCAAAAGCGAGGAAAAATGCTATAAGACCCATGGCCAGACCAACCAGGGCGAAGATGCCCACAAACAGGTAACCGAAAGAATAATCGTTCAAAGCTTACCTCCAAAAGTTGCACACTTTTGCAAATTATATAAGCGTAAACACGATAAGCAATGTCTTTACAGTGAGCATAGACAACACATTTTATAAAAAAGTTACACCGTAAGAACAAAGAAGAATAAATTAAGGATGGGCAAAAACTTATGTTTTATAAAACCAGAAAATAACCTCGATTTAAAAAGTTAATAAATTCACAAATTGTATTAAAAATGAATTTTCTTCGAAATTGCCTTGGATGTTGGTTTATTGGGCTAAAACTACCCTACTGGGGAGAAATTGCAGATAATTCTTCAGAAAGTTCGGCCCATGCGTTCTCAGTTTCTGCAAGCTGTATTTTTATCTTGTCATACTCGTCAAGATCGAGTTTCGTCTGCTCTCCCCGAGAATAGAAGTCCGGGTTTGACATTGACTGTTCAATGTCACTTTTCCTTGATTCCAGCATGCTTATTTCATCTTCAAAGTTTTTAAGCCTGTCTTGCATTGACTTTATCTGATTCTTTGACGGGCCCTGGTCTTTTTTCTTTTGCTTTTGCTGGGTTTTTTGATCGCCCTTGTCTGTCTGTTTCTCAGGCTTTCTCTGCAAGTATTCCTCAAGACTGCCCCTTGTGTCGACAATGTTGTTTCCATCAAATGCCCATATTGTGGCGCCGATGTTGTTTATAAAATATCTGTCATGGGAGACCAAAAGCACACTCCCGGAGTAGTTTTTTATGGTATCTTCGAGGGAGGCCCTAGCATTTATGTCGAGGTGGTTTGTGGGCTCGTCAAAGATGATGAAATTGGCGTCAATAAGGGCCAGCTTGGCGAGTATAAGCCTGCTTATCTCTCCACCAGAGAGTGCTTTGCACAGTTTTGAGACATCATCACCGACAAAAAGGAATGTCGCAAGATGGTCCCTTGCCTCCTGGGGCTTGAGATCAGAATTGTTCATTATTTCTTCAATAACGGTTGCCTCTGGATTGAAGCTGCCAAGTTCCTGCTCGAGATAGGCCATGGAGACATTGTAGCCAAGCCAGACTTCACCTGATGAAGGCTCCTCTTCGCCAATCACCGTTTTCAAAAATGTTGTTTTTCCACAACCATTAGGGCCCATCAGGGCAATCTTCTGTCCTCTCTTCATTTCGAGATTGAGGCCGCCAAAAAGCTCCCTGTCCCCAAAAGATTTTGACAGACTTTTTGTCCTGAAGACAATCTCGCCGGTCCTTCCGGACGACTCAAGGTTGAGCTGGACTTTTTTCTCCTGTGGAAGGGCCTCGACCTGGACGACCCTTTCAAGACGCCTTTCCATACTCCTTGCCCTCTTGGCCGCCACTTCCGTTCCATATCCCTTGAATCTTTTTATGAAACGGTTTGCCCTCTCGATGAATTCCTGTTGCTCCTGCAATTTCTCGAGAGAGTGTTCCCTCTCGAGGTCATACTGGGCCCTTGCCTGTGTGAAATTGCCGGTAAAATCAAATGCTTTTCCGTCAATTAATATCACTGTGTGGTTGCAAACCTTGTCCAGAAGGTACCTATCGTGGGAAACGATGAGCACCGAACCCTTGAATTCTTGCAGGAAACCTTCAAGCCAGATTGTCGCCTCGAGGTCAAGGTGGTTTGTCGGCTCGTCAAGAACCAGCGTGTCAGGTTCCGTGGCCAGTATTGTTGCCAGTTGAAGGCGCGATCTCTCGCCACCGGAAAGAGAGACAACGGGCCTTTTCCAGTCTTCCTTTGAGAAGCCAAGGCCAGACAGGATTCTTTCTATCCTGTGGTCTATGTCATATCCACCAAGCGCCTCATATTGGTGCTGGAGTTTTTCAAACTTTGCCAGGAGCTGTGGGTTGTGGGGGTCTTTTTCAACTTCCAGGGAGATTTCTTCAAGCTGTCTGCCAGTTTCATAGATGTTTTTGAAAGCCGATCTTACCTGGTCAAATAAAATGACGTCCGAGACGTCAAGCGACCTGTCCTGGGCAAAATAACCGATGACCTTGTCGGGTTCCTTGAAGACCTTTCCATCATCCGGTTCCATCTGGTCCATGATTATCTTTATCAGTGTGGACTTGCCGGTGCCATTTGCGCCAACAAGCGCCAGCCTGTCATTGCCGCCAAGCGTGAACGATATGCCATCGAGAACGGCTTTCACGCCAAAATATTTTGTTATGTTCTGAACCTGGATCTGCCCCATCAGCTCACCCAGGCAAGTCCTACTCTTTGTGCCATTTTTCCTTCAATTCCTGTCCTAAGTTCTCTGTTTTCTTTGAACCTCAACTCCGGGTCATGTTTAATAATATCCTCCGCGATTTCCCTTGCCAAGGAAAGAAGCGGGAAATTTGAAGGGGTGATGAGTCTGGATGAGGCAAGCATCGGCAGTCCTGACTGCATTGTTCCGCCAATGTCCCCGGGCCCGCGCAGCTTCAGGTCTTCCTCGGCAACCTCAAGGCCGTTTGCTGTCCTTTCCAGAACTTGCAGTGAAACCGTTGGCCTTGAAGGTATCAGGAAACAGTAGCTTTTGTGTTCACCCCTTCCGACCCTGCCCCTCAGCTGGTGGAGCTGGGCCAGCCCGAACCTCTCGGCATTTTCAATTATCATGACCGTTGCATTCGGGACGTCTATTCCGACCTCGATGACGGTTGTCGAGACAAGGACTTTTAGTTCTTTGTCCCTGAACCTGCACATTGTTTCATCCTTCTCTTTTGCCGGCATCCTGCCATGGAGCAATCCGCATGGAATGCCCTTGAAATGTGACTCTGTGAGTTCAACAAACTGCTTCGTGGCAGCTTTTGCAGAGAGCTTTTCCGATTCCTCGACGAGAGGGCAGACAACATAGGCTTGCCTGCCTTTTTCTATCTCGGCAAGGGCTGTTTTGTAGGCGAGATTGCCTGTACCTGTGAGCACCTTTGTTTCTATGGTTGCCCTGCCCTTTGGCATCTCGTCAATCACAGAGACGTCCAGATCACCATAGATCGTCATAGCGAGCGTCCTCGGGATCGGAGTGGCGCTCATGACGAGCACATGCGGACAGAAACCCTTTTTTGCCAGTCTGGCCCTCTGCAATACGCCAAACCTGTGTTGTTCGTCAACAACCACAAGACCCAGGTTTTCAAACTTCACCCAGTCCTCAAGGAGCGCGTGCGTCCCGAAGAGGACGCATGGCTCGCCAGAGGAAAGCAGCTCAAAAATCTTTTCCCTTGCCATTTTTTTTGATGAACCGGAGAGGTATGCAGTGTTGAATGGCAGAAGTTTTCTGGCGACATTGTAAGTCTGGCTTGCAAGGATTTCTGTGGGTGCAATCCAGGCAATCTGGTAGCCCAGCTTTGCGGCAGAGCTGCATGCACTCAGACCAACAACCGTTTTTCCAGAGCCGACATCTCCGTGCAGGAGCCTGTTCATGGGCCTTCCCGATTCCAGGTCTTTCGCTATTTCAAGACAGCATCTTTTCTGGGCCATGGTTGGTTCAAATGGAAGTTTTGAAAGGAAGTCCTTTGAAGATTTTTGTGCACCCTTGATGATTGGGGCGTCCTGCTGACGATACTCTGCCCTGCGGAGGAGAAGCGCTGTTTCCATGAGCAAAAATTCGTCCAGCACGAGCCTTTTTTCGCAGAGCTTGAGCTGTTCAAAGTTGTCGGGGAAATGCACCTTCTCGTAGGATTCACCAAGAGATGGCAAAGACATGTCCTTCTTTACGGTATCAGGAAGATACCCATCGCCAATCTCCGGCATGTTGTCGACGATTTTTCTGATTACGCTTCTTATGACCCACTGGGGGAGCCCTGCGGTCAGTGGATAGACCGGAACAATCCCCATGTCCTGTATGTCGGTGTCCAGATCGGGGTTTGTCATGTGCGGGCCGCCATAGTCGCCCACTTTTCCGTAGAGTGCCACTGTTTTCCCGATGGCAAGTTTTTTCAGGACGTACGGGTTGTTGAACCATGTGGCCATTATTTTGCCGGTTGAGTCGCCAAAAAGCGCCTGTACAAAATTCCTTCCGGCACGCGGCTCCCTGACGTCGAGCACTTTTGCAAAGACGGTTGCTTCTGTTCCAGTGGAGAGCTGTGCGATTGGCAAAACCTTTGTTCTGTCTATAAACCTGATGGGAAAATGGTTCAGGGCATCAAGGACAGTCACAAGTCCAAGTTTTTTTAAGAGCTTTGCCCTCTCGGGACCAATTCCCGGAATGGAAGCGAGGAGCATATCTGTTTTTAGATATATTTTTTGTTTTGGAACCGGCCTCTTCTGGACATAATGGCCCCTGGCAAGTTTTAAGAGGTCATTTACGGCCTTTTCCCTTGATGTGATATCCAGGGAGGTGTAACTGGAAAAAACCTCAATAGCCCTTTTTATGCTGGCATTCTGGTTGGGTTCGTCCTTTGCCCACTGGTCGAGCTTTGCCAGAACAAATTTTGAAAACCCGCCAAACACCGCCCCGTCATCGCAACCCCTCTCAAGCTCGGCCATTGCAGGGCCAAGAATGAGCGTTCTGACAGGAGAAAGGCTCATAAGAGAATCTGGGCTACAACAAAGAGGGCAACGCAGTAGGCCGCAAAGATGTAGAAATTGAATTTCTGGATGGCCTTGAAGAACAGGAAAAATGACAGATAGCCAACAACGGCGGCCACCACAAAGCCAACTATGGAAGGCATCCAGTCAATCTGCATTCCTGAACTGGCCACCATTTTATAAACATCATAGAGTGTTTTTGCTGTTGCAGCGCCAACCGCTGGAATTGCGATCAGAAAGGCAAGTCTGGAAGATGATTTCTTGCCAAATCCCAACAATCTGGCCGCGGTTATTGTGGCACCTGACCTTGATATGCCAGGGAACATGGCAATCGCCTGGGCACAGCCAACGGTTATTGCATCGACCCACGTTGTTTCCTCAAGTTTGCGTTTGCCATTCATGAGGGAGGCGACCACAAGGAAAGCCGCAGTCACAAGCAAGAGATAGGAGGTAGTTTTTGGGTCCTGGAAAACTGATTCAATCCTGCTTTCAAAAAACAGACCAAAGATGATTGCCGGTACAACTGAAAGTATGAGGTTGTATGAAAAAATCGAGTCTGGCGGGAGGCCCCTGCCAATTTTTGGCAATCCAGTAAAAAAGGCTTTTACATATTTGACCACTTCCGGCCAGAAAAAGATTATTATTCCAAGGAGCGTTCCAGCATGAAGAAACACATCGAACCACATCGGTGGTTTGCCCCACCCCAAAAAAGCGGGAACAAGGACAAGATGGGCGGTAGACGAGACCGGGATGAATTCTGTAAGACCCTGGACAAGGCCGAGGACCAATGCTTCAATGATTCCCACTATTTTGCCTCCAGAATGGACCTGCAGAATTCAAGGTCCTCTATTTTATCAACATCGACGCCCAGCTCCGGGCACTGCAATATTGGCGCTTTTATGGCAACGCCAAGCATTTTTGAAATTCTCTTCTCAAGCTCGGGTACTCCAACATTTTTGAACAAAAGCAACCTGAGCAGGAACGGAACGCCAAGCTGGAGTGCCTGCTTTATGGCAGACTTCCTCCTCCTTGATGTTTCCTCGACTATCGGTTCCACCTTTTTGTAGGCGGTTTTGCTGATATAGAAGAGGTTTCCTATCTTGACTTCCCCTTCTTTGATGCGGAGAAAGGTGCGCTTTGTTCCGGGGAACATCCTCAGGGTATCTTCTTTGGTTATGATTGGCAGTCCAAGGTCGCACTGTGTTTTCTGGAGCGCAGAAACAACCATGTCAAAGGTTTTTTCAGTTACCAGCGGGATGTCGTTTGTTGTCACGATGAGATACTCTGTCTCTGACGCATCCACAAGGCGGTCTATGTTTGCCTTCTGGCTGTCACCCTCCTCCAGCATCAGATCCACTTTTGATTTTATGGAATCCGGATAGCCATTGCCAACAAGGATGATCCTGTTTGTGAGGGGAGCCTTGCGAAGCGCATCAATGACATATTCAATTGATGGCTTGCCTGCAAATGAAAGCATGCCCTTGTTGGGCACGCCCTCATTTGCAAACCATGGCTCTACTCCACCGCCGCCCAATATTGCAAAATCTATCTTCATTTTGGATATGTCAGCGTTATCTTTCTTGTGGCGCCTTCCCAGGCCACACCTGCCCCAAGGGCCTCTCCAACAAACCTTAGCGGCAACATTGTTTTTGCACTAATGATTGTTGGATAGAGCTTTTGGGCTTTTGAGTCAATAAAGACCTCTTTGCCGTTTATCTTGGCAGTTTTCTTGCCAATCCACAGTTCAACAACATTTTTACCATTCCAGAGCGATTGCGTCAGGGTGACCTTTTTTTCTGCACCGTCATAGCCAACCTGTGCCCCCAGGGCCTCTGCGACTTCTCTTATAGGCATGTATGTGCTCCCGCCAAGTTCTTTTGGAAGCGGCGGCGAGGAAGATGTTGGAGCGGTCTTGAGTGTTACCTTCAAGCCGTTTATGGTGATGTCCGTTTTGTCAAGCCAGAGTTCTATTGTGACAGCATAGATTAAATCGACTGTTATCTTCTTGTTCTGACTTCCCAGTGTTGCCGAGATTTCGAACCTGTTGAGCCCAGGGATAAGCGTTACTGAGTAGTTAGCCTTTCCGTTCTGGTCTACAGTCGCGGGTTTTCCACCGACCATCACTGTCGCGCCCTTTGTTGTGGAGATCGGGATTGTGTAGCTTGGGGAGGTGGTCTTTAGCGGGGTCCCAGAGAAGCCGTTGACCGAGAGATCAAGAAGTGCTGCAGACTCGACCATTACTTTGACAGGAACAACAATTTTTCCTGCGTTGGAGTCGATTGTCACTTCACCTGTCAGGGCACCTTCCGTGCTTGGCTCTACCGTAATGCTTATCTTGCACCTGTCGCATTTGAACGATGACGGATCGACTTTTATCCATGGGACGCTCGCAGTAACTGTCCCTTCAATCATTCCGCCTTCGCCGGCCTGCTCGATGATTTCGATCTGGAGAGATTTCTTGGTGTTTTTTGGTATCTTTCCAAAATCTAGCTCTGATGGCTCAACCTTCAGGATCATTCCGGATTTTTTGTAGGTGAAACCAACTGCAATTTCTAAATTTCCGCCGTTGCTTTCGATTGACAGCTTCCCGGAATATGGTCCCGGTTCGAGGCCAAGCGGATCAACAGTCGCGGTTGTTTCAAAAGAACCACCCGGCTCGATTTCGAATTCGGAATTTTCACTCCTGAGCCATGACTCTGAAGACTTGATTGTTGCTGAAAGTTTTCCAGTTCCGGTATTTTTGAAAGCAAGCTTTTTGATTATGGTTGTCGAAATCTCACCGAGATCGAACGATTTTTCTGCAACTTCAAGTTTTGGCTCTTCGGCCACTTTTTCGCATTCAAACTTCCAGATGATGTTGCCAATCAGCTTTTCACCTGTTTTTGATTTTATGCCAGACTGGCCGCTCTTTGCGTAGAATGCGTATTTCTTGCCCTCTTCAAAAGTCTTGTTGGGGGTAAACGTGCACTTTGACCCGGAAACAGACGTTTTTCCAGGAACAGCGAGGCCATTCTGGTCAACCAGGAGCACCGTGCCCTCATTGAATGTTGCGGGGTCGATATCTTTGTCAAATGACAGCAAAAGTGGCGAGTTTGGCGACACTTTGCCAGGGAGCAAATTAACGAGGTGCGGCGCTTTGATTTTCCATACACCATAAGCATAAACCTCGAATGTGTCCTGGTCGAATATCGCTACTGCAGCTCCCAATTCTTCTTTTGTCCACTCTTCCTTCAAATCAAAGCTGGCTGTGAGCTTCTTGGTTTCGCCATTTTTGATGCGCATTGTGGTGCCTTTTGCAGAAGGCTTGATTGCATGCACGACATGCTGGAAATACTGGTCTTCCCTGTCAACATTGTCTTCGAAAAGGAAGAAGGTGTACCTGAGTGTTGCCTGGTCGAGAGGACCAAACTGCTCAACCATGGCCTCAAAATCGATCTTTTGCCCCGCAGCTTCTTCTTTCAGTTTCCCATTCAGCGAAACGTTGAAGCTCAAGGGTGAAGAGCGGACCTTTGAAACCGTGTCCTCAACTTCCTTTTCGGTCATACCAGATCTCTTTATGAAATTGCCATTAAAAGCTATTGTCGGATAAGACTTTCTTTCATACATCTGCCCCCTCTTGTCGACTTCTTCAAGATAAAACTCGTCGTTGGGGTTTGAATGCAGCCTTAACTTGATAATAGAGTCCGAGCCAAGTTCAGACTCGAGTTTGTCCATACTGCGCACGGCAGTGTGACACTTCGTTCAGTTTGGCTCCACAAAAATTTCGCAGAATGCTGCACGCTTCGGAGTGAAATCTGAAACGGAGAGCGGCATTGTTCTCGAGTAGACCTGGACGGTCTGTGAAAGCATGAGAGAAAGTAGAACAATTACTGACAGTTTTTTCACAGCTCGGCCTCCTTTCCTGATTGTTTATAAACAAATTTAGTCCTGCCACCAAGACCAGTCAAGATTTCATAGGGGGTGGTTCTCAGGACCTCAGACAAATCTTTTACAGTAACAGACTCATCGGTATCTTTTCCAATGAGTGTTACCCTGTCTCCAACCTCAACTCCCGGGATATCTGTCACGTCGATCATGAATTGGTCCATACATATTCTTCCTACTATCTTGGTTCTTTTGCCCTGGACCAGCACAAAGCCACCATTTTTAAGGTTCCATCTCCATCCATCGGCATATCCCACCGGCACAGTTGCGATGACCCTTGTAGAATCAGCGATAAAATCCCTGCCGTAGCCGACGCTTTCACCTTTGTGGATGACTTTCATGTCGCAAACAACAGAGGTCCATGAAAGTATTGGCAGGAGTTCCTGATCGAACCTGCCACCAACTGGTACTCCATAGAGCATCATGCCGGGCCTGACCATATCAAAATGGTACTCCGGGTAGTTCATCGTTGCGGCTGATGCAGAAGCGTGGATTATTGGCGCTGCCCCCATTGCCTTTGCTTCAAGGGCCACTGCCATGAACAGGTCGGCCTGGTGTTTTGTAAACTCAGGATCGGAATCGGCCACCGCAAAATGCGTAAACAGACCGCTGATCCTTATTTTTGGGAGCTTCATCACGCTTTTTATGAAAGGCACCGAGTCCTTGACCGATATCCCGGCCCAGCACATGCCTGTATCAACCTTTATGTGCACCGGTACCGGAGAAGGTGCCAGTCTGTCAAGTTCCACTGCAAGCTGGTAATCAAAGATGGTCGGGGTGATCTGGTAATGCAGTATGTCAGAAGCATAGGCAGAATGCGTATAGCCAAGTATGAGTATTGGGCAGACAACGCCACCCGCTCTTAGCCTGATTGCTTCTTCCGGGGTCTGGACAGCCAGCCAGTCAGCACCGTTATGGGCGAGCGCCTGCGCGACTGCGACATCGCCGTGTCCATAAGCGTTGGCTTTGACAACAGCCATCACTTTTGGAGCCTGGGAGATCCTCCTTACCAGACCAAGGTTTGATATCAGCCTGTCGATATCCACTGTTGCCAGTGATGGCAATACTTTCTCTGGTGCAAGACTCATTGGCTTGTTACTTTTATCCCTTCGAACCTGACGCTTGGCGTGACCGTTGTAATCAGGTCTTCAACATCGCTTGATATGCCGCTTATGTTTTTGATCATCTCAAACACATTTCCAGCAATCATGGTGCCCAGTAGAGGTGTTGTTATCTTTCCGTTCTCGATCAGATAACCACCTTTTATGACGCCCGAGAAATCACCGGAAGAAGGATCAATGTTTCCGGAATATCTTTTTACAAGAAGGCCGAGTTTTGTGTCTGCGATGAGTTCTTCAAGTGAGGTCTTGCCAGTTTCCACGATTATGTTGGTTGTTGAAACAGAGGGAGTTGAAGAGGGTGATCCTGAGGCATGGCCATTTGATATGGTTTTGTCCCTTGCAGCAGTTCTTGCATTGTGGAATGGTTCTGTGAAAATGCCATTTTTTATTGGCCACATGACCTTTGGTGCGGTTCCTTCCCTGTCAAAGTTGGTCGACTCAAATCTGCCGGGGCGCCTTCCATCATCAAGAATGGACAACTTTTCGGAAGCAACCTGTTTCCCCTGCATTCCGACAAACCTTGACTCGCCCATCTGGATGGAATTGGCATTGCAGGACCACAAGACAGTTGAAAGCATAAGCTCGTTTAGCGCATCCCCAAAGAGGATCACCGGACCCTCGAAGCTCTTTCCACTCTTTGCACCGAGTGATTCAATGACATTTTTTGAAAACTTCCTTGCCACCTCTGAAACATCGATCTTTTTTGGGTCGGTTGTGGCACCAAAGGCACCATCCATCGATGAAACGGTCTCACCCTCTTTTGCCATGCCATAGACAAAATAGAAAATTCCGGTTCTCTCCTGGGAAAGATTAATCCCTTTTGTGTTCGCAAGTGTTGAAACAGTGGAGGACAGGTTGAATTTGGCCATATCGACTGAAATCCTGCTGTCATAAGTCTTGCATTCCAGGAGCATCTGTTTGGTATAGCCCACAACCTTGTCAAGACCCATTTCGGCAAGGCCCTGGTTGTGAAGATCGCCAATCGAGATCGTTTCTCCAGGATCAGGAAGCACATTTGAATCATCAGGTGGAGATGATTTTGCAATTGCCATTGCCTCTTCGATGACCATCTGCACTTTTGAATCTTCGAAGGAATTCACACATGAGAAACCCTGTGAATGTGAATTGATGACCCTTACACCAAGCCAGCTGCCTTTGTCTGAAGTCGCGACATGTATCTCGTTGTCCTGCGCGCTGACAGAGATGTTCCTGCTGTGGGAAATGGCCACCTCGGCGTTTTGTGCACCAGCTTTTTTGCACATTCCAAGCGTGCGTTCAGCAATTTCTCTTGTGTCCATCATCTGCCTCCAAGCATTGCCTTGCATTTGATCGAGGGCCCGCCGCCATCGACCTTGGCAGGCTGTATTTTCCCGCAGGCTCCGGAACCCATTGCAAACTCGAAATCATTTCCGACCATGTCCACGCTTTTCAGGACATCAAAGGCCTGACCGGAGATGGTGACGTTTTTCACCAGCCTGCCAACCTTTCCTTTGACTATTTCGTAGGCCTCACCGCACCCGAACATGAATTCTGCGTTTGCGTCTGCCTCGCCATTTTCAGGGTTTACCAGAAGGTAACCCTTGTCTATGGAACCAATGATCTCGTCGATGCTGTTTTTGCCAGGTTTTATGTATGTGTTCCTCATCCTTATTATCGGGACATCGGTATAACTCCATGCCCTTGCATTGCCGGTGGGCTCGACCCCAAACAGCTCTGCGGTTTCCCTGCTGTGGAGATATGAAGACAAAATGCCATCTTTTATGATGACTGCTTCTCCGGCCTCTACACCCTCATCGTCAACCTCGATGTAGCCCGCAGGATTACCAATCTTCATCAGATTTGGCCCGTCATCAACCATAGTGATCAAATCTGAGGCTATCTTCTGGCCAATCTTGCCTGCCGTTATCAATCCTGACAGTACAAAATCCGCCTCGACCGTGTGTCCTATTGCCTCGTGTGCAAGGATGCCAACCATGCCTGGTTTTAAAACAACGTCGTGCATCCCGCCTTCCACATAGGGCGCATCCAGTTTGTCAACGGCTATTCTGGCAGCTTTTTCGGCCATTTGCTCTGGCGTCCTGGAGCCAAAGAGCTCATCAAATCCGCCAACGACGCCGCTGGATTCGAAAGAGCTTTGCATCTGGCCATCTTTTGAGGCAACAGCAATACAGTAGAAATCAGGTTTGGAGAGTCTGCTGTGGCACTTTGCCCCGTCATTTGTCATTACCCACTTGTTTTCTGTTGTTTCTGAGTAGTAGGTTGTGGCAGTTACAATAAATTGCGAGTTTTTCCGGATCAGCGACTCGATCCTTATGGCCAGGGCTATTTTTTCTTCAAACGGGATGTCCTCGAGGTCCTTTTTTGTTTTGTATTTGTAATCTTTTTTGGCCAGCTTTTTTGGGGGCAGTGCTGGTACTTTCTTTTGTGATTGCGAGCCAATTGCGATGGCCGCTATCTCGGCATCTTTCAGAGCTTTGGCAAGAGAATCAGGATCGAGGTCGGATGTTGAAGCAAAACCCCATGCGCCGTTCCTGAGCACCCTTATGCCTGCCCCGATGCTTCTTTTGGAACTTGATGTTTCAAGCAAGCCATTTTTTATTGCAACACCACGGCTTGTCTTGTCAGAAATCCTTATTTCGCAAAACCCATTGATCAAAGACAATGTTTTCTCAATCAGATCAAACATCAATCCTCCTTTTGTCCAGTGGCGGCCGCTTTCCTGATGATTATTATTGGCGTCTGGTCGTCCTCATTGCCGGCAGGGTTGTCAGCCATAAACTGTTCAAGCTCTTTTTTGTCTACACCATCAGAGGCACCAACCGCCCATGCTATTCCCATGTCGTTGGCATCAATGATTGCAGCTTCAAAACCAGTTTTTTCCTTTATTATCTGAGCAAGCCTGTCACTGTTGTACGGTCCGGGTATGACGAAATAGTCATAAGGGGCCATTGATGCCGGCATGTCGTCTATCATCGCAACCTCGGGCCCTGCCACTATATAAAACCAGCCCTTTTTACCGATCAGTTTGCCAAGGGCACCACAAAATGTTGCGAAAAGTATTTTTAGAAGGCCTGCTATTTCAATTGCCACCTGGAAGGAGAGCGGGTTTGCAAGGGGAGAAGTTGTTGCAAAGGCGTTCCTTGAAGATGCCGTTACAAAACCGGCGAGCATTCTCGCGATCCTTGATGGCTGGATTGTCTCTGCAGAGTAAATCCTTGCCTGTGTTATTGCGGCCACCGCGGAAGCAAATGTTACTATGTCATCTTTTTGGGCGACACCTTTTATTGATTCTGCAATAACCTCTGCGGCGTCATCTTCTTCGGTGATGATTTTTGTTTTTACAGGTATTTTTACTGAGCCAGGTTTTGAGGGGAGAGGCGGCTTCAGGGTTATTTTTTTTGCCTCATCCGGAAACACTCTCTCGATTTCTTTTAGACATTTTCTACCTTTTCTTCTCCTGGTGCCCTCTTTCCAGATTTCGAGGGCTTTTTCCTTCTGGCCAGTCTTCTCATAGCATTGGCCAAGCAGGACAAAATCAGTCTCATAGAAATTTGATGGTTCGAGTCTTTTGAACTCCTCAAAATACCAGATTACATCCTTGAAACGGCCAAGCTCAAAAAGGCAATGCGAAATCCTCTTGAGGAGGTATCTGTAAATTGAGAGTATGTCCCTCCTGAGGTGCTCCTTGCCAATGTCCATTCCCTTCACATACACCTGGAAGGCGGCCTCAAGGTCCTTCTTGTGGTAGTAATAGACATCGCCCATTGAAAGGTAATACCAATATTGCGTTGGCCTCTGGGTAAATGTTTTTTGGAGCAAATCGATGGCCTTCTGATGCTCACCAGAAATACTGTAGATTCTGGCAAGCAATCTTGTCGAACGTGGATAGTTGCAACCACCACGGTCAACCACTTTTTCAAGAAAAATCGTGGCCTGCTTTTCTTTTCCAGTTTTTCTCAGTGCCTTGCAGTAAAGCTCCGTGTCTCTGTCCGAGATTCTTGCCGGGTCCGGGTTTCCATAGGTTCTGATAATGCTTTCATAGTCGTTTGATTCGAGATATTTTCTTGTTCTATACGATGGCATCCTGATCTTCCTGCGCCAGTCCCGTTCTTTCAACCAGCTCAAATAATTTTATCAAAACATTTTTTACAGATTCCCTGTCCTTGGCCATGCAAGGCACGATCTCAACAGTGTCATCAATTCCGAGCATCTGCCCGACCTGCTCAGGGCTCAGGGAGCCTGTCATATCCTGTTTGTTTGCCGCAATAACACACGGAATCTGGAGTTTTGGTAAAAAGAAGGCAAGATAGCGCCTCGCTTCTATGATTGACTTGTAGTCTGCGGAATCAACGATCAGCACCATGCCGACTGCTCCGACGGAGAGGACATCCCACATGTACGAAAACCTCTCCTGTCCTGGTGTTCCAAAAATATAAAGCACAAGATCATCGTCAATTGTCAGCCTTCCAAAATCAAGTGCGACCGTTGTCTGGTTTTTAATGACTCTGGTCTCGTCTGTCACTGCCTTTTCTGTTGAAACAACGGGTATCTCGGAAACCGATTTGATTAAACTTGTTTTGCCGGATGAAAAAGGCCCGGTCACAAGTATTTTGACTCTTTTCATAGCTTCCTGAGATAGTCAATGATTTTTGATATGAATGATGGTTTTGATTTTGGGTCGTTTTGCTTTGGCTGTGTTGTGTCTGTTCTTTGTTTGACTGCGGCCCTTCTTATGACCCCGACCTGCAAAAGTGAATAGAAAATCCTTATTGCGTCAAATTCTGGCCAGCCAAGATCCTTGCTGATATCGCCAAGGGACTTTTCACCATCTATCAGGCCAATTACTTGCCACTGCTTTGAATCAAATACGAGATCATAGGTCTCAAACTCCAATGAGAGCGAATAGATGATGTTGGTAGAAGGAATTTCACGTCTCAAAGTTTCATAGAGTTTTATTCTTCCAGAGGCTTCCAGGAGCAGCTGGTCCATTGAAACGATGATGTTTGTTTCAGGGCTGTTTTCATCACTTATGAACCTGAAGCTGCCGTTTTCTGCCTCGCATATCGCGAAAAAGGCTTCCTTGCCATTCTGGTTGTCCGCAAAAGCGGCGGTTATACCACCATTCATAAAAAAAACTGATGCTTCAAATCTCCTTCCGGACTGCTCCAGAAAAAGCTGGAGCTTGCCGGTGCGCTTCGAGATCCAAATAAACTGGCATATTTCTATGACTGAGAAATCTTTGATGTTGCCTGCAAGTTCCATCTACACCTCACTTTAGGAAAACGATTGTTACAGCATCACCACCCTCGTCTGGCTGGGCGAGGTTAAACCTGTCAACACGGGGGCAATGCGGCAGATAGTCCTGGATGGCTTTTCTCAAGACCCCTGAACCCCTGCCATGAACGATATATACAAATGGCATACCAGCAGAATAGGCACTGTCAAGGTACCTCTCAAGTTTTACCAGCGCATCTTCTATGGGCATGCCAAAGAGTTCCAGTTTTATCGGTACTGATTGGACTTCTGGTCTTACCTCCGGTTTTCCGGTTTCTTCTCCTTCCACGGGTTCATTCACCAGCTCTACGCTGCCCGCCGGCAACTGCACCCTTGCTGTTCCAACCTGGACAAGAACCTTGCCCTTTTCAGGATAAACGTCCATTACAACACCCTGCGATTTGAACCTTGGAACATAAACGATGTCCCCCGCTTTTATGCCTTCAACATCGACAGGAGTTGTGCTTGGTTGTTCTTCCTCTGCCTTTGCGACCTCTTCATGGATTTCCTGGAGGCGTTTCTGGAGAGTGTCCGTCTCCTTGTTTTGTCTCGAGGCTTTGGCAAGTCTTTTGACTATCTCGTCAGCTTCGGCAAGTTTTTCGCCAAAAAATTTCCTGGCTTTCAGGAGTTCGCGGTCAAGCATTGATTTGCGGTTTTGTTCTATCTCAACAAGCTCTACCTCGCGTTTTCTCAGAAGCTCCTCGGCCTCCATCCTGGCCTTGCTGACCTGTTCCCTCTCTTCCATTATCATCTTGGCGTCTTCGGCCATCTTGGAGATTATGTCCGCACTGTTTTTGTCTTCCGGCCTCATGAGCGCTCTCGCCCTTGATATTACCGAATCAGGAAGACCCGTTCTCTCGGCTATTTCAAAGGCATGTGATGAGCCAGGTGTGCCAATATGTATCTTGTAGGTTGGCATGAGGGTTTCATGATCAAACCCAACCGAGGCATTCACGGCATTTATGTTGTTGTATGCAAAGCCCTTCATCTCGCCGATATGCGTCGTGATAATTGTTGGACAGCCAACAGCATAGAAATGTTCGGCGATTGCATAGGCAAGGGAAGCACCCTCTGTTGGATCAGTTCCAGCCCCAAGTTCATCCAATAGAACAAGCTTTGAGGATGAAGCATCCCCTATTATCAGCGATATGTTTTTCAGGTGCGATGAAAAGGTCGATAGGTTCTGGGTAAGACTTTGTTCGTCCCCAATATCCAGAAGGACATCGTCAAGAATCCCCATTTCTGTTCCATCTTCGCATGGAAGGTGGAGGCCACACTGTGCCATGACCACAAAAAGACCGACAGTCTTCAGCGAAGCTGTTTTTCCTCCAGTGTTTGGCCCCGTCAATATGATCATTTTAAAGTCGGAGCCAATTCTTACATCAATTGGTACCGGTTTGTTTATCAACGGGTGTCTCCCACCCCTGATGTTTAGCCTGTAGCCATCTTCCATGGCCGGCTCGATGCAGTTCCATCTTATCGACAATTCTGCTCTTGCAAACATGAAGTCCAGACCGGAAAGTGCCCCGTCAATTACCTCCATGTCTTCAGATCTCATGGATATTTCGTCAGATATTCTCCGCAATATTTCTGCAATTTCCTCGCGTTCTCTGAGACGAAGATTTCTAAGGTCATTGTTTAGGGGGATAACAGAGAGTGGCTCCACATAGAGTGTTTGGCCCGATGCGGAAGAATCATGGACTATGCACGGAAAGTGGTTTTTATACTCGCTTTTGAGTGGGATGACATACCTGTCATCACGGATTGTGATTATCGGGTCCTGTATCATCTTGGAGTATGAAGATGATCTCATTATTTCCCCAAGCTTGGATTGTATCTTTGTGTGTACAAGCCTCATCTGGACCCTTATCGAGGCAAGCCTTTCCGAAGCAGAGTCAAGGACTTCTCCATGCTCGTCAACTGTCTTTGCAATCATTTGTTCGATTGCCTGCTGTGTTTTTATTCTTGAGGCAACCACCCAGACATCAGGAATATCCTCTTTCGAACCCTCTAGTGATGATTTTACAGACCTTGAGCACCTGAGGGTTTTTAATACCTCAAGCAGCTCCTCAGGCGAGAGTGGTGAACCGATGACGCATGATTTGATGTAGTCGGTTATCGATTTTGCATCGATAAATGGCAATGGACCATATCGCAGTAGCTGGTTTTTGCATTGGGACGTTTCCCTCTGCAACCTGGTGACTTCTTCGGTAGAATTTGTAGGAAGCATGACAAAAACAAGGTCTCTGCCACCTTGGGTGTGTGCAAATTCGGTGAGTTTCTCTTTTATTTTCTCAAACTCAAGCACCCTAAGTGCATGATCGTTCACTGACCCCTCCAGCAGAGCTCGCGGACCTGTTCATATGATTTGCAGTTTAACAAATTTTCTCGGGAAACGCCAGCCCTTCGCGCGAGCTTCACACCGGAAGGCAGTTCTTTCAGGTGTAATGCGTAATGGGCGTCACTGCCAAGCGCAAACGTACACCCATGCTTCATGGCAATCCTTGCCACCTGCCAGGGAGGGTCAAGTTTGTCAGGGGCATAATTCAGTTCCACTGCAACACCTGTTTTTGAACATTCCGAAAAAATCATGTCCCAGTCTATCTCTATGGGTGGCCTGACAAGGAGTCTCCGGAGTGTCGGGTGTGCCACAATATCAATAGCACCGGAACTTATTGCCCTCAGGTAACGGTTTTCCAGAATGGAGGGATCATCACCAAGCCCGGAGTGTAGCGCTCCAATCCTCATGATTTTTTGCCTTGTCTGGAAATCGACATGACCGTCGGCATCAATATTGTATTCAATACCGGGAACTATCTTTACTGTTCCTTTGAAAGCATTCATTTTTCTTATTTTGTCTGTCTGGGCTTCAAGATCTTGCGCTGAGAGTCCCTTTGTTACAGATATCCCTTGGGCATGATCGGTGATTGTTATGTATTCAAGGCCCATCTGCTCTGCCTGTCTTACAAGCTCTGAAAGCCTTGACCTGCCATCACTCCATGGTGTATGTGCATGAAGGTCGCCTATGATGTCGTCTTCTTCAACGAGGTCCCATCTGGGTCTGCCCTCTGAAAGCTCCATACAGTCCGGCCATTCACGTATTTCTGGCGGAATATATGGCAGACCAAGTTGTTTGTAGAAAGATTCTTCGTCACCTTTTACAAGCAAAAATCCAGCGACTGACCTGTTTTTGAAGATTGTCCTCGAGCAGAGCTTCTGGTAGTGGTCGCCTGGGCCAGTGGCAAGACACATTGCAGAGCCAATGTATTCTGGTCTGCACAGATGCACTCTCACCTGGACACCCGAAATCTGGCCTTCACAACCATATTTGGTAATGGTGCACTCGCCAAGTTCCAGATATTTTGAAATTTCCTGTGCCGTTTTCACAGTTGGCTTGGATACGACAACAAGCAGATCAATTTTTTCTATCAGTTCTTTGCCCCGCCTTATATCGCCAGCAACAAACACTTTTGATGCCTCTTCAAAATGCTTTACTTTTCTTTGAAGAAGATTTACCAGGTGTATTGCGTTTGAAAGCGGGAGAGTCCTTCTTCCAGAGAGGGTCTGCGTCACCATTCCCTCCACTTGTCTTGAGAACCTCTCCCCAAAACCTTTTCTTGAGGAAAGCAGGCCACTCCTTGATGCTTTTCTGAGCTCCTCAAGCGTTTCTATTCCACAATCCTCATAGAGTCTTGCAATGTTTGGGATGCTTAGACCTGAAACTTCCAAAAGGCTCTGTACACCTTTTGGAGTCTTTTTCAATAATGCCTGCTCAAGGCTAGAGTTGCCGGTTTTTATTATCTCTGAAATTGCAGAAGCTGTTGTCTCAGAAAGTAATCCTTGCGCCAAAAGGAAACCAACCATCTGGGGTTCGACTTCATCGACGTCCAGATGGCGGATTGTTGTCGAGGCATCAAGAAACTGGTTCGAGCCTATGCCAGTATTTGCGTATCTTGCAAGCCTTGCCAAGAAATTGAGCTTTTCTGCAAGCTCCCAAGAGTTCATGCCTTTCTGACAGAAGCACCAATTTTTCCGAGAGCCAGATCGATTTTCTCTATTACAGCGTCAATCTGGCTGCCCAGGAGCGTCCCTTCGGGGTCATAGAAAGACAGCGAGAATGCCAGCGAACGCTTGCCCTCTCTTGCAAATCCGCCAACAAACTGGTCAAAAAGCCTTATCGATGAGAGATTGTTGCCGGCGTGGTCTTTAATTGTTGATTCGATCTGGGAGCATGGGACTGTTTCAGGTGCAAGAACAGCTATGTCCCTCAGGACCATCGGGAACCTCGGGACAGGTTTTGCAACAATCACTTCCGGAACATGCGGAAGAAGGTTTTCTATGTTTATATTTGCAATGATTACAGGACTTGTGACCTGCAGGTTTTCATTTACCTGCGGATCGAGCTGGCCGATATAACCTATCGGATTGCCAGAGATCGCTATTTCGGCCTGCCTGTATTGATGGAGATGAAGCTGGTTTGATGGTCTGTATGAAACACCACAAACGCAAAGAAGATCAAACAGTGCCTCCAGCGAGCCCTTCATGTCAAAAAAGTCGTAGTTTTCGATATTGTCTTTCTTGCCTTCGGTTTCCTTTGCCTTGAGCTGGGAGTCCCATCCAGAGGGCCTTTTGCCAGTCATGAGCATGACCAGCCTGCGGCATTCAGGCCCGAACTGTGAGCCCACCTCAAACAGTGCCATGGCAGAATTGCCCTGTCTGGCGTTGTATGAAGATGCCACAAGGACGCCTAGCTCGCAAACAGGCCTCATGATTGTTGAGTCTGTTGTCATAGGGTTGAGGACCTTAGGGGCGTTTGGGATCAGCGTTTCGAGCTTCATCAATTTGAGCTCGTCCTCGCAGGTCATGGGTTTTGAAACACACTCGTAAAAGCCCATTCCGGACAAGACTTTTTTGAGTCTTCTCTCAAGAAGGAAAATCGGGGTTTCGGTGACGATCCTCTCCTCGATTATTGGGAAAGTAGTGGGGATTGTGTCATATCCTATGACCCTTATTGCTTCCTCGATGAGGTCAATTTCGTCCCTGAGGTCATTGTCCCTGAACCCCGGGATAGTGGCCAGCAGAGGGTCTCCAACCTTGATATCAATTCCAAGGGTGCCAAGGCCTTCCTTTATTTTCTCCGGATCAAGATCAAAACCCAGTATCTTTTTCATCCTCTTGACCCTCATCTGGACCTGGCGCCTTTCTTTTTTGTTGTAGCTTTCTACCGGAACGCATCCGCTTGTTCCAATCATCGAGATGACTTTCCAGGCGGTGTCCTCGGCGACCTCCACATCTGCGCCCTTTTCGTATCTTGTTGAAGCCTCGCTCCTTATTCCAAGGAGCGAGCTGGATTTTGCTATGAGAAGAGGGTTGAAGTTTGCAGATTCAAGGAAAATCCTTTTTGTTGCAGAAGTGACTTCCGAGTCCTGTCCACCCATGATGCCGGCTATTCCAACCGGCTTCTCGCCGTCCCAGATCATAAGGGTGCCAACCGGAAGGTCGCGTTCCTTGTCGTCAAGGGTCTTGAATTTCATCGGAGCTTTTATTCTTGCGACCCTTACCACGCCACTCCTTATTTTGTCTGCATCAAAGGCATGGGTTGGCTGTCCGTCCTCATACATGGAAAGATTGGAGGCGTCGACAACATTGTTTATTGGCCTTGTTCCTGAAGCCAGCAACTTTCTTCTGGTTTCAAATCTGGATGGTGCAACGGTTACATTTGCCAATACCCCGATGTATCTCTGGCAGTCCTCATGGTCTTCTATGTCGATCCTGAACTCCGAGCAGGTGTTTTCATTGGAAACATTTTTCGATGTCCCCAGTGATGGGGCTTCATATACCTTGCCGGTTTTCCTCCAGAGGATTGCGGCAACCTCGTGGAGGAGCCCGCGGAGGGAGAGCCATTCTGGATGGTTTGGCGTTATCTTGATGTCCAGTATCGAATCTGAGAGCCAGAATGATTCTGCCGGGTCCGTGAACAGAGGTGTATCATCCGGCATTTGCCACGGGCCTTCCCTCTCTGCCTGTGGAAGGATTTCCGGGTCAACACCAAAATCCTGGGCAGAAAGGATTGCCCCTTCTGAAGCAAATCCCCTTATGTTTCTTGGCTCGACTGTGACATCACCGATGCGCGTTCCATGAATTGCCACCGGATATATCTGCCCTGGTTTCACCCTGTCGGAATTGGTCACAACTTCGATGATTTTTCCTGGTGCGATTTCTATTTTTGCTATGTGCAGTTTTTCTGTTGCCTGCCTTATTTCGGCTATTTTTCCAAAAACCGAGCCCCTGACTTTGTCTCTTTTTTGAAGGTCCTCGACTTCAAGACCCAATATCTTGAAGCCTTCCTGAATGGTTTCCAGGTCAATGTCCCACGGAACAACACTTTTCAGATAGCGATAAGAAAGCTTCATCTGACACCTCCAAACTGGGAAAGGAACCTGAGATCATTGGTGGTGAAGTCTCTTATATCGCTGATACCAAATTTAAGCATTGCTATTCTCTCTATTCCCCAGCCAAAAGCGAAGCCCTGATACTCTTCCGGGTCATAGCCAACATTTTTCAGCACCTTTGGGTTCACCATTCCGGACCCACCCATTTCAATCCAGCCACTGTTCTGGCAGACCCTGCACCCCTTTCCGTCACAGAATGGGCACGAAGCTAGAGTTTCTGCTCCAGGCTCCACAAACGGGAAGAACGACGGAAGGAATTTTACTTTTACGTTGCCGCCAAAAACATTTGAAAGGATGACGGACAATATTCCTGCAAGATCAGAAAAAGAGATATGGCGGTCGATCATCAGACCCTCGACCTGATGGAAAAATGGCGAGTGGGAGGCATCTGTTGCGTCCCTGCGATGGCAAAGCCCCATGGCAATCATTCTTATTGGCGGCTTCTCGCTCTCCATTGTCCTTATCTGGACAGGCGAGGTGTGGGTCCTTAGGAGCTTGTTACCTTCGATATAAAAAGTGTCCTGCATGGCCCTTGCCGGATGCCATTGCGGAATGTTCAAGGCCTCGAAATTGTACCAATCAGATTCGATTATTGGCCCCTGCCTCACAACGAAGCCAAGCTTGTGGAATACTTCGGTTATGTCTTCGGCAACAATGGACAGGGGGTGCATAGCGCCCTTCATTACGGGCCTGCCCGGCATTGTAATGTCTATCTTTTCTGCAAAAAGCTTCTCCTGCATCTCTTTTCTGGATATGTCGGAGAGTCTGGATTCAATTTTTGCCTCGATCTCTTCCTTGGCGCTGTTGAGGTTTGCGCCGGCAGACTTTCTGTCTTCTGGAGAGAGGTTACCAAGTTCTCTGAGGAGTGAAGTCAGTTCGCCTTTTCTGCCAAGAAATCTTACCCTTAAATCTTCAAGCTCTTTGGAGCTTTTTGATTGCTCAACAAGATTTAACGCTTCCTGCTTTATCTTTTCTATGTCCACGCCTTGCCTCCGAGAAGTATCGGGCCGTGAAGCAACCATAATCTGGCCCCATCAAGTTTCCTTTTGCAACTGCCCTTGCCCTGCATCCTCCACAATCGATGGAATGTGAGCATTCGCCACAAAAACCGGTCAGCTTTGTCCTATCCCACATGATGCTGAAACCTTCCCAGGCCTCTTTGAAGCTCTGTCTTGTGAGATTTCCAACTACCGGATCAAATGGCGAGAACATGCAGGGGGTCAAGTCACCGTTTGGCTGTATATTGCCATAGAGCCTTCCCGCAGGGCAGCCCCCAAGGATGTTCTTGAACGCCCTGAAGAATTTTCTGGAAGGCCCCATGTCAAAGAATGCTGTTATAGGAAAGCAGTTCGAGGCAGGCAATTTTTGCTGGCAATCTCCGCCAATCATGGATGTTTCGGTTGCATAGTGGGGTGTTTCAGACATTATCTCGATGTCCGGGTCCTGCATCCTGGCCAGTTTTTCCATGGCTTCGGCACGGGCCTTTGGTGTAAGGTCAAGGTCCGATATCTCTTCACCTCTTCCAACAGGTATGAGATGATAGAAAACAATCCTGTTGAAGGAGTGCTTTTTTGCTAGCGCAACAAAATCATCTATGAGCCCAATATTGTTTGAGGTGAGAGTCACGCCCATTGAAACAAAAAGACCCGCTTTTTTCATTGCCTTCACACCACGCATGGAAAGGTCGAATGCGCCCTTCATGCACCTGAATTCATCATGTTTTTCAGGAAATGGTGAATCAATCGAAACCTGGGCAGACCTTAAGCCTGCCTTGAAAAGTTTTTCGGCAACACTGTCATCGATAAGGGTGCCATTGGTATCTATGGAACAATATATGCCATTTTCAGTGGCATATCTGACACAGTCCCAAAAATCTGGCGAGAGGAGTGGCTCTCCACCAGAGAATGTTATGGCCGCTGTTCCAAAATCGGCCATCTGTTTGATGATCGAGAATTTCTGCTCCTTTGTCATGAGGTCACCAAGTGATGAGTCTGCGCTCTGGAAGCAGTGCACGCACCTCAGGTTGCACTTGTTTGTCAAATTGTAGACCACTGAAAATGGCGCAGAAAGAACAATTGGTTTTTTGAGGCCATATTCGATGATGCTTCTTACAACAAGATCAAAGCAACGCGCAATCCCTGGATCGGAGAGTGTTTTCTTCACTTCTGCCCATGGCACGCCAAGGGAGGCCATGTAGGACCTCATGACTGCCGAGAAGGCCCAGACGTAGATTTTTTGGAACCCTTTCGGTTTTCTTCTTCCACCAATGCTGTCGATGGCAAGCTTCGAAAGAGGATAGCTTGCCCTGAGGATGGACCTGGCAAAACCGCTAGAAACAAATGTTGATGCAATGCTTGACATATTCTGGAGAATTATAACAGAGCGTCGATAAAATGAAAGGACAAAACAAGGTCGGGGCTTGACTATGAAAAAAGAATTGCATAAGATGTGCGATATCACCAATATGAAGGAGGACAAAGTGGAACTGGACACAATTCTTGAAGGATTGAAGGACGAGCTCCCCGAATTCGTTGCTGCGGCCGTTGCAGGTAGTGATGGCCTGACAATCTCGACCCTCGCAAAAGACAGCTCGGTTGACATGAGTATGGTAGGGGCCGAATTCGCCTCAATTGTCTCAATGGTTTCAAAGGCAGGGAGGGAGATAAACGCAGGGAAACTTCACAGTTCGATCTTTTCGACAGAAAATTACCATATCCTGACTTCTCAAATTGGTGAAACTCCATTTTTCCAGATAGTCTGCCTGAGGTCTGATGGAAACATTGGAAAAGCAAGATATTTGATGGGAAAAGTTGAGGCGAGAATCAAGGAAGCAATTCTATGAGCGAGATAAACGGGTTACTGTCAGAGGCTTTTTCAAAAATCCAGTATTGCGACAAGATACTGGTTGCATCATCAGACGGCCTCATTATAACGGCGTATCCTGACTATAATCCAGATAAAAATGATTCCCTCGCTGCATCATCAACGTCTGTCCTTGGGCTTACTGCCGCAACATCCGAGCTTGCTGGAAAAGGTGATGCTGAATACGTCCTCATAAGGTCAAACAACGGCTTCATGATGACTCTTGGCCAACAGAATTTCTCTGTGCTTGTAATGGCCGGGCAGAAAGCAAACCTTGGCATGCTCCTGCTGCAAGGGCAAAAACTTGTTGAAAAGCTTAGTGGAATAATCGATGAGCACATTGCGCCAAAAAAGCTTGAACATCCGAGGATTTACGCCAGGGAGCTTGGCACCATTGAAACTGAGAGTGTTGAAGAGGCGCACCCTGAAGAGGTTTCTTATACTTCCGCAAAATCCAGGGATTCACAGCCTGAATCAGAATCCCCCGAACAGGGCATAGGCATACCCGCTTTTTCAAAACCGTTTTCTGATTACTCCAAAGAACCTGGAGACAATTTTTTGGCCGGTTCGCAGGTCTATGAAGAAGAGCCCATCGCCATAGAACCCAATTTCAAACCAAGAATGGAAGATGTGCAGGATGTCTTGCAGCAACCTGTCGAGGAAATTACCTGCCATGAAGAGTGCAATGAATGCGAAGAATGTGAAGAGCTTGACGAATCAGAGCACTTCCTGACAGAGCCTGAGGAAATAAAAGCGAAATTCTGGCCGGAAGAACCAACCATGATTAATGAAAAACCAGAACATATTCCGGACATTGAAATTGAGGAAAAACAATCAGAAAGTATTTATTCTGACAGGGATTTCCAGACGTCTGAAGAAAGACCAACAGAGTTAGTGGAACAACCTACAGAATTGACGGATAGCAACGCAGAAGAAACCCATGAAAACGTGGCAACATCTTCAATCGTCGATCTTGTACTACCCAAAGGCATTTACATAAACGATGTAGTTCTATATTCAAGCAAGCAGGAACCAGAAAACCTGGTTGTCCATGAAAAAGAGGAACAGCCTGCACAACAAGAAGATCAGCAACAGGAAGAAGAGCAAAAACCTCCTGAAGTCATGCCGTGGTTTAACTTTAACAATGATGGCCAGAGCAAAATTGAAGGCTCGGAAGAAGACGAAAAACCCCAAAAAGAAGGAGAACTGTTCGATTCCTACTGATCAAACCAAAACAAGGCTGAACAGATATATTGCATCTTCGGGCCTGTGCTCGAGAAGAAACGCCGATCAGTTCATTCTTGCTGGTCGTGTTTTTGTTGACGGAGTTCTTGAGGTAAACCCTGGAACCATGATCACTTTGCAAAATGTTGTAAAGATTGATGGAAAAACCATAAAACCAGTTGAACAAAAGGTTTATATTGCCCTGAACAAACCAAAACTTGTGATCACAAGCAAAAGTGACGAGCAGGGAAGAAATACTGTAATGGACTTTCTTCCGGAAAGATTTCTTCACCTTAACCCTGTCGGAAGGCTTGACTTTGATTCAAGCGGTCTCGTAATAATGACAAACGATGGCGAACTGGCCAATTTCCTGACCCATCCAAGATTTAGCTTTCCAAAGACCTATCAGGTCAGGGCAAACCCTCCCTTCGAAAGGGAAGACGTTGATGCAATTCTTGGCGGTGTACAGATCGCAGAAGACGTTTGGGTAAGGGCCGACAAGGCAATTTTGTCTGGTGAGGTGCTCACATTGACCATTCACGAGGGCAAGTACCATCATATCAAAAGAATGGCGGAATCACTTGGCAAAAAAGTATGTTTCCTCCGGAGAGTAGCCATTGGCCCAGTAAAGATTGATGGATTACTGTCCGGGCAATGGAGAATGCTGACAGATAAAGAACTCTTAGCGTTGCTGGAAAAAACGGGGAGATAACTTGGAACATCCAAAAAGACTCACTTAAAAAGAGAGAGTCTTGACATCCCCACTTTATTCGCTTTAATGATTTTCCGATGGTTAACACCATTGTCTGGTTTTAAAACACCTATCATATAGGAGACATGCACGGTCGTACGGGACCATAGCTCAGTCGGTCAGAGCAGCTGGCTCATAACCAGCGGGTCGTAGGTTCGAGTCCTACTGGTCCCAGACTCCAAGAAAACATGCAAGGATTTTCCGAACTCGTCCAACTGTCTTTGATTGATTGGCAAATCCGGTCTACCCAGAATGAAATAGATACACTCGATGACGGAAGGGCCTGCAAAAAAGAATTGGAAGTTATAAATCAAAAACTTTCCCTGGCACTGGCAAAGAAGAAACAAATATCATCACTGCTTGATGATTTGAAATTCAAATATGACAAGGCCGCAGCCGAAAAGAAGAAAATGGAGGCCCAGCTCTTCTCACAGGGTGTTTCACCAAAAACAATATCTGAAATACAGGCAAGACTTGTATCAATAAACTCCCACATAGATGAAGTTGAAACAGGACAGCTCGAGGCAATGGAGGCTTTTGAAAAAATCACTGCTTCCTGCGACAAGCTGCAAGCGATGTCGAACCAGAAAACCCAAGAATTGGAAGGGGTAACCCAAAAATTTAAAAATATGACCGTTAAAGGCCAGATTAAACTCAAAGAGCTTGGTCTGGAAAAAGATGCGATACGGAAAGTCATAGATCCCTCCCTTCTTGCCAAGTATGACAGGCTTGCTGAACAAAAAATGGGCCTCGCGATGGTTGAAGTAATCAACAACCTTTGTACAGGTTGCCAGCAACCAATCTCCATAACATTGTGCGATTCGATAAAATCGGAACCTGAAGAAATCCACTATTGTAATAACTGCGGAAGAATGGTTTTTATCAGGAGGACCCAGGTTTGAAAAAAGTGGAAGTCTTTACTGATGGGGCATCGAGAGGCAACCCAGGAAAAGCTTCTTTTGGCGTGCTCATTATAGTTGATGGGGATACTGTCATTGAAGAATCACATGAAATAGGCATCAAAACAAACAACACCGCCGAATATGCCGGGCTCATTTTTGCGCTGTCGATGCTTCTGGCACTGAAGCTGGAAAACGAACAGATAACATTAAATTCAGATTCTGAATTCATGGTCAAACAAATACACGGCCAGTATAGGCTCAAAAAAGAAGAACTGGCTGAATACTATCTGGTTGCAAAAAACCTCTTGATGAGGTTTCCGAAAATAGAGATCAAACAC
>JAKIZT010000019.1:16800-17062 GCA_022707885.1 Caldisericales bacterium | reverse complement strand
CCATTTAATAATCCTATCTTATCCTTTGGTTTCTCTGATAATTGTAAAATATCCCCATGAAAGTTGTTTGGGATAAATTATGTCCATAAAAAGAGAGAAGCAGATAATTGGTTTTATGATGGAAATTTATTGTCATGGAAACCACAAAATACATGATAATCTTTGCCCTGAGTGCAAACAATTGCTTGATTATGCAAATAAGAAACTTTCCAAGTGCCCTTTTGGCGATTCAAAGACCTCGTGCAAGAGGTGCAAAGTCCAT
>JAKIZT010000019.1:0-16790 GCA_022707885.1 Caldisericales bacterium | reverse complement strand
AAGTAATGAAATATGCGGGACCAAGGATGCTTTTGTACCATCCATTTGCGGCAATTTCACATCTGTTTAAGTAACTAGGCTAGTTATCAAGAGTCTTATTGATAATAAAATATACTAGTGTCTGAATATGAATCATTGCAATTTTGGAAAGTGAAAATAGGGGGCAAACATGGAAATAGCAACTGTTGAACCGAAAAGAAAAAGTGCTTCAGGTTTGAAGGTCTGGTTTATGGAGGCAAGACCACAATACCTGCTTTTGCCAGTAGTGTTGGTTTTTGTTGGCACTGCAGTTGCCTGGCAAAATGATGGCATGCTGCATATGGGTAATGCCATCCTTGCGCTTCTTGGCCTCGTTTTGTGTCATGTCAGCGTGAATGTCCTAAATGATTATTTTGATTACAAAAGTGGTGTTGATCTCAAAACCATCAAGACGCCTTTTAGCGGTGGTAGTGGAATACTTCCAGCTGGCCTGCTGAAACCAAAACAGGCCCTCTGGTACGGTTTGATTTGTTTTGTGCTTGCAGTGCCAATAGGCGTGTATTTTTCGATTATAAAAGGCTGGCAGCTTCTTCCACTGCTTGCTCTTGGTGCCATTTGCGTCCTTCTTTATACGCAAGTCATTTTGAAGATTGATTTTCCGGAGTGGTCACCTGGGGTAGGGCTTGGCATTCTTCCAGTTTTGGGCGCCTATTTTGTCCAGACAGGATTTTATTCCTGGCATGCACTCATTGCGTCTGTTCCATCCGGTCTCCTTGTCCTGAACCTGCTCCTCCTCAACGAATTTCCGGACATCGAAGCTGACAAGATTGCCAACAAGAGGACCCTCCCGATAAGGATTGGCGGGAAAAATGCAGCAATAGTTTATTCCGCTTTTGAAATCCTCGTTTACCTTTGGGTCATAGGAGCAGTAATATTTGGCCAGATGCCAGTCTATTGCCTGATTGCCCTGTTGACCCTGCCGTTTGCCATACATGCCATAAGAGGTTCTTTCAATTACAAGGACTTGAACAAGATATTGCCTGCAATGGGGAGCAACGTCATGGCAGTTTTGCTTACCCAGGCGCTCATTGGGGTTGGCTATATTCTGGCAGCAGTGCTATAACTATCTAATTAAGAAGGCAAGGACGAATTTGGCTGAAAAAGAAAAGAAACAAAATGTGAGAAAACCTTTGCACAAGATATTCACTGACATTCCAAATCATTATGATCTTGTAAATCATCTCATAACATGGGGGCTGGACAAAAGGTGGCGCAAAGCCGCGGCATTAAAATGTTTGTCAAAAAAACCACAGAGAATGCTTGATCTGTGTTGTGGAACTGGGGATTTGGCCCTGACAGTTGCCAGGCTGGCGGATTATCCAATAGAAATCAGGGGGCTTGATTTCAGCCAGCCAATGCTTGAGATTGCTGCCCAGAAGGCCTCTTCTCTGAAAGGGAAAACTATTGCTTTTGATCAGGGTGATGCTTCAAAGATGCCGTATGAAAATGGGCACTTTGATTGCGTGAGCAACTCGTTTGGCTTCCGCAACCTGACATACAATAATCCCCAGTCAAAAGAACACCTTTCTGAGATATTGAGGGTGCTTAAACCAGGTGGCAGGCTTGTTGTTGTTGAGTCGAGCCAGCCAAGATCTTCATTTGTCCGCTTCTTCTATCACCTGTACATGCGATATTATGTGTACTGGGTAGGTGTGATTGTGTCTGGAAACAAGCCGGCCTACAGGTATCTTTCGGAGTCTACGATAAAATACTATTCCCCTTCTGAACTGGAAAAATTGTTGACAGGTGCAGGTTTCAGAGAGGTCAATTACTACCCGATGCTTTTTGGTGCTTCGGGTGTATACGAGGCAATCAAGTAGTCTACTTGCCTTTTTTGTTCCTGTGACAATATCCATTCGCCTTGCGTATCATCTGTTAAAAGGCGGTGTGGAAAAAATGAAAACAAAGGGAATCGTTTTTTTGTGCATTCTTCTTGTTGTATCGCCAATCCTGCAGAGTTTTCCTGTAATCTCAATTGCTAGGAGTCAGTATATGCTGGGTGATAGGCCAGTGCCTGGCCCGCTTCCACCAGACCCAAAAGCATCTGCTCCCGAATCCGACAGACAGATTGATATTGTTTACGGCAAGGCTGGCGATGTTGAGCTCAAGCTTGATTTTGCAAAACCAAAATTGTGTCACGACCAGAAGGTGCCTCTTGTTGTTCATGTGCATGGTGGTGCCTGGAGGGCCGGAGACAAAAAGGGTGGCATAGATTCTGCCGAGTCAAGGATGTTTCTCCAGCTTGGTTTTGCCGTTGCCTCGATCAATTACAGGCTTGCGCCAAGGTATGTTTTTCCAGCCCAGATAAATGATTGCAAGTTGGCAATAAGGTTCCTCAGGGCAAATGCGGAGAAATTTGGGATTGATCCTGACAGGATTGGAATACATGGCGGTTCGGCCGGTGGCCATCTGGTTGCGCTGATGGGACTTGCAAATGATGGCGATGGGCTCGAAGGGCCGGGACTAGAGGGAGTTTCAAGCAAGGTGTCTTGCGTTGTTGACTATTTTGGCCCGTCTGACCTGACTTTTATGACAAAAGAAATCAATGACAAAAAACTCCCAGGCGTGGAGCTCATAAAGGATTTTCTTGGGTGCTACCCCTCCGATTGTCCAGACAAGGCAACCCAGGCATCGCCGGTCACCTATGCTGATAAAAATGATCCACCAATACTAATCCAGCATGGCAACAAAGATCTCACCGTTCCATACTCACAATCGGTCGTGCTTGCCAAAAAGCTTTATGAAAACAATGTTACTTGTGCATTGATAAAGGTCAAAAACGGTGGCCATGGTTTTTCTGGCAAAAATATCCGGCCATCAAGAGATGAGATAACACTCAAGACTGTCTCCCATATTGCCAGGTTCCTTGAATCTGCTGTATTTGCCGACCTTGATCTTAACGGAGATATTGATTATGCCGATGCTATAGAAATGGCCACATGCTTTGGCGCAGAAGGTACAAATGCCGAAGGCAAAGAGGCGCCAGATTTCTGGAACCCGCTTGCTGACCTTGTCCCCGATGGGAAAATCGACATGGCAGACTGGGATGCTTTCTGGGACGCATGGCTTGGCAAGTGATTTTTGCCTGAGTAGAGCTAGAACCTTGACAAAGGAGATCACAACATGAGTTGCTACCTGAGACATCTTGACCATCTTTTTGTGGAGACTGATCTCGACCCTTTGAACAAACAGGACAGAAAAAAATTGGACATGGCCATAAGATTGTCCATCGGTCTTATTGATAGTTCATGCAGTGAAGTGTGGGCAAAGATAAAAGAAATAGGGCCTGAGAACAAAGATCTGTTTTTAAAGGTGAAACAAGAGCTGAACAAATAATTTTTGGGCGTTTCTCATAAAAACACCAGAAGTTTTCTTGTGATTTTGCCTTCAAAACCTTAGAATCCGATTTTTGGAGGTATACATGAACTACGACGATCTTGATTACTACCAAAACCTGGGTTTCAAATCAGGACTTGAGATTCATCAACAGCTAAATACCCAGAAAAAGCTGTTTTGCCACTGCCCGGTTGGCTACCAGAAGGTGGAGCCGGACGCCAGGATTGTTCGTCACATGAGGCCAACGCTCTCCGAAATGGGCACATACGACGGCACGGCACTGATGGAGTTCAAAACCCACAAAGAAGTTGTGTACCTTCTTTATCGTGATTACGTCTGCACATACGAGATGGATGATACGCCACCATTCCCGATAAACCAGCAGGCACTTGATTACGCAATCGAAATCGCGCTCATGCTCAACTGCCAGCTGGTGGACGAAGTCCATATCACAAGAAAACAGTATCTGGATGGTTCCATACCAACCGGTTTCCAGAGAACCGCCATCATTGGTGTTGATGGCTGGGTGCCATACAAAGGCAGAAAAATAAGGATACAGCAACTGGCACTTGAAGAGGATTCCTGCAGGGAAGTTTCCGATATTGGCCACAGGATAGTTTTCAAAACTGACAGGCTCTCAACCCCACTCATTGAGATAGTCACTTATCCCGACATGAGAACACCCCGGGAGTGTGCAGAGGTCGACGAGCTCCTTGGCAGGCTCCTGAGGGCCTCAGGGCTTGTCAGGCGAGGTATAGGGACTGTCAGGCAGGATGTCAACAGCTCGATAAATGGAGCACCTAGAATTGAAATTAAGGGTGTTCCGAAAACATGGTACATCCCCAAAATGCTCGACACTGAAGTGAAGAGGCAGAGAAAACTCCTTGAGATAAAGGAAAAACTTGTTTCTTATGGCCTTGTTCCAAACCAGAAGCTGGATTCTTCGCTCAGGGAGCAAGAGCGTCAGGTTGAGCTTGAAAAGATAAGAAATTCAAATGTAACAGACGTGACAGACATGCTCCTGAAATCTTCTTCCCCGCAGGTCAAAAATGCGATCTCAAGGGGTGACAAGATTTGGGCAGTCAAGCTCCCGCAGTTTCATGAAGTATTATCGGCAGAGCTCCAGCCCGGTTGGCAGTTTGCTGATGAATTTGGCGCGAGGGTCAGGGTCATCGCCTGCATCGACAAGATGCCAAATCTCACCTTCAGATCGGGCAAGCTCCTTTATCCTGGTGACTGGGAACCGATCGCACAAAAACTGAATGCTTATCCAACAGACGAAATAGTGCTTGTCTGGGGCCCAGAGGCTGACCTGAAAACCGCCGTCAATGAAGTAATACTGAGGGCAGACGAGGCAGTCAGGGGAATACCGGAAGAAACAAGGCAACACATGCAAGATGGCTACAGGACCGATTTCGAAAGGGTCTTGCCTGGACCAGACCGTATGTATCCGGACACCGATTCTCCGCCAGTCAGATTGACCAGGGAGAGGGTTGACCGCATAAGGGCAGACATGGCCCAGCGCCCATGGGAGCGCGAAGAAAAATATGCAAAACTGGGACTTTCCAAGTGCGTTTCCGACAAGCTGGCGACCCACCAGAGAGCAAAGCTGTTTGACAAGCTTGTTGATTTGGGTATTTTGCCGAAGCTTGCCGCAGAATTGATTGTAGACTGGCTCACTGATCTCAAGAGACAAAGATTGATTGTCTCCAGGCTGACTGATGACACTGTTATAAAAGTCATGATGGAAGCCAAGGAAAAGGGTCTGCCAAAAGAAGCAATCAAGAACGAGCTCAAGGCTTTTGCTTCCGATTCCAATTATATTGCAAAGACCCAGTCAATGGCAACAGACTCGGTAATAAAATTCATTGTCGAGGGTGTTGTAGACAGATCAATGCAGCTCAAGTTCTCTTCAAAAGAGGCTCAGACAAGGTGGGCAAAGGGCCAGGCAATGCAGTCCCTTTATGGCAGGGCCCATGGTTCGAAGGTTGCGAAAGTTATTGAAGAGGCGCTTTCATAGATTGATTGTTTTTAATCACAACAAATAAAAAGGTCGCAAGAATCTTGCGACCTTTTTTAATTTTTGCGAGGATTGCGGGGGAATAAACTCTTATCTTTTCCTCAAAATCTTTTCCATCTGGCACTGGATTGTTTTGAAACCCAGCTTTTCATAGAGGGTTTTTGCCTTCCGGTTGAATTCCCAAACATTCAGTTGGACAATATTTATGTCATTTTCCAGTGCCCACTCCTCAACTCTCTTCATCAGGGTAGTTCCAACCCCGGAACCCTGGAATTCCTTGCTCACAGCCAGTTCGTTGATACTCACATATGGAACATTGATTAGATCGTCCGGTTCTTCTATTATCATCGCCAGAACAAAACCGGCCAGTTTTCCGTTTTCCCTTGCCACAAAAAACCCAACGTCTGGGTCTTCAAGCCATTCCGTGAAATCGCCTTTGAGTTGTTCATCCGTGATAATCATTGGGTCCATGAGAAACTGTGAGCGATTGTCCTCAAGCAGTTCTTCGCCGTACCCGTGGAGTTTTATGAGTTCTGGGATGTCCCCTAGTTTTGCGCCGCGCTCTATGTCCATTTTGCCCTCATTATTGTAGGAAATTCCAAGAAGGAATTATCAGGGTAACCTCTCCAGGAAAAATATCCTGTAATGGTCGTCGATTTTTATATGGCGTGTCACTCTTAGTCTTGCTTCTGCAATTTCTTTTGCGAACATCCGCAAATCAGCAAAAAACCTTGTATTTGTTTTGTTTACGAAAGTTATAGGGTTAAACTCTTCCTTGAATTTTTCAGGGACCCCAAGCATTGTAGCCACCACGATTGTGCCCGTTGTTGTGAGGTTCTCGCGCATTCTTTTCAGGAGGAAAACCCTATCTCCCCCTATGATACTTTGGAGGACCTGGTTGGCTATGATCCAGTCGTAGGGAGGGTTTGGATATCCCTTGTGTGTCATAGCATTTGCAGCAAAGAAAGCCAGGTTTTCTGGTGGATTTTTGGACTGGCATATCCTTATTGCTGTTTCAGAAAGATCGCAGGCTTCAACTTTTACCCCCCGTTTTGCCAACTCGATTGCAAGCTCCCCGCCACCACAACCAACCTCCAGAATGGTGGCATATTCAGGAAAGATTTGCTCCCTGGCCCATTTGAGAAGGAACCTCTGAGATACATCAGATTCAATTGGCCACCCAGTGCCACCCTCGCAACAAATCTTTGCGTAGTATGGCTCGTGGTCGTAGTAGTATCTTTTTTGGTCTTTTTTTCTAGCCACTACAAACCCTTTCTCTTTTTGTGCAAAAATCCCCTAATACGATTGTATCAATTTGATTCAACAAATGCAAACGCTTATATGTCTTGTGACCACAAACCTTCTTTGATAAATTCTTTTGTGGAGAGCCTACAAAGGGTCCCGTTTAATTAAATGGTTGTATATGTGTCAGTTTATGTAGTTTAAATTCAAATTGTAATTTATCTGATTTTTTTGATTACTTCACCTTTTACTTACTTTCGGGTTGGCTTTCCAAAATTCCCCCCCAATACATCTTTTTCTGCTAATTCCTCTATAAGATCTGTCTGGACGATTTGTATCTCAAGGAGTCTTTGCCATTCCTTCATGATGAAATGGTCAAGTCTGTCCTGGAGGTGTCTTATTTCGATTTCTGCCTTGAGGTTTATTGCATACTCATTTTCGTCTCTCATCCTGTCCCTGGCCTCCTGCCTGTTCTGGCTCATCATGATTACCGGGGCCTGGATTGCGGCTACGCAGGAGAGGACGAGGTTGAGCAATATAAATGGGTACGGATCAAACGGGTTTCTGAGGGCTATGATATTTATGGTCATCCATGTCAGGATTGATGCAAAAAATATTATGACAAAAGTCCAGCTCCCGCCAAAATCGGCCACCTTGTCAGCAATTTTTTCACCAAAAGTTACCTTTCTGCTGATTTGTTCACCTAGGTTTTTTGTGATATTTTCCTGGTCCTCAATGCTTTTTACAACCTGTTTTTCGAGGCTGGAGAGTTCACCCTTCTCTTCTTCCAGGAGGCTGGAAATATATCTGGCCCTATATTTGTTCAGATCTTCGGTGCAGATGTATCCGTTTTCATTAATATCCGGGTGGTCTTTTTTTATAAGATCTATGATTGGCTTCCTGAGCATTGACATAGGCATCATGTGGCTTTCGGATGCGGAACATACAGTGCAGGTCTTTTCTTTCATCTCTTATCCTCCTGAGGAAATTTTCAAAGATCCTCAAGCATTTTGATATGTGTTCCGTTTACATTTGTCAACGCTTTGGGTCATTCTTGAAGCATAGAGAAGTGAGATTAAGGAAAATCTCATTCGTGAGACTACCTAATGATTATGGTTGGGATATCATAAGTTGCATGGATGACAAGGAAGTTGGAAAATATTGGGATGAAAACGCCAGGGCGTGGACGGACCTTTCCAGGCTTGGCTACGACATTTGTCGTGACCAGTTCAATACGCCGGGTTTTGTGGCCATGCTTCCAGAAATTGGGGGTCTTGAGGGGCTGGACATAGGCTGTGGCGAAGGCAATAACACAAGGGTTTTTGCTTCTCTGGGTGCCTCCATGACTGCCCTGGACATATCGCCAACTTTTATTGAGGCCGCAAAAGCGGTGGAACAGGAAAAACCACTTGGCATAAAATATGTTTTGGGGAGCGCTCTCGATCTCCCATTTGAGGACAGTTCCTTTGACTTCTGTGTTGCAACAATGAGCTTTATGGACATTCCAGGACCAGAAAAGGTCCTTGCTGAGGCATTCAGGGTCTTAAAGCCAGGAGGATTCCTTCAGTTTTCAATAACACATCCATGTTTTGACGCACCTGTCAGGTTTTGGGTGTTTGATGAAGATGGTAACAAAAAAGCACTTGCCGTTAGCGGGTATTTTGATGAACTGGGTGGCGATATTCTGGAATGGATATTCGCCGTCACGCCACAGGAACTGAAAGATAAATATCCAAAATTCAAGACCCCGTGCTTCAGAAAAACGCTTGGCTCATGGATAAATCTTTTGATTGATACTGGTTTTATGATAGAAAAACTTGGAGAGCCAAGGCCAACAGAGGAAGTTTGCGAAAAATATCCTTCTCTTGCTGACGCGAGGCTTGTGAGCCTCTTCCTTCACATCAGAGCAAGAAAGCCCAGATAAATGAAGAACCTTCTCGTGTCCGACATGACGCATTTTGAGGAGAGGCTGCCAGCAATAAAACAGGCCGGCACTGGAATTGAAATACAATCATTTTTCCTCTCGATTGCGCTGGACAAATCTCAGGCTATGCTGGAATCGCACAAGGCCGCACTCTCGGGTTTTTCTGGAGAAAAGTGCCTGCATGGGCCATTTGTTGGTCTCATGCCCGGCTGCATGGATGCCCAGATAAAACAGGTAACAGCAAAGAGAATGGCTCAGGCGCTTTTTGTTGCCCAGGAGCTTGGCTGTTCAAGGATGGTGGCCCATTTCGGGATGAACTGCAAGGCCCAGAGAAGATGGGACTATGTGGACAGGTCAGCCGAGTTCTGGACAGACTTTGCCAAGATCTGCCCGGAAGGGTTCTCGGTCCATGTTGAGAACGTTTATGACGACAGGCCGGACGACATTCTGTCGCTCAACAGAAAACTTGAAAACACAAAGATCGGGATAACGCTGGACATCGGTCATGCAAACATCTTTTCAAAAATACCAGTCTGGGAGTGGATTGAAGCGTATGGGAACAGGCTGACCCACGTCCATCTCCATGACAACAATGGTGAGGAAGACGAGCACCTTCCGCTTGGCCAGGGGAGCATTGACCTGGACAGGGTCATAACCGCGCTTGAGAAGCATGCGCCAATGGCTGTCTGGTCAATAGAGGCCGAACCCGCAACTTCGCTTGCATGGCTGAAGTCAAGGGGGATCTGGGCTGGCTAGCGAATTTTGATGATGTGCAAATCTCCTTTTCCATCCTGGTTTTTGATGTCATTATTGTGGTTGTAGACCAGGTATGGGGAAGATAGCCACTCGATTTTGTCCCTTCCGTTGGTGCTTGTGAGTTGAATTTCAGTTCCAGTGCTGATCTTGTAACCATAAATATTCGTTTTGCCAAGCTTGTATTGCCTCATGTCTGTCCAGACAACCAGATCTCCATCGATCAGGGGAGGGTACTTGTGCGAAATCTGGCTACTGGCTGGTATTGGGGTGATTTTTGGCGTAGATAGGTCTGCCACCATGATTGTGGCCAATTCACCCACAGAGCCTTTTTTAGACATGTGCCATGTTGCGATGTTGCCTGAAATTTTAGGATATATCGAGGAATCGTCTGTATTTTCAACCGGAAATGTCTCACCTGTTGAAATTCTGTATGCGTATATGTCTCCAAAATTGGTGCCATCTTTTTTGGATCGTGGTTTGCCATAATTGTGGTAATCATTTCTATGGTCGCACCATACAATATAATCACCGGAGATGTCAGGGTATTCCTGATTGGAAGGATCGTCACATATTGTTGATGTGTGGCCGGTTACTATGTCGTACATGAAGATGTCGCTGTTGCCGTTTTTTCCCTCGCTCCAGACAATCTTATTTCCATTGATTTCCATGCCATGCACTGTGTTTGTAGTATCGAGAAAAGTTGTAAACGTGTTGTTGCTAGTTTTATATATTGAATATTTATTATGTTTTGGATCGGCATTTGTTGCTAGGTTAGCTATATCAAGCAACATATATTCATTTGTATATCCAATTATTATTTCAGAATAGTTTTCGGAGTTGGTGATATTGGTTAATTGTTGATTTGTTAGATCATATGAATACAGATCATATAGCTTGTTTTTGCTGGTATATTTTGAGAGATAAATCCTGTTTCCACCTGGGTATACAATTTTATGGATACTGGAATCGCTGTTTGTGAGGTTTGTCAATTGTTTTGATAGTATGTCGTATCTTTTCAAAACAAAAGCAGTATTGTTTCCTTCCCATCCTATATAAAAAAGCTTTCCAGTATTTTGCATCTCCTGATACATGACAAAGCTGAATTTGTCGCTGTCAACAGGATCATCCGAAATTTCGGATATTGCCATTTTGGAGTTTACAGGTAGATATTTGCCATTTGATTGAGATACCAATTTGCCATTTTGAGTCAATCTGGCAATAAGCAACACTACTATAACAGCAGTAACAATTATCGTACCACTAATGACGATGATCTTTTGTTTGGCCATTATTCATCCCCTCCAATTGTTTCGTGTAACATTATACCCAAAATTTGTAGATTTGTTTTCCAAAACAAAAAAGCGCCCCCAATAAAAAGAGGGCGCCTTTGATCAACCTGTTCCTTGAAAAGTTTATATCCAGTATGGATATGCAGGTCTGTGCGATGACGGAAATTCTCCGCCTGGAGGTGGTTCCCCACCGCCACCAGAAAGGTCAACTACAACGTCCGATGGCGGGCCCGTCCTGGAATCCTTGAACGCGTACACTGTGTAAACGTTCCTTTCCCTTGGCGGATTGTGGTCAGTAAAGGAGTTGTCGTATGTTGTACCGATCATCATGCCGTTTAGTTCGATCCTGAAGCCAACTCTTGAATTGTCTCGCGAGCTATATTGCCAAGTAAGGACGACCGATGCACTGCCCAACCCCATGACCCTTGCCGTAAGGTTGTTGATTGGGCCGAGTTCAACGGGTGCCGGTGTCAGGTCGACCTCCACAGAGCTTCCTGGGCCAGTGGTTCCGCTCTGGGTTGGGTAAACTGTATATCTAAGTTTTGTCGGGCCAGGGTTGTGGTCTGTGAAGCTGTTATCCATTGTGGTGCCAATGACCATACCATTCAGCTCTATCCTGAACATTGCCGGCTGGTCATACTCCCAGCTTAAAACAACTTGTGCGTTGCCAAAGCCCATGACCCTTGCGGTAAGGTTCCTGACCGGCGGGAGGTCGACCGGGATCGTTACGGTTGCTACATTTGATGGATCTGAATATTTCCCGTTCCTGCCAACTGCAACAACATAATAAGCATAGGTCATTCCGTGCTGTATGGAATAATCGTCATAGGAATACCTTGTCACCTGGGGGCCTGTTGGCGAACCACTATCTGTGAGAGTGTTTACATATCTGTAGATTATGTATCCAACGATTTCTGTCGAGCTTCTTTGTGGCGCGCTCCAGCTGATGCGAACGTGGTCGCTGGCCCATGTGGCCTGGGTGTTGTAAGGAGGATACGGCGGCACGTCCTGTTGCCTGATGGTGATGTCTGCAGAAATCAGGCCAAGCTGTTTCTCGCCATAATTTGAATCGTTGTTGATGACGTTGAGCAATCCATGGTATTTGCCGGGATTTTGCGAGCCGGCATTTACAAGTACATTCAGATCGTAGTGTTGGCCTGGCCTCAGGGAGATTCTTGAGACATTTGGCGAAAGGTATGGATCAGACGAGAAGTGCAGGTCAAGTTGTGTTTGTCCACAGTTGTACAGTGAAACGGACTCATAGACTGTTCCACCATAGGGGAGTTCCACATTGAAGTAGTTGTTGTCCAGACAAAGCTGTGGTTCCGGAGGTTTTTCCTTGATGATTATGTTGGCAGTTACGATTCCAAGTTGCTGGCTTCCCAGTTTTGAGTCAGTGTTTGTAATTATTATCTGTCCAGTATAGTTGCCAGGTTTGTTGTTGCCGGCACTGACAAGGATTGTCAGCGTGAACCTTTCTCCGGGCCTCAGTGAGACCTGGTTGATTGTGGTGGAGAGGAACGGGTCGCTTGAGAACGTCATCATGAGGTCGGTCTTGCCGGTGTTGTAGATGTTCACAAGCTTGTAGATGCTGCTCTTGTACGGGACTTCTGCCGTAAAGTTGTTGTTTTCCATCCTGATTTGCGGAACATCCACAGGGTCCGGCGGTCTTCCATAGCAGGAGAGAGTTCTTTTCTTGAAATCGATGTTGTCGCCATATTCTACAAACAGGCGATTCCATGCAACAATCGGCTGGAAGACGTATTTTGCGTCAAGCGGGATGCTCTTGATGATTTCACCCGTCGCTGCTTTGATGACGTAAACGCCGGAAGTATCCTGGTTGTCAAGGCTCCCGACCGGCACCAGGACAACTTCACCCATCACTGTGCAACCTGCTGTTATCGGGCCTGGCATGGTTTTGTCCCAGATAATGGTCCCGGTTTCGTCAAATTTTACTAGCCTGCCTGCCTCGCTACCCAGAATGAGTGTATCACCGTCGACTGCCGGCGGGTAGTTTGTCACTCCACCCATCTGCAGGATTTTTGAGTTGCTTACCTGGGAAGGTTTTGGCAGCACGATGACTTCGCCGGTCTGCATTGTAAACACGCAGTATTTCTTGAATGAGACAGTCGAAGCAAACGTCTGGGCCTGGATTGCAAAGGAATCTGTTGTTTTGCCATCTGTGTCTGCCACAAGGTCTATCTTGTTGTGGGCGGCCACTCCAACCCTTCCGGTGTCAACATTTATGGCTGTTCCGCCGACGCATGCACTGTCAGTCTGGTGCCTCCAGACTTCGGCCTTGAGGTCGAGGTTGAACTTGTAGGCCAGACCGGAAACCTGCGAGCTTGTCAGGTATAGCCAGTTGCTGCCTTTTTCATCGACCATGACTGTTGGTGAGGAAATGTTCTGTCCGGTCACAGGACTTTTCCACTTCACATCGCCATTTGCAAAAGAAAGGCCAACCAGGTTTGATTTTGTGGGCACAAGCACCATGTCGCCGCTTATTGCACAGCTTGAGGCTACTTCATCATCCATGGATTTTGTCCAGAGCGCCTTGCCGCTTGAGACATCGATGCAGTAGGTATTGTCAGCATCTCCGATTACAAGCTTCCCCTGGTCAACAACCGGGTTTCTTGACCAGCCCTTTGCCCCGCGCATTGTGAAGTTCCATGCCTCGCTGTCGTATTTGTCATAATCCCAGACGTCTGCGGCAACCGAGCTGTGGGCCGAATCACAAGCATACTGGGGCCACGATTTTGGGGTCACCGATTTGGCATTGCCACTGAAGGGGACCATCGTAAACAAAACACAAAAAGAAATAAGAAAAGCCAGAACCTTGTTCCTCATAAAACCCTCCTTTTTTAACTGGTGCTCTCACATGATATCCCCCCAGCGACTGCTTGGCAATAGATGCCGACAAGGGCAGCAGGATCAAGAATTATTGAAGTAGGTCAAGACATTTAAGTTATCTAATAAAAAACGACGGGTTCAATTTTGTTTTATCATCAAGCCCGGTTTTCTCCAGTTTATCCAGGTTTTTACCCACGACTCTGCAGAAAAAGAATGTCCAATCATCCACTTCTTTTTTCTAGCAACTAGTTGGACCTGGAGAGCAAGACCAAAACAGTAGCGCTGCTATTTTTGGTTTTCATCTGGTGTCTCCCTCAGCGATTTCAAAATGAATTCAGCATTAATATTGAAACATCATCTAATAAACTCTTTTTTATACATTATGGAAATAGGAATTTCCATCTTCTCGAGCTTATCTGGTTTGGAACCACGTGCCAGGAAGTAAAATTCCTCTGAATTTAACCGCATGCCATTTTCATCAAAGTGTGATACGACATAAAAGAATAAAAACATCGGCCCAGACTCTTTTGTAAAACCATCAAGAATGTATGGAGCCACTGTAATCAGATCGCCAGACTTAATTGGAAGCTTGGCATACTTCTGTACCTCGGAATTTATCTTGTCAGTGTCCATGTATTTCTCTATCTTGCCTGTATCAAAGTCAAGCCCAAAAACAACATACTCTTCTCTGGGTATGGGTGGATAGCTTTCTCTCCAGACAGGGTCATTAAATTTGTATTTGAGGATTTCTTTTGGGTATCCTTGCATGCAGTAGTAACACATCTTCCTGCCATCCTTGTCAACCATTGCGCCACAGAATTTGGAATCTCCCAATATATAATCCTTGGGGAGGGCTTCTTTGGCCAGTTCATAAAGGTCATAGGTTTTTTCACCCTTAAGGTCTGTCAGGGTGGTGACAACTGAACCATATGTTGGGTAATCGATAAAAAGAGACTGTTTGAATGGATATAAAGGATCAAAATATCCAACTATCCCTGTGTTTGTGTCAGAATATGAAGTCCAGGGTTTCAAGGGTCTGAATTTGTCTGTTGGGGAAAGCGTGAAGTCCTTCAGGGAGAATGACACTGCCTTTGCAGTGGCGTACGGGACTTCGATTGACAGGACCTCTTCAATCCTTACTGCAGCATCCTGCCCCTCGGTGTACATCTTTTCATCCTTGGTGGTTTCTACAAGCAAAAGCTCATCATCCAGCCAGCCAGCAGGGTAGTATTTGTGGCCGATTTCTTTGATGGTTTCTGGTGGGAAGGCACTAAATTCATATCTGCACAGTGCACCAACGTAGTGAAATTTCTTTGTTGAGGGTTCGTAAATGAAGTATTCAGTTACTATAATGCGTGTGGCTTTTTTGCCGTCAACAAGGTAAGTTTCACCGTTCTCAACGTCAAAATTTTTAATAACCTCGGCCGAAGCGAAAATAAATTTCTTGTTTTTGGAAATGGAGATCATTGACAACGAGCCAACACCAAAATCCAAATCAGACTTCAAAACATAGTCAGATTGTGGTTCTGGTTTTGGTATATCGAATTCCTGCCGCATGTCCTTGTAGTCAAGATTTACACTATACACAATTCCGCTTTGGGTCTCTGTTCCTGCGTTATCATCAAACCAGTATATCCTCTTTTCGGCATTCTCTGGTTGTTTATTGTCTCCACCATTTCCGCCATTATCTGGTGGAGTCACCTGGCCACAACTGGAGAGAAGGAGTGCAAAAACTGCGAGCAAGACCAAAACAGTAGCGCTGCTATTTCTTGTTTTCATCTGGTGCCCTCAGCGATTTCAAAATAATCTTCTCATATTATCTAATAAAGAATGGTGACATCATATAATCTTTTTCTACTACCTCTAGTTTGTCAAGTTTGGAACCAACAAATTTATACACATAGGTTATATTCTTACTGCTTTCATCAATTTTATGCATAATAACACAGCCAATAGTGATCAATGGTCCAGTTTCTTTTGTTATTCCATCTGCAACACCTCCAAAACCTCTTATAAGTATTTCTACATTTTTGTGTTGTTCTCCATACAGTCTTTTCACCTCAGAGATAATCTGGTCCGTTGTCATGTACTTCTCTATCTTGCCTGTATCAAAGTCAAGCCCAAAGACAACATACTCTTCTCTGGGTATGGGTGGATAGCTTTCTCTCCAGACAGGATCATTGGGTTTGTATTTGAGGATTTCTTTTGGGTATCCTTGCATGCAGTAATAGCACATCCTTCTGCCATTCTGGTCAACCATTGCACCACAGAATTTGGAATCTCCCAATACATAATCTTTGGGGAGGGCTTCTTTGGCCAGTTCATAAAGGTCATAGGTTTTTTCACCCTTGAAATCTGTCAGGGTGGTGACAACTGAACCATATGTTGGGTAATCAATAAAAAGGAATTGCCTGAATGGATAGAAAGGATCAAAGTAGCCAACTATCCCTGTCTGGGTGTCAGAATACGAAGTCCATGGTTTCAGTGGTTTGAATTTGTCTGTTGGGGAAAGCGTGAAATCCTTCAGAGAGAATGACACTGCCTTTGCGGTGGCGTACGGGACTTCGATTGACAGGACCTCTTCAATCTTTACTGCAGCATCCTGCCCCATTGTGTACATCTTTTCATCCTTGGTGGTTTCTACAAGCAGGAGCTCATCGTCCAGCCAGCCAGCAGGGTAGTATTTGTGGCCGATTTCTTTATAATTTGCTCTACTATAATTGTAATCAAATATATATTGACATGAAGCACCTATGTAGTGAAATTCCTTTGTTGAGAGCTCATAAACGGAATATTCACTAACCCTTATTAAATAAACTTTTTTGCCATCAATAAGGTGAGTTTCACCGTTTTCAATGTCAAAACCTTTGCCAAACTCTGCTGAAAAAAGAATGAACTTTTTGTTTTTGGAGATGGAAACAATATTCACATATGGATAAAACACAAAACCAGTTTTCAAAACATAGTCAGATTGTGGTTCTGGTTTTGGTATCTCGAATTCCTGCCGCTTGTCCTTGTAGCCAAGATTTACACTATACACAATCCCCATTTTGGTCTCTGTTCTTGTATTGTCATCAAACCAGTATATTCTCTTTTCGGTATTTTCTGGTTGTTTATTGTCTCCGCCATTATCTGGTGGAGTCACCTGGCCACAACCGGAGAACAACGCCACAACAACAAAAATGACGACATAGAAACGCAACTTTTTCATTTTTTACCCCCCTACAGATAGAGTATAAATGTTTTGTCAATTGGTTTTGAAGAGCTGTATCATGGTGGGCATTTGGCACATACAGACTTGAAGAGGTTTGTGCTCAGGTATCTGTCGCCCTTG
>JAKIZT010000018.1 GCA_022707885.1 Caldisericales bacterium | reverse complement strand
CATTCGTAGGGCAGTACGTCTTTTATCCCCAGACATTTCTCCGGGTCTGCGGCGTCCGGATTTGGTGCCTCCTGGGAGACCACTTTTTGAGGATTCCCAAGCGAGAGAACAAGCCTGTTATAGTCCTGGTCCAGAATGTAGACCATGTTTGGTTTTGTGAGGCCTATCTTTGTGGCGCGGTCGGTTCCAATCTGGCTGAACCTTATTGCCCCCTGTTTTGAAAAAACACCATAAAGGCATGTATTCTCAAGGCGAACGCAGATTGCCACTGCTTCCTGGGGCTCAAGAACGCAGTATATTCCGCTTGTCAGCGACTGAAGGGCCTTTTTTGTGAAATCTTTTGAGGATGGCGCGCAGATGACAGGTTTGCCTTCCTTGTCCGTCTTTGGTTTTTTATACTCTGCCCCGTCTTTGGTTTTTGCCGTTTCTATTTCACAGATGAAGAAGGTTTTGCCGTCAAACCAGAAAAGCGGCACCTTCCTGTTCAGGCCAACAACTGTTTTGCCGGCCGAAGAGCGGGTGGCCATTGCCATGAAAGACGCCATTCCGACAGGCGCTTCTGCGCAAAGGGCCCCGGCACTTGCAAACAGAAGGACCAGCGCAAGCGCAAAGGCCAGCAGTTTTCTCATATTTGAAATGATAACACTTTTGCATCCGGAATTGAATGGTATAAAAAATCTTCCAGATCTGTTATTGCAAAAACAATTTTTTGTTTAGCCTGCTTGCCCTACTCGCCCTTGAGAGTGAAGCCGCATATTTGCTTGGTCCAGTTTCCGCCGTTATAGGCTATTTCAATCCAGACAATGGTTTTGTTGTCTATCTTTGGCACACAGGAGTAGAAGATTGATGAATCTGTCAGTGTGTATGTAGTATCTTTGTTGTAATCATACAGCTTCAGGTCGCCTTTACCCGAAGCATTTCTTTGCATCCAGACAACAACATCCTTTGAAGAGCAGCCATGACCCCAGCGCATGTTGTACGACCTGTCTTTTGCAATTTCCTTTAATGTGCCCTTTTTCTGGTCATAGACCCATATTGAACTGTACTCATACTGGCCCTCATAATAGTACTCCAGAAAGACTGTCAATCTGCTGTCAGGGTTGAACGCAAGGTATTGCCAGTACTGACCAGTTCTCTCATGCACCTTGAAGTATGTCCCCTCTTTTATCCTGTAGCCATACAGGGTGTGCCTTATTTCCGGGTATGTTTCGTAAAGTGAGTACCATACTATGCCGTTTTGTATCATTGCATAATACTCTGAATCCGGAGTGTCAGTAATTTTGGTCACTTTTTCATGGTTTATGTCATAGAGGTAAACATCCGTGCTGTCAGTCCATGTGGCATAGCCCTCGTTTGCGAATATCGGTGAAACACCAGCATAGGGGGAAACAAATACAACCTTCGGATTTTGCGGCGTGTTGAGCTTGTCCATCATCAGCTCGAACTTCCTAGCTCTGCTGTCATAGCGCCAGAAGAACAAGTATTCATCATGCACCGTTGGCCATGAAAGATACTTTTTTTCTTGGGAATAATCATAGATTATGTCGCGTTTCTGGTTGAAATCATAGACAACCACAATCACCGTGTGCGTGTCATAATTGGCAGCAAGCCAGTAGCAGTATTTATTGGTGATGTAAAGATCGTGGCCCATCTCGATATATGGAAGGTACTCGTCATTTCTTGATATCTGGGTGATGATCCCTGTGTTAAGGTCCTTGTGCATGACCCTGTAGCCCCAGTTTGTTTCCAGCTTCTGGAACCAGACAACATTGTTTCCGTTTATTGCCGGACTAAATTCCATTTCTGTGGCATCGGCTATTAAAAATTTTTCTCCCTTTGGTGTAGATATCGACATTGTTCCGGCAGGAGAAACAAGAATCGACAAAACAAGAACAGCGCAGATTGCAGAAACCCTAATCTTCATTTCGCCTCCTTGGCATTCTTAAGTATTTATGTTTTTTGTTGCAAAGTCAATATGATAAAGCTGGCAAGATTTGAAGATTGTTTATTTTTAATTTATAGCCAATATTTAATCTTATGTTTATAATAAAGGTTAAATGTTCAAATGTTTAATTGAGAATTAGAAAAATGGAAGGGATTATTTGCACAATAACGCTTGCAGGGCGTTCCCAGTGGAAATGGAATCCAAAAACAAGAGGAAAATCTGGCTTGCAATAACAATCAGCGATAGAAAGAAGTCATTTAAAAAGAAGAAGGTTTGCTTGAAAGAAACGATTTGAGTAATATGTGCATATGGTCAAGGTGGAGGAAAATGAAAAATAAAAAACTATTTATCATCCTTGCGTTCGTTATAGCACTGGCAGGAGGTGCCAGATAAAATGAGAATAAAACATAAAATTCTCTCCTTGGGCATCTTTCTTGCGATGATATTTCTTTTATCTTCATGCTCAAGTTTATTTTCTGGCATAGATACACATCTGCCTGTCAGAAAAGTGAGCAGTGAACCAAAAAAGGTGATCCCTAATGATCAGGATAAAGAAAAGTATCTTTTCAAAATGGGCAATCCGAATTTACTTTACGGAGCTTTATTGAACAAATCAAAGCTTCTTTTTTATAAGCTCGGAGATGGCACCTTATTTAAGGCATTTGATTTGAAAGCAAATCCAATTGCTTGGAATTATTATGGAATAAGGTCTAAGGACGATGCTTTATTGTTGGGGATAAATTTTGTTTATACATACCCAAAAAATAACAATATATATCTGTCTTGCATTCATTCACCTTATGAGAAGATTGAATTTTCACAAAATTGGGAGATAAAAACTGCCTGTGAGGATATAATAAATAATGATTTTAACCTAGTAGATGACAATATATATCTTCTCTCAAAAGACAAACGTGTTTATGAGGCATATAACCAAGATGGAAAACAAGTTAAGTCAGCAATTTTTAGAAATCCTGTTTTATTCTCACCCGATGTGATATATGATGGTCAGTATCTATATTCTGCTTCTTCACAAACAAAGTACTACCTTCATGAAAAAGAACCTGTCAATAAAGCTTTTTTTCCTCAGAAAGGAATATTTTTCGAAGAAGGACGGTACAGCGAAATAGGCATACTTTACGATGGTGAGTACCTTTATGACTATGATTACCAAAACAACAAAGGAAATAAAGAAGATAGCATTGTTTGCATAAAATTCCCTGGCCTTAAAAACACGCCACGCCCATCAGGAACAATACTTACAAACAACGGCATCTTACTTGAACATGGTGGCATTGATACTTATGAATATATGCAAATAGTTCAGGGATCTTATGATGCGCTGCCAGTTATCAATACTTCAAAAAGTCTATACAAGAAGAATTATGTCTTTAGTGAACGTGGCTCTAGTGTTTCCTTTTTCTACAAAGAAGTTGATGGTGCAATAAAAATAATTGCGCTTGACTACAATAAGATGGCGTTCTCATTTGATAATGATTCTTCCCCCATGGTTGATATGATTTTGATCTACGAGCTTGAGGACATCCCAGGAAAATTGTTGTCTGATGTAGAAATAGTAAGGGAGAATGTAGTAACTAAGCGTTACGTTGACCCACGTATCAATCCAGATTACATACCTCCTGGAAAAGTTGTTAATGGAATATATGTTCCCCCCAAAACTCACCTTGTATTCAACACCACCAAAGGTGTTTACGAATGCGATGTCACAAGAGTATTTGAGAATGTTTATATAGACAGAATCAATGACAAAACACCCGGGATAATCCTTGATCACGGGAAAGTCACTGACCAACGCAATAGCAAAGATAAAATTGTGTTTTACAAACCCGAAGTCAGGCGTATCTTGCCTGAAAATGACAACAAGAAGTAGCTAATCAAGTATTTTGATGAATAGTGTGACAAAGTAATATTTTATTTTTGAAGCATAATCGTCCAGAAGAATTATGGCACAGAAACCGAAAGGGTTTTTGACTCTTTGTGCCACCCGACACCGCCGCCGATTGCCTGTGCGAAAAACCTTGCCGGAACATAGGTGGAGCCAAAGATGATCTGTGGCACAGGGTCAACTGATGCAGGTTTACCGTCTACCGTTGCTTTGGATGACCCAATCTGAAATTGGGTTTTTCTTCTACCAAGAGTCATCACCAGTTTTCTGGTGGGAGCATCCCAGGTGAGTTGGGCGCCAAAAAACTGGCAATAATCCCTCAAAGGCACCATGGACCTGTTTGAGATGAGTTGCGTTGGATTGAGAAGCCATTCCTCATCTGCATTTACAAAGGCTTTGTTGGAGCCAAGGACCGTGTTGACCGTGCAGTCCCTGAAGACCACGACTCCTGATTCCGTCTGATTTCCAGCTTTATCTTTGGCAAATACGCTCACAACTGTTTTGCCAGAACCCAGTTCTTTTTGGGTCTGAAACCTTCCATCCTTGCACTGAAGGTTCATTTCACCAATTGTGGCCCCATCAAAAGTGACTTTGACCTGGGCAATGGATGAGTCAGAAATTGTTCCTATGACATCAATTGTTTCGCTTCTGGTGTGAAGACCTGAAACTGGAACCTCTATGTGCAATTTTAGCTCAGCAAGGATCGGTTTGATTGAAAAAACGAGAGCTAAAATTATTACTCCTAAACTGATTATTTGTAAATTTTTATTTACAATTTTAAACTTTTCTGTGCTTCTCATTGCTGTTACGGATTCTAACATATTATGCAAATGAGAACAACCGGAAATAATTTCAGCCTCGAAGGTGGATTGAAAGCGCTCGCTGAACCAACAAGACTCACCATTCTTGCCCTTCTCTCAAAATATGACCAGCTTTGTGTGGGGCAGCTTGTTGATGCACTTGGGCTCCCACAGGCTGGAGTATCTCAACATCTGAGGGTGTTGAGATACCAGGGTATTGTAAAAGTCGAGCGCGAAGGGCAGTGGGCTTATTACGGTATTGTTCCAGATCGGGTAAACCAGATCACAAAAAAAGTGCAAGACATTATAAAAGGTGATTGTCAGATCTCAAAAGAAATAATCAGGTCCTTGGAAACATCCACCATCAAGCATCCAAGGCATTCAAGCGAAAACAGAAAATAAGTATTCCCACCATTCAATAATTTTATATTTCTCTTGTGAAACCCACATGGACATTTAAAATAACCCTATTGACCTTCCCATTATGGGAAGGGCCAGAATGTGACAACGATGAGCCGCTACACAATAGGTGAGTTTTCAAGAATAACTGGAATCAGCGCAAAGATGCTTCGCCACTATGATGGAATAGGATTATTATCCCCTGAATTTGTTGGCGACAATCTCTACAGGTATTACACGGATGGCCAGGTTTTATCAGGTCGAATGATTGCCAAACTCAGAGATGTTGATATGCCACTTGGGGAGATTGCGCGCCTCCTTGAGGCAATGAAAAAAGGGCAATTCCCGGAAGACATCGTCCTTGAGCACATGAGGCGCCTCGGCGAGAGGATCGGTAAGGACCAGCGGAGAGAGAAATTGTGCAGGGAGCTCATCGAAAACAAATCACTTCTGGAGGTAACAATGAATTTTGAATCGACGATAAAAGAAATAAAACCAATGCAAGTCATTTCGATCAGAAAAATCGGGATGTACTCCGAGATCGGGGAGATGATTCGGCAGGCATTTTTCAAAGCTGGCTGTAATTGTAGCGGTGCCCCGTTTGTTTTGTATCACAGCGAAGGCGCACCAGAACCGGCCGACATGGAGGTATGCGTTCCTGTATCTTCAGGTGCCACCATGACCTTGCCGGGCATAAAAGCGCTCTCAATCATCCACAAAGGGCCCTACAGCGGATTAGGCCAGGCTTACAAATTTGGTTTTGACCAGATGCAGGCAAAAGGGTTAAAAATATCGCTTCCGCCCAGAGAAATCTATTTGACAGAACCGAATGATCCCCAAGGTCCGGTAACTGAAATCCTGCTTCCATTCGAGAAAATATGACACAAAAAAACACAGGCCCCCAAATTGGGGGCCTGTAAAATAATAACAACACTAATGATGTTTATTGGGGCGGAGCAAGACAAAACACATGCCCACCAGAATCGGCAACAACTATATTTCCATCGCGGCAAGAAGGCCCAGCGATAATGTTCTCTGGCGCCTCAAAGGCCCAGATGATATGGCCATCGGCAGCGTCAAGACACAAAAGAGTATTGCTTGTTGCGATAAAAAGCTTGTCAAAACAGAACAGGGGCATCGTTGCGGCCAATCCTGTTTCCTTGCGCCACCTGACTTCCCCGGTCAAACTGTCTAAAACAGCACTACTCCCGTCCTGCCCAAAAACTGCCAGACCATTCTGGAGTGGAAGCACAAACAAAATAGGGCCACATTCATCCATTTGCCAATTTTTCTTCATGGTTGCAAAATCGAACCCAAGAACAACTTCGTTGCTCAGCACAGTGCAGGTTTTTTCAAAAAGATAAATCTGCTTTAAAGGTAATCCGGTATTCATCTGCCAGTCCAGAGAGAACCCCCCGTCAAAAAATCTGGCCTTTTTTGGGCGATTTGTTTTCTTACAATTCTTATTTTCCATATCGATTACATTTTAATAATATTCTAAAAATAGAATGGTGCAAATAATTATGGCATATTTTGATAATAATTATTATTTATATATAAAACTAAAATAAAAACAGGGTTTATCATCATTTTTCAGCATAATCAAGTAGCCATCAGAAATTAGAATGTTTTTGGTAGTTGTGAAAAAACAAACCCTCACAAAAGATTTACAAAATTTAAATATTCGATTTGATGAAAAACGACATTTAAAAATATCTCTACTAAAAACAACAATCGCTCAGGTAGAAAAATCTAAAACCAGTTTTTTGCAATCAAAGATGTTGCAGCAAGACTAAAAAATATCTTTCCACAAAATATTTGGGATCAGCAGGCCACAATATGCCGAAAAAATTGTTAAAATATTTTGCAAGTAGGTGCAATTGACTTGACCAAAATGAGCAAGCAACATAAATTATCTTAGATTGGAGGTAACCTTGATCGTAGGTACCAAGACCCTGATCAGAGCCATCGGAGACGACGATCTTCCAAAGCTTGTGCAATGGAGGAACGATAAGTCCATCCAGCAGAACCTGATTGGATGGCATTTTCCCGTTTCCCTGGAAGATGAAAAACTCTGGCTCGAAAGAGTGCGGGGCGACAGGAAAAACAAAAGGTTTGCAATAGAGGCCGATTCCGGTGAGTACATCGGAAACATTGGCCTTTACGATATAGATTTCATAAACCGGCACTGTGGTTTTGGCATTTTTATTGGCGATCCAAGGTACAGGGGCGGCGGTTATGCCACCGACGCCACAACCGCACTGGTCAAGTTTGCTATCGAGGAGCTCGGAATGGTAAGGCTTTGGCTAACTGTCCTGGCCACAAACGATAAAGCAATAAAGCTCTATGAAAGGGTCGGGTTCAAACTCGAGGGTGTTCTAAGGCGCCAGAATTTCAGGGGTGGGGAGTATGTGGACGAGAACCTGATGGGTCTTTTGAAAGAAGAGCTTATTACCACATGATGCAAAGCCTGACCACAAGGGACAGGGACAAATGGCTCGAGGTTATAAAAAAAGTCCCCTCCGCTGACTGCTATGCTCATCCGGAGCTTGGAAAGATGTGGGAAGCGTCATACCCATATTCATTTGAAGCAGTCTATGCAGAATTTGGCGACAAGGTCATTTTCTACCCTTTTTTGGTCAGGCCGCTCATTGAACTGCCATTCGGCAAAAAAATAATGGAAGAGCTTGGTCCGTGCTTTGACATAACCTCACCAGAGTATGGCGGAATCTTCCACAACTTTGAAGATGGTGTCCCCTACGACATTGTAAAACAATTCAACGAAGAATTTGGGGAATTTTGTAAAAGAAGGCGTATTGTAACAGAATTCGGAAGGGTCCAGGTCCTTCTTTCAAACACCAACCTTGGCCCTGGCTACAATGTCAGGAGAATGGGCAAGGTTGTCTGGGTCGATCTCACAAAAACACCTGAAGAGCTTGAGGCCGGAATGACCAAGGAAGGCCGCAAGAAGATGCGCAAGGCAGTCAGGGACGGCGTTTCCGTGAGAGAAATGGGCCCCGAGGGTTTTGAGCAGTTCCCGCCGCTTTATTACCAGACCATGGAGTATCACACAGCGGCCGAAAGATACTACTTTCCAAAAAGTTTTTTCGAGGCAATGGAGCGGATGGACGAGAAATTCTGCTTCATCCTTGGTGCCTATTTTGAAGAAAAACTCGTGGCCTCGATAATAATAATCCAGCATGGCGGTGTGGCATATTCATACCTCTCCGCTACAAACAGGGACTATCAGGAACTCAGGCCAAACAATTTGCTGTTTTTTGACATGCTGCTCAAATGCAAGGAGCGCGGGTGCCACAGCTTTGTGCTCGGAGGCGGCGCCGGCGGTGAAGACGGCACATATCTGTTCAAGCTGAACTTTTCACAGCTCGAGAAAGACTTTTTCATCTATGACAGGCTCCACATACCCGATCTCTACCTAAAACTCATTGAACTTAAGACTGAATATGAGCATAATTGCTCCCATGAAGATTTTGACCCCCAGTCCGTGAGTTTCTTTCCGATTTACAGGGCTGAGTGGAGGCCAGGTGAAAATCATTAACCCAGCTTGGAAACGTATAGAAGACCTAGTCCTGGGAGTTTTGGGGACCATTGTCCTCTCCCCGTTACTCCTGTTTATTTCATTGGCCATCGTCATTGACGATGGCTTCCCCGTGTTTTTTATCCAAAAAAGGATGGGGCAGGGTGAAAAACCCTTCAATTGCGTCAAGTTCAGGACAATGGTCAAGAACGCCGCAAACATAGGCACCGGAATATACACCGCCAAGGACGACCCAAGAATAACAAAGGTCGGAAAACACCTCAGGAGCTTTCTCGACGAACTGCCACAAATTTTCAACGTCATCCAGGGAAGCATGAGCATTGTTGGCCCAAGACCATCAATGATCTACCAGGCAAAGAGGTACAATGAGGAACAGAAAAAACGCCTCTTGGTCAAGCCAGGGATAACCGGCTGGGCACAGGTCAACGGCAGAAACAACATTTCCTGGCCAAAAAAAATCGAGCTCGATTGCTGGTACGCGGACCATGTGACTTTCGCAACCGACATGAAGATCATATTCATGACCTTCTCTACAATAGCAAAACCAAACACCGTCTATTCTGACGCCGAACCGGACGATCCGATTTCCAGGCTTGACGGTGTTGCAAACCCAGACGCACTGGAGGAATGCAAATGAACAGACTCAAAACACTAGGTGGCCCCGGCCATTACCCAGGAAAGATACCGCTTTGCCGGCCGCCGCTACCAGAACTTGCAAACATCGCCGAAAGGCTCACCATCTCGCTTGCCTCCGGCATACTCACAAAGGGCGACCAGCTATCCGAGTTCGAGGCAGAAGTCTGCCAGGTTCTTGGCGTAAAATACGCTGTTGGTGTTTCATCGTGCACGGTTGGGCTTACACTGGCACTCGCATCGCTCAAGTGGAGCAAGGGGCTCAGGCATGAAGACAGGCGCACCGTTCTTGTTCCAAGCTTCACCTTCCTCGCGACAGCCTCGGCCGCACTGTGGGCCGGACTCGACCCGGTATTTGTGGACGCAGATGAAGAGACTTTCAACATCGATGTCAAAGACGCACAGAAAAAACTCCGCTCTGACACGCTTGCCATTCTCTGCACCCACATCTTCGGAAACCCGACGGGTGTTGACGAGGTCGTTTCACTTTCAGAAAAAACCGGTGTTCCGGTAATATTTGATGCCGCACACGGCTTTGGAATCCTCCACAGGGGAAAGGGTATCGGCTCGGAAGGAATAGCCTCTTCGTTCTCGCTCACACCAACAAAACTCCTGACCTCCGGCGAAGGCGGCTTTGTCACCACAAACGACGAAAACATGGCCATAAACCTGAGGATACTCAGGGAATATGGCACGGCACCCGGAAAGCATGACATGGTTTATCCGGGCCTGAATGGCAGAATGTCTGAGCTCCACGCCATACTTGGCAGATGGGGACTGACAAAGCTCGAGTCGGAATCAGACGAGAGAAACCGCAGGGTCAGGCTCTACAAGGACAAACTTTCAAAAGTCCCTGGACTGTCGTTCCAGAAGATTGACCCAAAAGACAGGTGCTCCTACAAGGACTTTGCCATAAGGGTAAACGGAGACAAGTTCGGGCTCACAAGGGACGAACTGGCCGAGGTCATGGCAAGGGAAAACTTTGAGTGCAAGAAATATTTCTACCCTGCAGTTTCCAACCACACTTATTTTGCAAACAACAAACAGGACTGCCCCGTGGCAACAAGGCTCTCGGAAGAGATGATATGTCCGCCACTGTTTGGAACAATGACTGACGCCCAGCAGGAAGCAGTCATTGGCACAATCATCGAGGCCCACGAGAAGGCACAGGAAATTAAAAAGGTGCTCAAATGATAAGGGTGGCTATCGTCGGCGAAGGTTCGGAGGGGCTGGTAAAACAGCTTGAGAAATCCGATGTCTACAAGGTGGCTTGCGTCCTGCGCAACCCGGATGAGCTGGCAAGATATGCTGGCCAGATCGACCTTGTGCTTGCCTATTCCGATGTTGGCCACGCATGCAATGTCCACAAGTTCTGCGACCAGCTTTCCGTTCCGCTGCAACTCCTCCCGGAAGGGTGCATCATAAAAAGGGAGGTTGGCGACGATGAGCTGATAAAAAGGCTCATGGAAACAGGTCTTTTCCCAAAACGCCCACCTTCAACCCCGGGTGATGGCGACTATCTCAAGGGGAAAAGGGTCATGATCACAGGGGCTGGTGGTTCAATAGGGTCTGACCTTGCAATAAAGGTCGCATCATTTGGCCCTGAACACCTTGTCCTGCTGGACAACTCGGAAAATGGCGTCTACGAGGTCGACCTCGACCTTAGCATTGACGGGTTTGCAAACAAAACAGCCATAGTCACAGACATCAGGGACCTCTCCAGATTGTCGTCAATCATGGACGCATACCATCCACAGACAATGTTCCACGTTGCAGCAAGAAAGCACGTCCCGCTCATGGAAAAGTTCCCTGAAGAAGCAGTTACAACCAACATCGGCGGAACAATGAACGCACTCGCGATGGCAAAAAAGCACGGCGTTGAGCTTTTTACATTCATCTCAACCGACAAGGCCGCCGACCCTGCGAATGTCATGGGTGCAACAAAAAGAGTGGCCGAGAGGATAATAGTCAGACATGCCAGGGAGAATCCCGGCAGATACTGTATTGTCAGGTTCGAGAACGTGCTTGATTCAAATGGAAACGTGGTCTACACATTCAAGCGCCAGCTCCTGCGCTCCGGCCATCTGACAGTGACATCACCCCAGATGAACAGATACTTCATCACAAGGGACGAAGCTTCGAGCTTCATCGTCAGAGCGTCAAAAATAGCCCAGAAGGCTGAAGTTTACGTTCCTGATGCCGGCAAGCCGGTTTTCATAGTCGACCTGGCAAAGGCAATCGCAAAAATCCTCGGATACAGGGAAGGTGTCGACTATAAAATCACCTTCACAAAACCCAGGGAAGGCGAAAAGATGAGCGAGGAGCTCCTGACAGAGGCCGAGCAGAAGAGGGCTCAAAAACTGGAAGGCATGTTCATGTGCCAGCCGGACACAAACGACCCGGAAGATTTTGAGGAGAACATCAAGCTGGTGATGGAAGCTGCTGCAAGAGTTGACAGACCTTCGATCATAAAACTCCTGCAAAAACTTGAGCCAACATACAGGATATGAACGTCCCGCTGATAATTTTTTCATCCCAGGACTTTGACGATCTCCCGACAAGAAAACACAGGATTGCAAAGAAATTTGCATCACAGGGGTCAAAAGTCATCTACATAGAGGCACCCTTCACCCACCTTTCGGCAATCAAGGACCCGACATACAGGCCAAAGGTTGAAAGAAAAAACCAGATAAGGGAAGTTTCGCAAAACCTCTGGGTGGCAAGCCCTCCACCGATGATGCCCTTTTACGGAAGGTTTGGCTTTGCACAGAATTCAGCCTGCAGGACACTTGCCGGCTTCGCTAAAAAAGCAATTGAAAAAACCTCTTTTCCAAAAGAATTTGCCTGCCTGTTCTATCTGCCCTGGATGGAACCCGTCACCAGGATGATAAAACCAAAAGTGGCCCTCTACGATTGCGTGGACGACCATGCAGGATATGGCGGCACGTCATCGAAATCCTTCATTGAGAGGGCCGAGGGCAAGCTCTGCAAAAAATGCGACACGGTCTTTGTGACGGCGCGTTCACTTGCGAAAAGGCTCTCGCTTTTCAACCCAAAGACCGTTTACATGCCAAATGCAGTTGACCCGGAGCTCTTCAGACAGGTCAGGCCTTCACCAGAGATCGAGAAAATACCGGCCCCAAGGGTGGCCTACGCTGGCGCCTTGAGGTGGTGGTTTGACACCAGCTTGATGCTTGAAGTCGCCCAGAGGATGCCAAAGGCAAACTTCATCTTTATTGGGGCAGAAAGAAACGGTGAGCTGGGTGAAGAGGGCCAGAGGCTCAGGAGCCTCGGAAACGTCCATTTTCTTGGCAAAAGGCCGCAGGAAGAACTGCCATCACTCATGTCCGGCGCTTCATGTGGTATAATACCTTTCAGGCAAAACAGCCTCGTCGCCTCCGTCTCGCCGCTCAAGCTGTATGAATACGCATCAATGGGTCTGCCAACGGTTTCCGTGCCAATGGAAGAGCTTGAGGGGATGCCGGAAGATGTGGTCAAAATTGCAAAAACCTCCGGTGATTTCATCCTGGAAATCGGCAAGGCAATCACCGAGGGGCCAAATAAAAAAAGAATGGAAGATTTTGTTTCAAAAAACACCTGGGAAGCCAGGATAAAAACTTTTGAGGAGACACTTTTAGGGCTATGGCAAGAAAAATAAGGGTGGCACAGGTAATCGCCGGAACTGACGTTGCCGGAGCAAAAGGCTACACAATACAGCTTGTAAACCTGGCTGACAAGTCAAAATTTGACACATACATGATCAACCCGCTTGAGGGCATGACAACAAAAGAGGCCAGAATGGCCGGCGTTGAGCCATTCATCATAAAACAGAACCCATACCAGCTGGCAAAGCTGATGAGGGACCTCGACCTTGACCTCATCCACACGCATGGCGTCAGGGCCAACTTTCTTGGCAGGATGGCATCAAAAATAACTGGCATCCCCAACATCTGCACGATGCACTCGGACTCGAGGCTGGATTACGCCTCGTCAGTCAAGGAGAGGGCGGTCTGGTACGCCGACAATGTGTTCAATGGCATGGCCGATGCCTTCATAGGTGTTTCCAATGACATGTCAGAGAACCTTGCAAAAAGGGGCATTTCAAAGGAAAAGATATTCACTGTGCACAACGGAATTGACCTCTCATGTGTAAAGTCGGACGCAGACCCTGAAAAAACAAAGGAAAAATTTGGCATTCCAAAGAACATAAGGCTCATAGGGACTGTTGGAAGGCTTGTAGAAGTGAAGGGCCATGCAGACATGGTCGCCGCACTGCCAAGAATTCTGGACAAGGTACCGGACGCCGGCATGCTGATCGTCGGCGATGGCAGGTGTCTGGAGCCACTCAGGGAGCAGGCAGAAAAACTGAAGGTCAACGACAGGGTGTTTCTGCCCGGCAGGATAAAGGACCCGTTTGACCTCATGAAGGCATGCGACATCGGCTGTTTCCCGTCGATTGCAGAGGCTATAGGTCTTGCCCTTCTGGAGTTCATGGCGCTTGAGGTGCCAGTTGTTGCAACAAGGGTCGGTGGCATCCCTGAAGTCCTGACAAAACCGGAATATGGAGTACTCGTCCCCCCATCCAGCCCAAAGGAACTTTCCGGTGCTATAATATCACTCATGGGTGACAGGAAGCAGATGGAGCAGATCGGAAAACAGGGAAGAGGAAGAGTTGGGCAGGAGTTCACAACGGAGAAAATGATTGAAAAAACCCAGGAGGTCTGGGAGATCTTCGCAAGAAAATAGATGAAAAGATTCTGGCTTTTTCTGGTTGTAGCGGCAATCATCATTGCTGGAGTTAATCCCCGGCCAACCATACGCTGCGCCCAGCCACAGGAAAGAGTCACGATAAGACCTTCGACATCAATTGCACCAAAAGGGACAATCGTCAGGCTGACCGCTCAGATAAAAAATGAAGGCAATGAAGAAACACCAGAAGGAACTTTAATCGTTGAAGTCGGGGCCGAATTTGAAATAAAAGACACATCTCCGCCAGCGGCAATATCCGGAAACAGGGCCATTTTCAGATTCAACCAGCTTGACGCAGGCCAGTGCTTCACTGGATATGTAAATGTCGAAATTGTCACCAAAATTGCAATTGTCGCACACCCAATGGTTTGCAAAGTCTCGTCTGACAGACCTCAGGGGCTCATAAAAAGCAATTGCGTCATACTTCTGTGGGCACCATCAGAATATCCGCCCCTTACTGCAGAGCTCAGAGAATCTGGCAGGGAAAAGGGCACAGTAAGGTTCAACCTCAAGATCATCGGCGGCTTCCCGCCCTATGAGTTCTACTTCGACTGGGGCGATGGCCCGAATGGTGGAACAGGGGACAAAAAAGGTGGCCTGCCCCAGGAAGGCCAGCACACAATTGAACATACCTATCTTAAACCAGGGGAATATATCCTCAACGGTTTTATCAACGACTGGCTTGGAAAACAGGTTGTTTTGAGGAGAAGACTCTACATAATCCCTTGGGAGGACAAACCGTGAAATTCGAAAACAGGGAAGAGGCAGGAAAACAGCTCGCATCAAAACTACCCCAGGAATTCAGGGGAGTTTCTGTAGTTTATGGAATAGCCCTTGGTGGAATTGTGTGTTCATTGCCTGTTGCCAATTTATTGAAAGTGCCGCTTGAACCGGCATTTGTTTCAAAACTCCCACTCCCATGGAACCAGGAATCGGCATTTGGGGTGGTCATCTCAGACGGGAACGTGATTCTGGACGAGGGTTTATATCGCCAGGTCGGGCTCTCATATATGGATGTACAGCGCATTGCAAGGGCCAAGCTTGCCGAGATCAAACGCCACGAGCAAAACATCAGGTTTGATAACCCAATTGAGAACCTGAAAGATAAAGAAGTCCTTCTCGTCGATGACGGGCTTGCAACCGGCTACACCTGCCTTGGGGCTGCCAAATGGCTCCTTGGCAAAAAACCGGCAAAAGTTTTTATTGCAACCCCCATTGCACACCATAGTGCAATAGAACTGCTTGAATCGAGCGGATTTAAGACCTTTTCCCTGTTCACATCAACAAACAAGGTGTTTGCTGTCGGCTCCTACTATAGGGATTTCGAGCAGGTGGGTGACAAAATTGCAAGAACCACAATCAAGGAAAACAGGGATTATCTAGTCTCCCCAGACTGATAGTTTTGGGTTGTATCCCTTATCGCTGCCAAAGGCAGATACAAAAACTTTTTTCTCACCATAAGAAAGAGTAAATTGCGCATCAAAGCTTTTGCCAATTTTGACAGACGAGATATTGTCACCAGTTTTTACAGATGTTGTAACCAGATAAAAATCTGCCTTGTTCACATCAATCGATTCTTGTGATTGCTCTGTTTCCTTGGAATCAGGAAGGGGGGCACAAATACCAACAAAAGATTCGCTATCCATATAGGTTAAGCCAAATGCCATATAGATCGATTTGTCCCGTGGAGGCTCAATGGCTGGTAATACATTGCCATCTTTAAGGTTGAGTTTGAAATGTACTCCAGCCATTTCTTTAAACCAGATATCGCCGTTTGGCATGGCATAGATTGTTTCGACGGTGGGCGCATAGCGTGATGCACCATAAACTTTTCTTTCTCCAATATCCATCATCCAGAGACCCGAACCAGTCGAAGCAAGAAGCCTTTTCCCATCTGTAATGGTTCGAACACAATAGGAGATGGATGTATCTTTTTTTGACCACTCCACTTTACCGGTCAATTTATCGTATATGGCAACAAATGCCTTGCTTTTGCTAAAATCCTCAACTTCATCCCTGGAAATTGCGACCACCGATTTGCCAAGAATTATGACATTTGAAGAAACAAAATTCCCGTCTGCAGTCCACAAAGCTTTTAGGTTTTTGTCGCAAACAGAAAGTTTTTTGCCATTTGTTACAACAACAGTAGCATCATCTGCTTGTGGTATTCCACTGACGTTTGAAGACCTGAGCAATCTTCCTGTGTCCGGATCAACAAGCATAACGCCAGCCACCGTTCCAAGATAAAGACCATTCCCGGAAAGACACATCGGGGTTTCATTGTATCCCAGGGTATAATAAATTGCAGGATATGCTTCCGAAGGAAATTGCCATATTTCTTTGCCATCGTCTATTGAAACACATGAAAAAACCTTTTTTGTGATATTGTAAAGATATGCCCTGGTTTTGGTTGTAAGCGCAGGTGCATACTCGCCATCTTTTTCCCACTTCAACTTGAGTGTTTTGGGCAATTTTGTGTTCGTGTAGGAGTTATGAAACTGATTCGACAATCCTTGCGAAAACACAACATCCTTCATATTGAATTTGACTACAGGTATCGAACTGCCAGGGTTTCCTTTGGTAAAAAGATAAACTCCCCCACTTTGCTGCGCAACAAGCATACCGCCTTCAAAAGGAACCGGCCAGCCAGAAACCATATCCCCAAGGCTAATGCTTGATTTCGGGGTCAAATCACCAGACATAAATGATAGTTGACCTTGCAGGGGCAAGCACAAGGTTTTACCAATAAATACCGGCTGTGAGGCTATTTCTCCAGGCGAGTCTTCGGAGAAAGAAACACTGCCATCTTTCATGTCCAAAGCAATAATTTTTTTCTTTCCAAAAAAATATGCTTTGCCAGAATTCGAAATCGGTTGCCAGAGTTGCATATCTTCAACATTGGTGCTCCAGATTGTTCTGCCAAAGGAATCTGACAACTGGATAAAATTCCCCGAATTAGAGAAAAGGACTCTGTCGCCTACTACTATTGGAGCAAATTTTGATGTTAAGTCCATCTGGAAACGGCTGATAAGCTTGCCATCCAGATCATGATAATAGATATTTGAGTCATCGCATGCAGTAAAAATGTAGCCTCTCAGATCATTTTCAAACTTGTAAATCTGACACGATACATTGCCAATAACTGGACCTGGAAGATCGACTTTCCATTGCGGCCTGAGATCCGGCAGAGAAAAAAGACCAAGAAGACCGTCTGTCGAGCCAACAAGGATCTTGTCCTCTGCAACAATTGTTGGTGGTGAGGATACTTTTCCATCAAGCTTGTATGCCGCAAGCCGGGATGGCTCTTTTTGTGAAAGATCGAAGGACACAATATTCCCCCTGGAATCACAGCCAACAAGATATTTTTCCGTAGCCTGTACAGCGACAACGGAATCCTCTGATATGGTCACCTCAAAAACTTTCCCAAGCTTGTTATCAAGGGCAACCACTTTGCCATTTTGAAGTCCCAGATAGGTCTTGTTACCAACAATACAAGGTGGTGAGGTGATTCCTTTTTCAAGGTTTACAAAATTTGAGACTACAAGATCATCAGTCGAAATTGCGGGAAGCTGACCGGCTCTTCCAATACCACCATAAATACTATCTTGTGATTCTGCCCTATCACCAATTACAAATTCAGACTCGAACGATTTTGAAAATGAAGCATTCTTGTATGTTATTTTTATCGGATAGATACCTTTTTTTGTATCGGCTGGAATGGTGGCCACAAGGAAAGACAAATATGATTTTGAGCTGAGGTCTTCCCTTCTTTCTTCGAAAGTAACATCTTTTGGCAAGCCTTCAACCTGGAACTCAAAAGGTTTCTGGTCCGGAGGAGTCATCCTGCCAAGAGAGATTGTTTTCGGCAGTTCTCCAGGGGCCGATGCACCACCAAACCAAAATAGACTAGCCGGTTCTTCTTGCGACCCACAGCCTCTTACAAGAAAAAATATTATGATTCCTAGAATGGCAATCCCAATAGCCATGATGGTAATGTTCTTCTTTGTCATGCCTGCTATTCTAGTTTTGAACCTCGATTTTGCAATAAAACACCCTATATTCAAAATACTAGTTAGAACTAGCCTGCCGGTTCTTTCCAAATTAAAAAGAAAAACCAGCCCAGAAAAATTTTCTCGTATACAAATGATTCCCAACAACATTTTACCGCTGACAGATTAATCTAGGCAATTTGTCCTTTTTTCGGGCAAACCTGACAACTATGTCAATCCGGGTGTATAAATGGCATGAAATGGCATACTGTGGTATAGTTAGGAACATGGGAAGATTTGGGTCGGCATTGACTGTTTTTGTTCTATGCACGGGTATTCTCTCATGCACGGGAGGAAAGGGAGCTGAAGAGCTTGGAGCTTCTCAAAAAACCCTGGATGCAGCCTTCCAGAAAATCTCTACAGTGGTTAAGGAGCCAAAAAAAGGTCGATTAATAGTACATTTCATCACGCCAACATCGATTGCATCAAAAGAATCGTGGACATACCTAGACAAGATGGAACCTGAACTTGAAAAACAGAACTTCAGAACTGTTTACATCTGCTCTCCGGAATATGAATTCCTGAAGATTGGCAATGAGCTTTCACGCCAGGTGGGCGAACTTAAGCCGAAAAACCCAGTTGTCTTTGACATGGACTATACGATCTGGGCGGCCTTTGGCGCCATAAAATACAGCTACACGTCACTGGTTGTCGACGGAGAAATCAAAAATTCTTCAAGGGAATTCCTCGGCAAATCTACGCTTGAAAAACTCCTTGGAAACAACTTTAGAAACATCTCAAAAACCGCAAGCGAAATACCGTTTACTCCTTCAAGGATCGTAAAATGCGGCTATCTTGACGGCAGGATTGGAAACTGCAAGGGGACCGAAATAGAGCGCGTCTACGAGTTCACTGATCCAAGATCCTACACAGAATTTACGCCATATCTCGAAGGAAAATGGTATTTTGGCCCGGAAATGGCCTGGCACAGCGACGACGAGACAGGAAGACTCTCCATATCCTTTGCTGGCAAAGAGGTTTATATGTTCGCAAAATCACAATCTGACAGGTCTTTTCCTGTACAGGTATGGATTGATGGCCTATTACCCGATAAAAGTTATTATGGTTCCGATATGAAGCAGGGCAGAGTAATGATTTCGGATGGAAAAATCTACAACATTTTTAAAAATATGCCGTCAACAAGCCATACCATGACAATAGAAACGCAGTCAAAAAATTGTGCGATATTCAGTCTGGAGTTCCGCTAGCTAGACACCCTGTCTGCCATTTTCCCACTCGGCTTTTCCTGGAAGCGAACCATCTTCATTGACCGGGATTGGATAATCACCGTTCAGGCATGCAGTGCAGAACTGCGAAAGCTCGCCCTTGCAGGCCTTTAGCAGGCCGGGCAGTGAGAGGTAATAAAGCTGGTCAGCCCCTATGTACTCCCTGACCTGGTCAACGGTCAGATCTGCAGCGATAAGGTCTTTTCTGACGCCGGTATCAATACCGTAAAAACACGGAAACTTGATTGGCGGTGAGGATATTGCCAGAGAAACTCTCTTTGCTCCAGCGTCTTTTAGTTTCTGGACCAATATCTTGGTTGTTGTTCCCCTGACGATCGAATCTTCCATTACCATGACATTTTTGCCCTGCACAAGGTCCCTCATTACATTCAGTTTTATTCTGACTGCTTCCATGCGCTGGGACTGCTCCGGCTTGATAAAAGTCCTGCCAACATAGTGGTTTTTTACAATGGCCGGTATTAACGGAAGTCCTGACTGTGCGGCAAAGCCTGCAGCACAAGGGTTGCCCGTTTCAGGGACAGGCATAACTATATCGGAGTTTTTTTCCGGGTCTTCAATGGCAAGCTGGCGGCCCATCTCGTACCTTGCCTGCCAGAGCAGGTTGTTTCTTATTCTTGAGTCCGGGCGTGCAAAATAGATATACTCAAAAATGCATATCCTTCCAGGATTCATCGCATTCTTTGATGTGCCAAGCGTTGCAAGGGTTTCCAGGTCGACAATCTCTCCGGGAGCAACTTCCCTTATGTATTTTGCACCTATTGCATCAAGCGCACATGTTTCTGAAGAAAGAACACCACACCCATCCTTTTGGCCAAGGACAAGCGGCCTTATCCCGGCCGGGTCCCTGAATGCCATTATCTTGTTGCTGGTGAGCAAGCCGGCCGAGTATGTGCCATGGACATGGTTCATGAGCTGTAGAATGCCTGGTACAAGACCACCCTTGCGCTGGCTGTTAAAAAGGATCGACTTTGCAAGGAGCTCTCCGTCGTTTGTCGAGAGAAAGGTGATATCGTTTTGCTCCAGGAAGATGCGCTGGGATGTGTAATTGACCACATCACCATTTGATGCCACCCAGAGGTGTCCAGCCTTGTGGGGTTGGGCATTTTCGCGGGTGTTGTAGCCTTTTGTGGAATACCTGACATGGCCAAGTGCATACTTTCCGGAGAGGTCGGCAACAGCACCTTTCGAGAAAACATCCACGACCAGCCCAAGGTCTTTGTGGCACGTAAAAACATCTGGTTCTCTGAAAGTGACCATTCCAGCAGCTTCCTGTCCCCTGTGCTGCAAGGCAAGCAAACCGACATAAGTCAGATATGCAGCATCCGGATGACCTGCAACTGCAAATACTCCACACTCTTCGTGCATTCACGCACCTCCAGGTAAAATTTCTCACAACCTGCTTTTAAGTCAAGGTCAGACAGTAAACAAAAAGGTAGGAAATGGTTACCTTGAAAAGTGGCCCTTCAAATGGTAACTTGGGTTCATCAATGAAGATTGCGTTGCGACAGGGCCTATATTTTGCCACAGTGTTTGTGTTTTTGTGCACGCTATCATCATGCGTGTCCCTGCCAATCCCCAAAATAGAATTCTCGGTAGAAACCGTCCCGCCAGAGGCTTCAATATATGTTGATGGAGCATTTTACGGGTTCACTCCAAAAGTGATCGAGGTTTCAAAAGTTTCATCTGTTACGCTGGAACTCGAAAGCTATGAAACCTACAGGTTCTCGGCAACACAATACAGCGGGGACAGGGCATTTGTAAGGGCAAAGCTAAACAAGCTCTATCAGGTGCATCTCGCGTACTCACCGGAAGGCAGCGAGATTTGGGAAAATGGTAAACTGCTGGGCAGAACGCCACTCACGATATACCGGCCAGAGGGCAGGATTTCGCTGAGGATAAAACACGAGTACTTCCATGATCTTCTGGACACATTCGACATAGTGGAAGTCAAATTGAGGGCCCACGTCCTGAAGGCAAAAACAAGATACTTCCCGGACACGGTGTGCTCCATAACCTCAAGCCCCCAGGGCGCCGAAGTGCTCCATTTCGGGCTTGATGGTGGCAAGATCATTTCGGATGCAAAAATCATCGGCACAACGCCACTGAACATTACAAACGCCGAGCTTTCCAAAATCTCGAAGGAACACCTTGTGGTAATAAGAAAAGAGGGATTTCTGCCATCAATTATGGTGTTCAACGGGAGCATAGAGGCACATTTCGAGCTTGGGCCAAAAGAAAAAGATCTTCCTCCAGCCATGCCGAAAAATGGCATCGCTCAGGCACAATACAAAATGGGGCGCATAACTCAGAAAGACGTCATTCTCGATGTCATCTCCAAAAATGGCGAGGTGAGGATAATCAATCCTGAGATTGGCGTTGATGTGGAGGACATGAAAATCCCTCTCTCAAAAAACTCTGGCGCGGCTTTCTGGGGCAACCTCTTTTTCAGCGTAAGATACCAGGAGCCGGATGGAGAAACCTTTTACCTGCTCTTTGACAGGAAAAACCGAAAAAGGTTCAGGATAGAGCCATCAAATTTCTTTTACGAAACCCCAATAAATGGCGACATAGGCTACAGGCAAAGAGTCCCCATAATCAACGCCGGTTTTGAAAAATTCTCGGACCTGTCAGTTGTCGACAACGGGAAAAACATCTATATTTTCGCAAAACCCTACGGCGGAGCAAACCCTTACCTGATATTCAAATCCGACTCTTCCCTTCAAAACATGATTTTCATCGGATTGCTGGATGCCCCACAACAGTAAATCAAAAACCATGGGACAGCGATTTTTGTGGAATTGACACCATTAAAGTTTTTCCTTGTGTCCAATAATTCTCTGGCAATATTGCCACTGGTAACAAAATTGGTAGAATAATCCACAAATACGGCAGATGGCACGAGTGAAAACTTTGTGCAGCTGACCCAGATATAAAAACGAAGGAAAATGACATGAAAAAAACCTTGTGCCTCCTTGTTGCGGTGATACTTGTTGCATCGTCCCAGGTCAGCCTGGCTTCTGCTCCCTCCAATTTCAGCTACATCGAGAAAACAGTGACCGTCGGGAACAAATCCTACAACGTCAAATACGTTGTCATTGATGGGGCGACTTCTCCAGTTGACCTGTATTTTGGCCTGGCAAAACAAAGACTGTTTGTCAGAGACGACCCGGTGAAAATTACCCAGTACGAAGGCGCGATTGCCGCAATGAACGGCCCCTACCACAACGAGTCCGGTGGATGGTCAAACTATCTCTTTGACTCGCACTATGTCAAAGATGGCAAACCAGTCAGGATAGCAAACATGGGCTCCAATTTCTGCGTGACAACAAAAGGTGAGTGGCTCTTTGGCAGGCTCAGGTTCTCCATGATGGGAAAGGTGAAAGAAAACCTGCTTCCACCGTCCCTGAAAGACGTCTACGTAAGCGGGTTGAACCAGCCCCCTTCTGCAAGCTCCACAACGATATACACATCCGAGTGGGGATCAAAAACACCGGCAACATACCCTTCAATCTGTGTCACCCTCGAAAAGGGTGTTGTAACAAGCGTCAAGGCAGGCCCTGTTGCCATCCCCAAAAACGGATATGTACTTGTATACACAGGCAAAAACAGGGAAAGATGTGACGCAAAAAGGTGGCCCAAGGGATACATCAGGAAGGGTCTCCACATAAACATCTACTGGAAATCCGAAAAGGGGAACGAGGTCGATCTTGGAAAATGGAAAGAGTGCAGGTTCATATTTGGTGGTTCACCAACCGTGGTCAGGGACGGCAAGCCATACTGGAACCTGGCGGCAGACAAACACACAAACAATGCCGCCCTTTCCTACGAAGCAAAAAGATCAGCATTTGGAACAAGCCCGGGGAAAGTCTATTTTGTGGTTTTCACAGACGAGATAAAAATCCAGGAAGAATCTGCAGTGCTGATACAGCTTGGAGTCAAAAACGCCTTCAATCTTGATGGTGGCTGTTCATCGTTCCTGTGGTTTGATGGCCAGTTAAAATCAGAGGTGTGCAGAGACTTGCCAATGGTTGTTGTTGCAAAACCAAGAAAGTGACAGACTGGAACTATCAAAAGGCCGTGCCTTGTAGCATGGCCTTTTTTAATTTCACGGGGTTATGATTGCTCCGTCAAAACCTTCGTCAGTCCCTCCAAGCCAGATGCACACCTGGCCCGAGATTCTTGGCAAAACCTTGTTTCCACCGCCAGATGTGACCCTGAATACGCCACCACCGCTAATTTCGGCACCAAATATGTCTGATCCGCCATCACCGCTCTGGTCATGCCAGACCACATTTCCACCAGAAACACACGGGATACATTGGGCAGATTTTACATTCGCCAGCACGCTTGTTGATCCGTTCCAGATTTTTATTTCAGAGACCTCATCTTTTTTTGCCGACCAGACAACGCATGTCCCGGAAACGGAGGGATCAGATTTTTCGTTCCAGGCATCATCAAGAACAACCACTTTTCCTGTCCCGTCGATGCAGCCTGTCACAGGAAAACCGTTTTGTGGCCTTTTGGAATAGGCAAGGATGTTGCCATCTGCCGAAAGGCCTGAAATGACCGAAGAGCTTTTGCACAGGAGCTGGGTCGCGGATGTCAAAAAATCATATTTGAAAATGGCAAAACCACTTTCCAGAAACTGCGACCAGAAAACACCAAGGTCATTTATGACAGGTCCAGACACAATTCTTGACTGGTCAGAATTT
>JAKIZT010000017.1 GCA_022707885.1 Caldisericales bacterium | reverse complement strand
GGCTCACTCACAAACACCATGTCCCAGAACCTCTACATCCACTGCTACAACAACCCCATAGGCTACAAAGACCCCTCCGGCTTCTCACCCTCCTGTGGTGGACGCAGTAACTTGAGAGGGAGCAATGATACTGACAACTTTGGACCAGGTGATGATCCAAACCCAGTTCCGGATGGAGCATTTACAAATGAATATCCTGCACAAAGAAGTGCAGCATATCAAATCTGGTTAGAGGCTGAGAAAAAAACTGATACAGCAGCAAACTGGGATGAATTTTGTAAGCTATGGAGCAATGCTGTTGATAATGCATCAAAGATGCGCAAATATGGCGATGGTCTGGATGAGTACGATACATCAATAGCTTTCTGGGCACAATATTGGAATGATAAAGCAAAACTTGGACTTTCTGGCAATGATTTTATTGGTTTTGCCAATGAAATAAAAGCAATCACATATTTTGAGTCAACATGTGGCACAAATACAGATATTGAAAACGAAGGACCAATGGGAGTATCAACCGATTTAGCTAGAGCGAATGGCTGGGTATCAAAGGATTTCAAATTCCTCTCAGATAGAGGTAATTTTAGTAATAATAAGGGTGCCATTGTGAACATGAACAAATTTCTTGAGAAAATTGAAGCAGGATTGTATGAGGGGATAGCCTATTATCTTACCACTGCAGGTGGGAACATAGCAGGTCAAAATACTTTTGATGGTTTTATGAAGCTAACGCAAGGGCAGAGGACTGCAATATTTCAACCAAGCAATTATGCTAGAATTGCAATGAGCTATGGACAATGTAATCTTTTTACGTCAAGATCGCTAGGTTATGCAAAAATAGAAAATGGACAATGGGTCACTGATATTGAGAAAATAAAAAGGGATTTCAAACAATTACCTGGAGAAAAAGACACATGGGAACAAAAGTGGAATAAGTATTGGACGAGTAGAAACCCTTATGGGAATGCAGTGCACGAATTGGCCACAAAGGGAAGTTATATTGGTGTTGATCATGAAAGACATTCATTGTTACCTTAAGGAGGGAGAATGAATAAACTATTTGTCAATTTAATGTTGCTGCTAATGTTTTTTAGTATGGCAAGTTGTCAAACAACTACAAAAATAGAAACAAAACTATTCGCTGAGTGGTGCTCAGAACCATTTTCATCAGAGGGAGAACTTACACAGAGATGGGAAATCGACACTCCCAAAAATTATGAGTATTCAAAAATAATGGCAACACCCAATAGCTGGTTAATAGAAGATATTATTGCGACTGAAAGCATCCAACAAAAACCAATCATAGGAAGAAGAATAAGTATAACTCCGGAAAACGGCGAAATAAAACCACTCCCAAATATATTTACCCCTGGCGATAAAGAGTTTCATATGGATCTTGCTTGTTTAGGAACTACAGATAGTATCCATGTCTATGCTAGTAACTCGTTTATGTTGGGTGGCACTGGATCTTGTTGGGATCTTTCAAGCAATAAAATTATTTGGAGCAATTATGTTGTTGATGGGTTTGCAAACAAGTTTACGATTGTTGGGGATAGCCTTATCTACATTCACGAAAACCCTAGTGATGAATTAAAAATTTTCTCAGGGCTTGTTCCTGCGACGGGAGATATATTATGGAGCACTAAGTTAACAAATGAAAAAATTGACTGGCTTTCACTCAATGAGAGTATTTGGGTATTACCGTTGAATGGCACAGAACTTTTGCGAGTTAATTCGAAAGATGGTTCAAAAACAAGCATAAATCTGATTAGTATTGTTGATAAACTTTTGGGAACTATAGGACACAAAATATTTCTATTGACGAGAAGTGGAAGCTTAATTCTCCTGGATACTATAAAAATGGAGCAATCTGAGCTAACAATCCCAGATTTTAACGTAGATGAATCATCAAACGTTCTATTTAATAAATATCTTTTTGCTATGAGCAGAAGCGATAAATCAAGCCAATATGAGATTGTATCATTCGATCAGATAAAACAAACATTTAAAAAAACTCAAGTTTTTAATCTTCCTTCTGAAACATTGGTGAGTGCAATCAACTCATCCCTCATCATTGAAGATCAAACCCAACTTCGTGGTGTTGACCCTGAAACACTGCAAACCCTATGGTGGATAGACAAGAAAGACCTTGGAGAGAATGCCCATGTTGCCTGGCTTGACTGGCGAGGAGTGTGTGTCATTTCTGACACCAAAATAATGTGCTTCGGGCCAAAATGATTCGTCATTAGCTGGAGCAAGGAGGACCAAGAATGAGAAAAATAATAATCCCATTTCTAATGGGCTTTGTCCTTATATTGTGCTGTTTTAGTCTATCGTCATGCACAAGCACAAAAAACGAAACTGAAATCCAGGGTAAAACAGAGAATGTGAAACGATCTATCAATCTAAACGAATCCCCATGGAAGCTGATCAATTATAATAAAAACAGTGAAATCCAGAAAAATGTGGTCCAATGGTCTGATGGCGGATTGAAAAGCGAAGGAGTTTTAGTTGAGAAATGGTCAAAAGAATTTTCCAGATCTGGAGAAGATTCTGGTTCTTGGACATTTTCGACAGCACCGAATAATATTGTTGTTTCCAGCAGTTGTTATATTCAAAACACCAACAAACCCTTCGAAGGGTTGTTGGATCCAAAAACTGGGGGGATTATCGAAGATACCGAAGGTTTACATACCGGTCCGACCGATGGGGAATATGTTTTTGGTGATTCGTATGGACACAATCCAGTGGTATCAATTTGCTGGCGCCTAAAAGATCGGAAAGAAATGTGGGATAAATGCTGTAATTATACGGGTAAAGCCTTTGTTATATGTAATGGTGCGCTTCTGCACTGTGGTGCGAGAGGCGATATCAGCAGACTTGATGCTTCAACGGGGAATTCTCTCTGGACACTGGAGCCAAATTCTGATTTCCTATCAATGGGATTGTGGCATTTGAGTGGTTCATCAGACAGATATGTATTTATACAAGTAAAACTTGTTGACGGTACCTGGAGGTTGTATAGGATTGATCCAAAAGATGGTCAAACGAAAGAAGTTGTTTCTGCCAGTAGTAATATAGCTGATATTGCTATTATTGCTGGTAGAATCTATTGCTTAACCAATGACAACAAGATCATATCGATAGATGAAAATAATCTTCTAGAGATAAATTCAAAACAAATTGCTCCAGAATTGGTTTCAAATGATAAATTATCGAAGACCCTTGAAAAGGTAGACAAAAAGATTGCAGTTCGGATATGGTCTTGGGATGACAAACTCAATTCCTTCTATCTGTTTGATCCAGGAAACTTTGATTATGCTGAGCTCGATGCTTCCAAATACAGGATTGTCAATGAACGTTTATTTTACGTTACCGATGAATCTATAAAACTGGTAGATCCGGAAAGCTTAAAAATCAAATATTATGTTGATTGCAAAAATTTGGCTTACCCATTTCCAATTTACATAGATAAAAATGGGATTTTGGTGTTGTCTAAAGACAAACTGACTTTATTTGGTCCAAAATAATGAGTGAATAATAAGAAAATAATGAATACAGAAGGTATGGACATACCTCACATACAACGATGAAGGCCAGGTGACAAAGGTAACAAAGCCAAACGGTGACACCATAGAATTTACATACTATGCAACAGGCCAGAGGGCAAAGAAGGTGCTCAAGGTGGGTGAAGACACCACCACCTGGAAATACCACTGGGATGGTGACATACCAGTCAAGATAGAGAAAGAGGGAGGAGACCCCGCATACTTTACATTCAGGGCACAGGGTGACATCCTCACCATGACATACCAGAACAACACATACTACTACATCACCAACATAAGGGGTGATGTAGTGGCACTACTGGACAGGTATGGCAATGAAGCAGCAAGCTACAAGTATGACATATGGGGCAACCCCACCATCACAAACCCAAACAACCTCCCCAATCCCTTCCTCTACCAGGGAGCATACGCAACATTCCATGACAGTGAGTTTGCCATGTATGGAATGGGAGCAAGACACTATGACCCAAAGATCATGAGGTTCATATCAAGAGACTTCAACCATGGCTCACTCACAAACACCATGTCCCAGAACCTCTACATCCACTGCTACAACAACCCCATAGGCTACAAAGACCCCTCTGGCTTCTCACCCTCCTGTGGTGGACGCAGTAGCTTCAGAGGAAGCAATGATACTGACAACTTTGGACCAGGTGATGATCCAAACCCAAGGCCTGACGGAACACCACCAGAACCCCAACTGACAAAAGAACAGCAGGAGCTCTGGGACTGGTGTGGAAAGAATGGGATAGAATTTGCTTCGAAACAACAGTTTGTTACTTTGTGGAATCAAGCTAATAGTTTGATAAAGGAATTACAGCAATACAAAGAAGGTCCTAATGGCTATGATTATAATAAATTCGATTTTAAGATCGCCTTTTGGACTTGTTACTGGAATGATAAAGCAAAATTAGGGTTGAACTGGGACAATCTTGTGGATTTTGCAAATTTAATTAAGGCTCAGGCTTATTTGGAAACTCATGTAGGACTTGATGATCATTCTACTCAAGGAATTTTGCAAGTAACGCAAGGAACATTAAGTGTTGCAGAGGAGTTGGGCTATTTACCTAGAGGTTTTAGCAGTAAATATGGTAATAGAATCGGTACAGGAGATACTTCGGAGAATGCCGGGTTCTTTGCTGGAATTGCGGTATGGGTTATGGGCCTTAGTGGTAAGCAGCATTATGATCCAAATGATCCTAATGCTGTGTGTAATAGAGTACCTAAAGGGAGTTTTGAATATAAGAGATTGGATACATGGCTTTCCGAAAGGGCATTGCCAAATGGCACATATAAACCTGCATTATGGGATGAAATAAGGGTTAAATCAACAATTGATGGTTATGGTGCTGTTGGTTTTGATATAAATAATAAGGATATTGCTGGCTTGAAAGGCGGTGGTTGGAGACCGCATACAAATGCGGTTTGGTCTCTATTGCGAGAAGGTATAAATCCGTATTGGTGGAGTAAGGTTGAAGGTACTAAAACACTTGTGAGGTTGCCATGAAGAAAGTAATTACAATTATTTTAATCTTGTTTGTAATTTTACCTCAAATGGCATGCAACAACTATGAAGACAAAACCAAAAATAACATGCTCACTGAAGTAATTTTATCAAACATACCAAAACCAATGGTATACAAGAAGATCAATGATACAGCAGGTTCTGAATGGATCTCCAGTCCGTTCAAATCAAAAAAAGAAGAACTAACAAAATATTGGGAATATATTATCGGCCGGGAGGGTTCTTACACTAATTTTTCGATCAAGTCATTGCCCGAAGGTTGGCTGATAGATTCAAATTATGTTTTGTCTGGATCATTGTTAAAAGGGATGATTTTGCCATCCGATGGCAAACTTATGAAATATGCTGATCTACCAATTGGCCCCACAGATGGGGTATTGGTGTTTGGTAGTCAATATTTTCAGGGTACAAACCCAATACAATGCTGGGATTTGAAGAGCAGGGAAATTGTTTGGAGCAATTTAAGTCGTCCATCTGGTCTGTACAATTGGTCTTATCTAAAAGGTAATCAATTAATCAGTGTGTATTCAACAGATAAGTGCTATATCTATATGTTGGATCAAGCGAATGGTGAGGTATTATGGGGATTAGAGTCTAGCACAGAATATCAAGCGACTCAATCAATATTGGATAATTCGATACTTTTTGTTGCCCTAAGCGCAAAAAACTTGGACAACAAAAATACTTTATGCTCGATAAACATTGAAACTAAAACCATAAAAACATTATCTTATAACTCAATTACAGATATAATAAATCTTGGCAAGAGGATCTTTATTCTTGAAAATGGTAACAGTTTAATCGAGTTGAACTATGAAAAAATGAACGAGATCCATAAATACCAAGTACCAGAAACTACGGAATTGTCTTCTATTGCAGGTAAAATATTACTTAAAAATAATCGGGAAAACCGTTTTTATTTGTTCAATCCTGATACCAGCATGGAAAAAGATTTGTCTTCAATAAATGCAATTGTAATTAATTCATCCCTCATAATTGAAGATCAAACCCAGCTTCGTGGTGTCGACCCCGACACACTGGAAACCCTATGGTGGATAGACAAAAAAGACCTTGGAGAGAATGCCCATGTTGCCTGGCTTGACTGGCGGGGAGTGTGTGTTATCTCTGACACCAAAATAATGTGCTTCGGTCCGAAATGACAAGACAAGATAAGCTATTTAAAACGAGAGGCATCATAGCAACAAATATAATATTTGTTGTAATAGCCATATTTGCCACATCTTTTGGTTGTGGTAGTAAAAACAAACCAGAAGAATTGATTAATGAGATTGCACCAACAGTTGTAGAGAATAGGAGCGTGTGGGTTTTTAAACAGTATATGGAACCTAGCCCTGTGAAGCCGATTGAACAGTGGGTACCCAAAAGAATGGAAGACACCGGCCAATTGGTTCTAAAATGGTCAAAAGATTTTATAAAATATGAAGGCCATGGAGAAAAGAGAGAGAAAGCAATTGGCCTGCCAAATGGCTGGGGTATCATGATGCGTGATAGATTTGACAAAGATGAAGGCATCATTCATGGAATCATAGATCCTAACAATGGCAACTATAAGCCAGTCTTTGGAATAATTGGCAAAACAGATGGGCAGAGAATATATCAAGATGACAATTCTGGATTTACAGTATCAACTTGCGTATCTGTCGATAGCCTGGAAAAGTTATGGGTAAGAGATGGCTATCCTGTAGCCGGCGGTCAGAATGATAATTATATCATCAATGGCTCGCTTTTATATTCCGACAATTACACTTCAAAGCCTAACTCAATAAAACGCGTAGATCCGGAAACAGGCAATGTTATATGGTCACTGGAGCTACATAAAGAGAATGGAAAAGAAATCGGGATAGATGATTGTACACCCACAAAGAATTATTTATGGGTGTTCATATCATCTTACACGGATCCTGAAAAAGACTACAGAATAGAAGCTCTTCATAAAATCGATCCCCAAAGTGGGGAAGTTTGGCCAATGAATGATATAAATAAGATTCAAATTTATTCCTTGCTTGGCTCTGACAACAATGAGTTATTTGTTCTGACTCAAGAAAAGGATATCGCAGTAATTAACGAATCAGATGATAAGCTCACAATTATCCAAACCAGTAGTGAGTTTAAAAAATTCGCCAATAAAAACATGCAAATCAACTTCGCCATAGTCAATGATCGACTTTTTATAGAATATGGGCCTCATGGAAATTTAGAACATTATGTATTGGATGCCAAAAATAAAAAAATTGAAGAACTAGAAAACTGGAAATCAGAATACATGAGCATGTCTAATAACACACTTGTTCTGTCCGGGTTGAAACAAATAACTGGTATAGATCCTATAACATTCGAGCAATTGTGGTGGATAGGTCAAGAAAACATAGAATCAAGTGGTGGATTCTATACTATGTGGACAGACTGGCGAGGTGTACTTATCAAAACAGATAATAAAATAATGTGCTTCGGTCCAAAATAGTATTGCTATAATAGGCGTAGGATGTAATTTTTGATCTTGTAGAAAAGGGAAGGGATCCGCATTTCCATCAGGAAGGTAGTAGATGGGTAAGAAACACAGGTCAAGTTTGGAATACAAAAAGAGGGACTGGCATCAATATGTACAACCCCGTGATATATGAAGAAATATATAAGAGACAGGATTTAACAGCGAAATAGAAGAATGAATTGATGAATGATGCAAATATTGATTTGCCGTGAAGGAGGTGCAAGCCATGCTGAAAATGAGGTTGTGTTATTATGGCATTTTGAAAGCTACAGTTTTAGCAATAATCATTGTCCAGTCTGCTTGTGGTGGCAATAATTTGAATAAGATTGAAAGTATACCATCGATCAATAATAATTCTGAAAAAGTAAAAACAACCTCTCTCCAAGAGTACAATCCTGAATCGTACTTTAATTTTATTTCCACAGAAAAATTGTCGGAATGGGCTCCTATAAACAACAAAACCATCAATGAGAAAATTTCAGCACAGTGGGTGCCAAAAAACTTTTCTGGTAAAAACAAACTTGAAATGCGATGGTCTCATCAAATAACAACGGAAGGATCAAATCCCAGATATTCTCCCACGATAAATTTGCCAACAGGTTGGTTGGTAAACTACCAGGCAAAAGCTGATGGTCAGAAATTGCATGCAATAATAAATCCAGAAAATGGGAGAATAAACAGCTTAGATGAAACATTGTACGGTGGGCAAACTGATGGCAAATATGTTTTTGGCTATAGCCAAACAGTAGTGGGTAAAGCAGTTTGTTGGGATCTAAACAATCAGGAGATTTACTGGAAAGGCATGATGGGTTATTTAGATAATCCATTGATGATAGTCAGCGATAAATTAATAGCCATAAATGATGATGATTTGATGACAAACAGGGTGATGAGTGGTAATCCTGAAACTGGAGAAATATTGTGGATGCTTGAAGGAAAAGAAGGATTAAACATATCAAGTTGGACAATTCAGGACAACAAACTTTGGGCTGTCATCGAAAATGGAGAGTTATATGAAATCAATCTGGAAGATGGCCATCACAAAAAAATTGTTTTGCCCCACGAATCGCAACCTTTGAGGATAGCGTCTAGCAACAATTGTATATGGATATTCTACTCCGACGGTTATTTGATATCATATCATGCTGATAGCTTCTCTACAAAAAGTGAGGTAAGGATAGGGCGAGAATTCGGAGAGCCAGAATCACTCGAAGTTGACCTGGATTCATTTGATAACCATTTCCTCCTCTCTATCAAATCCTACAAAACCTATAAGACAGAATATTATCTAATATATGAAACAAATCCTCCAAAAATAAAAATGCTTGACCAGATTGAAAACGAGCCAGTTTGCTGGCCACCATGCCCAACTTGGATGGTTTTGAATGGAGCGCTAATTAATCAGTCCAATGGCCAAATCAAAGAGGTGGATCCAGACACATTGGAAAGCATCTGGTGGATTGATGAAAAAGACATCGGACCAAATCCAAGGATCAATATTCTTGACTGGCGTGGAGTGTGCATCATTTCTGACACCAAAATAATGTGCTTTGGGCCAAAATGATAACTTAATCCTCAATTATTTGCCCTCGCTTTTTTACCATAAGGAGGAATCATGAGAAGAACATTATCTATAATCTCATTACTTGTAATCTCAACCTTGCTGGTTTCATGCGGATGTCAGCCACAGAAGGAAGCATCCAAACCTGAAACCACACGAGAGACACAACCTGAAAAGGAACATGGGAAAGGAACCAACACTCAAGAACTCCCATACGAAAAGATTCCATTCATATCTTCTTATGGAGAAAAAATTGAGCCTAAAAAATCAGAGGAGATCAAACCTAAAGACAAATACTGGGAATTCGAGATAAAATATGAACCCAAACCTAATGAGAAGAAAACTTCACTTTACAGTGCTCCAGGTTTTGAAGGTAAGGGCGAACTTGTTGTAAAATGGGCAATCAACAATGACAATACAAAAACATATTATGTGAGAGCGTATCCACAATTATGGCATATTAATGGGTATGCAATTGTAGATCCCAAAACAGGAAATATTAATAACATTAAAGGCGAACATGGTCCTTCTGGGGTAACTGATGACAAGCGAGTGTATGGAATTGATTACAATAGGAGCCTTTTGCCTTTGGATTGCTGGGAGCTTGATAACTATAGGCATTTATGGGATGGCCCCTGGGCTCTTGCTGGGGATCATAATATATTTACTATTAAAGGCGCTTTATTGCATGCCAGTCAGCCAGGGCCAGCTTTCATCTACAGATTAGACCCTGAGACTGGTGAAACACTCTGGCAATTAAGTGCTGATTTTAGTGGAAGTGTGACATGGTGCCCTACCGAAAATTATCTTGCCGTTTCAGTTGATTTTTATAGGGTGGAAGGTTCGTTGAAAAAAGAGCTTATTGAAACGTACATCTACTTGGTAGACCCAATAACCGGGCAAAATAGAAATATGAAATTATCACATAGGAACGTTATAAGTATGACCTGCATCGGCAACAACCTCTGGATCCAAACAGTAGATGCCCATCTTTTGTGTGTTGATTTGACAACCATGAAGGAGACAAAGGACATAAAAATCAATCATAATTTAGCTAACAAGCTTGATAATTGGTCATATTCGCTCGAGCGTATTGGGAATAAATTGTTGTTATCACTATATTCTGAATTTTCAAAAGACTCGCCATCAGAAGTAGAGTATATCTTATTTGACACTCTCAGTGGCCACCAAACAGTTCTTGGCAAGCCTGCTCCAGAAACACCCAACCACATCCCAAAAGTTAGCATAATCAACGGCTCTCTAATATATCAGGATTCTCCCACCCAGCTTCGTGGTGTTGACCCCGACACACTGGAAACTCTATGGTGGATAGACAAGAAAGACCTTGGAGAGAATGCCCATGTTGCCTGGCTTGACTGGCGGGGTGTGTGCGTTATTTCTGACACCAAAATAATGTGCTTCGGTCCAAAATGATTAACTTCCAATCAGCTTCTATCGCTGCACTTTTGAAGATGCCCTGGCAGAATTTTGCTGGATGAAGCAGTATTAAAGTTTGCCACAACATAAAAAATAACAATGCAACTTTCAGAATATCCCCCCACATATAGGGGGATAGAAGAAAACTTAAACATTTAGCATATAATGACAATTTATATGAGAGGAACGATTTTCATTCAATGATAAAGAAAGGGTGCTTCAAAACTGGTATAATCTAATTTTGAAATGCTTGGGGGTGAGCGAATTTGGATATTATAAAAACACATCACATAACTCTTTTCGGAAAAACTGACAAATATGATATAGTCCTAAAACCTTTAAATGACGGGCATCTTCCGCTTTTATACAAATGGTGTGCAGATCCAGAGGTCTTATATTGGACTGAGGGTGGTGAAGATACCAATCTTTCTTATGACAAAGAGACGGTTCATGCTATCTATGGTGGAGTTTCGCAGAACGCGTACTGCTTTTTGATAGAGGCAAACGGTGTTCCCATTGGGGAGGGCTGGCTGCAAAAAATGAATTTGCCTGAGATTCTGGCCATGTATCCAAAAACATTTGATGTTCGAAGGATCGATATGTCTATTGGTGAAAAAGATTATTGGAACCATGGCATTGGATCGCAGTTTGTGCACATGCTGGTTGAATTTGCTTTTATTAATGAGCATGTTGATGTTTTGCACTGTATATGTGGGGACTACAACAAACGCAGCCAACGTGTGTTTGAGAAAAATGGTTTTACTCTCACGCAGATGGATGAACCAACCCAGCCACAAGAGGAACAGCTTGAATATCATTATGTTCTTACAGCACCAGAGTATTTCGAACAAAAATAAAAAGATGCCGTGTATTTGATAAATTAAACCGATTTATTGCTGTATGAAAATTTCAAAGGGTGTTCCGGAAATTATTCTTCCGGGTTTGGCTTTTTTGATTAAACTGCATAAAATCCCCGGTGTGAAATCGAACAGGATATTGATAATCATTCTGGCAACAATCCTCGTGCTGGTGCCGTTTGGGCCAGCACCCAGAAAAACAGACGCTGCGTCCTATTATATCGGTGGCAGGCCAGTACCCGGCCCTCTCCCTCCTTCGTTTTACACCTCTTTGCCACCACTGAATGTCAGACTGAATCTAAACTATGCCGGCTCGGGAAACAGATGGCAGACGCTGGATTTTGCAAAGCCTGTCATGTGCGCGTCCCAAAAAGTTCCGGTCATTGCTTATGTCCATGGTGGATGGTGGCTTGGCGGGAGCAAGACTGGCGCAATTTATTCCATGCCGGCCAGGCTCGCATACCAGCTTGGTTTTGCCGTTGTCTCTATCGAATACAGGCTTGCCTCGTCCACAAACCACCACCCAAACCTGATAAACGACTGCAAGCTGGCAATCAGGTATCTAAGGGCAAATGCGGACACACTGGGCATTGATCCAAACAGGATTGGCATCTGGGGTGGTTCGGCTGGCGGACACCTGGTTTCGCTGATGGGAACAGCAGGAGATAACGACGGGCTGGAGGGTCCGGGGCTTGAGAACTATTCTAGCAGGCCAAATGCTGTTGTCGACCAGTGCGGCATCGAAGACCTCACAAATCCGTGGGGCAATACCTCAAGGACTGTTATCGGAATTTTCCTCGGGTGTGCATACAACGTTTGCACAGACAAGGCGCAGGAGGCTTCCCCTGTTTATCAGGCAAGTCCGGATGACCCGCCAATCATGATCATGCATGGCGACCACGACAATGTCGTCTCGTACACACAGGCCGAATCATTCGCCAGGGCCCTGAAAACAAACAGCAACAACGGTTCTTTTATCAGGATAGTCAACGGCAGCCACGGTTTTGGATCATACAACGGCCGCGACCCTGTATCGCCAAACTGGACTGTGCAAAATCGTCTCGTAATTTCCCACCTGGCAAGATTTATAGAACCAGGATTGATGTGTGACCTGAACATGGATGGAAAGGTTGACCAGAGGGACGCGGATGAGCTCTGGACTCACCTTGGCGAGTCAGGTTTTGGCCCAAATGCCGGACCGACAGTTGAATCATGGAACCCACTTGCAGACCTGTACCTTGACGGAAAAATCGACTACAAGGACATCCAGAGCTTCTGTGGCCAGATTGCAAAACCTGTAACAGTAGAGAAAAAGGTCATCCTGCCAAAGAACAGCCAGAAGATATACGAATTTGACATAGAGCTTTCAAACAACGGCCCGCTCGGTGTTGGCAGCATAACACTCACCGATTCCTTTCTGAAGGAGCTGGTTTTTGTGTCATCTTCGCCGCAAGGGACACTCAAAGGCAACAAGGTCATAATTGAAAACCTGTCTTTGCCGGCAAATTCAAAGTTCACAGCAAAAATCTTCTTCAAGCTGTCAGAAGGATACAAACAACCTGAAGAAGGAGCCATTCTCTCAAACAGCGTTTCCATTTCCTCGCCCGATATTTTTAACATAGAAGACCAGGTGACTTTTGCACTGCCCGGAATAAGGATCAGAAAAACCTCCAAGTCATTCAATGTCATAGAGGGTGGACTGGCAATTTTCCAGGTGACCGTCACAAACCCAAGCGCCCGCAAGCTCACAGGGGTCGAGGTCACAGACAGTTTCCCGCGAGAGCTGGTTTTTGTGTCTTCAAGGCCTTCCGGTGCAGTCTCCAACAAATCAGTGAAATTTGAGGTCGGGGATATTGGCCCCGGTGAATCACGGATCTTTGTGATCAACTTCAAACTTTCCAGACTCGCCTTGGCAGGCGAAGGGCAAACCATCACAAACACCGCTTCCGCATCTTCAAATGAATTGCACGCTGTTTTTTCAAGCGCCAGTATTTTCTGTCCAAAGAAGGAGCAGGGCGGAGGAGAGCTGAATATTGATATTGGCTGGAAAGGACCAGATTCAAAGGGGAACATCGCTATTGTGGAAGAGATCGGGATGACAATGCAGGTCACGGGTGGCAGTGCCCCTTATGACATATCTATTGATTTTGGCGACAGGACAAAAAAATCGTTTTCGCTTGATGGCGAAAGAGTGGTTGAGATTGCACACTCCTACAGCGAACCAGGCGAATATGCCGTGAAGATTTCAGTTTCGGATGCTTACGGGCGCTCCAGGGTTGTTCAGCGAAAAATAATTGTCAAATAGCTTGATTGCATTAAACAATTAGATTTTCTCCTCAATCTTGGGTTTTTATATGGAACCCATAGATGTCCCAGTCCAGGCCGTTGTCTTCTGCCCAGACGATATTGTTTTTGTAGATCCTGGCCCAGCATCTTTTGATCGGTTCCCTGTCATTTTGGCCCGTAATGTCAAAAGTTTTCAGGTTGTCATCGCTGTCAATGATTGCCAGTCTTACACCAGGCGTTTTGTACCATTGTTCACTTTCCGAGCGACGATTCTCAATCCAGACAATTTTTCTTCCAAAACCACACTCGCTTACAATGTTGATGCAATCTTCCTGAAACCATGGGGTGATGTCAAAAAGTGTTGATTTTACCGGTTCAAAGCCCATTAACTTTTCTCTGCTGTTGTCAAAATTAAAGACTTTTATGACAAGAATCTCAGATTCCGGGCTAAACATAAGAGTCAGGAAGCAATTGTCAGGATTGTTCCAAATATCGAAAGTTTCACCAGTCGAAATCCTGTGGCCTTTTATTTCTCCAAAAGAGTCCAGACTTAGTGGATAGGAGGTATAGTATACATAGTCACCTTGTATCACAGGATTTTTCTCAAAAAACGCAGGATCTCCAATACTGTAGGTTGTTTTTGTTTCTATGTCATACAACTTTATGTCTGAATCTGCGCCATCAAAAGATTCATATGCCACCTTGCCATCATAAACCACGGGCCAGCACCACTGATCGTTGCTAATAAAATCGTATATGCGTGTTTTGCCTGATGGGTTTGTAATATCGGCGATATAGACCCCAGGATTTGAAACATCTGTTTCAGTCCATACGGCATATTTATCCCAAATTGAAACACAGTCTCTGGTTGCTGGGGTGTCCGAGATGGTAGTTGTGGTCTTGCTCTTGAAATTATATGCGGAAATCCAGCTGGAGCCGGAGGAGCAACTTGAATTTTTCAAAGTTACGCAATAATCCTGGCTGATGTAGCACAGCTCGTCGGATGGAAAAGAAGGTGCGCCATTCTTATCATCAAATATTGCCGAGAGTGATCCATCGGAGAGATTGAATGATTTTGCACTGGTGATTCCGCCACTTTTTTCACTGAAAATGGTAAAGTCTGAATTGATAAATGGCGAATACTCATCTGACGGGCTCCGCGCTATTGCAAATTCATCACCAAGAGGAATATTCATAGAAGAAGCTCTTGCGCCAGAGCAGAGAAAACAGGCAGTGACGACTATCAAAACAAGTAAAGATGATACTTTAAACTTTTCACCCCATGCCAACATATTTTCCTCCTTTTGGGCAGGTGTTCCCAGTCACCATTTTATGGAAAACATTTTTCAAAAATATAAATAAAATATCTATATTTTGATTGTTTTTCCTACGGGTACGTTATCACAACCTGTCTGGCAGAGGCCTCCCAGAGCGTCTTTGCGCCGAGTGCATCGGAAACAAATCTCACCGGAACAAATGTTCGGCCATCTTTTATGGTTGCCGGCGGGTCCATTGTCATGAGTGTTCCATTCACCTCGGCCTTTGACTCCCCGATCTTTATCCTGACTATTGTCCTGCCCCTTTTGAACGTGACTGTTTTCGTGTAGTCGTCATAGTCGACTTTTGCAAAGAGGTTTTCTCCGATAAACCTGAAAGGCACCATTGTCTTTCCCTTTGTGATGTAGGGTGCTGCATCCAGTTCTACTGCGCCATCATTCACAACAGCCGTTTTTACTCCAACTTTCATCATGATGATTACTTGCGGGACAGAAGGCGAAGATTCAGCCATTCTGGGGATTCCATCACCAGACGGCCAGACCGGGACCACTTTGTAGTTATAGACAGACTGTGGGTCAAGATCGGCATCCAGAAATTCGTTTTTTCCTGGTGGGGACTCAAAAGTTTTTTTCTCCGGCAGGAGTTTCCCCCTGTAGTACTCGGTTCTATCAATCCTGTAGCCCTTCAGTTCCTCCCCCCTGTATGTTGGAGGTAACCATGAAAGTTTGATTGCAAAAGGCATTGGCTCTGCAATCAGGTTGGTTACAAATTTGAATTGTGGTCCTACCTCTGGAACATTCAGCGAGATTTCGACGTAGAAGATCCCGATTGCCGATTTGACCATGACCCTGCCGAAATGTTGGCCTATTGCCAGGTCTTTTGTCACTTCGATCCTGATGTCTACAGATCCTCCCTGCTGGAGCGCCAGCTTGTCTGGCGAAACGACAAGGTAGTCAGGTTCGGGTTTTATTTCACAAGAGAAATCTCCAGGGCCGGAATTCCTTACTTTGAATGTGGCGTATGCGCCTTTTGTGTTTTGCATGGAACCAAGATCGATTGATGATGGTGCTATTTCAACTCTTGGATAGGGCTGTTCCTGTTTTCTGGGGACCGTTGTCACCAGCGTTGATGATGGCCCAAGCGAGCCATCAGGGCATGTGACCCTGACATAGTAAGAATACGACATGCCATTTGTCAGGCCGGTGTCTTCAAACTGCCTGGCATTTGCGGGAAGGGGGATTGGTGTCAGGAGCTTCGGTGCGTTGTTGCCCTCAACCCTGTATACAAGGAAACCATTGGCCTGGGCAGATGGCTCGCTCCACATGACTGTGGCCGCCGAATCACCCGGTTTGACCGATACCTTGACGGTTGTGGAGCAGGTTTTTTCGACCATTTCACCCGTTATCGTAAACGCCAGGTCAAACGGGCTTTTGTCCTGTGCCATCGGATTGACTGACGACATGCAGACAACATAAAAAGATAGTGATTTCGGGTTTCCTATTATCTCTAGCGGAACAGGCACAAGGAGCTTCCCGTCCGCGAATATTGCCCCTTCAAGTTCTGCCACTTCAGAGATCGGGCCGTTTTGTGCAGAGAGGAGCCTGCAGATGATGTTTCCGCCTTTCATGTAAACGTTGACTATGAAATCCTCTCCGCCCGGGCTGCCATTTTCCGGAAGCATCCCGGTTGATGCGTCCTGGTCAGAGTTAATGAATATTGAGACCTGCACATCGTTTCCGGAGGTGGTCGGGTCCTTGTAGAATCCGACCTTGAAGATGACATTCCCCTTTGAGGGGTTGTTTGCGCACTCCACCGTTTTCATGTCGACCGGAAAGCTCGGGTCTTCATTGTCTTCAAAAATGGTTGCAAAAACCGGAGTGTCCGACTGGACAAGGTTTGAGGAAACGGGTCCTGCAATGTCCCAGTCCCCTTCAGGCGCCTTCCACCCGCCACATGCAACGCGGAACGATATGTTTTTTGGTGTCCCAATCCTCTTTAATCCCACAGAAAACTGGACCATTCCGCTTTCTGTATTGCAGACAAGATCGGTCAGTGGTGAATTCCTGAACCCCCCGAAGCCTTCCCTGTAATTCCACACATTTGAAACAAGCCTGCCAGATTCTGTTGCAACTTCAAAAATGTAGTCCTCGTTGCCCTTGCAAAACCTCTCATTTGAAAATCCGCCGGTTTTGGGATCGGTGTCAGCCAAAATAAGGATTTTTTTGTCATAGTTGCCCATTCCGGAAAGCCCGTCCCAGAAATCTATCCTGAAATGCACCCTCTCCTGGTCCTGCATCAGGAAGATGTTTTTGATGCACATTCTCTTGAAGAGGACTGGTGGGTTTCTTGCGAGTAGTTGCCAGGGTGGTGTGACCTTCTGCTCGGCCTCGACGTAGTTTGCCACGCAGGCAAACTTTCCGGAGAGCCCAACATGAACCCTGTGAATGCCCACCGAAACCTGCGCCGGAAAATCAAAATATGCAAAGGTTTTGCCTTTGGCCTTTTCCGTTTTTGCTTCAATGGGGGCTTTTGCACCGACCATCGTGTATTTGAGGTGGTCTGGAGAAAGGTCCGGGTTGGTGTCCTGGAACGTCCTCGCAACAAGTTTGAAGTCGAGGCTTGATGGTTCGCCAATTGCCCTTCTCGGGATGGCAAAAGAGATGGTATCGCCCTTTACTGTTCCAAACCCCAACCCGCCTGTCTCGACAGTATCTGGCCCGACCCATCTGTCCAGAACGAACTTGTCAGCGCCATATTCCCTGGAATACCTGGCAAAAAAATCCTCTCCACCCTGATTGTATGACCTGTCGTTTGCTTTTGGCATGCCGGTTTTTGGGTTGCCGTCCACATCCATTGCAATGGAGATGAAAACATCGCCATCAACTGGCTTGTATAGTGTTATTCTTGCCCAGATGTACAGACTGTCGTGCTTCATCTCCAGGCTCTTCACATCAACCGGCTTGGTGCTGTCGGCATCCGAGGTGAAAATTGTTTCGTAGTCTTTTGTTTCGCGATCAAAATATACGGAAGCGCTTGAATCTGATTCAAAACCAAACTCCACCCTTGCTTTTCTCGCCTCGCCAAGCGCAGAAATGGTCACTTGTGATGAAATATCGGCGCAGATGGCTTGCGGCACGGCAAGCACCTGGAGCGCAAGAGCAAGGCACACAGAAAAGCTGAGGGCTTTCATAAAAACCTCCGGCAAAAGTTTGCACATCATTGACCTTTGGGTCTCTACACATAAAACTATCATACATGGCAAACAGGTTCAAAATTATTTTAGCACTTTTCGGGTTGGCCGTTTTTATGATCTCCTGCGGGGCACAGGGGCAACACACCAAAAACCTCTCGCTTGTTCCGTCCCACCTTGTGCAAAAGTCAGAGGAAACCCAAAATAACATGGTGGTTTTTTCGTTTGACGTGAAGGCCATGAGGGAAACAGCAAAGGTGACTTCCAGACAGCCAAAGGTTGTTGCAGAGCAGATCGGTCTTGTCCTATCGAAAGCGCCTTCCGGCAAGGACTATCCTCCGTCGCTTGACCCGATGAAAATGGAAGGGTTTGCCATTTGCCCGCAGTATGATCTTCAGGCGATGACAAGCACCGAAGGTCTGGCAGATTTTCTCTCCAAAAATGGCTACATCTCCGAGGAGAGTGGCAAGCTGAAAGCCTACTCAAGAAAATACATGCCTGGCGAGACAGTGGAACTGCCCCCATACCAGCTTGTTTCGGGCAATGGCGCAATCCAGGTAACGACAGAAAATAAATCAGTTGCAGACTACTCAAAATACCTCCTTGATGGTGAAGACAATCCTGTCACAAGCTACAGCGCAGTGCAGGAAGTTGCCTCCAGCCTTGAGGATTTTCCGGCAATTGCCCTAATTTTTCCCTTTGAATCCTTCGCTGGGAAGCAGGACACAAGGCTCATCGTTTCAGGGCTGAGGCCAGACGAGCTGTCTGAAATGGCAGGCAGCTACAAGTCCTGGGGAAGGCCAGACAGGATAAAGATGATGGGTGTCGGTTCAAAGGTTGAGGGTTTGACAGAAACCGTCAAAATAGTGTTCTTGTATAAGGATGAAGAGGCCGCCGAAGGTGACCTCGAAGACCTCAAAAATGCCTGCCTTAATGCCAGGAGTGTGATCGATGGCACGCCGTGGGCGGCAAAAATGGGCCTTGGCAGGGCAGTAGTCACGCGCGACGGAAAGATTATTGAAGCGACGTTCCCGCTTGACAGGGGAGGCCGGAGTGGATACCGGTTCCCGCAGGCGCTTGATGTTGCCTTCAGGATAGGTGATTACGGAGTGTTCTGGAAAAAATGAGAAAATATACCCTTGTTGTTTTTGCCGTTTTGGTGTCCTTTTTGGCTGCCTCATGCGGGGCTGGTCCGTCCCATGTGCCGCAAAACCCTTTTCAGGTTGCACTCTCCAGGATGCCAAAAAAAATAATGGAAGTGCAGACACGAAAACTCTGGATGAAGGGCTTTGTCTTCAATGACATGAGGGCAACCGCCAAATCGAGGGGGCTTGCCACACACCAGCTCCTTGCAACAGAAGACCTCAAGGACTGGCTCCTCTCCATGGGCCACAATGCCTCCTCCTCGACGGATTCGGCAGTTGACCTTGGCACGTGGAGGCACACCGAATTCCTCAATCCCAGCACCTGGCTTTACAACTGCTATGACATTTCCAGGGACCACGAGCTGATAAAGACGGAAGCCAGTATCCCGGATTTCAAGGTATGGATGGAAAGGCACAACTATGCGACGGTGGCCACCCAGCCTGTCCTTTATCTTGCCCAGAGCGGTTTCCATAGGGACTCGGTCGTTTTTGGCTCAGGTGTTGTGGTTGGTGAAGACGGTGCGGCATTCATTTGCCGCGAGGTGCCGGGTGACGGGACGCTTGAGGCTGCCTTTGGCATGTATGACAGCAACGAACCTTCCCTGCTCGATGTGGATGAAATAAGGGAGATGACCTGCAGGATGCCCGAGGGTCTGTTCACTGGCCTTGTGTGCAAGCTGGATTCATCCGTTTCCAGTTACAACCACATAACCGGCAGCGACGACACCGGCATGTCTGGTGTGCCGCTGACCAGCTCCCAGACAGCATATTTCTTTGAAAATGGAAGGCCAAAAACGCTTTCCTGGTTTTCTGTCGCCCATGTGGCAAGGAAAGGCACCCAGGGCCTCCAGTGGGAGTTCATGTACGACAACGAGGAAGAAGCTGGGAAAGATTTGCCCATCCTTGAAAAAACCATTCTGGAAACAAAAGGACGCTTCACAGGCAAAAACTGGTGGAGCGAGGACCTTCACCTTGGCAAGCCAGAGATCACAAGGGACGGAAAATTCATAAAGGTCTGGGCCGAGTTCAACATTGAGGGCAAGATAAAAGAAAAGCTTGCATCAGGCAACATGACGCCGGCAGAAAAGAAAAACCTGTGGTTTGAGGTCAGGGCGCTCTTTGACCTCTCTGACAAGTTTTTGCGCAGGGACTATGGCATCCTCTGGCAGGGGTATTGAAAAATAATACCAATAAGTAAAAAGGCGAACAGCAAATGCTGTTCGCCTTTTTTGTTCCAGTTGCCCCCATCAAAGCTTGATCAAGAATTCTGTAGTTTTTGTTGGTTCTGAAAAAATATCATCATCTCCACTGCCAGAAGCCTCCAAGATAAACCTGTAGGTTTTTCCCTCCTCCAACTGCACATCGCATTTGTCGCCTGTGTCTAGCAGTCTGGAAAAATCCAATATGGTGACTTTGTTTATACCAAATATCTCAAATGAATCTTTTGTCAAAAATGATTCCTGTCCGCCACCCTGCACATCTGAAATCGATGATTTATCAGCCTGGTAGAAGCAGTCGAAAAGACCAGTCTCTTTGTTTTTATCATTTTTGAGACCAGAATACACATCCGCACCCTGCATGTTTTTTTGATCAGCTGAAAGTATTTTCATGGTAATCATTCCATTTGTCGGGTAGCTTATCGAGAACTTGATATATGGAGCTGAAATGGATTCATTTTTGTCCGGTGTTATAATTCGATATTCCAGCGAGAAATCATCTTTTTTGTACTGGACCAGCCCTTTGTATATATCGATATTGGTCATTGTCAGCGTTGCATTCGAGCCATCCTCATAGGTGGCAGTCATTGTCGCAGAATATGAACCCTCTTTTTCAAATATGTGTTTTGGGTTTTGGCCGGTTGCAGTGCCGCCGTCGCTGAATTTCCAGTCCCAGGACTTTGGTTTTGCACTTGAGCCGGCATTGAACTGCACCTCGCAAGGCGGGCTCAAAAGCGTCGGATTTGACGTAAGGTGCTGTATTTTAAACCAGCAGTTGTTTTCATCTGCAATCGTTTTTCCGCATGAAGCACAAAGTGGCACCAACATTGTAAAAACAAGAATAAAAGCTATTTTTTTCATGGCATACCCCTATCTGTTTTTATGTTTGCTCTTCCAGCCTGACATTTCATCCGATTATCCCTAGTGTGTTCCAGGTGTGATTGTTCCGGTCAAATGTTGCCAAATTGTCAACGGATTTCTTTTGCCAGTTCAAACAGCACTGTCATGAGGGTTCTTGTCCTCACGTCATCCCACAATTGCTCATTGTTTCAAATAAATATGGAATATTTTAGTACCCAGTACAGTCTTTACAAAGCAACTCTGCTTGCTCTAAAACTGTTTGTGTTGCTTTTTCTTGTTTATCTGGTGGGTAGCCGTACTTACGAAGAATATGTTTCACCTTAACTCTGAGGTTGGCTCGAACACTTTCTTTTGCTGTCCAGTCAATAGTGACATTTTGACGGATAGTTTCTAGAAGCTCTCTAGCGATTTTCCTTAAGACATTGTCGCCTAGAATTTTGACAGCACTATCATTAGTTTCCAAGGCATCATAAAAAGCCACTTCTTCCTCGGTTAGACCTAAATTTTCTCCTCTTTTGCTCGCTTCCCTGATATTTTTGGCCAGTTCAATAAGCTCTTCAATAACTTGTGCTGCTTCAATCCCCCTGTTTTGGTAAACTCTTATAGATCTCTCAAGTATTTCAGCAAAAGATCTTGATTGTACAAGATTTTTATGCATGCGTGTTTTAATTTCTTCATTCAATAATTTTCGTAATAATTCGATTGCCAAATTTTTTTGTGGGATATTTCGAACCTCGGATAAGAATTCATCAGATAAGATTGATACATCTGGTTTTTTAAGTCCTACAGTTGTGAAAATATCAACTATTTGGTCAGATGCTACAGCTTTTGATACGAGCTGCCGGATTGCATGGTTAAGATTTTCTTCTGGTTTGAAATTTGATATACTTGATTTTGACAAAGCAGTACAAACTGTTTGAAAAAAAGCTATATCATCACGGATTTTTAAGGCCTTTTCATTAGGCACTGCCAATGCAAATGCTTGAGAAAGTTCTGCAACAGTTTTAATTAGGCGATCTTTACCATCATTTTTTGCCAGGATGTGTTCTTGAGCATTCGGCAGCAGGTTGAGTTTTTGGGCAGAATTTGTTGTCCAATTGGACCAGTCGAACCCATGGAAAAGATCACAGCAAACCTCATATTTGGTTTGCATTATCAAAACGGCTTCTTCTTGATTTATGGCAGTTTTCCCTCTTCCGCCACTTTCTGTGTAATTAGCAAGTGCTTTGCGAAGGTTATCAGCAAGTCCAAGATAATCTACAATCAAGCCACCCGGTTTGTCCTTAAATACTCGATTTACCCTAGCGATTGCTTGCATGAGATTGTGTCCACTCATCGGTTTGTCAATGTACATTGTATGAAGACAAGGTACATCAAATCCTGTAAGCCACATATCCCGTACAATGACTATCTTGAACTGGTCGCAAGGATTTTTGAAACGTTTTGCGAGTGCCTCTCTCCCTTGCTTGTTTCTTATGTGGGATTGCCATTCTGATGGGTCTGTGGCTGAACCAGTCATTACGATTTTAATTGAACCCTTTTCATCGTTTTCGTGGTGCCATTCTGGTCTCAGAGCTATGATAGCGTTGTAAAGATCAACACAAATACGTCGACTCATGCAGACAATCATTGCTTTGCCATCCATCGCTTCAAGGCGGTGTTCAAAGTGATCGACGATGTCTTTGGCAATAAGCTTAATGCGTTTTTCTGTTCCGGCTACGGCCTCAAGTGCCGCCCATTTAGTTTTTAGCTTTTCTTTTTGTGCTGCCTCTTCACCTTCTGTTATTTCTTCAAATTCCTCGTCCAAATGAGGTTTTTCTGCCTCATTGAGTTCCAATTTGGCCAGACGACCTTCGTAATAGATGGGCACAGTTGCCCCGTCTTCTACTGCGCGTTGGATATCATAGATACTGATATAATCTCCGAAAACCGCCCGAGTATTTTTGTCAGTCAAATCAACTGGGGTCCCAGTGAAACCGATAAAAGAAGCGTTTGGCAGGGCATCTCGCATGTGTCGTGCAAAACCATCAATAAAATCGTATTGGCTCCGGTGGGCCTCATCTGCAACAACCACGATGTTTTGTCTGTCGGAAAGTTTTGGGAACGCATTACCTTTTTCTTCTGGGAAAAATTTCTGGATTGTTGTAAAAATAATGCCGCCAGAAGCCACATTCAGCATTTCGCATAGATGGGCACGACTCTCTGCCTGGATCGGTTTTTGGCGCAAAAGCTCATGGCAGCGCGAAAATGTTCCAAACAGCTGGTCATCCAGATCATTGCGATCCGTGATAACAACAAGAGTTGGATTTTCCATTTCTGGACAAAGAACAATCCGTCCAGCGTAAAAAGCCATTGTCAGGCTTTTCCCGGATCCCTGGGTGTGCCAGACCACTCCGACGCGGTGGTCGCCAGGCTCGCTGTCTCCATGTTGCCCTGTGGCAATTTTGCAATTGCAGGCGCGGATTGTTTCCTGAACAGCTTCATTGACTGCATGGAATTGGTGGTATCCGGCAATTTTTTTAATGATCTTTCCGTTGCCTTCGTCCTCAAAAACAACAAAGTGCCGCAAAAAATTCAAAAAACGCTTTTTATCGAAAAGCCCTTTAAACAAAACCTCCAGCTGCGGCATTCTTGAAGATGCAGGCTCCTTGCCTTCAATGGTTTTCCAGGGTGAAAATCTCTCCCGGTCTGCTGTGAGCGATCCCACCCTTGCCGCTAGCCCGTCCGAGATGACCAGAAATTCGTTGAAAGTGAATAGTGACGGAATCTGGTTTTTGTATGTCTGGAGCTGGTTGAACGCACCCCAGATGGTTGCGTTCTCGTCTGCCGCGTTTTTGAGCTCCACAACGGCGACAGGCAAACCGTTCAGGAAAAGGACAATGTCAGCCCTCCGGTTGTGCTGGCCCTCGACAACGGTAAACTGGTTCACTGCCAGAAAATTGTTGTTCTCCGGTTTTTCAAAATCAGCCACCCTCACCTTGTCGTGGACAGTTCGTCCTTTTGCCTGGTACTCGACATCAACCCCTTCGGTGAGCATCCGGTGAAACATCCTGTTGCACTGGACAAGCGAGGGCGAGTCTGGCCTGGTGATCTTGCGGAAAGCATCTTCTATTGCATCTGCTGGGACCTTTGGGTTAAGGGAGGCCAGGGAATCAAGCAAACGCCTGGAAAGGACAACGTCGCTGTAGCTTTGTCTCTCGGCGCTTGCCCCGTCTGGTGCGATGTTCGGGCCCTTTGCTGTCAGCCAGCCAGTGGTCCAGAGATACTCCATTGCGACTTCTTCGACTTCAGACTCGGTGAGGGATTTAATAATCATTGTTTAATATTCCTCTTGGAATAATTTGTCCAAATTTCTTCAATAGAAACCTCATCTAATGTTTTTCTTATCTTTTCTAAAGCCTTCTGGGAGTATCCTTTGATAATTGTTTTATTATGATGCATTTCTTTAAAATAGTCTGCATTTGATTGAATTTCTAAATGATTTATGACTGCTAACGTTTTGGGTACCGTAAGGTTTAATTTCTCTGCTAGTTTTTTTGCTCCGAGATTATAATAATCGAGTTCATTTACTCGTTTAACAGCAACTACTGTAGCATTGGCTGTACCCTCGGGAACAAGCTGCATTGGCATGCCTTCTTTGTTGGAAATACGCAAAGATAACGTAGGGCCATTTCCGTCAGCAATAATATCGATTGCTGCTACACCAGTGAAAACTTGTTTCCAGTCTTCGCCGCTATTTAGCTTGTTGCCTATACGTTTTAAATCACTTGAACTAGGTTGTAATTTCTGGCCGTTTATTGTTGCATCAAGTATTGCTAATGGTCTAATTCTTGACTCTGCCTCGATCTGACGTCTTCGGCCAGGTTGGAGTAATTTTTTGATTTCCTTAATCTCTGAATCAAAGAGGTTAATTAGATCAGTTGGTGGAGTGATAGATATTGGAAGCACTCTTTTCGGCATATAGGTCGCCAGATCTTGGTTGAAAATATCTTTAAGCAAGTCGCGAAACAAGGTTAATCCAGATTGCATATGGAGGTACAGTTGATTTTCTGTTATTTCCAATAGATAGTGTTGTGCTGCATCTCGTTGGGAATTTATTGATTCAAGTGTTAGTGCTTGATTTTTATTAAGAAAACTGAGATTTCCATCGCTTAGTCCTTTTCTTACGCAAGCACCGAAACCAATTGTTTCACGAGCCCTCTTTTCTCGAATGCTTCCGCCACGGAGGATGATAGCTGCTTTAAGCAGCATTTCAAATGCATGATCCAATTGAATTAACGATCCGCTAACCCTTCCACTTTCGTGTGGTCGATTAAAAAGTTCCACGCTTAGTAAAAGCGAATCACATGCTTTTCCGAGTAGCAGCTTGGCCTCACGTTTCATATAGTTTACCCCCCGATAATTTTTTCAGCGTCTTTTACCCGCAATTTCCCGGAAATAAGTTTTGGCAACAGTGTGTCTCGAATAGTGGCGAGAGCATGAGATTCATACAAATTTTGAACTATTTGTTCATAAAGAGACCTTGATAATTGGTCGAATTTAAACATAGCGCTTTCTGGTGGTGCTTCAACAGGAATTGTACGAAAATTGGTTTTGTTGATTTCAAGAAAAGTCGAACCATTAGCGCGGCTTACGATTTTGTCATGTGCTGAATGTGCCCATAATAGAAGAAACAAATTGGAAATTCCAGGTTTAGGTTTCATTGCAATAAAACCTTGGTTGATAGCTGCAAAGATTTCTGTAACAGCTAGATACCCAATCGGTGCGCGCGATGATAGGAGAACTGTACCTGGAGGCAATAAACCTGAGCTTATTTGAGAAAGACCAGAATTGGTAATTCGATGTTTTGTGCTCAGTAATGCAGGTGCATTGAGATTAGATAAATCTTTTGGTGTTACCCAAAAGTGAATTCCATCTTCCCAGTAAATATTTTTAGTAGTATCAGGCGTACTACCGCCCACAATCTCGGCGAGTTCACCAATGGCCTTTACCTCCCAGCCTTCGGGGATCTCGCCGAGTTCGGAGTCCACAAGCTGGTCCGGGAAAAGGTCAAAAAGATGGGCCGGAAGACCCGGGAGCGACTGGCCGCGGCGCCACCGCCCCTCCATCTTGGCGCGCACCGGCCCGAAGTCCACAAACCAGAACTTGAACAGCGCCTGTGCCATCGCCTCCAGCGTTTCATTTGTCCGCCGGTTTAGCTCGATTTTGTCATCCAGCGTCCCCAGTATGTGCGCTATCGCCCTTTGCTCCTCCAGCGGAGGAATAGGGATTTCAAGGCGAGCAAGATCATTACCTGTAATACCTGCTACTGCAACTTGACGTCGAATAGTATCAAGGCAATGTAATCCAAATACTGAATTGAAAAAATAGTAAAGAAATAGCGATTCGATCTTATTATTGTCTGGTCTTGCACGGATAATTGATGATTCATAGGTTGCTGGTTCGTCTAATTCGAGAACGATACTGCATTTCCCGGCACCTTCAGCCACTAACGAACGACGCGCAAAAAGCAAATCTCCAGTTGACAGCATGAAGCGTTTTTTCTCGGAGTCAGAAAGGAAAACTCGCTTCATTGGCACTGAGTGAAGTCGAGGATAAGCGAATAATTCACCCATATTCACAATCTTCACACCGCGACCATGAAATTCTTTTGGTTTATAAATACCATTTCGAACTGGTTCCTTAAGTATTTGTCCGAAAGGTTGCAATTCCCACTCACCCCCTGCCTCCTCCAGCTTCGCATTTTTATTTTGTCCTGCGCTCATTTTCCACCATCTTTTTTCTGTCTGGCCGATTTCCCGGGCTTGCGGGGTGGAGGTGACGATTTCTCCAGCTTTTTTGCTTCTTCAATCATCATGTCGAAATCGCTTTGCGGCGATTCTGCCTCCAGCCTGCGCCTTTCTGCATCGTATTTGTCAAATTCGGCTCTGGCATGTTCTTCTGCCAGCTGGTGCGAGATATTGCCGGCATTTTCCAAAATATTGCGTTCGTTGAATTCGAGAAAAGCGTCCAGCTTCTTTGTCCAGTCGGCCATGTGCATTGGTTTTTTGCGGCGCGCCTGGTCCTCTGCATAATCAAGGTACATCGAGACGATGCGGTTGAGCTCCTGGAGCTCCTCTTGTGTCAGGTAGTTTTTTGCCACCGTCACATCAGTTTTGCGGATGCGCCCTTTTGGCGCATTTTTCCAGGTGGTCAGGCCCATATTCGGTTTGCTTGCATTGGCCTGCCGAAGGACAATTTCAGAGGCGGTGTGGCCGTGTATTGCCCAATGGAGCTTGTTTTGCACTGTGGCATAAAATGTTTTTGTTATCTCGGCTTTTGGGTCGTAGTCTATGCTTGTTGCGTAGATATCGGTTATTTTCTGGTAGAAGAGCCGCTCGGAGGAGCGGATGTCTCGGATGCGCTCGAGCAGTTCATCAAAATACTCGTCGCCAAGTGTGCGCCCGGCCTTGATGCGTTCATCATCAAGAGTGAACCCTTTGACCAGAAGCTCGGAGAGTCTTGCGGTGGCCCACTGACGAAATGCAGTACCGCGCGCAGAACGGACACGGTAGCCAACTGCGAGAATGGCATCGAGGTTATAATGCTCTACAATGCGTGATACCTGGCGTTCACCTTCAGTTTGAACTATTCGGAAATTCCGAATAGTTGCCTCAATGTTAAGCTCTGCTTCTTTATAAATATTTGCTAAATGCTCATTTATAGATACAACCGAGACTTGATATAACTCTGCCATGCCACGTTGTGTGAGCCACACGGTTTGACCGTCAATACGCACTTGGACATTGAGCGCGCCGTCATGATAGATAAGCAATTGACCTTCGGGTGGTGGCACCATCTTATTTGTCATATTCTGGCTCCTTCTGGTAAATATAGGCTTTTGGCTGACAATCTTCAATCATGGTATTGGCTGGCATTTTTGGAATATTCATCCAGCTTTATTACCGTGGATCTTTCCAAAAGCCCAGGTCGCGAAGGTTTGAGATGATGGCTTCATCAAGCTTGTGCGCCTCTTCTTGCTGTTTCTGTAACTGTTCCACAAGACCCTTCATCTTGTCCTCAAAAGGTTCGCCATCATCTTCTTGTGGAGCCGAGCCTACATAGCGGCCAGGGGTTAATACATAATCGTGGCTCTGGATTTCTTCCAACTCCACGCTCTTGCAAAATCCCGGAACATCCTCGTATTTTTTCTTGCAATCACTATCACCACGCCAGGCATGATAGGTATCAGTTATCATCTGGATGTCTTCATCGCTCAGCTCGCGATGGACACGATCTACCATTGTGCCAAGCTTTCGTGCATCAATGAACAGGACCTCTTTCTCTCTGTTCCGGTATCGGTTACCGCCTACACCCCTTCCTTGCTTGTCGCGTGCAATAAACCATAAACATACAGGTATCTGTGTTTGATAGAACAGTTGTCCTGGCATGGCCACCATGCAGTCCACAAGGTCTGCTTCAATAATATTCTTGCGTATTTCGCCTTCTCCGCTTGTGTTTGAGGACATGCTTCCGTTTGCAAGCAAAAAACCTGCGGTGCCGACCGGACTCAGATGATGAATAAAGTGTTGCACCCATGCAAAATTTGCGTTTCCCACTGGAGGAATGCCAAATTTCCACCGTTTGTCTTCACGGAGGCGCTCACCACCCCAATCACTCATGTTAAATGGTGGATTGGCCAGGATATAATCAGCTTTGAGATCTGGATGCAAATCATGATGAAAACTGTCAGCGTTCTCCGAACCAAGATTTGCATCTATCCCTCGAATTGCCAGATTCATTTTAGCAAGGCGCCATGTGGTATGGTTCGACTCTTGGCCATAGATGCTTATATCGCCAACTTTGCCGCCATGGTTTTCAATAAACTCTTCGCTTTGGACAAACATTCCACCAGAACCACAACATGGGTCGAACACACGCCCTTTGTATGGTGCCAGCATTGAAACTAAAACACGAACAACGCATCTTGGTGTGTAGAATTCACCGCCTCTTTTACCCTCTGCACTGGCAAACATGGAGAGAAAGTATTCATATACGCGCCCCAAAATATCTCTTGACCTGTTCTCTGGGCTACCGAGACCTATACCACTTATCAAGTCCACCAATTCTCCGAGGCGTTGTTTATCAAGTGCAGGTCTGCCATAGTCTTTTGGCAGAACACCTTTTAGAACCCTGTTGTCATGCTCGATAGCTATCATCGCTTCATCAACCATTTTGCCAATACCAGGTTGTTTTGCATTTGCCTGAAGATTTGACCATCTGGCTTCTTTTGGCACCCAAAAGACGTTTTTAGCACGGTATTCATCTGGGTCTTCAGGATCGGCACCATCTTCATTTATAAGTTGCAGATAGTGCTCTTCAAATGCATCGGAGATGTATTTTAAAAACATGAGACCAAGAACAACATGTTTATATTCGGCGGCATCCATATTATTGCGTAACTTATCAGCCGCCTGCCAGAGCTTTGTTTCAAAGCCAAGCGTTGCTCCATTGTTTCCATTTTCGATTTTTTTTGATTTATCCACTCAAAACCTCCAGATATTAGAACCACTTGGTAATTTCTCCAATTATAGCCTTCCACGCTTCTTTGTATAATCTTTTAGATGCTAAGATTTTCTTGAACAAGTTGCTGAAAATAGATTTTAGAGCAATCATCCCATACTTTTCTATAATTCTAATAAATGCCAATATCATTCCAAATGTAGGATTATATTATGAAAATCTATATCAAATAATATATTTTGCAAACTTTTGGCATAATAAATTCGTCAAAAAGAATTTTACCGTAAAATTATAATAAGTTTTGGGTTCAACGAAGTTCTTTTGCCAGCTCGAACAGCACTACCATGAGCGTTCTTGTCCTCACGTCATCCCGCGAGCCACCAAAGACCCTCTTTATGGTTTTACTCCCGCCTGGCCAGACAAAGCCCATCCAGACCAGGCCAACCGGTTTGTCAGGTGTCCCACCGCCCGGACCTGCGATGCCTGTGGTGGAGATTGCACAGTCTGTTCCAAATACCCTTGCGCACCCCTCTGCCATTTCGATTGCCGTTTGTTCGGAGACTGCGCCGTGGGCCTCGAGCGTTTCAGGTTTCACACCGAGGGCACTCACTTTTGCCTGGTTGGAATACGATACACAGCCGCCCATGAAATATCCGGATGATCCCGGAACATCCGTTATGGTTTTTGCGACAAGGCCACCCGTGCAAGATTCTGCGCATGAAATGGTCAGCTTTTTCCCCGCAAGTATCTTGCCAAGCTCCACCTCGATCGTGTCAGAAAAAAGGTGTGTTGAGAGCTTATTTTTCAGTTCTGCTTCAGTTTCCAGGAGGGCATTGCCGAACTCTTCTTCATTTTTGTATTCGCCCCACACCCTCAGCCTGATGTGGCCAAGGCTGGCGTATGGCGCCACGAGGGGCTTTTCCTTGCGTGCGAGCAGGCCTTCAATCCTTTCGGCCATCGCCGCTTCAGAGATGCCATACACATGAAAGTCCCTGCTGTATATTTTTTGGGTTGGGGAGGCGATCCTGGGCAGAATAGCATCAAGCATTGGCACCATCTCTCTTGGCGGCCCGGGGAGCAGGACTATTTTTTTGCCGGATTTTTCAAGGTACACGCCTGGCGCTGTTCCAAGGCTGTTCCAGACCGGTTCTGATCCATCAGGGAGCATTGCCTGGACATAGTTTATTTGCGGCATGGACATGCCTGTTTTTTGAAAATAGCCTTCAACCCACTGTCTTGCCTGGCTGTTTTCTGCAAGGCCGATGCAAAGCGATTTTGCAACAGCCTCCCTTGTGAGGTCATCTGGCGTTGGCCCGAGCCCGCCTGTTGTGAAAACTACATCGGAGTTTTCGACGCAGAAGGAGATTATTTTTGATACCTCATCAAGATCGTCTCCGACTACTGCCGAGAAAATAGTTTCAACCCCAAGTTCCCTGAGCTTTGAGGAAATGTGGTCAGTATTGGTGTTTTTGACTTCACCCATCAGGACTTCCCAGCCAACAGCAATAATCGATGCTTTCATGACACAGGAATGTAAGGCTTTGTTTGTTTTGCGTCAATAATACAGGATAGAGAAAGGATCATCATTGATTGGGTATAGGAATGGGCCGGTATTGCATATCATGTCGAGGAAGATTGGAAGAGGAAGTATTACATCGCCATTTTGCACCTGTGGCTTGATTCTGTATTGTGT
>JAKIZT010000016.1 GCA_022707885.1 Caldisericales bacterium | reverse complement strand
TATGTCCGTTTCATCCGCTGGGCGCAGTGGAAGATCGAAAAAACCGGCTCGGGCATTCTCGCATTCATAACCAATCACGGCTATCTGGACAACCCGACCTTCAGGGGAATGAGGCAGAGCCTTCTTGAAACATTCGACGAGATATACGTCCTCGACCTCCACGGAAACGCAAAGAAAAAAGAAGCCTGTCCGGACGGAAGCAAGGACGAAAATGTCTTTGACATCCAGCAGGGGGTCGCGATAGGGCTTTTTGTAAAAACTGGCAAGAAGGAACCACCTCACCCTGACCCTCTCCTGGAAGGAGAGGGTAAAAACAACAACCCTTCTCCAGGAGGGAAAGGGAATGAGGGGGTCCCGTCTTCCAGTTCCTCCCAGATTTCATCCTCCAGCTCCTCCCAGGTTCCATCTTCCAGCTACCCCCAAACCCCGTACGCCAGGGTCTTTCACGCGGACCTGTATGGCCAGAGGGAAATTTTTAAAGACGGAGCACTTGCTGGAGGGAAATATCACTGGCTCCTCGAGAACAACATAAAATCTACTGAATGGAAACAGCTTTTGCCCTCCGGGCCATTCTACATGTTTGTGCCAGCCGATACCAATCTTGATGATGAATACCATGCGTGGCCCTCGGTCGTAGAGCTGATGCCAGTCAACTCAGTAGGATTCGTAACAGCCAGAGATTCGTTCCTTATAGACTTTGATAGGTCTGAGCTAAAAAAAAGGATAACAGATTTCATTGCAGAAAATATGTCAGATAATGAAATAATGTTTCAATATGATCTGAAGAATACAACAAGCTGGAATTTATCGAAAGCAAGAATGGAGCTTCGAAAAATCAATGATTGGAAAAACGAATTCAAGAAATGCCTTTATAGACCATTTGATATTAGGGATATTTACTATTCTCAAATAATGCTTGAAAGACCTTGCTTAAAAGTCATGCGCCACATGCTGGCAGGCCCGAATTTGGGGTTGGCAATAGGTAGGGCAGGCCAAGTCATTGATGATAATGATTGGAACATATTTTTTTGCACAAAGTATATTACAGATCTTAACTTGTACAGAAGAGGAGGAAATAATCTTTTCCCTCTCTACCTCTATCCCGACACAGAAACCAGCACACTGAAAATTGAAAAACGCGACTGGCCGGCAGGAAAGGGTGACAGGACACCAAACCTCTCGAAAAAGATCGTTTCAGCATTTGAATCAAGGCTGGGGGTTGCATTTGTTCCAGACGGAAAAGGCAACATAACGGAAAAACCACCTCACCCTGACCCTCTCCTGAAAGGAGAGGGTTGTCATGGCGCCAGTCTCACCGGAGAGGGACCAGGTGGTCATCACGCAGAAGATGGACCAGGTGGTCGTCACACAGAAGATGGACCAGGTGATCATCACACAGAAGATGGACCAAATAGTCATAACACAAAAGATGGGGCAGTAAAAAACCTTCCCCCACAGGGGGAAGGTGCCCAGAGGGCGGATGAGGGGGTTTTGACTTTCGGCCCCGAAGACATCTTCCACTACATCTACGCCGTTTTGCACAGCCCGACTTACCGCACGCGGTATGCAGACTTTTTAAAGTACGATTTCCCAAGGGCCCCGCTGACCTCAAAAATTGGCCTGTTTTCCAGGCTGGCAAAAAAGGGCCAAGAACTGGCCAGTCTCCATCTGCTTGAATCGGAAGAACTTGACGACACCATTGCGTCATACCCCGTTTCTGGCAACGACATTATTGAAAAAGTTTCATTTGATGAAAACGGCAACAGAGTTTATATCAATAAAAGCCAATACTTTGACGGCGTTTCACCAGAGGTCTGGAACTTTATGGTTGGTGGCTACCAGGTTGCCCAAAAATGGCTCAAGGACAGGAAAGGAAGGTCGCTTGACCACGGCGACCGCGTCATATACGCGAAAATAGTTACTGCACTTTCAAGAACAATCGGGTTGATGGGCGAAATAGACAAGCTTATTGAAGAGGAAGGCGGCTGGCCCATAGAATAGTTTTTACTGGGCGGTGCGTCTCAGGTGCTTTTCCTGGTATTCCCTAACAACATCTACTGTGGCAGGGGCATTTATGGCTGAAAAGACAAATTCGGACTCAAAAAAGAACTTCTCTGCATCCTCCGCGTCAGATGGTCTTTTATGCTTTGAGTTGTTCCTTTCGCAATAGGCTTTCCCAAGATTGAACGCTGACAAAGCCATATAAATTTTGTTTCCCTTTTGAAGCGCGAGTTCTCTGGCATGAACAAACCATCTGATTGCATGATCAAACTCCCTGAAATCTTTTTCTGCTCTGTAGAGATGAACAAATCCGGCAACAACCGCATGCTCATATTTTTGGGCGTAACTACCAAAAAGATCATTTTCATCAATGATCAAACTGGCTATGGAAGGATATTTCGCAATAACTTTTTTGTAGGAAAGAATTGAAACACCCCAATATGCGCAACCAAGTATATATTCTTCAATGCCCATATTACATGAAATAGTCCAGGCCCTCGCAAAATACTCCATTGCATCATCAAATCTCTTCTGTTTTGAGAGCCAGTAACAATAAACCTCGTATGGCAATATTTTGCATGCCTCACATTCCTGGAACTCAGCAAGTCCGATCAAACGCTCTGTTCTGGGACCAGATTTTTCCCAGCCATTTGTCAATGTGATAAAAAGAGATTTGTATGCAAGCTTCTCCAATTCAACCCGACCCATTTCAGCACCATCTTGAATACTTAATTTATTAATGCCTTCAATCGCCTCTTCGAATTTACCAAGGGCGTAAAATGATTTTGATTTAAGCATGGCAGATTTGGTTTTGCCCCGAAATGTGAGTGAGTTTTTATCTATATCATTCAACATTTCAATGGTCTTGCCATAATTGCCCATGTTGTACTCGAACAATGCAAATTCGATCGCATGCCTCTCCGCAACATCCGAGTTCAACTCGGCAATTTCTGACTCGATTTCTTTAGCCATTTCAGATGCATCGTCCATCTTCATGCCTCCAAGAAGGCATGAAAAAAGAACGGTTTTTCCTTCTGTAACCTTGTCAGACAGGGAACACTGGGCTAGATAAAGCAATTCTCTTGCAACATCTTCGGCTTCTGAAAAACATGAGTTTTCCTTTAGAGAGAGCGCCAAATATTCAAGAACCACAAATCTTTCTGACGGCATATCCATGAAAGTCGGTGTTTTTGCCTCTTTAGAGCTAATTTTTTGCAATTCGCTGTATTCACCGATCTCAAAAAGAAACTTGAGATAATGAATCAATATTAATGAGTATTCCGTATTTGCCCCTATTTTTTTTGCTTGGCCAAGCGCCTCCAAGAACAAAGCTTTTGCCTTTTCAAAATCTCCTTTTGCATAAAAAATATCAGAGAGAACTCTCTTTGCTTTAACCTCATAAACAGGGTTGGATTCACTCACTCCCACGCCATGTATATAATCAATCCATTCGGAATAGGTTTGGGAGCCAAGTGCAATCAATCTTTTTGCACACTCTTCGGCCCATATTACCGCTTTGTCCGTTTCACCAGCCATTTTGTAGTGTTTTGCTATCTGGCAGGCAATTTCATCAGTTATTTCATCACTGAATTCTAGGACTTGCGCAATCAGTTTGTGTGTTTCGTGCTTTTTCGTATCTGGTATTCTAGATTTTACTGTCTCCTTCATAGACGGATAAGCAAACTCATACGTACTCTTGTAAAAACCACTCCTTTGCTTCAAAAGAGAGGATGATATAAGTTCATAAAATGCATTCACACACTGGCGTCTCGTAAGACCAAGCGATTTCATAACAATTTCCATCTCAAATGGCTCTTCAAACAGGCACGCAAACTCAAGAATTTTGATGGATATTTGGGAGAGCGAGGAAAGGTGCTGCGATAAAATTGAACCGGATACATCTTCAAAGGAAACAGGCTTTTTATAAACAAGCCTTCCATTATCAAGCGCAAACACTTTTTGTGAAACAAACGTTCTTATGTTGTTTATCAACAGATAGGGAACACCACCGAATCTCTCCCAGAGGTCATTTAAGAAATCATTTGGCACTTCATGACCTCTTAGCATTGATTCCATCATCATTTTTACATTAGATTTCTTGAGGTTTTTGAGATCAATGAACCTCAAATCGCTCATTCTATGCAATTTCAATCCAATGGCAGCATTGGATCTAAAAGTTGGTTCAAGGCACGTAAAAACGACCATTATTTTCAATTCTGGGTTAGAAGAGAGTTCAAAACATACATCGAGGGTTTCCTTGTCAAGATGTTCTATGTCCTCAAGGATGATAACAATGGGCATCTCAAACGATATTGTCTTCAAAAACTTCAAAAATGCGAAAGAGCATACGCCCTGATTTGGAAAAGGTTGAGTAGATTTTTTCTTTGATTTACACAATTGTTGACTGAAAAACCCGAGCTCCTTTGAATTTTGCTCGATTAAACCAGAATATTGATCCAGATTATAATGTGCAAGATGAAAAGCAAGCTGTTTGAGACCATCCATCGGCAACGAGTTCGTTGAGCCATGTCCTCTTGCCCTCAAAAGTATTTTCCCCGACAACTGCACTATGGAGGCAAATTCATCAACAAACCTGGTTTTTCCAATTCCGAATGGCCCAGCAACACAGACTGTTACTGGTTGGGTTTGTGAGCTGTTCCAAGAATCAATAAGATACTGCATCTCAAACTCGCGACCCACCATATCGGGTTCACAAAGAATCAACCCAGCAGGTTTATTACTCTTTTCATCAATAGTAATTGACTGCATCAATGATAGCAATTCTGAAGCGCTTTGTATCCTTTCATTTGGGTCTTTTCTTAGGAGACAGAGAATGACATTATCAAGTTCTTCTGGAATATTGCTGTTGAAATGTGATGGAGGGTCGCAAGAAGCATTTATCAATTGATAGGCAATTTTTTTCGGATCAGGAGAACCAAAGGGCAGGGATTCCGTCAAAGTGTTATACATCGTTGCACCAAAAGAATACAAATCCGCCCTCATATCGATGGCACCACCCATCAATTGTTCAGGGGCCATGTAGTTAAAGGTACCAACCACCATGCCCGTACTCGTTATACGCCCGTTTACAACATTTTTTGCCAGGCCAAAATCAATGAGCTTCACTCTTATTCCGGTTTTGATGTCAGGGGAGTCAAGTACAATAAGATTACCTGGTTTAATATCTCTGTGAACAACAGACCTGGAATGGATGTGTGAAAGTATGCCCGCAACATCATAAAAAATACCCAACGCCTGCTCTATGCTGATATTATGAAGTTTTGAAAGGGGAGTTCCTTTCACATACTCCATTATGTAGTAATAATCTTCGCCTTCTCTACAGCAATCCCATACTCTCGGGATACCTGGGTGGTCAAGGGAGGCCAAGATGGAAGCCTCTGAAAGAAACCTGTTTTTTTCAACATTGTCCCAATCCTCGTCCTTAAAATGGGAGATTTTAATAACCACATCCTCATTGCTCTGCAAATCCAGCGCAGTAAAATCCTCGCCCATTCCACCACTTCCAATTTTTCTAAGCAGTCTATAGCGACCAAAGATCAGCCGTTCTTCCATTATGTCTAAATTCTAAAACAACAATGAAACCAGTCAATCTTGACATATCAGGAACCTAACCTAACATTTATTTTTTAGTTGCACCTTCTGGTCAATAAAAATTGACCCACAAGCCCAAAGGAGGAATTGTGAAGAATTACGAGCAGATGTTTGTTTTGAATCCAGCTCTCGACGAAGAAGCAGAAAAAGCTCTCGCAGAGAAACTCGCCACGATCGTAACAAATGATGGCGGTGAGGTGCTGGACCTCAAGAAATGGGGAAAAAGAAGGCTGGCTTATGAGATTAAAGGCCAGATTGAAGGTTCCTACTGGGTCCTCACATTCAAGGCCCCACCCCAGGTACCGCTTGAGCTGAGAAGGATCGTCAAAATCACTGAAGGTTTCCTCAGAGACATCCTTGTTGACCTTACTGACTCAATCAAAGCCCAGAAAAATCGTGAAGTGCACATGAAGGCCGCCGAAGCACGCAGGGCAGCCAAAGCACTCGCAAGGGACAGGGAAAGAGAACAGAGACAGGAAACCGAACAGCAAGTTGAAGAACCCCCCAAGGAGGCCTGATGTTCAATAAGGTTCTGCTTATAGGCAACCTTACTGCTGACCCAGAAATCCGTTACACTCCCTCAGGCGCCCCGGTAACAACAATCAGGCTCGCCTGTACAGAAAAGTACAGGTCAAAAAGCTCCACGGAGCTCAAGGAAGAAACGCTCTTCATAAACTGCATTGTGTGGGGAAATCAGGCCACATCAGCACACCAGTACCTAAAAAAAGGCAGCAAATGCTTTGTTGAGGGAAAACTGGTCATCAGGGAATATGAAAAAGACGGAATCAGGCGTTGGGTCACAGAAGTAAGGGTACAGAACCTTAAATTCCTCGGATCACCAGCAAAAGGCACATCGTTTGAAAATAAGGGACAACCATCCCAACAACATGCGGCCGAGACCGAGGAAGATGAATTCATGCCACCAGATTTTAATGACGAAGACATTCCGTTTTCATGAAGAGAGGAGAACTGAAAAATGGATAAAATGATGGATGACGATCGCAAAGGCAGAAGAATGGGAAAGGGACGCAAGTTCAGCAAACCCAGAAGAAAAGTCTGCATCTATTGCGCTGACCATAATGACTATGTTGATTACAAGGATGTGGCCAGGCTTCAAAAATATGTTACTGACACCGGTAAAATCCTTCCAAGGCGTGCCACAGGCATGTGTGCAAAACACCAGAGGAGACTCTGCACGGCAATAAAGAGGGCAAGAGAAATTGCCCTTCTACCGTTTTCTGCGAGGTAATTCCGGATGAAAACAAAAGTCATACTTCTTGCAGATGTACCAGGTGTTGGAAAAAAAGGTACAGTGGCAGAGGTTGCATCAGGCTATGCAAGAAACTACCTTGTCAAAAACAGCCTTGCACAGATAGCAACCGCATCTTCAATTTCCAACCTTGCATACAATGTTGAGCAGGCAGACAAAAAGTCTGCAAAAGCCAAAGCAAGGGCGGAAGAGATAAAGCAGAAGATTGAGGACAAGACAATAACAATTTCGGCAAAAGCAGGCCCAAGTGGAACATTGTTCGGTTCAATAACCGCAGACATGATCTCAAAGGCCATGAAACGCGACCTCAATATCGTAATGGACAAGAAGTCCGTAGAGCTTGACGAGCCAATCAAGAGCACTGGGATTCACACAATTCCTGTGAAACTTCACCACGAAGTTGTTGCCGAACTAAAGCTCGAAATAGTACCTCAGTCCAAGTAAGGGATCTTCCAGGCGCCGATGACGCCAGATTCAGTTATATACCCGGTCACAAGATCAAAGGGTGCAACATCAAAGGCCGGGTTAAAAACTGAAATGCCGTCCGGCGCCATTTTTATTCCATTAAAGACAACCAGCTCCTCGGCTGGTCTTTCTTCTATCGGTATTTCTTTTCCGCTCTCAATTGTCAGATCAAACGTAGAACGTGGCGCAGCTACATAGAATGGTACATCATATTGGTGCGCGGAAATCGCAAGCTGTAAGGTTCCAATTTTATTTGCCACATCACCATTTCTTGCAATCCTGTCTGCTCCAACAATTACAAGATCGATCATTCTCTTGCTCATGAGAAGAGATGCTGCCATATCAGATATCAGTGTGTCAGGAACACCGGCGCTGACAAGCTCAAAACTTGTGAGTCTTGAACCTTGGAGGTATGGCCTGGTTTCAGTGTTAAAAACAGATATTTCTTTACCATCAATCAGCTTTGCCCATACAATGCAACCTAGCGCTGTACCAAATCCCCCTGCGGCAAGCGACCCGGAATTGCAATGGGTGAGGATCCTCATCCCCGGTTTGATGAGTGTTGAGGCATTCTTGGCAATCAGAAAACTCCTCTCATGGTCTTCAATTTCAATTTCCCTTGCTTCCTCAGTTGCTTTTGCGAGGTTGCTTCTCGCAATTCCCAATACTCTATCAACTGCCCATGGGAGATTTACTGCAGTTGGTCTTGCTTTTTTTAGTTCAATGGCGGCCTTTTCAATGTTTCCTGGGTCTTTCATGGCTGCCAGCGCCATTCCATAGGCACCCGCTATCCCTATCATGGGGGCACCCCTGACCATCATATTTTTTATCGCAAATGCAACTTCTTCCCAATTATCAACGTCAACATAGACGATTTTGCCAGGCAAAACGCGCTGGTCCAATATTTTTAATACATCACCTTCAAAGATCAATGGCTTTGGAACTTTTGATTGTGCAAGAAGCCATGAAAGTTCTTCCTTTGAAAATGCTGATTCTTCTTCCATGATTTTGACCTCCTTCTTATCAGATGGTCGATACACCAAGGCAAGACAATCTTAAAACTTCCGAGATGATCTCCATTCTCGCGTTAAAGATGTCAAGCACTTCTTGGTGTGAAATCAGGGCAGTGCTGACTCCAGCAGCCAGATTTGTTATCACTGCCAGCGAAGCAAAATTTATTCCAAACTCCCTGGCAAGGGCAACCTCTGGACAACCTGTCATTCCTACAATATCTGCCCCAATAATTGAATATGCCTTTATTTCAGCAGGTGTTTCAAACCTTGGCCCCTGAGTACAAATATAAACCTGGTTTTCATAAAAGTTCTGGCCAAGTTGTTGGAGTGAATTCTTCAACACCTCTGACAATTTTTTTGAATAAGGCTCTGACATATCAGTGTGGATAACAGAACCGGGCTTGTCGTGGAAGGTACCATTACGCCCCCATGTAAAATCAATAAATTGTCCAATTATGGCAAAATCACCAGGCCTATATTTTGGATTTATTCCCCCTACTGCATAAGTTGAGAAAATATTTCTCACACCAGAATCATACAGCGCCTTGATGTTTGATCTATAGTTTATTGATGCAGGCTGTATCGAATGTGTCTTGCCATGCCTTGCAAGGAAGACGACCTCAAGAGAGCCAACATGGCCTTTTTTCAGCTTTGCTTCACCGTATTCGTTCTCTGCAATCAGCTCAACTGCATTCTCAAGCCATGGGATGTCATAAACACCAGAGCCGCCTATGATACCAATCATATCAGGCGAAATCCTTCGCAAATTCGTTGACTTTTTCGATTGTTTCCTGGACGTCAAAAGTTGTTATTTTTCTGTTCCAGACAACAAATTCACCATCAACCATGACATGCATGACATCACTTGGGTCTCCAGCGTAAATAACGTGTGAGAGACATGAATACACAGGATTTAATCTTGGTGATGAGTAATCGAGTATCACAATATCAGCAATCTGTCCTGGTGCAATTATCCCAAGGTTTTTCCAGCCCATCGCATGTGCACCATTTTTGGTTGCCATCTCAAGGGCTCTATAGGCAGGAACAGACTGTGGATTGCCAGTAACTTTCGCACAGAAACTCGTCCATCTCATCTCTTCAAACATGTTAAGATCATTGTTGCTGGCAGGACCATCAGTTCCAATTGTCATCTTCAGGCCAGCTTTTTCCATGGCTTCGACCCTTGGCATACCAGAGGCGAGCTTGAAGTTTGAACTCACGTTTAGAGAAGGAACAACGCCTTTTTTTGCCATTATCTCCATGTCTTCATCTTCAAGATGAACGCAATGGGCGGCAATGAACGGAACTTCAAACGCCCCGAGTTTGTTCAAAACAGCAACCGGCGTTCCTCCATTTTTGGAAATACAATCCGAAACTTCTTTTTTTGTTTCAGAAACATGCATGTGGATTGGGATGTGTCTGTCAGAAGCAACCCTGATAACTTTTTCCATGTATGCAGGAGGGCAGGTATAGATTGCGTGGGGTCCAAGCATCGTATGTATTCTGCCTTTCCCCTGGCCTTGCCATTTTTGACAAAATGCCCTGCCTACTTCTATTTCTTTTTCTCCGGAGAAGCTGACCAGCCCCTTTGAAAGGCAAGCTCTTATTCCAGTCTCCGAGACAGCTTTGGCCACTTCATCCATAAAGAAATACATGTCAGCAAAACAGGTTACGCCGCCCAGAAGAAGTTCTGCTATGGCAAGTTTTGTTGCCCAATAAACGATTTCATCAGTCAGCTTGTCTTCTCTGGGGAATATCTCTTTTTCAAGCCAGGCCTGGAGCTGGAGATCATCTGCCACCCCCCTAAACATTGACATGGCTGCATGTGTATGAGTGTTTGTAAGCCCAGGAATGACCACCTGTTTTGGTCCATCTACGACTTTATCAAAATAGCCATCTGGCTGTCCGATGCCAACATCTATTATCTGGTTCTCCTCTACAATCACATATCCATCGAATTCCTCGGGCATCGTTGGGACAAGTGGTATGATTTTCCCCACTATGGCGGTTTTCATTGATTAAATACCTCCTGGATCGCTTTCGGGATCGAATTGGCAACATCCGTTGACATGGTTCCATATTCTGTATGCTCTTTTGAAGCTATCTCACCAGCAAGCCCAAAAAGATGACAGCCCAAAACACTGGCATCAAAAGGAGAAAGACCCTGCGAGACAAGGGAGGCTATGAAACCTGAAAGAACATCGCCAGAGCCACCTTTTGACAGGGCCGAATTACCAGTTGTGTTTATGTAGTATTGACCAGATGGTGATGCAATTATTGTCCTGGCAGATTTGAGCACTGTAATAGAACCATATCTGCTTGAAAATCTTCTGGCAGTAGCAATAGGATCAGTCGTTATGTCGCTTGCAGCAGTGCCAAATCTTCCAGCTTCGCCCCAATGTGGCGTCAAAACTGTTGGCCAGCCATGCTCCGCCCTTAAAAGGAGCGACCCCGGAGATTTTGACAACACATTCAACGCATCCGCGTCAACTATTATCGGGATCTCTATCTTCCCAAGCACTTCCCCGATGAAATGGGAAAGGCCTGGGGCTCTTGAAAGGCCTGGACCAATGACTACACAACTCGCGTCAAAGGCCGCCTTCAGGACATATTCTGCGGCATGTTCAGAAAATGCGCCGTACTCATCAGCAGGTGCTCCTTTTACAATCATTTCCGGATATCTGCCAGCAACGCTCTGGTATATAGGTTCGGGCACAACAACAGTTGTCAGGCCAGCGCCACCACGCAATGAGCCAAGCCCCGAAAGAACCGGTGCCCCTGGAAATTCTGCAGATCCCCCAATGATCAGGACTTTACCAAAAGACCCCTTATGGCCTGACTGTGTCCTCTCCGGCAAGAGCCATGACGCTTCTTGCGTCGTCAAGACATTGGCCTCTATGTATGGATCATCGAGTAGAACTTTTGGGAATCCGACATTTGTAAGCAAAAGCTTTCCCACCATTGACGCACCCGGATAAAGCAGGTGGCCAATCTTTGGCAAACCAAAAGTGCACGTAGCATCAGCCCGTACAGCAAGACCTGGTACTTTACCGGTCGAGCCATCCACACCGCTTGGTATATCACAGGAGAGGACTGGGAGGTTAACCGAATTTACAAGTTCGATTGCCTGGGCAATTGCTCCTTTTGGAGCTTCCGAAAGTCCGGTTCCCAACAGGCAATCGATTATCAGATCAGCTTTTTTAACAGCTTGTGACAACTTGCCAAGGTTTTGGTCAGTGTCACCAACATGAAGCTCTATAAAACCAGAAAACCCCTTCGCCAGAATTCCAAAATTAATTGCCTGATCACTGCTTAACTCCTCAGACTTGCCAAGCAGAAAAACCTTTGTCTGAATACCTTCCATTGCCAGATGCCTCGCACAAACAAAACCATCGCCGCCATTGCCACCTTTTCCACAAACAATCACAGGACTTTTTGTTGAAAATTCACTCATGGCAATATCGCAAAGAGAAGCTCCGGCATTCTCCATAAGGAGCATGGATGGAACACCAAACCTTGCGGACGTCTGTCCATCGATCTCCTTCATCTGGGCTGAAGTTACGGTTTTCATTGGTTCCTCCGAGTCCATTCTATGTAAACGGAGCCCAAAGGCAACCTTGAAAAGAGAGATTTGGAATCTAGAATCTAGGAAAAGATTTGTAAAAACGAATTTATCATGTTTGTGTCAAAGGGCTTAAGGAGGTTAAATGATCTGGTTTACATGGCAGATGTGGTTGATTGTGGCGCTTATCTTTGGAATCATCGAGATAGCAACGGTAAATTTCTATACGATATGGTTGGCTATCGCTGCTGTAATAACTGCAATTCTGTCAGTTTTTGGTCTGGGCATTCCGGGGCAAATACTAGCATTTTCTTTAATATCACTGCTTTTGGTACTTCTTTCTGAGGCAATTGTAAGGAAAGTCATTTTTGGGGGACGCCAGGAGATAAAAACAAATATTGATGCACTTAAGGGCCAGGAAGGAATAGTAACCTTCAAGATTGACAATCGAAAAGGTGAGGGTATCGTAAAAATAAGGGGAACGGATTGGTCAGCAAGGTCAGACGATGACGAGTCAATACCTGAAGGAACCATTGTAATAATACAGAGGATCGAAGGTGTAAAAGTCATCGTGAAGCCAAAGGAAGCAAAATGAAAAAAAGTTTCTGGATAATCGCATTACTTTCGGCAATCTTTCTAGGTTTTTGGTTTGGTTCCAACATGGCCTTCGACAAGGCCATTTATGACGACGAAGATTAAATAAAAAAATCTTTTTTAAAATACAAATTGGAGGGAGTTGCACAAATGGCTGCAGAGAGTGTAATTGGCTACATTATTTTAGCTTTTGTAATTATCTTTGTATTATCAACAATCATCAGGTCAGTAAGAATGGTCCGCCAATCAAAAGTGATAATAATTGAAAGACTTGGGCGCTATTCAAGAACCCTCAAACCTGGACTTCATGTTCTCGTTCCATTCATCGACTCGGTAAGGGCCGAGGTTGATCTCAGGGAACAGGTGCTGGATTATCCACCACAATCAGTTATCACAAAAGACAACGTTTCAGCAGAGATTGATACTGTAATTTATTATTACATTACAGACCCGGTAAAGGCCATATATGAAATAATCGACCTCAATCAGGCCATACTGAAACTCTCAATGACAACAATAAGAAACATCATTGGTGACCTTGACCTCGACAGGTTGCTTACTTCAAGAACTCAGGTCAACACAGAACTTAGGGCAATCATCGATGAGGCAACTGACCCATGGGGTGTAAAGGTCAACAGGATAGAGTTGAAATCTATTGAGCCACCGTCGGAAATTGTTGATGCCATGACCAAACAGATGAAGGCCGAGAGGGACAAAAGAGCCGTAATTCTCGAATCTGAAGGCGTCAAGCAATCCAGGATACTTGAAGCAGAAGGTCTCAAGCAATCCAAGATACTTGAAGCAGAAGGCCAGAAACAAGCAGACATTCTTAAAGCAGAGGGTGAGGCAAAAGCCTGGGGGACCCTGTGGACAGCAAAATCAGGCTCAATAAAGATGTACCTCGACGCAATCAATCAATCGGGTGTAGATGAAAAAGTGCTTGCAATAAAATATCTGGAATCACTTGGTGAAATTGCCAATGGACAAGCAAACAAGGTTTTCATTCCCTATGAAGCCACCGGAATGCTCTCTTCACTGGGCGCTATAAAAGAACTATTCACTAAAGAAAAATAACCTTCTTTTTGTGGCATAAGACTTGCAGGACAGGGGTCACCATGTTAACATAAGCCCCTGTCCTGATGAATAGAACTTTGATAATAGTCTGTGGCTTATCAGGCGCAGGCAAATCACGCTCTTTAGCAGCCTTTGAGGATATTGGATATTTCACTGTCGAGAACCTCCCACTCGAGCTTCTTTCAAAATTTGTAAGTCTTGGCATTGATGCCAAGGACAATATGGAGCACATGGCAGTAACGCTCCGGCTCCCGGAAGAAGAAAATTACATCGATACACTCAAAGAGCAAATGGACACCATTTCCGCAAGTGGCGTAGATGTTGGTGTGCTCTATCTTGAGGCCAACACCGACACTCTTATACGTAGATATCAAGAAACCAGGCGCAAGCATCCACTCTTAAATTCGGACACCAATGGAAGCATTTTTGACGCGATCCAAAGAGAAAGGCTCTTGCTCAGGTCGCTTAAAAAGATTGCCACACAAATAATTGACACATCAGCGCTCACCCCACAGGACCTGAAGGTCAGGATATCAAAGATATACACAATAAAAAGCGGCAAGGCCAATCTCACAATAACCTTCTTGTCGTTTGGATTCAGGTATGGTGTGCCATCTGAAGCCGATCTCGTCATGGATGTCCGTTTTATCAACAACCCCTATTACGATGAATCTTTAAGGGAACTCGATGGAACAAATGTGAAAATAGCAAACTTTGTTCTCTCGGATGAATCGGCACAAAACTTTCTTTTGGAGTTTACAAACCTTCTCAAATTCCTCCTTCCGCAATATCTTGCAAAAGAGGGCAAAAGCCATCTCACTGTTGCATTCGGCTGCACAGGCGGCAAACATCGCTCTGTGGTCATAGCCTCCGAAATGGCCAACAGATTAAAGCAGGAAGGCTACGATGTGACCGTGGTCCACAGGGACAAGGACAAGCAATGACAACCAAAGAGCTCATTAGGATTGTCTACCGCCCTGGCGCAGGCGTGAAGAGGTGGTTTCTCCTGACACTTCTTGCTGGAATGATCATTTCTTTTGGGATACTAACCCTCGATTGGGCCTCAGGTTCCCAAAGGATAATGGGCTGGATCGGCGAGCTGTTTGCCAGAATCACCGATAATACAAACCTTCCATCCTGGTTCCTGCCTGTTATTGGATGGTTGATGATAGGTGTTGGCACTGCGATCGCCGTATCTTCCCTGATCCAGTCGATAATCTCGATGCTCAGGATAGTTGGCCAGCCTTCAACAAAAATCATCAGAAACATTGGCCCCAAGGTCGTTGTTCTCGGCGGTGGCACGGGCATCCATCCAGTTCTTCTGGCACTCAAATCAATTGGCGCCTCGGTCACAGCCGTTGTCACAGTCGCTGATTCTGGCGGTTCAACCGGAAAATTGAGGCAGGAATTTTCAATGCTAGCGCCCGGAGATATAAGGCAATGCCTCCTTGCGTTGTCCGACCAGCCATTGTTTGACAAAATCATAAGATACAGATTTGCAGGGCAAGACTCTTCACTCGCCGGACATTCAATGGGCAACCTTGTCATTGCAGCACTCACTGACACCGAAGGTGATTTTACAGAAGCAGTGTTCAGGCTCTCAAAGCTCATGGCAACAAAAGGCACTGTAATTCCTTTTACGATTGATGATGTTTCACTTTGCGCAAAATATGAGGATGGCACTGTTGTTTCCGGTGAAGCCAATATTCCAAAAATCAACAAACCAATAAAAAATGTTTTCTTTAATCCTCCCTATGCCAAGCCATATGTCAGGGTCATAGAGGCCATCGCTGAAGCAGATTTTGTCATTGTTGGCCCAGGAAGCCTCTATACATCAGTAATGCCAACACTTCTCCTCGCACCAATTGTCGATACAATGGTGAACTCAAAAGCAAAGAAGATTTTTATGGCAAACGTAATGACCGAATCAGGCGAAACGAATGATTACACAATTCTTGATCACCTTGAAGCCATAAAAAAACATACAAGTGCCGATATTTTCGACATGGTAATTTCCAGCAACACCCCGCTTCCAGAAGAAGTATTGGAAAAATACAATCAATCAAATGCATCTCCTCTATACGCAACCCCAGAAGACATGGCCCTGATAGAAAACCTCCTGACCGAGGACCTTGCAATCATCGATGATGGTCTCGCAAGACATTCGGTGCAAAAACTTTCAAGGGTCCTGTCAAAAATCATCTTTAAAGGAAGAAAGAAGTAGCAATGCCCGGTCAATCAGTTCGTGTATCAAATACTATCAAACTTAAAACCAATCTCAGGGGAGTGCTCAAACTCCATGAGGCATTAAAAATTCTTTCAATGCCAGCCGCTGATCTCAGGGAAACGATTCAGGGTTATCTGGCATCAAACCCCATTCTGGAAGAGGAGCCATACAAGCCAGACCCAGAGACAGAAATCCGCGATCACATCGAGTACAAGACAAGGGTAACGGATGCCGAAGGGCTTTTCTCGGAAGAACAGATAAAATCTCATGAAAAAACCCTGTATGACATTTTAATGGAAGAACCACAATTGTCATTTGATGATGAGGAAAAAGCGACTATAAAAGAGTTCCTCATCGGAAACATTGACGATGACGGATACCTGCTCTGCTCGATAGAAGAAGTTGCAGACCAGCTTGAAGTTCCAGAGGGAACTGTAGAGGAAGTTCTAAATTGCATTCAGGAAGCTGCTCCGCCTGGTGTCGGTGCCAGAAACCCCCAGGAAGCATTGGTGTTGCAAATCAAGCATGATCTGGATGATGAAGAAGACAGAAAAATTGCAATATCGCTGGTCATGGAACACTACCAGAACCTCAAGAGAAGGAAAATAGGCGAGGTAGCCCAGAACCTCAATGTATCCACTGAAAAAATCAGCGAATTATGGGACAGGATTGCAAAATACTCCCTGTCGCCAGGGGCCAATTATGCCCCAAAGGCTGACTACATAACACCTGAAATACAAGTCAGGACATTGGGTGACCAACTCCAGGTGCTTCCACTAAGGGACGGCATCCCAAACATAATAATAAACCAGGAATACGCCCAAATACTGAAAGACAATCATGAAGACGACGAAACCTCAAACTATCTTAAAGATAAAATGCAAGAGGCCAAGTGGCTCATAAGGGCCATTGACCAGCGCAAAAAAAACATGATGAGGATAGTAACCGAGGTATCCAAGATCCAGGCAGAATTCTTCAAGGGCCCGACGACCGAAATCAAACCACTCACCCTAAAAGATATCGCCGACAAGTTGAGATTGTCTCCTTCAACAATATCGAGGGCCATCAATTCAAAATACGTACTGACGTCAAAGGGCACCTATCCATTAAAACATTTCTTCACAGGCGGCTTCAGCAATGGCAAAACCATGGTCTCAAACCTTACTGTGAGAGAGATGGTAAAAGACATATGCGCAAAAGGGTGCCTTACTGACAAGGAAATTGCAGATGAAATTGGCAAACAGCTCTCGATCAGGCTCTCAAGAAGGGCCGTTGCACAATACAGGAACGATATGGGGATCCCATCCTCACTCGAGAGAAAAAAACGTCTTTCTAAAGAATAAGCATCGCATCGCCAAAACTGTAGAACCTGAAACGCTTTTCAATGGCGTATTCATAAGCCTCGAATATCTTTTCTCTTGAGGCGAGCGCCGAAACCAGAAGAAGCAGTGTTGATCCCGGAAGATGGAAGTTTGTTATAAGATGGTCGACGACCTTGAAACTGTATCCGGGTTTTATAAAAAGGTTCGTTTCCCCCGAACCTGCCACCACAAGACCATCTTTACCAGATGAAGATTCCAAAGTTCTCACGACGGTTGTTCCACAGGCAAAAATACTGCCCCCTGTTTTTTTGGCTGAATTGATGGTCGAGGCAGCTTCTTCTGAAACGCTGTACCACTCAAATTCCATCTTGTGTTCATCAATATTGTTTGTTTTCACCGGCCTGAATGTACCAATTCCAACATGCAAGGTAACCTTTACAATCGAAACACCATTAAGTGAAAGCTCCTGCAAAAGCTGTTCTGTAAAATGAAGGCCAGCAGTGGGTGCAGCAACAGCCCCAGGTACCTTTGCATACACTGTCTGGTATCTTCCAGGATCAATCTTTTCATTGTGAACATATGGAGGAAACGGTATCTTCCCAAGTTCCAGAATCCTCTCGTCTTCCATATCAAACTTTACAATCCTGCCACCATCAGATGTTCTTTCCATAATGACGGCCCTGTGTCCATCAATGATTACCTCGGCCCCTTCTTTAAGTCTTGAGCCAGGTTTTACAAGGCATTTCCATGTAGAAGGAGACTCCCATTTCAGTAAAAACACTTCCACATTCCCGCCTGTGGGTTTTTTGCCAAAAATCCTGGCAGGAATTACCTTTGTATCATTCAGAACAAGGACATCCCCTTTTTTAAAATAGGACAGAACATCCCTAAAAATACCTTCCTTCAGGCTTCCTATTGATCTGTCAAGAACAAGCAACCTTGACATATCACGAACATCTGAGGGTTTTTGGGCAATCAGCTCCTTGGGGAGTTCATAAATAAAATCCTTGAGTTCCATTATCGAGAAAAGCATAGCAAAAATTGCAACATGTTCTAGAATGGTTTGTGTGAGGACGATAAAAATTCCAGTCTGCTCGTCAACTCAGGATGTGGCAAAAGAGCTGGCCGAAAAAGGCACCGAGGACATGACTGTCATTGTTGCCGAGGACCAGACAGCAGGCAGAGGCAGACAGGGCAAGACATGGGCTTCATCTGTCGGTGGACTCTGGACAACGATAGTCTTGCGCCGCGAAGTATCTCTGGAACTTGTTCCTTATATCGCACTGGCATCAGGACTGGCAATAAAGAAAGCTCTTCTGGAGAGAGTGGGCATAAACGCGACAATCAAGTACCCAAACGACCTGCTTTTTGACTGTAATGGCGAGTGGAAAAAGCTCTGTGGAATACTCTGCCAGTCATCAATCGTTTCCGGACAGCTCCGGTATGTTTTGATCGGTGTGGGATTGAATGTAAACAACAAAACCCCTTCTTATGCAATTTCCCTCAAGCAGATAACCGGAAAAGAGCATGATCTTGATTCCATGGCCAAAATCGTTTCCGAGGCTGTGTCTTTCGGAACGTTAAAACTGGTTGAACACGGAAAGACGAAGGTGATTAAAGATCTTTTTAACGATGGAGCAATCGAAATGCCGCTTGACAATATTTTTGAAAATGAATAGTAAATTATCACCATGCCTATATATGAATACGTTTGCCCAAAATGTGGACACGACTTCGAAGTGTTTACAGTCAAGATAGAAGAAGGAACACCATCCTGCCCAAAATGTGGCTGCGAAAAAACGAAAAAGAGAATATCAATGCTTGGCTACCTGAAGCATCCGGACCACGGTGGACAAGGAAAGCTCACATCCGGGAGCACCGGCTGTAGCGATGGCTCCTGCTCAAAATAAAATACAGGCACAAAAAGAAGAAAATCCCTATCTTAAGGCATTTCTTTCATGGTTCGGGAAAGAACTGGGTAAAAGCCCAAACTCTGTAAAAGCATACCACTGGGAACTTTCCCGCTTTTTTAATTACCTTGCCCAAAACGGCATCACTATTCCAGAGTGTAAAAGATTGCACATAAGAGATTTTCTCACGGGGTTCAACCAGGACAGCTCGTCGCACACAAGAGCGAGAACGCTTTTTTGCATCAAAACATTCTTCAGGTTCCTCTACAGGGAAGGGTACATACAGTCAAATCCTGCCGAAACAATTGATCCACCCAAGCAAACCCAGAAAGTGCCAAAGTTTTTGCTTGCAAACCAGTTTCGAAAACTGGTAAAGGAACTTTGCCATGAAGCTGAAAAAGAAAACGATGTACAGAAAAAGATCCTGAAGATTGTCTACGAATCGGAGCCTGGCCCTAATTCATTTTTTGTTCTTCTCAGAACGCTTGGATTGAGCATAGAAGAAATATCCTCACTCTCCTTTTCAAAAATAAACATCAGAAGTAAAACGATTTCTCTCCATGAAAACAAAAAAATCCTGCTGGACCAGAAATCCTCTGCTTGTGTAGCCCGGTTCACAAACAATCAGGAATTGCAAAAAGCTTTTTTTGAAGGCAATGGCAGAAAAAAGGCCTTCAAAAACCACATTTCATGGCTTGAATCAAATGACACCACTCAAGAAGAGACTATTCATGGACTGGAAAGCTTCCGGACAAATCAGGCCAAAAGGGATTTGGCAATCATAAGTCTTTTGTTGGGAACCGGCATCAGGCGAAGCGAGCTGGTCGGCCTTGATAGAAAAAACTTTAATGAAGAATCAAAAACTATCATGGTCACAAGAAAAGGCGGCGATCAACAGATTGTTGAGGTCGGCGATGAGGTTTGCGTCACGCTTTCCCGCTATCTGGAAGCACGCAGGGACAACCTTGACCCAATGTTTCTTTCCGCAAAAGGAAGAAGACTCAGCAATGAAGGTCTCTGGCTAATTACGAAAAAAACTTTGGGAAAGCTTGGGCTCGAAGGTTCCACACACACACTCAGGCATACGTTTGTAACCGAACTCGTCAGGCAGGGAGTTCCAGTGGCAATCGTTCAATCGGTGGTTGGACACAAAAGTGCACAAACCACGATGAGATATACCCACATTATTTCTTCGGACAGAAGAGATGCCATTTCCAAGATCAAACTCGGCATAAAATAGAGCCACTCCGTTTACAACAACTTTTTATGATGTATAATTCAGGGATGGAGGTAAAATGATCGAATGTCCCGTTTGCGGCAGAGCAAACCTTGGTGGTGTTTTGTGTTGCGAATCGTGCGGAGCAAAGCTCGAGCAGAAAGACGAGCATTTTGAGAATGTCCTCCAGAACCCAAATCTGATAAGGTTCCCGCACCCTCCAAGCACTGTAACTTCATCACATCCTGCCATCAAAACACAGGTAGAGATGATTGGAAGGTTAGCGCTTAACGATGAACACCAGTTCATTCTTGATGACAAAAACGAATACCTGATAGGCAGGGCCGACAAATTGGCAGGGATAGTGCCCGAGATCGACCTTACCAATTTTGACAAGGAGATGGTAACATCAAGAAGACACGCCTGTGTGACAAAAAAAGGCGACTCATACATAATTGAAGACCTTGGCTCAACAAATTTCACTTATCTGAACGGAAGAATGCTCTCCCCCAAAACCCCCACAAAACTTGATGATGGGGACGTTATCAGGATAGGAAAAATTTATCTGGTATTTTCAAGAATAAAGAAAAACTAGGATTTTCTATTGGAGGAAAACTTTTGGAAAACAGGGTTATAGTCAAGAAATACAAATTGCTTGAACCTCTGGCATCTGGCGGAATGGCAACTGTTCACTTGGCAAAAAATCTTGCCACAGACGAGATTGTAGTGGCAAAAATACCCAATTTCTCAGGACTCCCAAACAAGGAGAAGTTCGAAAGAAGGTTTCTGAGAGAGGCCCAGATACTCTCAAAAATAAACAGCAGGTATGTTGTCAAAATACATGATTTTGGCAAAGAGGAGTCAACTGGAGAATACTTCCTTATTCTGGAATATCTGCATGGCAAAACACTCGAGGAGATAGCCCAGGGGAAAGAAAGGATTCCAGTTCCAACAGTTGTTGACCTCACAATGCAGATTGCGGAGGTACTGGGTGACCTGCATGATCAAGGAGTTGTCCACAGGGACATAAAAAGCTCCAACATCAAAATATCTTCCGAAGGCAACATAAAACTCTTTGATTTTGGAATAAGCAAAGGTGAAGACCTCCCAAGCATGACCAGGTCATCTGACTTCCTCGGAACGCTCCAGTACATGTCACCAGAACAGACCGATGGAAGGGAAGTCGATATAAGGTCTGACATATACTCAACCGGCATCGTCATTTATGAAATGTTGTTTGGTAAATTGCCCTTTGACGCACCATCGCCTGTTGAAGTAATCGAAATGCAGAGGCATAAACAGCCAAAGATACCACCCGAAGCCAAAGAAAGGGGCATCCCTGCCTCGCTGCTATCCTTGATGTTCAGATGTCTTGAAAAAAATCCCGCCGACAGATTTCAAACCCCCCAGGAGCTGGCCGCAGCACTGAGGGCAGTTTCCGAAGATTTGGGGATGACCCAGTCTGAAAGGGATGCCTACAGAAAAACCAAACTAACACAGATAGCTCTGTCTTCTCCGCAATCAACTTTCAGGACAAGGGCAAGAAAAAAACAGATCACGACAATAGCTTTAACAGTTGCAGGGATCATTGCCATATCTTCAGGCATCTGGCTATCAAGGGGTTGTACAAAACCACTGGAACCCGACTTTTTGGTTGCTCAGGGCGAACTTGTGCAATACCAGATCCCGCTTGCAACACCACCTGGAACAAAAGATATGGAAGCCACAATAAGCAAATCTCCGGATGGATTATCGGTAAAACTTGAGAGACAAATGGAAGATGGCGGTGGAAACTGGGTTCTCTCAATATATTCCAACCTCACAATGCCCATAGGCGTTTATGAAATAAAGCTAGGTGTCCAGTACACAAGAGATAACGATCTCAAGGAAAACGAGGAGACAAGCTTCAATGTTGGAGTAATAAAAGGCAACCTTGGCAACAAAGCAATCAGATTGATAAGTTCGGATGAGATTCCCAATGATCCAAACTCAAAAATTGAGAATGCTGTCAAAATCAACGGAAAAATCTTTGTTCCTGTGGAGACAATCGCATCAGGGACAAAAGCCCAGACCGAATGGGACAAGGAATCTGGAAAACTGACATACTGGACCCCTGACAAGACAATCGAGCTCAAAAAGGGCGAAAAAACTTTGAAGGAAAACGGGTCGGAGAAATCATTAAATGAAGCACCCGTTGTACTCAATGACTCCATGATGGTTTCCGGCAATGTTGCCGAAACGTACATGGACACAGCTGTAACATCCAAAAATGACTCTGAAGTTGAATTGACATTCAAGCAGCCCATACCTGGCTCAAAAATTTCAATAAGCACCAAAGACGAGAAAGGCAACGACATCAAAGGCGCAACTGTATTGATAAACCAGAACTACAAGGGCAAAACGCCGATAAAAATAGAGCTTCCGAATGGTGTCTACCAGATAAAGATACAAATGGGCGGCTTTAACGATATAAATGACGAGATAAAACTCGTGACAACCAAAACCCTTGATTTGAGCTATCCATTGATCGCAATACAGCAAAAACCGCCAGAGCAAGAAAAGAAACCTCCAGTAGAAACAAAACCCAAGCAAAATGGGTTTCTTGATCTCAGCGTCAACGTTCCTTGGGGTTCTTTCATCGTTGATGGAAAAACCCAGCAAAATATCACAAGCCTCTCACTGGAACTTGCACCAGGCAAACACAAGGTTGTGTACAGGCTAAAAGATTTCCCGGACCAGACAAAAGATGTCCAGATCGAACCAGAGCGAAGAAATTCAGTCAAATTTCAGATTTCTTCAGGGATTCTCAAGGTTACCTGCAATGTAGTTGGTATTGTATACATAGACAATATTGAGTTCTCGGACAGGATTTTCACAAGCCCCAAAGAGCCCTATACAAGGGAAGTGGCTGCAAAAACATATATAATCCGTGTCGACAAAAGTGGATACAAGATGCAGACGAAATCGGTAAAAGTTGAGCCTGGCAAAACCACAACAGTGGAGTTTAACCTGGAACCAAAATGAGAAGAAAGTTTCTTCTATTGGCAATCGTTTCATGTCTCCTTGCAACGGGTGTATCACTTGCCAAACCATCCTTTGACTGGTGGCCAATGATAGGGCATGACAACCTTAAAAGTGGCACAAGCAAGGATAACTATCTCCCTTTCACAATGCCTTTTAGCGAAAGTAAAAAAGATTCCTGGGACGTATCACTTTCAAACCTCGGCGGGCTTGGAACACCGGTTGCAAAAGATGGAATTTTATATATTGTCCAACAGGGTTTTTATGACAAAAGGAGCGGCAACAGGCAAGAGGGGACCCTCAGGCAATATGACATATTTACCGGGGACCTTCTCCTGGAACAAACTTTCAATGCCGTGGATGTACCAGAGCCAGGAGTGGTTGGGAGTCCTGCCGTCTGGGGAGGAAATGAAGAAAAAACAATCGTGGTTGGAGATTATCTCGGAAACATAGTCTATTTCAGAGGTACTTTCCCAAAAAAACTAGTTGATGCAGGTGGGGAGAGAACACCAATCACTTCTTCACCAACCATATATGACAACACCTGTTACATTGGTTCTGATTCAGGAAATGTCTATGCTTTTGATCTCGCTGAATTGCGCATAACAGGTTCATTCAAGGCAAAAGGGAAGATAACAACTTCGCCATCTGCGTTGAAAGACCTTGTTGTTTTTGGCGATGATTCTGGCAGTTTTTTTGCATACAACAGAAAAACCGGCAAGCAGATCATAAATACCCAGCCATCGGCAAGAGATGAGATATCAATAACTTCATCATCATGCATTACTGAATCGCAAGGAAAAACATATGCGATTTTTGGTTCCTCAAAAGGTCTCGTGCACAGGATAACAATAGGTGGAAGCAATATCGGGCAAATCACAAGTTTCAGGACAAGCCCCGACAGAAGAACACAGAGGCCAACTTTCTGGGCAACGCCAACCATTGTGGATGGCCAGATCTATGCAGGTGCAGACGATGGCAACTTGTACAGAATAGACCTGGAAACAATGAAACCGGCCGGAATGATAGACCTTAAAAATCCAATTTTTGCACAAGCAACCTCGGCAGGCAAATATCTTTATGTTTGCACTGCATCGCTTGACAGCGAAGAGAATCCTGCGAGAGAAGGGAACCTGTACACTATTGATCTTGATACATTCACAATCGACCAAACCAATAGCAGCGGTATTGAGATAAAGGGTGGCTCTCTCACACAACCGGTGATAGCCGGCGGATATATGTTTGTGGCCTCCAGATCGGGCAAAATTTACCGTTTTGAGGGCGCCAGGCCACAGCTAATGGTTTCACCAACCCAAATCAATTTTGGTACCATAAAATTCGGCACAGCAGGACAACGAGATGTCATCATAAGTAACAATGGTCCCAGCGACCCGCCACTTGTCGGTGAAATCCTGGTGGATGAACAGTCAAAATCATGGCTTTCAATTGACAAATCGGAGTTCAAGACTTCTGGGGAGACAAAATTAACGGTAAAGGCAAGCTCTTCTGGTATCAAAAACATCAGGGAGACAGAATATTCAGGCACTGTAAGCATTGAAACCAATGCCGGGACACAAACCATTGAAGTAAAGGCAACCTTTGCGCCTGATTTGCCAAGGATACAGGTCTCAAGCTCCCAGATTGACTTTATGGACACCTACAGGGGACGAAAAAATTTGAGAGAGTTTGCTGTAAGCCTGGCAAAAGGCTCAATGGCAACGCTTGATTTCAAGTCTTCGGACAGCTGGCTCGAATGTTCCCCGCAATCAGCAACCCTCTCTGAAGGGAAAAAAAGCATAAAAATATCTGTGACTGCTTCAACAGAAAACCTCGCCACAGGCAAATATGCCGCAACAATTCAGATCGGGAACCAGAAAACGATTGCCAACCCGGTCACATTACCAGTAACAATCAATGTTGTTCCCCAGCCCGCAAGACCGAGTATAGTCAATTCCTCAGTAGAAGTGGTTTTTCAGGACTGTTTTATGGACAAGCCAAAAGAAGCTGTCTTCCAGATACTAAATTCCGGCGATAATGACCTGAAGGAGAGCATAAAACCAATACTTTCGACTTCATGGCTATCCAGTCCGCGCTTTGTCAAAAACAAGGGCAACTCATGGCTCTACATCTGCACAATCTCGCCTTCAACGTTCTGGCCAAACCAGCAATACACTGCATCCATCAACACCATGATAAGCTCGACGCCAATCACCCTGAAAATTAACGCAAAAACAATGCACATACCCGAGTGCAAGATAGAATTTTCAATAGGATCAAAGCAGTACACCGTGAATGGAAGGTCTCTGCCAATGGACGCCCCGCCATATGTCTCCAAAAATGGCAGTACAATGGTCCCAATCAGATACATAGGGGACCCACTAGGCTATTTCTACAAGGCACAGACAGAATGGGTGAAGGAGCTGAAAACGGTGCTGTTTACACTGGCGGGAACAACGCTGAGGCTCATAGTAGACTACCAGAATGCCATAGTGGAAAAAGCGGATGGCTCCATAGACACAATAAAACTGGCTTCGCCCCCGGAGATAAAAAACGGCAGGACATTCATCCCGCCAAGAATCATAGGTGAAACGTTCGGGGCAAAAATCTCCTGGGATGACAGAACCAGAAAAGCCACGCTAGTATTCAACCAGCCATCACCTTGATTGAGAACTAGCAAAACGTACTCCGCCAAAACTCACCCCAAGTTAACTTGAATACAATCCAACATTTCATATATTCGAAATTATGAAATATCTGGATGACAACACCGAGAAAGAGCTTCAGGAAGTTTCAGACATATTCTCGGCCCTTTCTTCACCAAAAAGGTTGAAAATAATCTCTCTCATTGGAAACAATGCCCTCTCGGTAACCGAGATAGCCCAAAAGATGGAATGTAGACCACCATGTGTTTCACAGCACCTTTCAGTCCTCAAGTCATGCAAGATCGTTGATTGTGAGAGGGTTGGCCATGAGGTTGTCTACAAGCTTTCACTCTCCTGTGTCAAGTCATTCATGTCATGCCTGCTTGGGAAATGTGGCGATGAAGAATCACCATGCTCGATAATCAAATCTGCAAGAATTAAATAGCAAAAAGCGAGGAAACAAATGAAAATACAGGTACTCGGAATGGGATGCGCAAAATGCCATTCTCTTGAGGCAAATGTAAGGGAAGCTGTTGCAAAAATGGGCATCAGCGCTGAGATCGAACCAGTGAAGGATTTGCAGAAAATTGTCGGGATGGGTGTTATGGCAACGCCGGCAATCGCAATCGACGGCAAGGTTGTTTCTTCAGGAAGAATGCTCTCTCCATCACAGATAATGGAGCTCATAAAACAAAACCAGCAATGAGAAATATTGCAAAAATCCTTCTGTCAATACTCGTGCTGATAATTGCCACGACAAGTGCAGGTGCCATGCCCCAATCAGGAATACCTGACAATGGCTGGATAGCAAACGATGATTGGGCGTCCTTTCCCCAGTCCCAGGTCTGGGAAAAGCAATTGCCAGCAAATATCGTTTCCGGGCCTGTTTTTGTGGGTTCAAGAATGGCTGTGGCTCTTGAGAATCTACAGGTAAACACATTTGGCATTTATTCAGGAAAGCTGGCCTGGTCATACAGACTTGACCAGAAACCAAACCAGATAATATCAAGCAGTGATTCAATTTTTGTCAAAACGGCCAGACAAGTAATTTCCATTGGAGATGGCGGGCAAAAAAACTGGATATTCCAGACAGAAACCAATATTACAACAGACTTGGCAATTCTTGGGAAAATGGTATTTTTTGGTTGTGCCGATGGCAATTTTTACTGCGTTGATGCCAAAAGTGGCAAAAAAACCTGGATTTCCGCTTTCAAGTCAGTACCAGCTATTGGCCCAAAAACACTCGGTGATGATCAGCTATTTTTTGCGACCACAGACAAAAAGCTCTACTGCCTCGACATACCAACCGGGAAACAAAAATGGGAACTGGTACTCGATGATTCACCAGAATGGATATTTGCAGACCAGAGCAGGATTCTTGCCCAGGAAGGGAAATATCTCTTTGCAATCGAGGCCTCAAGCGGAAACCCAAGATGGAAATATGAAACAGGCACTGGCTCTTTACAGGCGGTTTCATCAAAAGGCAAATTTTTTGTCACGACTCCAGCCTTGGCAATAAATTGCTTTGATGCGAATTTCTTTGGCAAGGCATGCTGCATATCGACAGGCAAGAGATTGTGGCTGTCACAACTCGATTCCTTTCCAACAGCAAGACTTTTCTGTTCTGAAGAAACAATTTTTGTCCCAAAAGGAAACTTGATTGAAAAAATATCCTCAGCTGATGGATCAAAACAGGGCAACATCGCATTTGGCAAGAAGATTGAATCGGTTGACCTGCAAGGGGACAACATTGCAATAGCCTCTGAAAATACAATTTCTCTTTACAGCAAGGTGCCAGGAAAAATAATATTTGAGGTTGGACAAAAGACACTTGGAAGAGATTCATTTGCTGTTGAAATGGATGTTGCTCCAGTCATTGCAGGAGGCAGATCTTTCCTGCCAGCAAGATATGTCTGTGAACCATTTGGCGGCTCTGTATCATGGGACCAGGGAGCGAAAAAGACGACTTGCCAGCTGAACGGCAAAACATTGAGTCTGTGGGTCGGGAAAAACACTGCCAGAACAAGCGGTGGTGAAAAACAGATCGACAGCGACCCCAAAATAGTGCCATTCATACAAAACGGAAGGGTCATGTTGCCAGTAAGATTTATAGCGGAATCGCTCGGTTTAAAAGTAGGATATGAAAACAAAAAGATTGTTATTGAAACTGAAAGAGGCCAAAAATGAGAAAAAGCACTTTATCAAGTTTTGTTTTATTTGCAATTTTTGCAGGCTCTGTTTTCCTGACATCATGCGGAAGCAATGAAAACTTGCCTTGCGTCAATGAAGGCGATAGTGGCAATGGCATCATTTCAATCAAAAATGATTCTGGGATGCCGGTGGTGATCAAGGTTGGAAGGGCAACCTGCAAACCATGCATAATAATGACGGACACGGTCAACGTGATCGGCAAGGAGTTTGAAGGAAAAATCCAGGTTGCAATTGTCGACATTGATGAAGACCCGGAAGCAGTGGAGAGATTCCAGATACAGGGCATTCCAACAACATTTGTTTTTGATGCATCCGGTAACCAGACATTCAGAAAAACCGGCATCGCAACAAAAGATGAGCTTGTCGAAGAGCTCAGAAAAGCAGGAATGCAATGAAAAATAACGTTGCAAACACAATAATTCTTGTCATAGTGGCCCTTGCCGCGCTGGGTCTTCTATCATACAAACTGTTTTTCGAGAAGGGCTCCGATTTCCCAAAACCACAAAAAGGCGAGGTAACAATCGTCGAGCTTGGCGCTGACCTTTGCGAACCATGCACAAAACTCCGCCCAATTATGGATGATGTCAAAAAAGAACTTGAGGGAAAAGCCGTTTTAAACAGTCTCCTGATAGATAACTCAATGAAGTCTTTTTACAATGTAAAAGTCATTCCTGTCATTATCATCTTCGACAAAGAGTCAAATGAGGTCGCAAGAAGGATATTTTCACTTGAAGAAGTTGATGACGCAAGAAACTGGATAAAAGAAAAAACTGAACCCCTGGGGGTGCAGTGGTGATTGAGTCCCTCCTCCAGTCGATACAAAACAACCCCTGGATCGCGCCATTTACAGTGTTTTTCGCCGGATTTCTAACTGCCTCCAATCCTTGCGTTCTTGGCATGATACCCCTCATGATCGGGGCATCCGGAGCATACCAGGGCGAAGACAAGTCCTATTGGAAGGCAGCAAAATTCTCGCTGCTTTTTGTTCTTGGCCAGTCAATCTCTTTTATGGTGCTGGGGATAATCGCAGCACTTGTCGGCCAGCAGGCAACACTGACCGGCCCCTGGTGGACATACTTCATGGCCTTCCTCTGCATCCTGATGGGACTGGTGTTCGCTGATATAGTAAAATTCAACATTTCTGTGCCAAAAATACTCACAAAACCAAGAACGGGGCTCTTCGGTGCCTTCATTCTGGGGCTCCTTTTCGGCTTTGTGTCAACACCATGCGCCGTTCCAATTCTCTCGGTGCTGCTCGCGTTGATAGCAACAGGCGGAAACACCTATTTTGGCGGCTTGCTCCTGCTCTGCTACGCTCTTGGGCATTCCGTTCTCCTCCTCATAGCGGGCATTTCGATAGGTGCCGCACAGGCCTTTATAAATAACCAGAACATGAAAACAGCTTCTCTTGTACTCAGAAAAGTATTTGGTCTTTTAATCATCGGCTTTGGGTTCTACCTGCTCTACATCGCTTAAACTTCCGGAGGAAAAATGGACATCTTCGCACCAGTAAACTGGTTTGCAAAATGGCTCACATACGACATTTTCAAAATACAGCACGAATCACTGCTTGGGGAAGCTGTCAGTTTCTTTGTTTTTGACACCATAAAAGTGTTCATGCTTCTTATTGCAATCATCTTTGTGGTTTCCTACCTGAGGACATACCTCCCTCCCGAGAAGGTCCGGTTTTTTATTTCAAAGAGGAACAAGATAACTGGACACATCATGGCCGCGGCCTTCGGCATCATAACACCATTTTGCACCTGCAGTGCAATTCCTCTTTTTCTTGGTTTTATGGAAGCCGGCGTTCCGCTTGGCGTGACATTCTCATTCCTCATAGCTTCGCCAATGATAAATGAGGTCGCACTGGTGATGCTCCTCGGCATGTTTGGGTGGAAAGTGGCCCTGATTTATATTGCATCAGGGATGATAATTGCCATTCTATCGGGACTCGTCATAGGCCAGCTCAAGGTAGAAAACCTTGTCCAGCAATTTGGGACCGGGAAAAAAGCCTGTGCCTGTGCTGAGGATGGAATGCCCCTAAAAGTAAAAGACAGGGCTTCATATGCGTGGGGCTATGTTGTAGATGTGCTTAAGAAGGTCTGGCCATTCATTGTCGGCGGAATAGCCGTCGGGGCCTGGATACACGGTTATGTTCCTGTCGATTTCATGGCAAGAATTGCCGGTGGAAATAACTGGTGGGCAGTTCCAGTGGCCACGCTAATCGGCATTCCCCTCTACAGCAACGCTGCAGGCATCATTCCACTTGTTTCCGTCCTGACCGAGAAAGGTGTCAGTCTCGGGACGACCCTTGCTTTCATGATGGCTGTTACCGGTCTTTCGCTCCCTGAATTCCTGATTCTGAAGACTGTTATGAAAACAAAACTTATCCTTATTTTCGCCGGCATTGTTGGTGTCGGAATAATCCTCACAGGCTATCTATTCAATGCAATACTCTAGGAGGATGTCCGTGCATGAGTAATGTAACAGAACCAAAACTGTCTCTTCTTGACAAACTTTTACCTGTCTGGATAGTGGCCGCCATGCTCCTTGGAGTGGCCATTGGAAACCTGTTTCCATCCCTTGGACCGGCATTAAATTCGATAAAGATTGCCGATGTTTCACTACCGATAGCATTTGGCCTTCTCTGGATGATGTATCCGGTATTAACAAAGGTAAAATATGAAACAATCCCCGGTTTGGCATCCAATAAAAAGATGTTTTCATACTCGATCATATTAAACTGGATCATAGGCCCAGCATTAATGTTTGGACTAGCATGGCTAATGCTTCCAGATATGCCAGAATACAGGGCAGGAATAATCCTCGTGGGGTTGGCAAGATGCATCGCAATGGTACTTGTCTGGAACATGCTTGCAAAGGGAAGTAGCGAAATAGCAGCAATTCTTGTGGCCCTAAATTCAGTTTTCCAGATATTCATGTATTCAGTTCTTGGCTTCTTCTATCTTGAGCTGTTACCGGGATGGCTTGGTCTCAGCCAGACACAAATACAGATATCAATGTGGCAAATAGCAAAAAGTGTTCTCATTTATCTTGGCATACCACTTCTTGCAGGCTACCTTACCAGAAAAATTCTTATCCAGAAAAAAGGTGAAGCCTGGTTCGAAAAGCGTTTTTTGCCAAAATTGTCACCCACAGCACTTATGGCATTGCTCTACACAATTATTCTCATGTTCTCAATGCAGGGTGAAAAAATTGTTTCTTTGCCACTGGACGTATTCAGGATTGCGCTACCTCTTTTGTGCTACTTCCTTCTTATGTGGTTTGGTGCATTCTTTGGTGCAAAAGCGCTAAGATTCAACTACAGTGAATCGGCATCGGTGGCATTTACTGCGGCTGGAAACAATTTCGAACTGGCAATTGCAGTTTCAGCAGGCATATTTGGCATTGCTTCAGGACAATCACTGGCAGCTGTTGTCGGGCCACTTATTGAAGTCCCAGTTCTCGTTTCACTTGTGTATGTTTCGCTTTGGGCGCAAAAGTTTTTTCAAAAAGCCGATTAATAATGCACTGAGAGGGATGTGTTCCCAATTTTAAAGATAACTACTCGGCCAACACCACCAGATTCGGGTCTGTGATCTGGTCAATCTTGCCACCCACAAAATCTTTGAGGTTCGTGAATTTCATTGGCAACCCCCTTGAACCAAGAACCGACGGCCCATTCATGATGTGAAAATGCAGGTGTGGAGCGTCCGAGTTGCCAGAATTTCCGCAAAGCCCCAATACCTGCCCCTGCTTGACCATGTCGCCCTTTTTGACTTTCACCGATCCATTGATCAAGTGGGCATAGAATGTAAACTCGCTTCCGGGATGTTCCAGTATGACATAGTTCCCACCAACCATTGCCACTGCTCCAAGTTTTTCCCTTACTTTTTCCAGCTCTTCCTTGGACAGTCGTGAGCCAAGTTGCGACGGATTGTTTGGCACACCATCAGCAAAATCAACAACTTTTCCATCCGCGGCGGCTACTATCGCCTTGCCCCAGCAATCATAATCTTCATTCTTGCCGGATGGAGGATACATCATCAGATCGGGCTTCTGGATCATCAGGTCAAAAGCAAACTCCTGACTGCTGTTGACCCTGTGGCCATAGTTGGCATTGTAGGTGTTGATGGCCATCCATATACCTTTGGCAGGAAAAATATACTTGTTTTTCAAAATATACTCGGCAATTTGCAAACCCAGATCTCTGGAGAAGGTTTTATCACCCTGCTGGAATTCAATATGGATGTCGCATTTTGTTGCCGGACTGTCCGAGTAAAACCTGAAGGGGATACTTATAATCGCTGCCTCCTGGCCAGACCCTATCACAGCGGACCTGGACGTCTTTTTCAGGTCAACAAAACCTGTCACCCCAAAGAAAATGCCCTCCTGAAAATCGTATGTCATCTTCTCAAATTTCTCTACGTATTTTCTAAAAAGCGAGTTTAATTCTTCACCTTTATAGGCCAGGCTGAAGATTTCCAGCTCATTTGCAAAAACTGTAAAAGTTATTGATTTTACTTCAATAACTTCCTTACCATCATTTGCAATCTTGATTGCTTTCACAAGGAAATCAGATTCGGTACCAAGCTTTGTGTCTCTTGTCACGTTGTAAATAACATCCGTGGGAAGTGTCGTAATAGAAAGATTTTCACCAGAACCAGCGTTTTCGTTTGTCATGCCGCACCCCAATGAACAAATGGCCAGCAAAATAACCAATATAAAAGGCATAAGTTTCATTTCGACCTCCTGCCACAAATTATAGCGACAGGGCCGGTCCAGGTCAAAAATCGGCGCATGCCTGGCGAAATCATTTAGATTTTGCCAGGCACTGGTATGGGAGCTACTTTATATGGATAATTCTGGACTGCCTTGCCGACCTTCCAAAAGAATCGACACAGGTTATCAGAACCTCAAAATCACCCTGGCTTGAATAGGAATTTTCAAAACTTATTAGATCGTCTTTGCTCTGTATCGTTTTGGTGGATTTGGTGCCATTGTCCCAATTAACTGTTACTTCATATGGCGGGGCCCCACCCTCGACGGAGAGGTCGAGTTTTATTTCTTCGTTCGCCCTTGCCTCGTTTGTTTTTGTATTAACACCCTTCCAGGTCACATCAAGGACTATTTCCTTTGTTGGGGGCTGTTTGCAAACACTTATCGTGGCATAGCCTGCAACTGGCTCTGCAGAGTCCGACATGGCACTGGCCTTGTTGGTTATCGTCAGACAATTCCCGGCAAAAGACAACGATCTTGCAAGGCTGAATTTCAACAGATAAGTCCTTGACTGTCCCGGTGACAAAGTTCCGACCTGGTACCTGATTTTGGAAGGGCCGGCAGCACCTGACGGGAGCGATGAAACATACTTTAGTTCTCTTGGGAAAATATCATCAACAACAACGTTTGTCGCATCAAGATTGCCGATGTTTCTGACAGTTATCTGGAACGCAAATATGTCATCAATATTGTACTGGAAAGATTTTGCTTTCTTTGTGATTTCCAGGACAGCTTTTTTGACAGGTTTTTTTGTCTTGACTGCAACATTGTTTGACAAAGCCGGCATTCCCTGGTCCAATGCATGCCTTGAAAAAGCCTGATTGTTTATCTCTGAATCAACCGGTGTTTCTTCAACTATCGCGGAGAAACCGAATGAACGCGGTGCCGTGGGTGGGAGATATTTGATAAGTGAGGCTGTGTAAAGATCGGGTGTTTGATTGTACCACCCAATGAACGGCTCGTCGAAATTGTCCTCCATTGCCATTGATACGGCATTGGCAAAATTTGTATATTGTGCGTCAAACCCTCCGCCGGTATAGGCATTTGCACCGGTGATCGGGTCGAATGGCTGCTTGTTTGCTCCGATCCATTTTGTTCCATCCCACCTGGCAAAATATATGCCCCTGTTTCCGGCAATATTGCCCCACCAGGAAACACACTGATTACCGGCTTTATCAACATCTATGCACGTTACTTTGGCCGAAAGGCGAGTCGGATTTGATGGGCCTCCGCCAATAACAGCATTCATGGCAACGATGCCGTTTGCACCAGTCGCCGGGTCATATGGCATGCCATTGGCACCAGTCCACTGGGTTCCGTCCCATTTTACAGACACTATTGCAGTCCCGCCATATGAGTAGTCGTGCCAGACAATGTTCGGGTTGTCAAACTTGTCCAGACAAAGCGAAGGATAGCTCGAGTAGCCGCCGTTTCTGCTAACATTTGCATTTGCGCCGGTAACCGGATTGTATGGAAGACCATTCGCTCCAACCCAGGCGGTCCCGTTCCATTTGATGTATACAACATCATAGCCACCATAGGAACCTTCTGACCATGAAACGCACGGATTTCCAGAGCTATCAAGCTTCAGGACCGGGAATTCCGAGCTGCTGCTTGTTTTGCTTATATCAGCATTTGCGCCATTGTATGGAACACCCTGCACGTTTACCCAGGCAGTTCCGTCCCACTTCAGAAAATTGATGTCAAAGCTGTATGGAGGCCCGTAATAGTCATACCAGACTAGATTTGGGTTGTTCTGGCCATCTATGGCAAGGGAAACGCCGTAGGAGGTGCTCGGTGTATTGCTAACATTGGCGTTTGAGCCATCATATTGTTCGCCCTGGGCATTGACCCACATGTAGCCATTCCATCTCACAAAGAATATTTCCCAGCTCGTAATAGTGTCTGGATGGATCTTCTCGCCCCAGGCAATGCATGGATACCCGTATTTGTCAATTGCCAGCGAGGCACCGTCTGAATCAGTAACAACCTTGCTCACATTGGCATTTGCACCAGTCAGCGGATCATAGGGCTGGCCATTCGCACCAACCCACCTGGTACCGTCCCATTTAACAAAAAATATGTCATACCTGGAACCGCTATAGCCAATGTAATCAGAAAATGCCATGCAAGGACGCCCGTTTGGATCAAGCGCAAGCGAAACCTGGGCGGCAGTGCCACTCACAAGGGCATTGTTCACAATGGGATCAAATGGAATATTGCCAGCTGTTGTCCATCCCTGCGGTATTGGCCCCCAGCGAAACATTGTTCCTGCCTGTGAACCATCCGGTGGTTCTCCAGGTGTCCAGCTCAGACCATTGTCCGTGGAGTATGAAAGATCATTGAGTGGGGTTGCGCTCCCTGCAAGATAATGCGTTCCAGCTGGGATTGTATCATAAACATAAGGATCAACAAGAGGATCGTTTCCCTGATTGAATTCCCAATTTATTCTGTATGAAACAGTATCCCCAGCCCTTACTGTCTTGTCGCCATCGTTGTAGATTCCGTCCCTGTTTGTGTCTATACCTTTTTGGATATTGAAACTCCCGTCAAAATTAATTGGTCCGACATCAAATATTGAAGCATTGATGGAACCTGACTTTGGCAGGCACAGCAAGCAGGAGATCACAAGAATAGTAGAGACCATCATTCTGAGCGGTTTCATTTATAAAATTCTCCTTTTGCAATAAAAAACAGAGTGTTATCTTTCCAGAGATTTATTATGGATAAATTACAATAATAGTCAATCACTTGAATATGCAAACATTAGAAGATGTATTTTATGCAAGCTTAACAATATAACAATGGAATTAGAAATCCCGGGCTACCACTTTGTAAACTTTCCTGTTTGTGGTCATCCTCAGATTATTGTTATAATTTTCTCCATCCCAATATATATCCTCGACTTTTCCTTCGATAGACTCAATTTCAAACTCTCTGAATAATCCTTCAGAACCATTTGAAGTGGGCCCAATAACAAACAATCTTGTTTTGCCACTTTCATAAAAACCTGCCAAGAAATTCTCTCCTCCAACATTATAGACAAAATCATATTGTTTGTTGGAAACATGCAAAAAAGAGTATTTTGGCTTCTTGTCTTTCAAACGAACGAGTTCAAAAGTCCCTTTTTCATAAGGATAAAAAAGATGGCATATTACAGGCTTTTTAATTCCTGGAGTCTTAAATTCCCATTCTATTTTGCCAGTGGTCACGTTTATTGATTTAATTGAGTCGCCATCACAAAACCACATTCCACTTTCACCCAATCCCGGGAAAAAAGCTCCCTGGGTAGATTTTGTTGTCCCAAGATCATAGGTTTTATCAATTGCACCCCAAACTCTTACAAAACGCCCATCAAAACTGCCCAGATTTTTGTTTATTTTGCCAATCACTGTTTTGGGGTCTATGTCTTCTTTTAAAACCAGGTTGCCCTGCAAATCAAAATAATACAAGTATTGCTTATTCAGAGATCTACAAACAACCAAGTTTTGTCCGTCGCTTCTCCCAAGACGGAATTCTGCTGAAATGATTTCATCCGAATCTATCATTTTTTTCCAGCAAAGCGACACCAAGGGCTTTTTTGCGTCTGTTTTGTTTTCAATCTCCTCGGCATCTAGTGGTTTTAGAATATAACACATAAATTCAAAAGAATCCTGTTGTCTGGAGATAAGAAAAATATATCCTGGTTTAGAGTACAAATCATCCTTTCTAAAGCTGCCACAAGAAACTACGGGTCCAGGCAGAACGATTCTCTCCAATTCTGTGTTGTTTTTTATATTATCATATATTGTCAAACTATCTTGATACACATAAGGCCTAAAATCAAAACCATCGATGGCTGATCCAACCATTATTCCCATTGGTCTTTTGTCAGTTACATCTGCGATGCTAACCCCAACTTTGTGATCACCAAAATTTACTACCACAGTGTTTTCTTGGGTAAGATAACATATAGCAACAACCGGAAGCAACACTCCTATTATAATCAAAACAATACTTTTTCTCTTCACAAGCTTTTTGCTAACCCATATCTTTTCTTCAGATTGACAAAATTACATTCTCACCGAATACGTGCCCCTATTGGTCAGAAAATAGAGTGCACCGTCGCGATCTTCGTAATAGATCAGATAAACCTCAGTTCCATTTTCAAAAGGTTGAATATTATCAACGGTGAATTTGACTGAACCAGCTACTCCCTCTTTCACTCTAACTATTTTGTATCTATCACCGATCTTGAGCAAGTAGGATTTATAAGAAAAACCTTCAGGTGCATCATGTCCGTCGTTACTATTCTCGTTCAATTCCAGTGGCGTTATTGCTTCATATCCTTTGCCATCGATCACCTTAACAAATTTTGCTTTATCATTTTTGCGCTGGGCATCCTTGATCCAACAAATACCGTCAGAATATGGGAAAATCATATCCTCAACAAATCCTGGCCTTACATTTTCAACTGGTAGTTTGAAATTGCTGCCTACATTAAAATCACGGACATGCGCAAAAGTGCTTGACGAAAACAGAAATTTGCCATCAGAAAAAACGTATGAGTACTCCTCATATGGGCCATTTTCAGCATTCATTGATTCTATCTTGTTCGGTTCCAAACATGGATCAGAAGCTATTTTCTCAAAAATTTTCGCTATTCCGTCCTTCTGATCAATTATGTAGTATCTTAATTTGCAGCCATCATTGACTACGAATAATGGAAACTCCGGAAAGATGTCGTATTCATTATTTACTTTCATTATGCCAAGATCCAATCCACTATATAAGAGTTTTGCCTCGATAAATCCATTACCTCTAAGAACTAATTGCCGATCTTCAATATCAGATGATGGTTCATGGATGGTTTGCTTGCTTATTATCACATCTGATTTAGTTTTTGTTTCCCATAATATCTTCTTTTTCGGTATATCATAACAAGTAAGATGATTAGAATCTCCCATCTTGCTCAAAACTGACAGAACAAGGACGCCACCGGTAAAAAATAGTGAGTGGTCAACATATTTGCCGCTTAATTCTGTTTCCCAAACCGGCATTTTTCTGGTTATGTCCTCATAACCAAACATCCTGGTGCCATCTTTGCTGACAGTCAGCAAAAACCTGTCGCTTCCAAATGGAGCCTTGTCAACATAACTTATTGGCTTTTCTTCAAAGGGTTTGCTATCGATAAGGTTCCATTTGATATAATTTTCCGGCGCTCCACAGGGGGAAATACCCACCTCCTTCTGACACAAGACACAGAAAGCTATGAAGAGGAGGACCAGTACAGCAACCACCACCGTTATAACAACCCATATTTTTTTATTCATTTTACCAGTACCTCCTCTTCATGTTCTCTGTTATGATTTTATACCACTGTCAAGGTATTGGTTTTTTGTAGTTTTTGCCAACTTTACCTTTTGCAGAAACAGTGCCTTTGAGGGAGCCGATAGTATATCTGCTCGGTTTTCCTTTTTCTTTTTTTTGGGATTATCAGATCATCCTTTCCCAATCTTGCAAAGGCACTCCCAGAAATAGTCTGAGAGAATTTATAGCATCATTTAAATATATATTTAAACGGATGTCTAATGCTGTATTGATAAACACAGTATTGAGTCAAGAATATATTGTTACCTATATAATTTTCATAACCATTTTGGTTTGTATCCAAAAGATGAATGTATCCTCTATATTCACCCTCAAAAGGCTCGCAGGTAACAACCTTGGCTTTGCCTTCTGTGGCAAGGATAAGGACTGGTTCATGTTTGTTGTTGCCGAGTTGTCGGATAAAAATAAAAATATCACCGGAGGAGTATGTTCCATGCTCATTATCACCCCAGCTATCTATCAGCTTCCACCCATCACCATCAACAATTAGTTTTGTTTCTCCGGTGCTGGAAGATATGGCCATTATACCTTGCTTTGTTGGGACAAAGTAGCATCCCAATCTGTCTACTCCATTACTAATAATGTCAATCTGTTTTTTCCATAGTACTTTCTTCTCTTTGAATGATACACTCCAGGCGTTGAAGCCATCATAGAACAATACTTCGTTGTTGTCTCTTACATTAAAGTAACCTATAAGTATCATTCTGTCATTGATTGGAACGTCATCCAGTTTGACTGTTCCATTAATAGAGCCGTCATCATTGTAGTGGGTGAGAAATTGGCCATCGAAAACATATAATGATTCAGTAAAATATTCCCTCTCCGGACCTGAGATAAATGATGGTTTGTCCAATTTGAGTATTTTTGGTGAGTCTTTTAAATAATCCCATCTGTCCATTCTTGGATACATGTAAATCATGTCGTTCTTTGATGTAGTGCAAAATAGGTGATATGGAGAGAGATACAATATGCGATTGCAAGGTGTTTTTGTGTATCCTGATATAGTAAATTTGTCATCTTGCTCGTTTATTTTGCATATATAATTGCCATCATTTTTTTGAATCAAAAAGAAGTATTTACCAAGCTGTGATATTATTTTGCCTGGAAACTCCAAATAATTATCTTTGTTTGTAATGGCATTAAGCAATTCATTGGTTATGTAGCCATCATCTTCTATCTTGAGTTTTGAGATACTATTATTGTAGAAATAATGTTGGTATTTCCATCCATACACTTCTTTGATTTCCTTTTCTATGCTGGTGTTCTCAAGGTGGCTGGTTCGATTGATGATGAAAGTCATGTCAGATTTCTCTCCGAATGTATTGATGATACCCACCTCCCTTTGACACAATACACAGAAAGCTACGAAGAGGAGGACCAGTACAGCAACCACCACCGTTATAACAACCCATATTTTTTTATTCATTTTATCAGTACCTCCTC
>JAKIZT010000015.1:13158-48376 GCA_022707885.1 Caldisericales bacterium | reverse complement strand
ACCTCCACTTTTCCCTGTTCTTTTGACCGAGAATGACGGGCATGGGGAAAGTTTGACGGTATTTCCAAGGCATGTTAGCAACATTTCATCATTAAAGATGAAAGGTGTGTTTTTGCTAGGATCATATGAAAATAACCTCTGCACAACTTCCTTTTTGTCCAGGTCAATCACACCGGAATTAGATATGATGTAATTTGAAAAATGCTTCCACAGAGTGTATTCCATGAAGTTGTATCTCATCAAATCGAAACGCAGCTTAATCGGATCGATTATTGGTTCTGCTTCTTTCCCTGGGATAATCAGGTTGAGAGTTTTATTATTCTTAACAATGAATCCTTTGTCTGTTACACCAACAATATATTTATCGCTACCACTAGACCCATCCTCAATGATTTTGATGGTTTCCCCTGTTTCAAGGTTCTGTATGTAATTTTCAGCTGAAAACCATTCCCCCACAAACAAGTGGGTGGTCTTGTTGCCCAAACTGAAGAGGCGTTTATCGCCATCCTCCCCCAATCTTCTAAGAAAGACTTTTTTCTCAATGTCGAAGGAGACAATTTTCCCATTTATATCTTTAGTAACAGCATATTTTTTGTTTGCAAATATTGGGACGGTTCCAGTGTAAATGCTGTCTTTTCCCTTTGATGCGCGAGGAATTTGTATGAACTCGGTTTTGCCAGATCCGAGATCGATAATATATAGCTTCTGGCCATAAACATTTACCAGCAATGTGTCACCTATGAGCGCGTATCCAGCAGAGCTTTCAAAAAACACTCCCCCCCACTCGGGAATGAGGTAGGTCCTCAAGACTTTTGAGGTGCCGGGTGCTATGATTGATGGCCCTTTGGACTCGTGCTGGAAATATGGCAACCATAATATTCCTTGTTTTGTTGGTATCAGAGACACATCATTGTTTGAGTAGTAAAGTTTAAAAACATTTGAATAGAAAGGCACTCTTGCCAGTTCTTTCCATGATCCACCCTCAAATATTGAAAGTGATTCATCATAGATGTTTTCCAGTGTGGGATCATCTGCAAGGTGGATTGTGTTTTTGTACAGCTTGCCTTCACATTCCTGATAATAGGTGCTTCCACTGTACTCTTTTTTCCATAGAACTTCTCCAGTTTCAGGGTCTATGCATTCGATGCCAGCATCATCCTCCCAGATGATGCATTTTTCATCGCCAGCCCTGAAAAGCCAGCTGTGTCTATATCCAGGTGTTGGACATATTTTCTTTTTGGATAGAACTATCCCTGACTCAAGATCTACTATATAACCACATTGAGAGTAAATTGACTTGCCAGCAAGACCGTCAAGAGCTCCACCAAAACGCTTCTCCCCTGGTTCCAGGCGAGGTTTGAACTCAAATGTTTTCAAGAGCTCCCCAGACAATGGGTCATAGTAGGATACAAGACCATTGCTTACATTGAAATAAATCAGCTTGTCTTCATAGAAACTGACCATGTTGAAGTAATATTTGGGGTCTTCCGGGAGGGTCCACAAGATGGCTGGTTTCTCTGTGTCGATGACAACCGATTTCTCTATAACAGCTATCCCCCCTTTTTTTATAACATCTTCTTGCATGGATGGCTCATATTTCTTGTCCAGTTCCAGCAACACCTTTCCTGTCTCCAAATCAACGATGTTTGGACCATAGAGTATACTTTTTGAGCTCAGAAGCATAAGAAAGCCATAGCTTGAAGCATTTTTGAAATAAGTTTTCCATTTTATGCCGTCTTGGTCAAACATTAGAAGGTATGTCTTGAGAATCTCCTGTTTTGTAGCGCAAAACCTGTTTTCATCAATCTGGATAATTTGGGAGAAATCTGACACCATGCCGCAGTTTTTGACAAATTCGATTCCCCTCCAGAAAATACTGGATATTTTTTTGGGGAATAGAGATGCTGGCAATTCAATTCCTGAAAATTTGTCTATGCATGTAAAACCAAACCCTGAATATTTGATATAGTACTGGCCATAAAAACTATTGCGACGAATGCTATTATCATCATCCAGTATCTGGTTTTCTCCAGAAGATGGCAAAACTGGAAACTGCAATTCTGTTTGTCCTCTTGTCCCCAAGGCCATCTGTGAGCACACAACCAGCATAAGTGTGGCAAAAACAACAAGTTTCTTGAATCTCATATCGCCTCCTCAACCAAACCAGTAACCAAAGCCAGTTGTTCAATTGACCCATAAATATTGCTTCCACCCCTAATACCCTTTTAGATTTGTTTTGGTTTGAATTGTGGATCTTTTAATGGCAGACGATATTTATCCAGACAAAGCTTGTGTCAACGAGACCGCAGAACAGTGCAGTCTTTTCCTGGAACAGCGAATTGAGTCTATTGGCCGCCGGATTGGCTCAGGGCCTGGGGAGAGGAGAAAAAATTGACTATTTGTTTGAATATATATTTTTTAGCAAATCAAGAAAATCGTTCACTTTAAGAATCCTGTTCTGGTATGGTTTTGGGTATAAACTTATGTATTTTTTTGGAACAACAAGCTTTACTCCAGCACCACTCATCTCGTCCAGCTGATTTGAAGAAATGCCCTGTTGCAATGTTAGCAAATGTTTTGTCTTTATTCTGTCTGCTTCATTCAGGATTTGTCTCCATCGATCCTTACAGGTTGTTTTTGCTCCAAGGAAGAATAATTTTTCTTCAGGAAATGATTGTTTATGGTAACTGTCAATATTGGGAAAGATGAAGTCAGCTTTTTTACTTCCTTCAGTATTGGCCTGTGACGTATAAGGTATCCTGTTTTCTTCAAGCATTTTTGAAAAGTGATTTTCAAGAGACTTTCCTGCCCTGCTTTTTCTTCTTTGCAAGATGGTGTTTGCTGTTCTTATCAGTTCTTCTATGCTCCCTATTTTATTGTTTATTATTTTATCATATCTAACACTTTCAATATATCTGAAAAGTTCATATTCTTTGTCCAGCCATTGTATAAGTTTCTCATCATTATCTTTAATTTTTTTACTACAAAATTCTCTGGCTTTCTCAGAGATTTCTCTGGTTTCGGGAAATGGTTTTTTTAAGGATTCAAGATAATCTTCGAATTGTTTTTTGTTATCCAGATTTTCGTCGACGTAGTTGTTTCTTACATAAGAATACATTTCTTCTATAGGAAGGCCCGTGGTTTGAAAAAATTTTTCAATATCCTCTCCGTTGTCTAAAACAAAACCATGGTAATAATCAAAATCTTTTTTTATTATTACCAGTAGACTCCCTATATATTCATCAGCAAAGAAGGGGAAATTTCTTCCGAATCTTGTTATTCTGTACTCATTCCTAGTTTCTTTGCCATAGTATATTATCCTGCTTTCTGTCTCAAAATCATCCTGCCATTTTATTTTTATTATATTATATTTATTCTCACCTTTTTCTCCCTCTCGATCAAAAAACATTTCCCAAGCTTCTTTAGGTATGTAAAAACCACATTGGTGAGATCCTGTTTTTCCAGCTTCATTTGCGGAAATAAACTTTACAAAATATTTCTCGCTGGAGAGTGCTTCTGCAAGAACTACTTCTGATAGTTCCATTATTTTGCCCCCATTATTTCGATCTTTTTGTCCTCGCTCTCCAGCCAATCAAAAAGCGCTGAAGAGATTTTATCGTCCCCGATTCTTTTTTTGCCTCTCATTGAACACTCCCATATTATGGCAATACGATAACCTTCTTCAATAAGCTGATTCATGACAAAATTGTCTCTTTCAATATTTTTCCTGATTTTTTCTGACCAGAATAATTGATTTGTTGAAGGTATTCTGAAGAAGTGACATTGATGCCCATGCCAGAAGCAACCATTAAAAAAGATTGCAGCTCTTTTCCTAGGTATGTATATATCAGGATTTCCTGTTATTGTTTTGATGTTGAGTCTGTATCGATAACCGCCAGAATACAAAATCTTCCTTAGGACTATTTCTCCTTTTGTATTTTTTGATCTGATGCCAGACATCATACTACTTCTCTTTTCAGCTGTAACAACATCCATTAGATGAATTTTGCCATTTCTCTGGCAATATCAGTAACGACTGGGACTATGACAGAGTTGCCGAATTGCCTGTAAGCTTGAGTATCAGAGACCTGTATTTGAAAACTATCTGGAAAACCCATCAATCTTGCACATTCTCTAGGAGTAAGTCTCCTCGGATTTTTGCCAATCTGGGAAATAAGTATTTCCGAACCATCTTTATAATATCTTGCACTCAGTGTTCTTGTGATTCCGTCAGGATCAGCAATTCCAAAACCAAAACCATTACCATTATTTTTGTGTTTTTCAGCATACTTCAAAAGATAGTTCCACAAAGTATCTGATAAGGTGTATTTTTCATCGACTTTTTTTTCAAGAATGTCAGCCAGCTTCATGGATATGATGTTGTATTCTGGAAACATGAATTCAGCAGGAGGTTTCTTGAATATCATGTTTCTATTAAAACCAACCATATATATTCTTTCCCTATGCTGGGGTACATGATATTTGCCATCGATTATTTTGAAAAAGAGGTCGTAATCCAGTTCTTCAATTATTTCACGTATTTTATTGAAAGTTTTTCCATTATCGTGGGTTTTGAGATTTTTTACATTCTCAAGAAGAAACATTTTTGGTTTTTTATCTCTGATTATTCTGGCTACTTCAAAAAATAGATTTCCTTGATCGGCACATTCAAATCCATGCTTTCTACCCAAACTTATTTTTTTGGAAACACCCGCTATTGAAAACGGTTGACATGGAAAACCTCCAAGCAAGATGTCGTGATGGGGTATTTCCTCTGAAGGTATCCGTGTAATATCTCCATGAGGCATTTCTCCAAAATTCTTTTCATATGTTTTTCTGGCAAAAACATTTATATCTGAAGAAAAAATGCATTTGCCACGGTTGTTCTGAAAAGCAAGCCTTAAGCCTCCTATTCCACAAAAAAGGTCTATAAATGTAAATTTATGATTTTGATTGGGAGGGAAAGGCACCATGTTTCTTGAGAAAAGACGAGTTTGATCGTTAACACTTATACTCACTTTCAGGCACCTCCATATCTAATATGTTAAAACAATCCCAGTCTTATTCAAGATTACAAGCAGTTAATAATAATTCAAAAGCCGGAGGGGAAGACCTCCGGCTTTATGTTTGGGTTTTTGCTTAGAGATTTATTGAATTGCGAAAACGGCTTTTATCTTCTGCTCGAGCATGGGTTTCGGGACCGCGCCAATCAGAGTGTCAATCCTCTTGCCATCTTTGAAGAAGATAATCGACGGGATCGAGGTCACGCCGTTTTGTGAGGCGGCCTTCTGGTTCTCGTCCACGTTGATCTTGGCAAAGGTGACCTTGTCGCCCAGGGTGTTTGAGATTTCCTCAAAGATCGGGCCAATCATGCGGCACGGACCGCACCAGGGGGCCCAGAAATCCACCACGAGGGGTTTGCCTTCCTTGACCAGCTTGTCATACTCGTCATCGTTGATGTGCTGTACTGCCATTGTTTCCTCCTATACCTGTTCTAGATAGAGCTTTTAATGTATGAAATCAACTCAGGAAGGGGTATTACCCCGGTCTTGAGTGTTTCTTTCTTTCCGTCCACAACCAGCGCTGGAACACTCTGGATCCCGAACGATTTTGTCAGTTCTGGGAAAGAGCTGGTCATGACAATTTTTGAATGGGCCTTTTCTTTTGAGGCCACCGCAAGAGAAATCAGGAAAAAGGCCGAAGAGGGACAGTATGGGCATGTTGTTGTGGCAAAAAGCGTGAGCTCGACTGGTTTTGGGAATTCTCCGGCGCCTTTTGCGATGTTCTCGAGGACTGCTTCTGGCCCCTGGCTTGCAAGAACTATTGCTTTTATCAGCGATTGAACTTCCAGCCCGGAGGGTGCGCCCCAGAACTCCAGCTTGTAACCGAGGTTTTCGCCTACCTTCAGGATTGGCCCCACCTCAGCGGTTTTGTCACCGACACGAACCGAGAGCTTTGGCGAGAGGGAAGCTATCTGCTCAAGAAACTCTTTGAGGTCGGTCGATTCTTCCCCAAAATCCTTGTCTGGAAGCAGCGTCAGCTCGACATCCCTGGCAAGGGTGTCCTTAAACGCTTTGGCCAATTCCAACTTGATTTTCTCTTCCTGAGCGTCCATTCTTTCTCCTTGACAAAAAATTTTAGTCAATAGAAGGCATTCTTCAACTACCCTTTAGTTAAACTATCAAAATTGCCTGGTATAAAAAAGCCTTATGCCATTATACCTGCAAGGGGTATTCCCCTGCCTTTCCCTTTTCATTGTACCATGACGGGGAAATTTTTGAATAAGGATTTTAGGGCAGGTGTGAAATTATTGTGAAGCCCGGGCGGATTTTTGGTTTTCAGGCCACCAGGATTTTTTCTTCACCAAGCAGATCTATAAGGGTTTTCCTGAAACTCTCAGCATTTTTCATTGAGAAGAAATATTTTTTTCCGTTTTCGCAATCAACTTTGACCCCGGTGCCAAAAGAAACAGCCTGATTGAGCCTTATGCCCTGATTGATGTACAGCATCATGCCTATTGATCTCCAGAAACCCATTTTTTCAAAAGTCACTTTCTGGATGGAGCTGATGGGAACTTCCGTGAGGAATGAAGAGTAACCAAAACACAAATATTTGTTACTTGCCCTGATTATATACTTTGAAAGGCTATAGGTTGTAATAATTAGCCATAATAAAAAAAGAAGTAAGGGAATCAGGATTACAAGAGAGAGTTGAATTTTTGCGGTAGCAGGAAGATGGCTTTGAAATACCCAGAGAGACATTTTCAATGTTTTTAATAAACCGCCTTGACCAGCAGACATTGACATAATGAATAGAAGACACAGAAGCCACCATGTTTTTATCCTATACTCTTCTGTAAAAAACATTTCCCCCTCCTTCAACTCCAAAATGCCATGTGAAAGAAGCTACATGGCATTTGTCTTTTAGTCAACGACCCCTAAATTACTTTTTCTTTGCTAAGCAGACTTGTCAATACTTTTCTGGCCTCCTCAGTGTTTTTTATGGAGAAATATTTTGCCTCGCCATTATCATTTTCCACTTTTGCAATATCGTCGTAACCTGTAAGAAAACAAGTTCCATTAACCATTTGCCTCCAATTGTGTCCCCAAGGCCTCAGGATTGATCCATCAGTAATGAACAAAATCTGTTTGATTTCTTTTAGCGGAACTTTTCCCATGGACATGATGAAACCGAATGAAAGTGTTTCTTCATCAATTTTTACAGTGTACCATATGTGTATTGCTGCCAGGAACAGTATAAAGAGGGCCAATAATTCAATCACTGCACTAAAGAATATTCTCTCATGAACCCCCAAAATAGTTATGTAAAATAAGTAGCTGCAAAGAATAAACACGATTATTGAAAATATAAAACACAGGGCATTTTTCTCTGCAAAATATTTTTCTTCAAACAAAACCATATCATCCTCCCGCGATTTTTCTTTTTATTATTGCTAAAAAGCTTATTTTTTTGAATAGTCTTCAAAAATCTTGTCTTTTCCAAGCAACTTGCCCAGGACCCTCCTGATTTCATCCGGATTTTTAACCGAGAAACCATGCCTTCTCCCATTGCCCCATTCAACTCTTGCCAGGTCACCCCAGAATGTGACATAGTTCCATCCACCACCTGATGAAAACCTGATGCCTATTCCACCTGATGACAGAAAACCAACTTTTGTGAATGTTATGCTGCCTATTTGTTCAAGCGGTACCCTGACGATGATTGGCGGATAACCAAATGAAAGGGTTTTTTCATCAACCTTCACCATAAATCTTGTCATGACAGAAAGCAGAAAAATTGCTGGTAACACGGCCAGAGCATTTATCAGGATGATTGGCCAGAGCTCTTCTGTTTTCGGAACGCTGAACCAGACAGCAACACTAGAGGCAATAATTATAAGTCCTGCGATTATTGAAACCCAGACGATCGTTTTCACTGTATATTTCTCTTCGTAAAGTACCATAAATAATCTCCTTTTCTCCAGGGTAAATCCCAGAGAGACATTATTGGACACACTCTGCATGAAATTGTTTTTTTGCAGTGGCCTAATTGATTTTAATCATCGCGCAAATTAGACTAAATTTGAATCCTTACTGGAGGTGCTTATGAGGACAAGTTTTAAGAAAGTGCTACTCGTCGTACTGGCTTTCGCTATTTTGGCTTCCAGCGCCATTGTTGCAAAGCCATCCAAAGCAGAAAATGTCGAAATATTCGGCGTTGCATCAAACAGCTTTGGTTATTACATATACGTTGCCGATTCTATCCACAACAGGGTTATAAAGTACGACCTGATGGGCAACTACCTTGCCGATTTCATCAAGACAGACAAAAAAGGCCCATGTCCGAACTGGGACTACAAAGGCCTCATAGCAGTTTCAGTGTGCCGCATCACTGACGTTTTTGCAGTTACTGACCACATTCTCAAAAAATGCTTCACCTTCAACCCAGACTCAGTTCCTCACCATCCAATCGGAGATCCATCCAAAGATGAGCTTGTCAATCCGTGGCACGCATCAGAAACTGAAATAGCAGATGATATTGGAAATTATGTTATCGACAGGGATGGAAACAAGTTCTGCAGGTTTGACCCGCCGGCCATTGATTTTGACAAACAGGCAGTCGAGTGCGATGTTTATGGCAGAATGAGATTTTCTGTTCCGGACGGCTATAAAAGCGGTGCTGCTCCTGCTGGCAGTGGCAGTGGACAGTTCAGGAACCCAGAAGGTATAGCTGTTGACCGCAGGGGATATGTCCTTGTGGCTGACACTGGGAACAACAGGATCCAGAAATTCAGAAGATCAGGCGAATTCGTAATGGAATGGGGCGAGAAGGGTGATGGCCCGAAGCAGTTCAACAAGCCAGTTTACATCATTCCGGATTACAATGATGACTCGCCAAACAGATATTACATCTGTGACCAGGGCAATCACAGAATCCAGGTTTTTGATGAGTATGGCAAGTATCTTGATACCATCCAGCCAATGGTTGATGGCAAGCCACTTTTCAACAATATTGTCGCCTGTGCGATCGACATGGATTACAACATCTGGGTGGCAGATGCCGCAGAAGATGGCCAGCGCATTTACAAGCTTGCAAGCGTTGATTCACCAAAGAAGTATCAGCTTCTCCTTACACTCAATGACCCGATGAACCCGCCACCAATATATATCCATGTGATCAGAAACCAGCTCAAAAAGTATTTTGCCTCTGTTGACGAAACGAAAGTCTCAATAAAACCATACTCCCAGATAATCAATAGCAGGACAATGGTCCCACTTCGCTGGATCGCTGAGAATGTTCTCACAAACAAGGACCCGAAGAAGGGCGTAACCTACGAGTGCAAGGTTGATTGGAACGAGAAGACTAGGTGTGCAACATTCACTCTGGACAAGATTGTTTTCTCTGACAAGCTTGTCTACCCAAAAACAGTTGTTACGGTTTGCCTTAACAACCCGGTCGGCTCGATCAATGGGAAACCAGCACCTATTGATTCAACAAATCCCAAGGTAAAACCGGAAAATGTAAACGACAGGACAATGGTTCCGGCACGTTTCATTGCAGAAGCCTTTGGTGCTGAGGTAAGGTTCAAGACCAAGAACGAAATGCCAAAAACCCCGAATGATGAAGTCATATTCCTAATGCCAAGCACAGTTAAAGTAAAAGAGGCCTACGGGACGAAGTAATTTGATGGACCAATCATCAAAACAAAAGAAGAATCTTTGGGCCAGATGGCGGCCTTTTGTGGCCGCCATCCTGGCCCTTGCCATATTTATGGGCGGGGCATGGCTCTTGTCCCCGAACAAAGTAAAGTGGCAAGTCAATTTTGCATTCAGGGAGATGTGGAGGTCGCTCACTGAGAACTGGGGTGACAAGTGGGATACCGTCCTCCAGATGCTCGGATTTGATGACACACCTGCTGGGGCAAGAGTCGCAATAGCTTGCACCCAGTGTGATGTCTGTGCTGCCGTTATAAACCGGTACTTTCACAGATATGACTCAAAGGACATTAAATCACTGCTCAGAAAAACTGACCTTGGGCCGATGGTCATAGATATCAGATCTGTTGAAGAATATGAAAAAGGCCATATCTCTGGTGCTTTACCAATGCCACTTCCAACATTGAAAGAAGACATCTGGTCTGTAAACAGAAAGACCCCAATCATAATCGTTGGTGATGGCAATGAAGATTACCGGAAAATCGGCGATGATATTGTCGAAAAATGGAGATTTTACAATACAGGCTATCTCGTTGGTGGCATGAAGGCCTGGGATGGCGAGATCGAGGTCGAAAAGTAAAGATGGAGAAAACCCCAACACAGCCAAACCAGCAAACAATTCAGACTCCGTCCATCACGAGAATGGCCAAGAAAAAAAGAAGTAAAATTCCAACCGACAGGATAGCAGAACTTGGTGTTGTGACCGCTGCCGTGACCGTTGTTTATATCTTCACAGGCCCCCTTATTGACAACATCATTCCTTATGTTGGCTGTATTCTGAGGACCATTGCTGTTGGCGTTTTTTTGTCAGGTGTCAGGCATTATGCTGCCTGGGAACTCCTTTTGATCAACATTATTGCTTCAACTTTTTACTTCTTTTTTATTCCGTGCCTCAACAGCTTCATAGGCATACCGGCAGCTTTTGTGTTTGTGGCCACGTATGCTTCATTGAGAAGGTACATGCAGGCCTGGCTGGTTACCACCATTGCCAGCATCCTTTCCTATGGCGCCATGATTGCTGTTCTTGCGATCTGGGAACCATCCAAATTTTATGAAAAATTCATGACAGCTCTCTCCTGGAGCTGGATACTTTTAATAGCAATACCCCTTCTTGCCTGGTGGAGGCAAAGACGGTCAAATGATGTTGGCTGTGCTGGTTGCACAATGAGTTGTGAATCCAACGTCTTCAAGGAGCAATAATTTGAGAACCAAATTTGCAATCGTATTTGCTGTCGTGCTTACCATTGTTTCTTCCAATTTTATTCAGTTTGCATTTGCCCTTCCAGAGGCCTGCATTTACGAATCAGACTATATGTCTATGGACCAGTTTGGAAAAACCTCGGTGGTTCATTACAAATGCCAGAGAATGGTCAGGGATGGTGGTTATTGTCCATTGCATTCACATATTGATGGCAAGAAGAACTATGAACTCTCTCTTGTCAAATCTGAAGATGCTCTTAATGCATCCATGATTGGCTGTTATCTTCATAACGTTGATTTAAGCTATTACACACTCCACTCGATGATTTGGTCAAAATCGGACTTCACAAAGGCGAACCTTAGCTATGCCATGTTTTCATCAAAAGTATTGCTTGAGTGCAACTTTGGCGACGCAAACCTTGAGAAATCGGATTTTGGCTATTCATTTGCCTACAACGCAAACTTTGACAATGCCAACCTTACCAAATGCAATCTCATTGGCGCCTGGCTTGATGGCTCGAGCTTTAAAGGCTCCCTTTGCAAGGAAACATATTTTGTGTCAGCAAGACTTGATGGAGTCAATTTTGACAAGGCAAGGTTTGAGCATGTATTTTTCATGCCGGGGCAATTCGCGAAAGCAACCGGAATGGAAACCATTGATTGGGGTGATTTCAAGGTAGGTACTGAGATATCAGGTTCCTATAACGAAGCAATATTGTGCTACGATGATCTTGCAGCACTGTATGATGGCCTGGGCAAAAAAGATTTTGCAGACAAATTCTCTGAGAGAAAAGCTTTTTGCCAGCGTCAGCTTGAAGTTTTTGGCGCAAAGGATGATGAAAAACAGATAGGTCCACATATTGCCCTTGTGGTAGGACTTGTTCTGGTGGCATTGGCCATCATTCTGACAATGGTGGCGATTTTGGGCAGAAGAAAAAAATCTGATGTTCATTCCTCTTGAACGGAATGGAAAACTCAATCTCGTACATCAGATAAAACAGGGCGTAATAAATCTTATTGCCTCCGGTGACCTTCACAAAGGTTCCAGGCTTCCTTCAACAAGAGATCTGGCAAAAACCCTTAAAGTCAACAGAAACACTGTAGTGGCTGCCTATGAGTTGCTCTCCCAGGAAGGTTACGTTGTTTCTCAAGTTGGTCAGGGGACCATTGTCATATCCGACCACAGCCATGGATCCGAAAACAAAAAGAGCCAGTTGAATGATCTTTTTTTCCCGTGGGGAGAGAAATTTGTAAGGAACCCGCAGGCTGGTGTCCACTTCCAGATACCACACCTTCCCCAATCAATTGGCAGGCATTACAAGATGATCAATAATTACCCTCCGCCGGAACTTTTTTCTGAACCTATAATCAAATCAATTGCCAGGATCACCAGAAGAAAGGGTCTTTCAACTGTTGGTTTTAGAAATGTTAGCGGGTTCCCGCCACTTGTTGAGGAGATTGGCCGCAGACTTGCGCTTGATGGGGTGGATATGGATCCGCGTGGTCTTGTGATTACGCCAGGCTCCAGCATTGCAAATACCCTTGTTTTTTCGCTTCTCCTTGAGGAGGGCGATATGGTTATTGTTGAACGTCCTACGCACTTTGCAGCACTTAGGTGGCTTGTTTGGGCAAGGTGCAGACTCATTGAAATTCCAATGAGGGAAGACGGAATGGACCTGGAGGCATTAAAGATAGCCCTTCAGACTGGAAAACCAAAACTAATCTACACTATTCCGACATCGCACAACCCGACAGGTGTCACCACTTCTGAAGCACACAGGAAAGAACTCATCTCCATCGCATCAAAATACAGAATCCCAATACTGGAAGACGACTACCAGTATGGTCTGCATGTAGGATCACCAAAACCACCACTGCTTTCTGCTCTTGATCATAGCGGTCTGGTTATAACAACTTCCAGTTTTTCAAAGGTTATATGGCAAGGTTTAAGGCTTGGTTTTGTCTGTGCCCCCAAAAGGGTCACTGTCCAGCTTGAAAACCTTCACAGAATACTTGTCGGTCCACCAATGTTTGTTTCCCAGATGGGGCTTTATGAATACATTGAATCCGGCCAGCTAGATAAAAGCATTCATCTAATGAAGAAAATGCTCGCTGAAAGACAGGTTGCATTCTTTGCTGCTGCATCAAAATACCTCAAGCATAATGTAAGGATTTGGAGCAACCCTGGAGGAGCGACAGTCTGGATAGAAACCCCTGGCATGCTTGGTGATGAGGTTGCCGCGAGGGCTGCTTCAATGGGTCTCCTTGTCTCGCCAGGATCCTTTTTCGTTCCAGAAGGGGCAGGATTACAGGCAATCCGAATCTCACTCATAGATGAAGACCCAGATGGTATTTTTGAAGCAGTGTCCATCTTGGGAAAAGCGTTGAACCCTCCAGAGGGGAAGATAATTTATGATGGTCTTTAGTTATGTTTCAGCAAGAGATATGAGTATATTTTTCCTGGAACACCTGGTTTAACAGTCATTCCAAGACGCTTTGGGTTTGGAAGCAGACCAGAAGGAGTTTCCTGTCTTTTGACCAGATAGTTGTCTCCAGTTTCCTCGTCGTATGCTGGTGTAAAATCTTTTAAGAGAGTGTTGAAATCTGGCCCTGGCTGGGTTCCTCCGCTATATTGCAAGAGTCTGTCTTCGACATCTGCTTTGCCAAAGGAGTCGAATTTTGCTGGTTCTACTTTTGCTCTCTGCGCTTTTCCTGCTATCTCGTTGTATGATGGAAGTCGTAGATAACTTCTTCTTATTTCCTCAAGCTTGGGCAAAATGCTTTCAAAATGTTGTTGTTTTGATTCCTCTATCGTCACCAGACCTACAGACTTGCCATTTTTTTCGGGGACATCATACCACCATACCATTACCCTGCCTTCAAATTTTTGCCCGTCCTGTTCCCTCACATATTGCACCTCGGCGAAAGTTGCCTGGCATGGTGTAATGTCTTCTTCTTCAGGGAATGGAGTTGACCACGGTTCAGTTGATTCCTCCTCGCTTAATGAGAAACCACTCATGGAGTTTTTTATCATGTCCAGCTCGAGAAAGGTTTTGGCGTCAGTATGTCCTTTGATGTTTTTCCATTCCATGGATATTTTTGTTGTGCCATCTTTTGACACAATAATTATGTTTCCGGATGTCTTGTAATCATTGCTACTGAGTATAAATCCATCGGGTATGCTGATACCAAACCCAAACTCGTCCTGTTTTGCCTGTGGCACAAAATATTGGTAAGGCAAAAAATCCTTAACTTCATCTTTAACCGGAACGATAGTTTCTTTGTCAGGTGTATTGATGGACGATCCACATGAGCAAACTAAAAGAACAACCAGCAAACATATTGATTTCTTCATGGAGATAATAATAATTGCGTGCAGTTTTTTGACAAGTAGTAGGTCGTTTCTGTTGGAAATATTAAATAATTGTTGACACAAATATTTCGAAAATGTAAAATATTTTACCGTGATATTTACAGGATACCTTGACGATTTTGACCTGATTGACTTCATCAGGTTCATCACCACAATGAAAAAAAGTGGAGTGCTTGTGATAACTGGCAAAAAGTCGGCCAAAATTGTGCTGTCTTTTGGCAAAATCACTGGTGTTGTTGTTCCTTTTGAAGTAAGAAATCATTACAAATCTTATATCGCCGATCTAAAGGATGGATATTTCAGTCTCGAAGAGAGTCATTCGTTAAATGAGGATGAAGTTGTTCCAATCAACCAAGATGTATCGGAATTTCTTCTGGAACTTACCAGGTTTAGAAAAGAGCCTTCAGATCCCAAGTTGTATGAGCCCAACATGTTGTTTGAGCTTAAGCCCATTTCTGATATTGGCAGATTGACATTCAATGTGGAAGAATGGAGAATAATAGCCGCACTCTCTGAATCAAGAACCTTAAAAGAGTTATCTGAAAGACTGGAAATTGGTATTGCCAGATTGCAATGGATGATTTATTCACTCGAGCAAAGCGGACTTGTTAAAAGAAAAAGACCGCAAGCGCAAAGGGAGAGAATGACCCAGAACGCTATTACAGAAGCACTCAAGCGGTTCATAGGCATCCTAAAAGGTTCATGACAAAACTAAAAATTCTGATTACCGGGCCTTTTTCTTCGGGTAAAACAACATTTGTAAATGCACTTTCAGATATAGCAACCGTCCAGACCGAGGAAAGAGTTTGGGGTGAGGACGCAAAAATCAAGCAAGCCACAACCGTGGGTCTTGATTTTGGAAAAATACAGATTTCAAGTGATGTCCAGATATATCTTTTCGGGACCCCTGGCCAGGATCGTTTTGAATTCATCTGGGAAGATATGATAACAGGATCTCACGGATTAGTGGTTCTTCTTGACAGATCAGATTGGCGCTCTGTTATGCAAACCAAGAAGTTCATCGATTTTTATACATCGAGGACTGCCATGCCGATGGTTGTAGTCGCCAATAAATCTGATCTGGAGGATATCCTCCCGCTGGAGTTCATTCAAGCTTATCTGGATGCTGATCCTTCAATTGGTTTTGTGGAGGCTTCCGGCAAAGACAAAAGTTCCGCAAGAAGAGTTCTGGAAGACATTATTATACGCATCCTCGAATAGGAACACAGATTTCCCCCTTCCTTTCATAGATCTTTGTTGCTGCCCTGTCGCGCATTCTAAAGGCAGTTGCCCTTGAAATACCTACCATTGAAGACGCCTTATCAAAGGTTATCCCTTCCAGATAAATCAGCCTTATAAGACTCTCTTCCTTCACATCGAGTCCTTCGAGCATGTCATCTATCTCCAGAAGTTTATCTAATATGGCAGTTCTGCTATTTGTGTTTCCATCCATGCCTTTTATTTTGATCGTAGACGCTGAGAACATTTCCAGTTTCTTTTTAAGTTCCTTGTATGTGTTCATCATTTTTTCAAGATAGTCCAAAACTTTTACTGACGCCATTTTCTCCCCCCTTCAAAAAGTAACACAGCAATAGAGTGTGCTAACTTAACCATATAGAAGCGTTGTATTGGGTAAAATCTTTGTGTGAGAATAAAGACCCCGGCCAAGGCCCTACTCTTAATAATAACATTCGTAATCGTTGGTTTAAGTACTTTTTTGTATGTTCCAAAGCAGTTTGATTCGTCCAGTTTCTTTTTTGACAAGAATGCTTTGCAACAGGTCATTAACCTGATAAGAACATCAAAGAGACAAATTGTCATCGAGATGTACTCTTTCACCCATGGCGATGTGATAAAGGAACTTGAGGCAAAAAAGAGGGCAGGGCTTGATGTGAGGGTTATAGTTGATGATAACCCGGAAAATGAAGCTCTTGCCAAAGCCAGGTTTGATGTAAGATTTGAAGGTACACCAAGGATGTTTCACCGCAAACTTGCGATTGTTGACGAACAGTGGATATGGATAGGGTCAACAAACTGGACCTATGGTGGTTTTGGAAAGAATGCGGAGGTCGACTTGTTGATGTCATCCCCTGACCATGCTTATAATCTTGTCAGACAGTTCGAACAGGATTGGGCAAAAGCGAAAAGGAGGCCTAAATGAACTATCTCGTGCTGGGAAATGGGGCAAGGGAACATGCAATATGCTGGGCACTATCAAAAAACTCGGATGTGCATGTGATCCCTGGCAACCCTGGGATGGTTCTTGACGCTGACATTGTTCCAGGTAACCCAATGAATTTTGGGGAGGTGACCAGTGTTGCAAAAAAACTTTCCTGTTCTGCCGTTTTTGCTGGCGCTGAACTCCCTTTGGTTGAAGGAATAACCGATGCCCTCGCAAGGGAGGGGATTTTTGTTTTTGGTCCATCCAAAAAAGGCGCAATGCTTGAGGGCTCAAAGGCTTTTGCAAAAGATTTCATGAAGAGAAACGGCATCCCCTGTGCTGATCATCAGACCTTTGACAATGAGAAAGAGGCGATGGATTTTGTGTCGAAGCACCCATTCCCCCTGGTTATAAAGGTCGATGGTCTGGCCTCCGGAAAAGGCGTCCATATTGTCGAAGACCTGAGAGAAGCCGAGATTGCTATAAAGGCCATACTCTCCGAGAAAACGTATGGAGAGTCCGGCAGGGCAATTGTCATAGAGGAATTTCTTGTTGGCAAGGAACTGACTGTGATGGCCTTCACTGACGGTAAGGTTGTAAAGATGCTCCCGCCCTCAAGGGACCACAAAAGGCTTGAAGATGGTGACAAGGGACCAATGACCGGGGGGATGGGGTCTTATTGCCCTGTCCCAGACGCTGACCCCGGGCTTCTTGAAAAAATAAAAACAGACATTGTTGAAAAAACACTTGCCGGACTTCAAAAAGAGAACATCGACTATAAGGGTGTTATATATTGTGGCCTCATGCTTACCCAGGAAGGGCCAAAAGTGCTTGAATACAATTGCAGGTTTGGCGACCCGGAGGCCCAGGTTGTTTTGCCGATGCTTCAAACCCCGCTTTCGGCAGTTGTCGAAGCTGTAAAAGAGGGTGAGCTCGAACGTCTGCCAATTGTTGCAAAGAAAGGTTTTGCCGCGTGTGTTGTGCTGGCTTCCGAAGGTTATCCGGGCAAGCCGGTAGTTGGATTACCTGTTGGTGGTTTCAATAAGGCGCAAACTATAGAAAATGTGTTGGTTTTTGCGGCTGGAATTGGTGGAGAACCCGGCAAGCTGGTAACTTCGGGCGGAAGGGTTGTTTCGTGTGTCGGGCTTGGTAGCACTCTCAGAATGGCCCTTGGAAGGGCATATTCACTTGCTGGTATTGTGGATTTTAAGGGAAAACAGTTTAGAGGCGACATAGGAGGAAGATATGCCAGAGGCAGGACAAGTATTGTTGATCTTAGGCTCAAAATCAGACCTAGAGGTGGCATCTGAAGCTACAAAAACGCTGGATAAACTTGGTGTTACCTGGGAACAGGTTGTCTCTTCAGCCCACAGAACTCCGGATAGAACGACCCAGATAGCAAAAGAAGCCATGGGAAAGGGCCATAAGGTCATTATCTGCATGGCTGGTTATGCGGCACATTTACCAGGCGTTGTTGCTGCGCTTACCAATCTCCCTGTTATTGGAGTTCCGCTTTCAGGTTCACCGCTCAATGGTCTAGATGCTTTGCTAGCTCAACAGATGCCATCGGGCATTCCAGTTGCTGCAATGACCATTGGGACTGCAGGTGCAATAAACGCTGCTGTTTTTGCTGCCAGGATAGTCGCCCTTTCTGATGAGGCCGTGAAAGCAAAGCTGGTCCAGTATGTGAGTGATCTTGCAGCAAAAGTATTAAGCTAAAAAAAGATTGACAAGGCAATATCCAAAAATTATTGATTATCGTTGCCTAGCTGGATAAGATTGGGGTCGTGTTGAAAAAAAAGACGGCAAGAAAATTGAGGAGGATTGTCGCCCTATCCCTGTTTGTCTGCGCGTGTATTTTGTTGTTTATCTCTGCAAAGTTGCTCTTTTTTCCAAGCGTACAGGAAGAACCTCCGAAACACATCGAGGTTTTTGACAGGTACTGGCTGAGGCTTCAGGAGAAAATTGACTGGCTGGCAAAGCAGCGCGAATCAAAAAGTGCAAAGGATTTTCTCTGGCTTTCAAAAAGGACGCTGGAATTGAGGCCACTTTCGAACAGAACAGTTTTCCTGACGTTCGATGATGGTCCATCAGGCACGACGCCCAGAATATTGGATGTCTTAAAAGCAAATGGTGTGAAAGCGACTTTTTTTACGCTTGGTTTGCAAGTGGATGATATGCCATCAATTGTCAGAAAAATTGTAAATGAAGGGCATTGTGTTCTGTCTCACGGGTATAGTCATAGATATGACCTCTATAATGATCCACCGAAATTCTTTGAGGACGTTGACAGGGCGATGTCCTCAATAATGAATGCCACAGGTAAAAAACCACTACCCTATGTCAGGCTTCCTGGGGGTGCCAATAATCAGTATCCAAGGAAAAAATCCTTTGACGAGTGCAAAAAAGGGCTTTTAAATCGTGATATCAGCTATGTTGAATGGAATGCCAGCATGGATGATTCAACATTCAGAAAACACACCAGAAACTATATGATTGAGAATGTTCTTCTGAAAGCGAAAGCAAACAGTTTTATTATTGTCCTCATGCACGATTCTGCCGGAAAGGGGCTGACAGTCAGCGCTCTTCCCGAAGTGATAAATGGGCTCAAGGACATGGGTTTTGTTTTCAGAACTTTCTCCGACCTTTCGGATGCTGAGAGGAAAAGGATGTTTTCACTCAAGCTCATCAATAGGTAATCTCCTCTTTACAAAAATATTTCTATCCTTAAAAAATCAGCTATACATAATTCTTTAAAACTTGCCACTTGAAATTTTGTCAAGAGGGTGTATAAGTGTGTTGAATGAAAAAAGTAGGGAAAGGAGGACCAAAAAGTAGTGGCGATAGTAAGATGGAATCCTATGAAAGAAATGTTTTGGGACGATTTTGGAAAAGAATTTAGAAAGATGATGAGGGGTGAAGTGGAAAAAGTTGGTGAGATGGGTGAATTTTGGGCACCATCCATTGATCTTTCCGAGACCCCGGATGCCTACACCCTGAAGGCCGATTTACCAGGAATAAAGTCCGAAGACGTTAATGTCGAAGTGCATGATGATATAGTGACAATTTCCGGCGAGAGGAAAGAAGAGAGAAGCTCTGAAAAAGAGAATGTTCATGTAACTGAAGTCTCTTACGGCAAGTTCATGAGATCAGTAAGGCTCCCGATCTCCGTTGATCCGGACAAGGTGAAAGCAAAATTTGAGAATGGGGTCCTCAAGGTGTCCCTTCCAAAGAGCGAAAAGGTGAAGCCGAAGAAGATTGAAATTGAGAAATAAGTGTTGAAGAACAAGCCAACTATTTTCAGGAGGTGGGCCGGCGTCCCTTGAGTGGGCACCGGCCATTTTGCGTATGGAAAGAATTTTTGTTTCCCAAAAACTTTATTCGTATCCGATAGAAATCCTTGATGTTCCGCACAGGGCAATGGTCAGGCTTAAATCGCTTGGCGTTTTTAGCCTTGAGCAACTGGCTGGTCTTACCGAATCTGATCTTCTCTCGGTCTACCATTTTGGCCAGAAATCCCTGTTCGAGCTCAAAAGGAGACTCGAAGTCCTGAACCAGTGTGTAATGGAGGAAGGTCGTCCACCAGAAGACATCATAGAGTGTATGAGGTTGAAACTGGAGGGCCCTGATGAATTCTTGCAGGAAGTGATATCATCATTTCAGGAAGAAGATAATGGAAGGGTAAGTGTCTGTTTCTATTTAGCAAAACTCCCCCCAAGAGGCATTTTTGTTGTCTCGGAAAGAATTGGTCTGAGGCGGGCCCATATAAGGACACTTCAGGAAATTGCAGATGTCATGAGCCTAACCAGGGAGCGGGTAAGACAACTCCAGAACAGATCTTTGCAGTACCTCCAATCAAGCCTTTGCGAAGAGGATATACTTTCAGATTGGGAAGAAACCCTTGTTTGGGCCGCCACAACACCGCCACCCGGTGAACAGAGCTTTCTCGAGAGGGTCGAGTCCACAGGTGTAAACGGGAACGCAAACACAACCGGTTTCGTTGTTCTTGCCACCCACATCATCAAGGGAATTGAGTTACCCCCGTTGCTTCGTGCCGCAAGAGATGGAAAACTCAATAAAATCTGGGCCAGAAAACACCAGACAAAAAACAGGGAAGAATAAAACTTCTACTGGCTTGTTTTGGACTATTGCCTTGGCCTCCTAAATAGTTATTATTTTCACAACACGCACCGAAGGTGCCAAAGGAGGAAAAGGGTAAATGATAAAGAAATTCTCAGCGGTGGTCCTGATCATCTTCTCGGTAATAAGCCTTGTTGTTGGTGCAATCTACATCTGGCAGGGTGCCTCAAAATATAGCCAGATAACCAGCATGGCTGCTGAAGAAAAAGTCCAGATTGGAATGACTGAAGAGCAAATAAAAAGCGGTGATGTTGTTGACAACATGTCGGAGATGCAAAAAGCCGCAGACACCATCAGGGAGCATCGGAGAGGTATTGCAAAAACCTATGAAGAGCTCCTCGGAACTAGTAAATTTGATCCCACAAACTCTAAACACGCCACATACGCCCAGGCAATCAACCTTGAAAACTATCTCTATGTTGGAATGCTCTCCCTTGGTGTTTCGCTTTCGATGATTGGCATCGGACTTTTCATGGTGATGATGGCCATTGCAATGCTTTTGACAGGGCTTGCGTTTTTGCCGGAAAAAGCCAGGACAGCCTAAAAAACCTCTTTTTAACTCGTCTAGTCGGTGTTTTCACCGATCAGGCGAGTTTTTCTTATTTGTGACGCAGTGACCCAAAGGCTGGCAACCCAGCCGATTTTCCAAAAGGCCGAGGTCCGCAGGGCGATGTTGTCAGGATAAACAATTTTGTGAGGCTGATAAGGGGTGGGGACAAGAATATCTAAATTAGAAGAGATAGTTAATCCTTTTGGGAATTATTAAGAATTTTCAAAATTTCAATTTTTAGAACTTCATCGTCCCGTTCCTCAATGATTGAGGAAATGCATCGAATTAGTAATTTACGATCAATATTGCCCCTTGCTGTTTCATATATTATATTCTCCATCTCTCGAATAAATTTTATTGTAAGATAATCTAATCCGTTGATTTTTAAGAAAAATGCAGCTAATGCCAAGGATATTCTTTTGTTTCCATCAACAAAACAATGGTTTTTAATGATTGAAAAAATCATATAGCCTAGTTTATCCTCAATCTTCGGATATAAATTATCCCATCTCATAAAATCAAGAATTTTCTCCAAGCATTTTTCTTGTAGTAAGCCCATATCTTGTTCATCACTTAATTTCATTAACATTTTATATGTAGCGTATGCGACATGGACAGGGATATACCGTAAATCAACCACATCATCTTTCTTTGAGTCTCTTAAATACATCCTCTGTCTCTCTTAATTGTTTTTCAAAATCGATACTATCTTTACCTATGAATTTCTCAAATTCTTCTTGTGTTAATGGAGTTAGATATTCTCTCAATCTCTCGTGCAAGGCATCTCTGAATGTATAATCTCTAGAAACCATTTTACTTCTAGCCTTATCTATAAGTGGCTGTAAGTATACCTTACACTTATTTTCGCAATTTTTAAAGATATCTTCTAGTTCAGTTTGGTATAATCTTCTTTTTTTTGATTCGTAAGAATTTTTCATTTGTATTGTTATAGCATTCTCAAGTGTCGATATTAAATCGAGTATTTCTGAGTAAAATGTGCCTCTTACGTTTTCATTGTTTTTCATTTTTAATATTTTTCTATATTCTGAAGCCTTTTCTTGGAAAATTAATATATATATTTTATTTGTATAATATGCATATTTGTAATCACCCATATCTAAATAATCTCTTAGCGCATCAGTAAAATTTTTGTGGTAATTTGCTTCTATGAAGTAACTTTCAATAAAATTTCTATCACGTTTATTAATATATTTTGTTCCACCTCCAGCTTTTTCATTTATGATATCAATTGTTATATCAAGTATAAAATTCCTTAATAGATGCGCCTGTTCACTTTCTCTTAAGAGCATTGCTAGATTTAACAGCGAGCGATAATTGAATATGCCTAATTTTTGAGTAGTGTCACCGACATTTATGTCGGTGACACTACTGGATACAATGTTCTTGAATTCTTTCAACCTACTCCCAGAGATTACCTCGTAACCATTACCATATAACTCGTCCCTAAATTCTTCTAGATACCTCTCAATAGTTTTTTGATTTACGTTGAAAAAACTAGATATTTGTTTAATCGTAAACCTTATTGAACCCTTAAAATCAACACCTTTTAATCCAATATTTCTTTGAAGTTTTTCTATTGCATACGAATTATTAAGTATATTTTGACGATCTATTTTGGAGTTTGTAAGATCTTTTTCCATGTTAATATTTATAAGTTTAAGTTTTGTCTAATGTCAATAGTTTTGTAATCTTACCATTTAAATTCCTCATAAGTTTATATTATTAATTGCAACCCCGGCAAAAATCAACAGTCCACCAACAAGCACGTTCAGCCCTATCGGGTCGCCAAGGAATGCCCAGGCGATGATCGATGCCCCGACTGGCTCAAAGAGGTTTGTGGTTGTTGTGATGATCGGCGTCAGATATTTGACACCCATGTTTAGCGCGGTGTGGCCAATCAACTGTGGGAAAAGCGCCATGCCGGCGATGGAGAGCCAGGACGCTCCGGAATAGCCCCAGAGCTGTTCACTAGTCAATAGAGCGCCTGCAAGCAAGAGCAGGCTTGCGACTGGGTATGAGATGGAGACTGTCTGCAGGAGAGGTGCTCTTTCCTGGGCTATCTTTGACGTGATCAGGTAGCACGAGCCAAACAGTGCGCCAAGCAGGGACAGGACGACGCCAAGTGTTGTTCCTTCCATCTTTGTTCCCCAGAGCGCAATCACTGCCGCACCGCCTATTGCCAGAAAAATGCCGAGGATTGCATAAGGGGTTGGCTTTTTTCTCCAGACCAGGTATTCGAGCATTGCGATGAATATTGGCGCTGTGGTAACAAGTACTGCTGTTGCCGATACCGAGATGTGGCGGAAGGAACTTATCCAGACGGCAAAGTGCATTGCCAGGAAAAGTCCGGATAGGCCTGACCAGAAAAGGGCTTTTTTGTCACGGAACATTTTCCATGGCGTGCCAAAAGGAACCATGATTATAGAGGCAATCAGGAGTCTCCAGAAAGCCATTGAGAATGAACCAGTGTCTGTCGATGCGATTTTTACCAGTGGCGCTGCAGATGACATCGACAACACGCCAAGCGCAAGGAAAGCATAATATTTCCCTTTTCCGTCAAGCCTGGCCTCTTTTTTGCGCGTCATTGAAGCAAAGTGTATTTGGGTTTTCCGGTTTTGCGGTTAAAGGTGCGCTATTTTTTGCAGGGTGGGGCTTCCCATTCTTCCTCGCCTGATACTTCATCCGGATTGTAAAGGTATGCCAGGGCTTTCCCTGCATCACCGTCCATTATCAGCCTCATGGTTTTGCCGCCTGTGATTTCTGACACATCAATCAGGCGCACGACCCTTTCATATTTTTCGGCCCAGGAGACATACTTTGAAAGCATGTTGGGGCTGGTTTTCAGGAATTCCTCATTGAATATGATACTTTTGTCGTCAGGATACAATGGGAGGTAATAAATGCCTGTTTCCACAAGGTCCTGGAAGAAGTGCGTTCCAAAGCTAACCTCTGGCACATACCCGCCTTTGTTTCTTGCGATCTCGATGAGTGCCGATGACCTGTTGATGTCGCTATAAGTCACCCTTACACCAAGCTTTATATCCCCCCTGCTTCCCCATCGTCCGGGTCCCATCAGGATGAAGCTGTTTTTTGGCAGGATTGAATTTATTGCGCTGATGACCCTTGCAATATCTGTCATTTCCTCGACGGTTTCAAGGGAATCGTATTCGACGGGATCGACATAAACAACATATTTTGCATCAACAAGGCCATCACTGACATATTTGTGGGCGGTAAAAATCTTGTTTTCATCTGGCACATCGTCTGGAATGCTTATATTTGCCCTGTCTCTTGGCTGGGCCTGTGGCCTGCACTGGAGGACATAGAGGTGTAGCCCATTTGAGGCAAATTCTATGTCCACCGGGACGCATAGTGATTCAGAAAGTATTTGCAGGAGCAATTTTATTTGTTCCACAAAAGGTGTTCTGGTCAGAAGATTATCAAAAGTTATCAGAAGATCTGATTTTTTTGGATCAAAGCTTGCCACCGAAGGTGGAAGGAGCTGGCCGTGATCATACACTTGGACAAGCTTCGCAAGACTTGGGTATTCCTCGCCGTGTTCGTGCAAGAGCTCGTTGAACACAAGCGTCTTAAAATTTAATTCATGAAGATCTATGACGTCGATGTGTTTCTGGCTGTACCTGACAATGTCTTCAGGGTTTGTGTTGACCCTGAGGTTGGGCTGTCCTGGTGCAATGAGCATTGGGTAGTCGTCACTTACCCTGTCAACAGCCCTTGTTCCGAGACCAGCCACCAATCTGATTACGCCATCTCTTCGTCTTATCCTTGGCGACCATCTGAATTCATTGTTTGAAAAAGCCACGCCAGCAAAGGTTGGCATATAGTATCTTGCATCGACCTCGGCCCCAACGACTTCCTGGATAAGACAGCCCATCTGTTCCTGGAAGTCCAGCAAGTCGCGTTCGATACGGTATTGGACGGCATCCGGACTGAATGTGGAAGCATAAACCTCAGCCACTGCATCCATGAGCGCTTCCATTCTCTGCCTTTTGGTTCCTTTGTTTGCAAGGAAGAGGCTCTTGTATTTACCGGAGAACGCCGCACCAAAACTATCCTCAAGGAGGCTCGAAGAACGCACTATTATTGGTTTTCCCTCCAGGTCATCAAGTGCAAGGCTAAGGCCCTGCATTATTTCCGAGGAAAACTGTGATTGTTTGAAAACCTGCTGGAAATATGAATATTCCTGTCTTATTTCATCAAGCGTCCTATATTTGAGGTTTATTATTTCTTCGAGGGCATTGTAGTGGAGGAAATCTAGTATTCCATCGGAGAGTAAATACCAGGTTTTTGGCACCCTGACGTTTTGCAGGACAGGGTATTTCTTCTGGGCCTCTTCGATTATTCTCCGTGCCAGGAAAAGTCCTGCTCCTTTTCCGCCAAGCCTGCCTGTTCCACTACCAGGGCCGATGGATTTCTGGATCATCTTGGAAATATCGCCAATCCTTATGTACTTTTTTGCGACATTGATGAATTGCGGACTGTCCGTGAGGAAGCGCCTGACCAGCGAAACCCTTATGCCGTTTTCCTCAGCTTCTGAGAGCAGTCTTTCATTCTCTGGCAACATACAAAAGCGGTTGAGATTTTCAGTTATTTCAAAGAGAGAGATGCCCTGCTTTTCTGTTGCAAGGGTCAGAAACCTTGTTCTCCCCTCTGATACCCATTTCATGATGAGCGATGAAAGCTCGTCTTCGTTAAGACATGCCTTGGCTATTTTGAATGTCTCTTCAAAAATTGCCTCGATTTCCCTGAGGTTTGTTTTTTGCGATGGCTGGTTCTCGTCGCCCCTTGTGTTCATGTAAGCCTGGTCAAAACGCTCCAGCAAATCGGTTGCTCCACTGGCTTCCATCCTCACCAGCTTGTTGAGGAGTTTTCTGGAGATACGATTCAATTCTCTTGAGTCTGTGGCCCTCAGGAGGTCGATAATTACCTGCCACTCTGGTTTTCTTTCCGGCATGGAAATATTTTAGCTTTTTTGTCTTTTTTTGGCAATGATTCAAAAAATGTTAGATATTACGTGTTTTGTTGAAAAATATGGAAGAAATTGCTGTGGGTCCAATGACCCACAGCAATTCTAAGACAAAACCTATTCGAGCTGGTTCTGCCCGGTGTAGAGTTGATAGTATCTCCCTTTTAAGGCAAGGAGTTCCTCGTGATTGCCTCTTTCAATAATTTCCCCGTGTTCCAAGACCATGATGGCTTTGGAGTTTCGGACTGTTGAGAGCCTGTGGGCGATCACAAAGACCGTTCTGTTTTCCATCAGGGCATCCAGTCCTTTTTCGATCAGTCTTTCGGTGCGGGTATCAATTGAGCTTGTTGCCTCATCAAGGATCATGACTGGAGGAGATGCCACGTTGGCGCGGGCTATGGCGATAAGCTGCCTTTGCCCCTGCGACAGATTCGCCCCGTCTCCTTCGATCATGGTATAGTACCCTTGTGGCAATCGGGTGATAAAAGAGTCTGCGCTTGCGATTTCTGCAGCTTTTATACATTCCTCGTCTGTCGCATCGAGTCGTCCGTAGCGAATATTGTCCATGACTGTGCCAGTAAAAAGATGGGTGTCCTGCAACACCATGCCAAGGGAACGGCGCAAGTCGGCTTTTTTGATTTCAGTTATATTGATCCCGTCGTAATGGATTTTTCCTTCCGGCACGTCATAAAAGCGGTTAATAAGGTTGGTAATGGTGGTTTTTCCAGCACCTGTTGAACCCACAAATGCAATCTTTTGGCCAGGTTTTGCATAGAGGCTTATATCTTTGAGTACCGGTACATTTGGTTCATAACCAAAGCTTACGTCAAAAAACCGCACATCTCCCTTCAATTCGGTATAAGTTGATGTGCCATCTTCGTGCGGATACTTCCATGCCCAGAGGCCAGTACGTTCCTGGCATTCTTCAATGGCCCCGTCTGTTGTGCGGTGGGCATTTACCAGAGTCACATGACCATTGTCAACCTCTGGTTTCTGGTCCATAACTTCGAAGATTCGCTCTGCACCTGCGAGAGCTGCCAAAACGTTATTGATTTGGCTTGTAATCATGGTGATTGGCTGACCAACCTGACGGGAATATTGCAAGAAAGCGGCGAGAGAGCCAATATCAAACATGTTCATGAGTGTCAGTATTCCGCCAAAAACTGCCGTTGCAGCGTAGCAGACATTGTTCAAGTTCACCATTATTGGCATGATGATGCCGGCAAGAAAATTTGCCTTTGATGCTGTATGGTAGAATTGCTCGTTTAGTTTGTAAAACGATTGCTTGACAGCCTCTTCGTGGTTGAATACCTTTATTTCTCTCAGTCCGCTAATGGTCTCTTCAATGTTCCCGTTGAGCTTGCCCAGTATGATCTGCTGGTTTTTGAAGTATGCCTGGCTTTTAATGCCAATTTTCATCGTGATAAAAACCATTAACACCAGTACGACAGCCGTGATTAAAAACAAAATTGGGCTGAGTACAATCATTATCACGATTGTGCCAACAAAGTTGATTGCACTTGAGAAAAGTTGTATGAGGCTTTGTTCAAGCATCAACTGCACATTGTCAACGTCGTTTGTATAGCGGCTCATTAGTTCGCCATGCGTGTGCGCATCAAAATAACGCAGTTCCAGCCCCTGCATTTTGTCAAACAGGTCGCTGCGTATCGCATTTATGGTTCTTTGTGACATCTGGACCGAAAACCGGTTCTGCAAGTAGGAAGCGATAATTCCAACCAGATAAATCATACCAAGGAAAACTAGTGCGATTGCTAGGCCTTTGAAGTTTCCAGGCAGTATATAATTGTTGATCAGTGGCTTGAGGAAATATGATCCTGCGAGCATGCTTGCTGAGTTGAGCAGGAGAAAAATCAGTATCGCTCCAATGAGCAATTTGCTTTTCCCAAGATACCCAAAAATGCGGATAATTGTGTTTTTAAAGTTTTTGGGTTTCTCAAAACCTCTTGGACCGGGGCCGCCTGGTCCTGGTCCTCTCATCATATTGGGTGATCTTTTTTGTTCTGCCATTACGATGCCAGCCCTTCTTGCTGGGAATTGCATATTTCACGGTATATTGTATTGGTTGCAAAGAGTGTTTCGTGTGTGCCTATGCCAGAGATTCTGCCATCATCAAGCACAATAATTTTGTTTGCGTTTTTTACCGAACTGATGCGTTGTGCTACGATCAAAACAGTTGTCCCGTTTAGATTTTTATAGAATGATTGTCTGATTTTTGCCTCTGTTGCGGTATCAACGGCGCTGGTGCTGTCATCGAGAATCAAAATGCGTGGTTTTTTCATCATTGCTCTCGCGATGCACAATCTTTGTTTTTGGCCGCCTGATACATTTACACCACCCTGGCCAAGCTCTGTCTCATAGCCGTTTGGAAAGCTCATAATGAAACCGTGGGCTTGTGCGTCATGAGCAGCTTCCTCAATCTCTGCCTGCGAAGCGTTTTCATTTCCCCAAAGAAGGTTCTCTCTTATGGTTCCAGAAAAGAGAATATTCTTTTGAAGTACCATTCCAATGCCATCGCGAAGTGCCTTCAGGCTATAATCCCTAACATCATTTCCATCCACCAATACCTGTCCGGCTGTTGTATCATAAAGGCGTGGAATCAAGCTTAGGAGTGAGGTTTTGCCTGAACCTGTGCCACCTACGATGGCAACAATTTCACCAGGTTCAACAGTAAAGGTAATGTCTGAGAGGACATCTTTGCCTTCTCCAATGGTGCTATATCGAAAATTGACACCCCTAAACTCAATCTTGCCCCTAGATATGGCAGGGACAGTTTTGCCTGCCAGGGAATCTGGTTTGTCTACAATATCAATTTTTGTATCGAGGACTTCCAGAACTCTTTTCCCGCATGCTTCTGCACGGGCAGACAGAATGAAGACCATCGAGAACATCATGACGCTTATCAAAATCTGCATCATATAGCTAATAAAGCTGATCAATTCACCTGCTCCCATGGTGTGGGTGCCAACCATCTTGCCGCCAGACCAGATAACAGTTATGGTGGCAAAACTTAATATGAAAATCATGATTGGCATAATCAGGCTTATTAAATAACCAGCTTTCATGGCTGCTTTTGTGAGATCATCGTTTACTTTCTTAAACTTTAGCTTTTCATGGGTTTCACGAACAAAAGCTTTTACTACACGAATTGCAATCAGATTTTCCTGTACAGTGCCGTTTAGGGCGTCAAGGCGCTGTTGCATGATGGTGAATAGCTTGTCGGCTGACTTAAAGACCAGTATGACACCAAAGGCCAGTGCCGGGACTGCCACAAAAATAATGGTTGATAGTTTTAAGTTGATGCTCATGGCAAAAACTATGGCTGAAATTAACATCAGTGGTGCACGAAGCAACATGCGCAGAGTCATCAATACCGTGGTTTGCAATTGTGTCACATCACTGGTCAGGCGGGTCACAAGAGAGGCAGTGCTAAATTCATCTATATTGGAAAATGAAAAAGATTGCACTTTGTCAAACAGTGCCTTACGGAGATTTGCTGCAAACCCCTGGCTGGCATCAGCTGAAAATTTCATATTGATTATGCCAAATCCAATAGCAATCACTGCAAGCAATACCATAATCCCGCCCATTCCGGCGATGAAGCCAATGTCCTTTTGCGGAATGCCATTATCCACGATTTTTGCCATTAAAAGTGGTATCATCATTTCACAAATCACATCACCAGTAACCACCAAAAAGCAATATAAAATGTTCTTTTTGTACTGCCCAATATAAGCATATAGTCTTTTTATCACTCTTGTTCACTCCTTTTCAGCAGAATGGGCAATCGTGCGCCCATTGCTTCGAGGTTTTCGATCATGCGAAGATAAAACCTTTTAAGCTGTTCCCGCTCCAGTTCCGAGAACCCTTCAAACACACCTTTGTCTATCTTGTCAAATATACCGGAGCATTCTTCTATGTAACTCATGCCCTTTTTTGTGAGTGTGATAACGTTGCGTCTTAGGTCTCTTTCGTCTGGAACTTTGCATAACAGTCCTGCCTTTTCCATGCGTTTGACTGAGATTGCAACAGTGGGTGGACTGATTCCAATAGCGTCGCCAAGTTCCTTTTGGGAAGCTTTCATATCTTTTGTCTTGTATCGCAACGTAACCAGGATGTGAGGATGAGTTGCTTCGCGAAGCCCATGTTTTTCCAGTGTTGATTTTAGATAGTTGTGATGCATACGGTCAAATGTACGGAACAACCACTCAAGGTTATTTTGATCGCATTCCATCAACCAGCCTCCTTCATTTTACACAAAATAGTTTGTCAACAAACAATATTGGGATATATTTATTATGTCAACAAACAATTTCAAATATTCTGCCAAAGATTTTGAAAAGAACAGAAAGAGGAATTTTAGAGGAGTTTTATTCGATGATGTTCCTCATTTGACCATCTTTTCCAAGAACTTGAATGACAGGGTCATCGTTTTCATCCAGTCCGATTATTATCCTTGGTTTGCCATCCTTTCCTGAAAATGCGAGAACAGGTGAGCCATTCTCAATTTTAAGCTCAGCCTTGCTGTATTTCTTTGACCCCATAATTTCTGCTTTTTCATCCTTGCCGTTAATGAAGATGCAGGCACCATTGGTTTCTGGCGTATCAAAAGAGTACATGCCAACCGCTTCATGTTTTGAGTAATCCAATGCAAATACGGCCATTCTTTGATTATCAGAAATACCAATACCACCCAATTCATTTCCATTGCAGTCCATCAGCTGGATGCCAGAAATGGCTACATCTCTTTTGTAGATGGTGCCGTCAACTTTTGGGTCTGGTGTCGGTGAAGCAATGCATATTCTTGGCACCATATTTTTATCTGACACCGTGACTCTACGAATGTTTATTTCACTCTCATTCATTATGATCTTCCTCTCTGGCCTGAAAAAGTTTTTGAATTTTTTATCACATGATATGGTGTAAATACATGAAAATAAAAAAGCCGCTCCAAAAAGAGCGGCTTTTGATTGCTTAAGTTTTTATTTGGGGGAGGTTATCACACCCAGCCACGAAGCCTGCAGGCTTCAGCAACTCTGGAGACAGCGATCATGTAAGCTGCGTCTCTCATGTAGATTTTCTTCTTTGAGGCAAGTGACGCGACTTCGTGGAACGCACTGGTCATCTTGGTGTCGAGCTTGCTGAGGACTTCGTCCTTTTCCCAGAAGTAGTTCATGTTGCACTGGACCTGTTCGAAATAGGAGCAGGTGACTCCGCCGGCGTTGGCAAGGAAATCCGGGATCACGAAAATGCCGCGTTCGTGGATGACCTTGTCTGCTTCTGGAGTGGTTGGGCCATTGGCGCCTTCGCCAATGATTTTGACTTTCTTGGAGATTCTGTTTACGTTCTCGCCAGTGATCTGGTTCTCGAGCGCTGCTGGGATGAGTATGTCAACTTCCTGCTCGATCCATGCATCACCTGCAAGTACCTGATACCCGAGGTCTTGGGCTTTCTTCTTGTCGATTCCGCCGAACCTGTCGGTGATCTTCCTGAGTTCGTCAAGGCTTACGCCAGTTGACTTTTTGAAGGTGTATGAAGTCTGATCTTCCTGGCTCCAGCAGGAAACGCAGATGACTGTTCCGCCGAGTTTTGTGTAGAGGTCAACAGCGTACTGGGCAACGTTTCCGAAACCCTGGACTGCTGCTGTTGTGTTCTTTGGGTCGATTCCCATGAGCTTGAGGGCTTCTCTAATTGTATATACAACGCCATAACCTGTTGCTTCAGTTCTGCCCTTTGATCCACCCATGCCGACTGGCTTTCCGGTAATGACTCCCGGATACCTGGCGCCTGTGATCTTCTCATATTCATCCATCATCCAGAGCATGTGCTGGCCATTGGTCATCACGTCTGGTGCCGGGACATCCTGAAGCGGTCCGATATTGATGGCAACCTGGCGGACCCAGCCCCTGCAAATCTGTTCCTGTTCCCTCATGCTGAGGTTGTGCGGATCACAGATAACTCCACCTTTTCCACCACCAAGAGGAATATCTACGACTGAACACTTCCAGGTCATCCATGTGGCAAGTGCCCTTACTGTGTCTGCAGTTTCCTGCGGATGGAAGCGAATTCCACCCTTGCATGGTCCACGAGCATCATTGTGCTGGACCCTGTATCCCTGAAAAACTTTGACTGAGCCGTCGTCCATGCGGACTGGAATGCGGATGTGGTACTCTCTCTGCGGGAAGCGGAGAAGCTGCCTGGTGCCCTCATCCAGATCAAGCATGTCGGCTACCTTGTCAAACTGCTCTTGGGCCATCTTGAATGCATTGAAACCCTTCTCTGACATTTTACAACTCCTTTTTTATTTTAGCCCCCTCATTTGGAGGCAATGATACCTTTTAAACCCGAGTCTTTATTAGTCCAATGGTACAAAGAGTCAAGGCCTATTTCGTTGGCAAATGGTTCTTTTACAAACCTTCCGCATAAATATTTTACATGCCCTGTAGCACTTTATGTTAAATATTTTATGGGCATTGACAAAAATATATTATTGAGTGTCGCTGTGAATCCTTATATTTGTGAAACTGGTAACGATTTATAAAATACTGCCCATCTGAGTTTGGGAAGTATGACACAATTAAACTCGTGAAAATTGTTTTAATCACTTTTTAAAGTTACTGCCTGATGAGAACCAAGAAAAAATCTCTTGAAAACGCTTGAGTGTCAATCAATCCGGATCCCAGTCAATTTTGGCAGTTTTTGTCTGGCCGTTCCAGCCGGTTGTTGCACCAAAGAAATCAGATATAGCCCTTATTGGTACAAGTGTCCTTCCGTCTGTCACAGTTGGCGTCACATCGAGATTCACCTGTTTGCCATCCACTATGGCAGTGTTCTCCCCAAGTTTCATGGTGATCGTTTTTGAGAGCCTTGTTATGACTATCGTTTTTGTTTTTTGGTTCCAAACAATACTGGCCCCAAAAGCATCAGAAATGAACCTGAGCGGGACCATGACTCTGGAATTTATTATTTTTGCTGGTGAATCAAGCTGAAAGGTTTTTGAATTTATTGTTGCCTGTTTCGATCCAGCAATCAACGATACTGAAATGTTTGGATCTGTGCTGACAAAAATAGGAACAAAGACGAGCTGGCAAGCACCCCTAGGGAGTGCAACCAGTTTTGTATCGTGTGATTTACCGTATGGAAGGAGGCTTGCATTGATGGTTACTGAAATCTCCCTGCCCTCTTCTGTGGATTTTGGATCAAATTTTAGCCAACCATCATTGCATACCATCTCAAACTTTGGAGAACCAAGCAAAATCAGTTTTTTTGTAAAAGAAGTTCCCCTTGGAACATATCCAAAATCAATATTTTGTGGTAGAGATTTTGCGCAAACCGGTACATCGGCCAGGATCGTTGCCCCGATAGGAAATTCATGTTTTATTCCCTTGCCGTACAAGGTTATTCTTGACTGGATCACCTGGTTTGGTTTGGCAAAATTCCAGTTGATGCCAAATTTTATTGCGACTGACCCACCTGCTTGCAGAGAGAACTGGGGGCCATTTTGAATAATTACCCAAGGTTGACTTGAACTTGCGGTAAAGAAAATGTCAGATTCGGTATTGTTTGTTGCGACAATGCTCTCATAAATCTGCGATGCCGGTATTATATTTTCGAAATCAACAATGAGGGGCACAGTTGTTATGTTATTGCAAGCATCGCATTCCTGGACAATCTTGTCCACTGAAATGTAATATCTGGTCCTTTTCACATACAAATCTGCTTCACCAATGATTTGTCCTGAATCATCGATTACTCTGGCTTTGATTACGGATTTTCCAAAAGAGACATCATTTTTATCAAAAGCAGTCCTGAAATTTCCCTTTCCTGTATTTGCAGTGGTGGGTGTAATATTCCCTCCATCAGCCGATAGCTTGAGTGTGCATAGCGGAGGGTCTTTTTCACTGGTTCTTACTTGTATTATGAATGTTTGGGATTGCGGATTTATGAAGTCCAGGTCAGGATGTATGCAGTAGGTACATTTTATGGATTTGGCATTCAGGGGGGCTTGAAAAGTATTGGCAAATTTGCCAATATTAATAGCTATGCTACCACTAGGCAAAGCATTTGCTATGGTAGCGTTGATTGACAACACAGCAACGATAAGCGCCGTGGCCAAATGAAATCTCTTCGGTTCTTTGCTCACCGCTAGCATTTTATACACCCCGGTGCTGTTGTGGTCAACACAAAGTTTTTTTGGAGGCTTCATGAAAATTGCAGTTTGCATAAAGCAGGTCCCTGATCCTGAAAAATTCTCGGCGGGCTCTTTTGAAAAAGACTGGAGACTTTCGAGAGATTCATATCCAAAAACCACTAACCCAGTTGACAAGAATGCGCTGGAACTTGCTCTCCAGCTAGCTGGTCAGGACCCTGTGGAGGTAATTACTGTTGGTCCTGAGGGTGCCAAGGAAGCATTGAGAGAGATGCTTTCGATTGGCGCATCATCAGCAGTCCACATCAAGGACCCAGCGCTTGAAGGAGCTGATTTGCTCTCAACCACCATTGCACTTTCTGCAGCTATCAAAAAGAGAGGGCCTTTTGATATAATAATCTGCGGCAAGCAATCCACAGATGCCGGAAATGCCTCTATTCCTTCCATGCTTGCAGAGATGCTTGGGCTACCTTCATCCACAGGATGTGAGAAGGTTGAATTCGTGGATGGAAAACTTTTTGCTTACCAGCCAGGCGATCTTGGGATGGTGGTCTGGAAAATTGAGCTTCCATGCGTTTTGTCTGTTACAAAAAACATCAACACACCAAGACTCCCATCACTTAGGGGAATGACCAAAGCAATGCAGACTGAAATAGCAATGTATGACCTGCAAAGTTTGGGAATAGAAAGTTTGCCAGAGGGCAGGTTACAACCCGGCAACATTATAGACTCAAAACGAATCACCAGAGAAGTAACCACCCAGATTTTTGAGGGTGAAACATCACAGGTTAAAACTGCCGCGCTTTTGATGTCGCTTAGAGAAAAGGGGTTGATCCAGTGAAGTACATGTGGACGATAGGCGAGTTTGAGAATGGCGTTCTCTCTGAAGCGACAGCAGAGGTT
>JAKIZT010000015.1:0-13149 GCA_022707885.1 Caldisericales bacterium | reverse complement strand
GGGGTTGATCCAGTGAAGTACATGTGGACGATAGGCGAGTTTGAGAATGGCGTTCTCTCTGAAGCGACAGCAGAGGTCTTGGGGTGTCTCTCCCCGGTGCAAGACAGCCAGCTTGCAGAATCCAATCTTGTTTTGGTTGGTTCCAACCTGTTGATGCATGGCCCGGTTTTTGGAAGGCTTGGCCAACCGGTCACCATCCTTATTGAATCGGACGATCTTGCCGATCTTGAGCCAGGAATTGTCGCCAGAGAAGTTGCCGATCTGGCCCAGAACCGAAAGCCATCGGTTATAGCACTCCCTTGCACAGTTTGGGGTTCTGATGTTGCAGCAAGAATAGCGGCAAGGCTGAATTATCCTCTTGTCACTGATGTGGTTGGACTTGATGCCACAGAGGACATGGTAACTGTTGAAAGACTCTCATTTGGTGGCCAGAACAAAGCAACAATCAGTCTCCCGGCAGAGTGTGTGGTGACAATCCACAAGAGGGTTTTCAATCAGCCGAGACCAGCTGACATAACGGCAACACTCGAAAGGCTTGAAGCTGCGACGTCAAAAGCCGATATCAAGAAGGTTATTGAGAGGGTACTTCCACTCTCTTCTGAAGGTCCGGCACTCGTTGACTCCCCAGTCATTGTTTCAGGCGGCAGGGGTATGGGATCTCCGGAGAACTTCAAGCTGATAAAAGAACTTGCCAAAAAACTTGGTGCCGCATACGGTGCCTCCAGGGCAGTTGTTGATTCCGGGTGGATAGACTCCTCCCACCAGGTCGGCCTGACAGGCAAGGTTGTCTCTCCAAGGCTCTACATTGCATGTGGAATATCAGGTGCCGACCAGCACCTCGCCGGGATGAGGACGTCTGATGTCATTGTTGCAATAAATCGCGATCCGGATGCACCGATCTTCAAGGTAGCCTCCTACGGCATTGTTGGAGATTGTGTCGAAACCCTGACGCAATTGATCGAGCAGCTTGGAAAGTAGCAAGCAAGATAACCATTAAAAAGCAAACAGGCCAGCATGAAGCTGGCCTGTTTTTATTTTGGCGATAAAACCCATCCAATTTAGTTTTTGAAAATATTGTTTCCTTTGCTGTCTATCGCAACGATGGCCGGGAAATTCTCCACTTCCAGCTCATAGACTGCCTCTGGGCCAAGCTCTGGGAATGCAAGTAGTCTCGCTTTCTTCACCTTTTCTGCAAGCAATGCCCCTGCCCCTCCGAGTGCCACGAGGTAAACACCGCCGAAATCAACCAGGGTCTGTATGACTTCTTTCCCCCTTGGCCCTTTCCCGAGCTGTGCTGCAATACCAAGCTCAAACATTGTTTTTGTGAAAGGGTCCATCCTTGAAGATGTTGTTGGCCCGCAGGATCCAATTGGGAAACCGGGCGGCGCTGGTGACGGGCCTGCAAAGTAGATTATTGCCCCTCTTGGATCAAATGGGAGTTTTTCACCTTCCTGGGCCATTTTCAACATGGCCTTGTGGGCCGCGTCCCTGGCTGTATAGATTCTTCCGCTGATCAGGACTTCATCACCACAGGCAAGATTGGCAAGAATTTCTTTTGAGACAGGTGTCGTCAGCTTTTGTTCCCTCACATCTCACCCGTTGCCTTTCTTGCGGCATGACACTGGATATTGACTGAAACAGGCATTGTCGCAATATGACAGCCTGTTGATAGCATGTGCACATCCAGGACTGAGATTTTGCCACCAAGCCCTGCCGGGCCGAAGCCAAGATTATTGCACAATTCCAGTATTTCTTCTTCCATGTTACCCAATTCTTCCGAGCGGTTATCTTCCAGCAGAGCCTTTTTTGCCAGCAAGGCGCATTCTTCCATTGTCCCACCGAGACCTATGCCGACTGTTACTGGTGGGCAGGCCGAAGGACCATTTTCCCTGACTGTTTTGACAACAAAATCCATGATGCCCTGCCTTCCTTCGTATGGCCTGAGCATTGCCAGCCTGCTTGCGTTCTCGGAGCCGCCCCCTTTGGGTGCAACAGTGAGCTTTATCTTGTCACCATCAACAATTTGTGTGTGAATTATTGCTGGAGTGTTGGTTTTTGTATTTGTCCGGTCAACGCATGAATGCAAAACAGAGGGTCTCAAATGTCCTTCGCCATACCCTTTGGCAACGCCATCGTTTATTGCCTCATAGATATCGAAATCAATGCGAATATCTCTTCCTGCTTCAAGAAAAATAACTGCGAGTCCGCAGTCCTGACAGATTGCCAGACCGGTTTTTTCAGCGATCCTGTAATTTTCAATTATCTGTGATATGAGCTTTTTCCCCAGTGGGGATGTTTCATTCTCAAGTGCCCATTCGAGTTTTTCTTTTTGGTGTTTCGGGAGCACGAGATTGGCCTTGATGCACAGACTGGCAACCAGATCAACGAGCCCTTCCCTTTTTATCGTCTTCATCAGGTCAAATGATAGCATGTTTTGGCTTTTTGCAAGCCGTGGTCAGCTGTTTTCGACACCATCAAGCTTGACCGAAACTACCCTGGAGGTTCCTGTGGTGTCAAGCGTTATGCCGTAGAGTGCATCGCACCAGCGCATGGTTTCCTTGTTGTGGGTTATGACGACGAATTGCGTTTGCTCTGCCTCGTTCCTGAGCAACCTTGTAAATCTTTCTATGTTGCTGTCGTCAAGGGCCGCATCCACCTCGTCCAGAACGCAGAACGGCGAACTTTTTGTCTTGAAGAAGGCAAACAGCAATGCGAGGGCGGCGAGGGTTTTCTCGCCCCCTGAAAGGGCGTGGAGCGTTTTGAGCTTCCTGCCTGGCAGAATAAATTCGACCTCAATCCCCTCGATTTGTCCGTTTTCCCCGGTGATCCTGCGCAGGTTGCCTATCGCACCGGCAAAGAGCACATCCGCGAGTGTCCTGAAATGGCTCTCCACTGAACGGTAGGTTTCTTCAAAAGTCTTTTTTATCCTTGTTTCCACTTCGGACAGCGATGACCTCAAGTTTGCTTCGGTCTGCGCGAGGTCGGAGAGCTGGCCGTTCAGGAAATCCACCCTCTCCTTGGCTTTTATTGCCTCGTCCTTGGCAGCCATGTTCACAGCGCCGTATTGGGCGAGTTTTTGTGCTGTAATTGACAACTCGGTTTTAGTTTCTTCAATATCGCAATCATCAATGGGATCAGATGGTTTTCCACCCAACTCGGCTATTTTTGAAAGGAGGTCTTCCCTTCTAACTTTCAGCTCCACCTGTGAGAGCTCTATCTGGTGGAGATCATTGTTGTACCTTGCGAGCCTTGCCCTGACATTTTTTGTCTGGTTTTGCCTTTTTTCCTGTTCTTCAAGGATCTCGCCTTTTGATTTTTGTATCTGTTTTTCAATGTTTTCCGTGTGAAGGATGGTCATTTTGGCGGTGTTGAGTTCCCTCTCAGCCTCGATGATTCCAGTCTCCAGCTCTCTTGCATCTTTTTCTGCCTGGGTGGTGGATTCTGAAAGTTTGAGCAGTCTTGTTTTTCCATGGTCAAATTCTGATACCAGTTTCTCTTTTTCCCTCTGGGAGTCTTCGAGGTCTTTTTGGGCCTGCATTTTGGTTTCTCTTGTCCCTGCAAGCCTTCTTTCAAACCCAACCTGCTCTTCCTGGATTCTGAGCCTCATTGCATCAAACTCGGAGAGTTTTGCTCCGTTGGCCCTTGCCTCCTCGACGCAAGCTCTTAATTTTTCGGCAAAATCTTCCTTGTCTTTTTCACATGTGGCCATTTCTTTTTCATACTGGGTGAAAGATTCTGCCAGTTTGGCAAGCTCGGAAGCCTTTGCTTCGGCCTGTCTTGCTTCGGCCTCTTTTTTTGCTTTCAGTGCTGCCATCTGGTTTGACAGCTCCAGCTCTTTTTTGGACAATCCGACCATTTCCTGCTGGGCAAGTTTCTGTTTTTCCCTGGCCTCCTTTAGGCTGGTTTCCAGTGACGTTTCCTTTTCTGAGAGTCTGTCCAGATTTTCAGCTGAGAATTGAATCTGGGTTTCTATTTGTGCTTCGCCGGTTTTTTCGCCGAATTGCAGGAAGTATGTCCCTCCAAGACATATAAACCCATCCTTCGAGACCACTATGTCAGTGTTCTTTTCCAGTGCTTCCATTACATTTTCTGAAATTGAAACTGTCTTGTTGTCGATGGTTATTGTTGCCCCGGAATTTGGAGGTAGTTTCTTTGCCACCTCAAGCAGATCGTCCTTGCTGGCGATGATCCAGTCCAGCTGGGACCTTGCTAGGTCCGCATCATCCTTGGAAAACTCTCCGAGATCCGCTATTTTTGAAAGAACGGGTTTGCCAAGTTTTGATGGCTTAAAGGCCATTCCATCAAGTATTTTTTTTAATTTCTCGATTTCTTTGGTTGTCTGGGTTTTTTCGGCCTGCACAGACATCAGTTCGCCCTGAATTTTTTGGGTATTATCAGCGAATGATGCAAGCTGACCCTCCAGTTTTGACCTCGTGATTCTTGTCTCCTCGAGCTCCCTGTCAAGGTTTCTGTCATCCTGCGTTTGCGGGAATGTTACTTCTTCAAGCTCTCTTGTCCTTGATTGTGTCTGCCTCTTGCGTTCGGCGAGTAGCACCAGTCTTGATTGCATCTCCTGGAGCCTTGACCTTGCATCGTCGGCCTGTCTTTTTGACTGGTCGAGTTTTGTCTGGATGTTTTGGCGTTCTTTCTTGAAATCTGTCAGTTCTGGCCTGGTTTTTTCAATATCCTCCAGCTCTTTTTCGCATTGTGCGAGATGAGTGGAGCGTTTTTCGATTTCCTCCTCAAGCTGTGAAAGATCATAAATGAGCTGCTTTTCACGCCTTTTCAGCGATTCTTCCTCAAGGGTTGAATTGCGCAATGTTTCCTGCGCTGTGGCAAGGTTTGCCCTCATGTGTTCCAGCTGGGCCGTTGCCCTGGTTGAATTGACAATGGCGTTTTCCCTTGTTGCCAGTGCCGCAGACCTTTCTTTCTCAAGCTCGTCCAGTTTTGAGGAAAAATCTTCCACCTCCTCAAGCTTGTCTATTTCAGCTTGTGTTTCCTTGCGTTTTAACTCAAGCACTTTCGATTTTGATTCAAGCGAGTTTGATTCAAAAACATTTTCCCTGAGGTCGACAAGATGGAGCTGGAGCTTGAGGTGGCCCAGTCTGTCTGTAAGAATCTGGTATTTTTCCAGCACCTCCGCCTGACGGGCAAGATTTTCGTACTGGTATTCCGATTCACTCACATGGGCAGAAATTTTCTCCATCTGGATTTTGGCCTGGTCCAGTTTTGATTCGACAGAGCGTTTCGTTGTCCTGAGAACATCGACCCCTGCAAGCTCCTCGAGCACTTTCAGCCTTTCGGCGGGTGTTGCCGAAATTACCTGCTCGACTTCCCCCTGGCCAACGACCGAATAGGTCTGTTTTCCAAGCCCGGTTCCCCTGAAGAGATCTTCAATGTCTTTCAGCCTGCATTTTGTGTCGTTTATCAGATACTCGTTTTCCCCATCCCTGTAGCACCTTCTGATTATCTGGACGAGTGGCTGTTCAATCGGGTATTTTCCTTCCCTGTTATCAAGCGATATTGCAACTTCGGCCATTCCTAGAGGTTTTCTCACCCCGAAACCGGCGAATATTATGTCAGTCGGATTCGATATCCTCAAGAGTCTTGCCGTGTGCTCTCCTATTCCCCATCTGACTGCATCGACAAGGTTGCTTTTGCCAGAACCGTTTGGGCCAACAACAGCAGTCAGTCTGTGGGAAAGCCTTATTTCAACACCTTCGGCAAAGGTCTTGAACCCTTTTATTTTTACCGACTTAATGGACATCAGAAAGCATTTTAGGGCCTGGCCGCTTTTCAATCAATGCTTGATTAGGTTTGGCAGTTTTGGTACGATCTAGGCGTGTTTAGAACAAACATTTTCACTGTTCATTCTGTCCTCAAGGAGGGGAGCAGTGCCAATTTACCTTGACAATGCAGCTACCAGCTTTCCCAAGCCAAAGGGAGTACTGGATCAGGTAACCGATTACATGAAAAATGTGGGTGGTGTGCCAACGACAGGCTATGCCTGCAAGCCACATGCCAACGCGATGGAAGTCGTAAACGAATGTAGGTCTGCACTTTCCAGGCTCATCACAGGATCAACCCCGGAGCAGATATATCTTTGTAAGTCAGCAAGCGAGGCCATTTCTTCAATTATGCGCGGTGTCGTGGAAATTGGCGATAAGATAGCCATAAGTGATGGTGATCCGTGGCCCATTCAGGCCCCGGCAAGAGAACTTGAGCAAAAAGGCATAAATGTTGCAAGGCTTCCCTTTGACCATGAGCTTTTTGTTAACCCCAAACATCTCGCAAAGGTTGCCCAGAAAGTAAGAGCCGTTTTTGTTTCCCATGCTTCAAACATCACTGGCACTCTTGCGCCAATGGGCGAGATATCAAAGGTCTGCCAGGAAGCTGATGCAATGCTTGTTCTTGATGCTTCCCACACGATGGGTGCTTGCCCAGTAGACCTGAAACATATAAAAGCAGATGCAATAATTTTCTCAGGTCACAAGGGTCTTTACGGCCCAACTGGGACTGCGGGCGTTTATGTTTCCCAAAGACTTTCAGAAAAATTGACAAAACTCTCGAAGACCAATCTTTCTGTTCATCAAATACTGGAAGTTGGAACACCCAATATGGCTGGATTGTATGGGCTATTGGCAGGAGCGCGATTTGTTGATATGGAAGGTGTTGAGAAGATATGGCGTCACCATAAATCATTAAGAGAAAGTTTGGTGGCCTCGCTTGAGACAGTTAAAAAAGTGAAGGTGGTTGCACCTGAAACGTGGGATGGAATTGGCATATTGTCTTTTTCTGCAGGTGACCTTCCAATCAACACCACGGCCAGGCTGCTAGAGGAAAGATATGGACTGGTGGTTGGAAACGGTCTCTTTGCGAATGAGGGCGCCATGAGGACACTCAATCTTTACCCGCAAGGCACGCTCAGGGCGTCGGTCGGTTATTTCAATACGATATCCGATATGGAATATCTTGCCACCTCACTTGCCAGAATAGTTGGAGGTTAATCCGTGAAATCTATAAAAATTATATCCATGATGGCCACACTGGTTTTATTCTGTGGCTGCCAGAGTGTTGCATTAATTGATACTGAGACAATGCCAAGCTGGAAGTCACCAAGAGGTGGTTTCTACAATAACTCCGGTACGATGCTTGCCCCAAAGCAGCCACTCAAGGTTGTTTGGGAAACAAAAATCCCGAACCAGACCCATTGTAGCCCGGTGGCCGCAGGCGGCATGGTTGTTCTCTCGGATGACAGAGGCATTGTCTACTGCATTGATGGCGAAAATGGAAACCATGTCTGGGAAAAACAGTTTTATGTTGGTCAGATAAATCCTGTAATTTCCAAAGGAAGGGTTTTGTTTGGTGACCAAAGTGGTTTTTTCTACTCATTAAACCTTGCAGATGGCAAACAGGTCTGGTCAAAAACACTTTCTTCACCAGTTGTTGGCTGGCCAACCATTGATGGTGACAGGGTCTGGGTTGCAACCCGAGATGATCTGTATTGCCTTGAAGAGGCCCAGGGAACCGAAATCTTCAAAAAAAGTTATGGAGTTCAGTTGACACAAACCCCTTCACTCCAGAGATACATCAACCTTGTTGCATCTGACACAATCATTGCTGTTGTTCCCGAGGATGGCAGGGAAGTATGGCGTAAGAAACTGGAATATCCAATAATTGGCCCTGCTGTGTGTGTGAGAGACGAGTTGCTGGTGACCAGCGGGAAACTTCTTAAAATAAATGCCCTCAATGGTGAAATTGTAGAGTCTTATGAATTTGATACGGGTTCGAAAGACAAAAAATATAAGGTGGATATAGTCTCCCCTCCATCTGTATATGTAAGCATGGTGGCAATTGGGTTGAGCAACAACATGGTTATTGTTGTCAGGCAGATAGATCTTAAACCAGTTTGGGGTTTTGGCACGAACAAGCCAGTGACATCAAGCACAATAATTACTAAGGAATCAGCTTTTCTCGCGGCAGATGACGGCAAGTTATACGTCATTGATGTGAAGAATGGCAACTGGCAGTGGCATAACAACTTCAAGTCACCAGTTGTTGGTGCGGCAATACTGGACACCCATCTCTTTGCCGTGTCAGAGAGTGGCATTTTGCGCCGCATGGATCAGGGTGGCGAGCCGCTCACCCAGGAAGAGATGAACAAGTAAGAATTAGAGCTTCCTTACAAAAGGCGCTTTCAGGAACCATATAATCCCAAAAACTAATGCTATGGCCTCGCCTGTTATTGAGGCAATGGGCGTTCCGACTATTTCAGCAAATGATGTTGTAAGCAATGAGCCCACCGGGAAGAATCCTTGGAAAACAAGCGTGTAAATGCTCATAACCCTTCCCCTCTTGGAGTCCTCCGAATTGAGCTGGATGAGAGTGTTGATGGTTGCATTTTGCACCATGAATCCCATCCCGACGACTATTAAGAGGAAAGCTGAAATGGGAAGGTATTTTGACAACGAAAACAGGAGTGCGGCCAGCGGGAAACCAATATTGCCAAGCGTGAGCATGAAACCCTTGTTTGTACTCGTGGATTTTACGGATGCCATCAATAGTGCACCCATCAATGCCCCAATACCTACAAAACTCTGTAAAAGTCCAAACCCCACCTCGCCAGCATTAAGAACATCTTTTGCGAAAGAAGGCATCAGAGCTGAGTAGGAGAAAGCAAACAGGTTGGATACTGCTATGACCAGGATAAGCATGCTTATTGTCTTGTTTGATTTCACATAGACAAGCCCTTCAACTATCTGTTTAAATGGATGTGCTTTTGTTGGTTCAGCGATGCGATCCTCTATCTTCATGGCCATTAGGGCAAGTATTACAGCAATGAAGCTGACGCCATTCAACGCAAAACACCACCCAGCACCTAGCCAGGCCAGAGCCAAACCGGCCAGCGACGGGCCAATTATCCTTGCAGTATTAAATATTGTTGAGTTGAGGGTGATTGCATTCATGAGATCTTCCCTGTCGACCATTTCTATTACAAATGATTGTCTTGCCGGCATGTCTATGGCGTTGACGCATCCTAGGAGAAAAGACAAAACAATAATGTGCCATGGCTGGATTGTTTTGAGGAACACGTCAAATGCCAGGGTGAACGCCAGAATCATTGATGCAACCTGTGTGAAGATAATGACCTTGCGTTTTGGGAGTCTGTCCAGGAGAACACCTGCCCAAAGGGACACCAGAAATATTGGAATAGATGAAGCAAAACTTACGTAGCCAAGATATACCTTTGAATTTGTGATGTCGTATATGAGCCAACTTTGAGCAACATTTTGCATCCATGTTCCAACAAGCGATACGAGTTGCCCAAAGAAAAAAAGTCTGTAATTTCTGTGCCTAAGTGCCACGAATGTTTCGCCAAGATTGACTTTGGGAAGTTTTGACCAGCTCTTTGCTGGACGGTCCGGGTTGTTTTCCACAATAAGAATGAATACCCCAACCTTGGGACACGTCAAGAAATCAGGCCAATTACATTGGCTAAACGAGCGGGATTGGTCCATTAGCTAAAATGTTGTTTTATACTTAGAAAAAATTCACAATTGCTGGATTTTAATTTTATCGGGCCATTGTGGTTTGAAAGTTACATTGTAAAATATCGCAAGGAGGTCATGATGGCACAACAGGTTCTTGTTGTCGGTATTTCAATCGTCTTCCTCGCATTGCTGTGGATATTTTTTGCTCCCAGAAAAATTCGTTCCAGAGAACGGGAAAAAGGGGGAGAGGTACATACCAAGCTCGTAATAACAGGAATGCATTGCACTGGTTGTGCCTTGAATATCGAAAATACCCTCAAGGACCTTGATGGCACAAAAAATATCGGTGTCAATTTTTCAACTGGGCTTGCCGATGTTGCCTATGATCCATCAAAGGTTGCCATTGGTGACATAGTCAAATCGGTCTCGAACATCGGATATGGTGCAAGGCTGGCCACTGATCAGGCCTCTGCGCTCAAACAAGCAAGGCAAGCAAAAGAATCTGATGTAAGAAAGATTAGAAACAATTTGCTTGTCGGGCTTCCTTTTGCCATTTATGTCACAGTTGGAACGATGCTCATGATGTTCTACCACTTTCCGATGTGGTTTGTGTGGACATTTGTTTTTGCCGTTATTCCTGTCATGTTCTGGACCGGCTGGCATTTCTTCATTTCCGCATGGAAGATTGCCCTCCACAGGCAGACAGACATGAACACCCTTGTTGCGCTTGGGGTGCTGGCTTCTTTTGTCTACTCAATAGTCGCTATCCTCTACCCTGGAATTGGCGAGCACCAGCTCTATCTGGATGGCTCTGTTGTCATTGTAATGCTCGTTCTGCTTGGAAACTACCTCAGGGGTAGGGCCGAGTTGTCGGCCATGAAGGAGATATTTGATGTCGCGTCGCTCCTTCCCGAAAAGGCCCACAGGATCAAGGATGGCGTTGCAGAGGATGTTCCAATATCCGAGCTTGTAGCGGGTAATATCGTACAAATAAAGGCCACTGAAAGAGCACCTGCCGATTGCACTATTGTGAAAGGCTCTTCCGAATTTAACAATGCCCATATAACTGGCGAGAGCATGCCTGTCCCGGTTAGCGTTGGCGACAGTGTCTATGCTGGAGCAATCAACGGATTCGGGCTTGTGGAAGCAAAATGTGACAAGGTTGGCGAGAGCACTGTCCTTTCAAGGGTCATCGAACTGATTGGGGCCGCAATACAGACTAAACCAAAGATACAGGGGCTTGTTGACAGGATTGCCTCTATTTTTGTGCCTGCCTCGATAACGATTTCAGTCACGGCTTTTGTGGTTTGGTTTCTCCTTGGTTTCACAAATATTGGCATCAACTCGGCAATTTCCGTGCTTGTCATTTCCTGCCCCTGTGCGCTTGGACTTGCAACTCCCACATCGATATCCATAGCTTTGGGCATCTCGGCAAAATCCGGCATGCTCATTAAAAATGCCAGGTCACTGGAGGCGCTTGAAGAGGTCAAAACATTTGTTTTTGACAAAACTGGTACCCTGACAGCCGGCAAACCGGAAGTGACATCCATACACCCGGAATCGGTCTCCGAGGATGAACTGATAAAATTGACTGCAATGGCCGAATCTGGCTCCGAGCATACACTTGCCCAGGCCATAAAAGATCTTGCTGTTTCGAGAAATATTGCCATAGAGAGCCCGCAGGATTTTGAAGCCGTGCCTGGGCTTGGTGTCAAGGCAACTTTTGCCGGTGGCGAGCTGGTTGTTGGCGGGCCGAGGATGGTTGAGAAACTTGGGCTTGAAGTCCCTCTTGTGCTGTTGGGTGCATTCAAACCTGAAGAAGCTGCCTTTTATGTTTCATTGAACAAAAAAATTATTGGTGGATTCGGACTTTCTGACCCATTGAGGCCGGAAGCTTTCCAGGCCATGAAAGAACTGATTGACTTGGGTATTGAGCCTATCCTGGTTTCTGGAGATCGCAAGGAAGTTTGTGAATCTGTGGCGTCCCAGCTGGGCATAAAGAGGGTCTATTCACAAACTCTCCCTGAAGAGAAAGTTCAGATTGTTGAGGCGTTAAGAGCCGATGGTTTTGTGGCCATGATGGGCGACGGTGTCAATGATGCTGCTGCACTTGCAATGGCCGATGCCTCATTTGCGCCAAAACAGGGAACGGGCATGGCGTTAGATACTGCCGATGTTACTGTAATGAATGAGAATCTTTTGCTTGTCCCACAGACCGTGAGACTGGCCAGGGCGACGAAGAAAAATATCCAGTGGAACCTTTTCTGGGCATTCATCTACAACACACTTGCCATTCCTGTTGCGGCAGGTGTTCTCTATCCCGTCGGAATACAGCTAAATCCCATGATCGCCTCGGCAGCGATGGCCGCTTCATCGATAACAGTCGTCATGAATGCTCTAAGGCTAAAGCTGTTCAAAATCACAACTGCAAAATAAAAAAAGCCCCGATTATCGGGGCTTTTTGTCTGGCAACAAGTTTTTGATCAAAACTCGGGTTTTTTGTCCACAGGTTCTGCGATTATCTCGAATTCACCGGACATCGTGGGGGCGGTCTTGTATGCCTCGTGCCCTTTTGCAGCCATCGGGCCACCCTCTGCAGCTATCGCCCTGCCCCTTTTGTATGCAATGTTAAGTGGTTCCCTTGTTTCCGAGCCAAGAACCAGCTTTCCAGTGAATTTTATTGCGTCAAGCACTTTCTCTATTTTTTCAAATTCGATGTTGTCTAGTGTTCCTTCAATAAGGACCCTGTCCAGCAATTTGAATCTGGCCTCATAGATGTTGTCCATTATCCTTCCAACATGGGTCAGGAACTCTTTAGGCTGGATCGGTTTCATGATGTAGTCCTGGATTCCAGCCGAGAGGCCCTCGATCATCAGCATGAGGTCGTCTTTTCCTGTCAGGAGAAGAAATGGGATATGTGAGGTGCGCTGGTCTTCGACTAGTGCCCTCCTGAATTCAAAACCGTCCATCTCCGGCATGAGTATGTCACAAATGATGAGGTCAGGATTGCCGTTGATAAGGTCCATGAGTGCGTCCCGTGCCCTTAGGAACTGCCTTACTTCGTATCCTGCACCCTCAAGCATCGCCGTGACGACTTCAAGCACTGGCTTTGAGTCGTCGATGACCATAATCTGGCCTTTGCCCAGCAGCATTTTTGCCTCCTTATAGTGTGTTTACCACCAGAGATGCCATGGTTTCTTGTAGTTGATTGTAATCTTTTTTGTTTTTGCTTCGTAGGCCACTTTTGCACCCAGGAGTTCGGATGCGGCTCTGAGCGGAATGACTACTCTTCCGGATATGTTTTGTGGCGGAGGATTTATTGTCACTTGCGCGCCAAAGTTGTAGCCGGTTTTGGAACCCACAGTCATCTGCAGGAAGGCGTTTGGTGTCCAGAATGAGGCTTCCCTCTTTGAGTTGTCCCAGCCAACATCGGCCCCGAATGCCTCTCCCAGGAAACGGAATGGCACATAGGTACTGTTTGAAAGGATCTGTGGAGGTACAGCCAGTTTGGTTTTTTTGCCATTTATGTAGGCATCGGTTTTTCCAATCCAGAGCTCAAGCTTGACGTCCAGTGGGCCGGTCGTGCATGATGCCGCGACCTTCTGTCCACCTTGCGGGACAATCTCGAATTTGTATGTTACGCCAGTTGCAAGGCCCG
>JAKIZT010000014.1 GCA_022707885.1 Caldisericales bacterium | reverse complement strand
GAAAGAAAGTCTTTTGGAGACAGGAAGCCATATGGGGAAAGAAAACCGTATGGAGAAAACAAGCCTTTTGGTGAAAGAAGATCCTATGGAGATAGAAAGCCATACGGTGAAAACAGACCTTTCGGCGAAAGAAAGTCTTATGAAAGAAGACCTCCAAGGGGCGATTCTGATGGTGACGGGAGCCCAAAACTTTCCTGGCAAAAGAAAGAATGGTCAGGCCCATCAGACAGAAGGTTTGGCAGAAGAGACGACGAAGGTGGTCACAGGCCAAGGTTCCCAAGACAGGACGGCGATGGCGAATTCAGAAGAGAGCACGTCTACGAAAGACCGCCATCACGCACAGGAAGCAAGTTTCAGAGAAGACCTTTTGAAGAAAGGGAAGTCCAGGACCTGGAATATGCCGAGGAGCTCCCATTCGCAAATGAGGTAACCCTGGAAGAGGCAGACAACGCAATCATAGGCAAAAATGCCGTACTTGAGGCAATCAGGGCAGGCACCAGCATAAACAAGGTCCTCATCAGGAAAACCCTCAAAATCAATACTGTCCTCAAGGCAATAATGGAGGAGAGCAAGGACAGAGGCATAAGATATGACCTGGTTTCTGATTTTGAAATCGGAAAATATGGCAGCAGGGACGTGGTCGCGCTTGCCTCACCAACACAGTATGCTGAAATCGAAGATTTAATCGGTCCAGAAAATACCATATCCATGATCGCCATCCTCGATGGGATCGAAGACCCGCAAAATCTTGGAGCAATCATAAGATCATCCGAATGTTTTGGGGCTTCTGGTGTCATAATTCCGAAGCACGGCGCCGCACCGGTCACCTCAACTGTGACAAAAACCTCTGCAGGTGCTGCACTCAGGCAAAAAATAGCCAGAGTGGCAAACGTCAAGATAGCAATTGAAAAACTCAAAGAGGCAGGATACTGGATCTATGGCTCATCGCCAGACGCCACCTCGGAATCGCAATCAGTGGAATTTCCTGACAAATGCTGCTTCATCATTGGTTCCGAAGGCGAAGGCATGCACAAGACAGTCGCTGAGCACTGCGACGAGATAATCAAGATTCCCATGAAGGGAAAACTTGGTTCACTGAATGCCTCGGTTGCCGCAGCAATCCTGATGTACGAGTGGGCAAAAAAACACCCACAGCAGCCGGATGAAAAGGTTGATGAAAAGGTTGACCAACCCACAATAGAGCAGTAAGATCAATCTATGAAAATAGTCTTCGATGTGAAGACGGCAGGCTCGTTTCACTCGATGCCGGAATGGGCGCTTTCTGAAACAAGGAAGGCCCTTCCGGCACACGAAATATTTTCTGTCACACGGGACAAGCTCCCAGATCATTTGGAAAATGCAGACGTCATTGTGTGCTATTCCCTTCCAAGGGAGCTTTTCCTTCAGACTCGCAACCTTAAAATGCTGGTGTTTGCCGTTGACGGCATTGGTCCGCAAAGGCTCTATCCGGAACTGAGAAATTCATCGGTGCCTGTCATAAATTCAAAAGGTTGCAGAAGCCAGGCCATTGCAGAACACACATTTTCACTCCTCCTCGCATGCTCCAGAAAAATAATCCCAATGGGCAAGACACTCTCACCTGAAGGATGGTGGGGGAATGAGGTGACAGAAGGATACCCACCTGGGGAGATATCAGGGAAAACTATCGGGATACTCGGGCTTGGCAATATTGGCAAGAGAGTCGCAAAAATAGCCAGGAATGGCTTTGACATGAAGGTTCTCGGGATGAGGCGTGGCAAGGGAGAAGTTGAAAACGTGGATGAGGTTTTTGGGCCAGACGGGCTTGACAACATACTCGAGAATTCCGACGTAATTGTATTGTGTCTCCCTGAAACAGAGAACACCAGGTACCTCATAGGGCAAAAAGAATTTGCCATCATGAAGCATGGGGTGATCATTGTAAATATTGCCAGGGGCTCCCTCATTGACACACAAGAGCTGGTGGGTGCCATAAAAAGTGGCAAAGTGGCAGCTGCAGGGCTCGATGTGTTTGAAAAAGAGCCGCTGCCCGCTGATTCACACTTGAGGACACTCCCGCAGGTCGTGGCAACCCCGCATGCCGCAGGTGTCACACCACATTTCTGGGAAAGATTCATCAAAATAATCATCGAGAATGTCAAAAGGCTTGAGTCTGGAGAAGAATTGCTTAATATTACCGATAAAATGCTCGGGTATTAAGCCAGGAAAGCGGTGACCATGCTCCTTGACTGGGTTTTCTGCCCCTATAATTCAAAAGGTGTTTTTGCCAGAGAGGCTGAAGCTTGTTTTGATCTGGTTTTGCGCAGATGGGACATAACACAAATCAGGGACGCTTCAATCTCGCTATTGCCAAAACATATTGCTGGTTGCATAAAATCGGTAAGATCAAACGATGAAAAAAAAGAAACCCAGGGTGCCAAACCATGTTTTTTTCTCGAAGGTGAAGAATTCCCCTGTTATCAGAACATTCATGATTTTTTTAAAGCAATAGAACACAAAAACATGACAAGGAGCAGAGAACCTGTCATCAATGAGCTATTTGTCCACCCAAGGCTTCCTTGGGAGAGAAGAGACCAGCACATTCTCGTCTTGCCTGTCACAGCAAAAGATATTGCAGGATATGGTCTTCCAACACCAAGCATGAAGGAAGATGTCAGGTTCGGCGATATTGGAAACCCGGAAACACTCGAATTCATGACGCTCGCAACGAGAAGTTATGGCAAGATGATGTCCATCGCCTTCATTGGTTCTGATGTTGCCGGATACATAACGCATGTTCCAAAACCTCTGGCCAGCAGGATGGGTTGCAAGTTTGTAGACGAGATGCAGGACAAGGGCATCATGCAAATCATCGATCTTTATGTGTATCCACAATTCAGGGAAGAGGGCGTTGAAAAATCATTGATTGCCAACCTTGCAGAATTTTGCAGAAAAAACAGGCATCAAAAGATAGAGGTCTACACACTGGAGACACCTGTGGAAGATTACATGCCATCAACCGGACACTTGGCGATGTACGATGGTACTGGATTCAAAACAAAAAAAACCATAAAACAGAAAACCCAGGAAAACAAAGAACACAACTTTGTCCTGATGACCATGGAGACCTGAGTGGAACGTGAAGAATTTGACCTGATTGTCGAACAATGCTGGAATGAACTGCCAGAAGAATGGAAAGAGGAGCTTGATGAAGCAAACATTTCCTATGAGATAACCGACCTGGCAACAAACGAAGTAGCAGCAAAAGCTGGAACGAGCCCATGGAATCTACTGGGATTATTTTCCGGAGTCCCAAAAACAGTCAGACACAAGGGCTTTGAGCCAATGGCCTTTCCTGACAGGATAACCGTTTTCAGACTGCCAATCATGTCAAGAATTTTTGATATTGAAAGTCTGAGAAAGACAATAAAACATGTCCTGTACCACGAAATAGGGCATTATTTTGGCTTGTCGGAGAATGAGCTCAGACAGGCCCAGGGCGATCCGCTGTAAGTATTTTCAAAAGTCTTATTGTCTGGAGCTTGGTTCCCAGTTCCGAGTCACCGGCAGGACCAACACATGACGGACAGCCATTCTCGCAAGGGCATTTCTGGAGTGTTTCGAGTGCAAGCACAAGCGGTGATATCCCCATATCAAACATGTGCTCCGAGAGGCCAACCCCTCCAGCCACCCTTTCATAAATAAAAACAGTCGGTGCCTCAAAATGGGGTGATTTTACCTCAACATACATCCCCAAATCCCTGGGGTCACACATCAATGGCAATGGCATGATTCCAATAAGGACATTCCCAAGCCCTTTTAACGCCTTTTCAAGGTCATTTTTCGAGAATTCCGAAACAATCTTCTCACCAACAGTCACCCACCATGACATGGTATCCATTGGCATTTCCGGGAGGTGTACTTCACCATAACCAAGATTCTGGTGGGTCGTTAGCTGGATTTTCTTAAACACTGTCGTCAATGCCGTTACGGTGACCTCACCCGCACCAAGCTTGCAATTTCCAATATCATTATTTTCGGCTTCTGAGAGCACCCTGAGGCTGATTTGCAAATTTGCGTCTGTATACCAGTCAACCGGAACTTTTCTGACAAAAGCTTTTCTCTCCTTGAAGTCAAGCCGGTCAACGTGATATGTGACTCCGTCATGCATGTAGATTGCCTGGTCATGCACAAGCATTGGCGCAGAAAAGAGGTCAATTTCACCAATGGTCCTGACGTGTGGTGAACCTGTAACATCGATTATGGCAACATTTCCTTCGGTGGCATTCCGGAGCGATATTTCATCAGCAGGGTAAGAGTCTGTCATCCAGAACCACTTTCCCTGGTCATGATTGACAATCCCCTCCTTCTCAAAGTGCGAAAGGATCGGTTCAATCTCCGCCTTGCCAAATGATTCTCCATCCACGAATGGAAGCTCGAATGCCGCACACTTAACATGGGAGACCATTATGTAGAGGTTGTCCGGGTTTACCAATCCTGATTCCGGAGGAGTAGACAGCAGATAATCAGGGTTCTGGGCTATGTACTGGTCAAGTGGATTGCCAGATAGCACCAGAATGCCAAGGCTGGTCTGCTGTTTTCTTCCGGCTCTGCCGGCCTGTTGTCTCATGCTTGCTATTGTGCCTGGGTAACCGACCATTACAGACGCTTCGAGTCTTCCTATGTCTATCCCGAGCTCCAGGGCGTTTGTTGAAACAACACCCATTATCTTGCCTTCTCTTAGTCCCTTTTCAATCTCCCTGCGCTCAAGGGGCAGATATCCACCCCTGTAACCCCTGATTGAATCGGGATTAAATCCAGCCCTTGCAGCGTGGTCCCTCAGAAGTTTCAGGACGTTCTCGACAGTGGTCCTTGCCCTTGCAAAAACAATGGTTTGTATGCCAGACTGGACGAGCTGGGAAGCAAACCGCTCTGCCTCAAAAATGGAGGATTTGCGCAAACCAAGCTGTTTGTCGACAATCGGTGGATTATACACCACAAAATATTTGTCGCCACTTGGAGAGCCGTCTTCGGTTATTGCCTCAACATCGTCCTCGATAATTCTGGATGCAAGATCGGCAGGATTTGCAATTGTTGCCGAAGACATGATGAAGGTTGGGTGGCTCCCATAAAAAGTGCAAATCCTTTTTAACCTTCTTATAACATTCGCCATGTGCGAGCCAAAAACACCCCTGTACTGGTGGAGCTCATCGATGACAACATACTTCAGGTTCTCAAAAAGGTGCACCCATTTCGTGTGGTGTGGCAAAATGCCTGCATGGAGCATGTCCGGGTTCGTAAGGATTATGGAGCCTTCCACTTTGAGGATTTTTCTTTTGCCCACATCGGTATCGCCATCGTACGTGTGAAATTTCACACCAAGTCCTGTCGCTTCAACCAGCTCCGAAAGCCCGGTTTGCTGGTCGAATGAAAGCGCCTTGGTTGGAAAAAGATAAATCGCCCTGGCTGCAGGATCTTTTGAAATGGCTGACAAGACTGGAACATTATAGCAGAGGGTTTTTCCGGAGGCGGTTGGTGTGGCCACAACAACGTTTTTGCCAGACAAGACACTTTCAATCGCTTTTGCCTGGTGTGAATAGAGTTTTTCAATACCAATCTTTTTGAGGCCGCTTGAAACAATTTCCGGTACATCGAGAGGAATATCTGAAAAAGTCCCTTTTCTTCCCTCAAAATGTATCAGGGTCATCTCTTTTCCGGACTCATTCCTGTAAATCTGGGAAACAATCTCTTCTATGGACACGGATGAATTCTAAAACAAGCAAAACCGCGTGTCAACGAACAGGAGGATTTAACTTGTTTTCTCTATTTACTTTTAAGGGTTTTGCAATAGAATTAGTCACTAGTGTCCAATGATGGACGCAAAATACGATGAGGTGAATGATGGTAGTCTTTGAGTTCGATGAAGAAACGGGAAAAGCCGTGGAGCAACCCCAGGAGAAAAAGGAAATCCAGCCAGAAGTAGTAAAATCTGAGTCATCCAGGTTGGAAAAAGCTGTCAATGATTTCGAAATGAAGTCTGTCAAAAGAGGGCAGCTTGTAAACGCGACAGTAGTAAAGGTCACGTCTGATGGTCTCCTGGTTGATGTCGGCCAGAAGTCAGAGGGATTTATCCCCAGGGCAGAGGCATCTACAAGAGACGACGTAGAGCTTGCATCTACGTTCAAAACAGGAGACATGATTCAATGCCGCGTTGTCAAGATTGGCGATGATGATGGCATGATAATACTCTCCAAGAAGCGTGCCGATTTCGAGCTTGTCTGGGACAGACTCAAAGAGGCAAAGGATAACAAGGAAATCCTCACAACGGTCGCCACAAAGGCCGTCAAGGGTGGACTTCTTGTTGATGTCGGCGTACCGGCTTTCGTGCCGAGGTCACAGATTGACCTTAACCGCAATGCCGATCCGACAAAGTGGGTTGGCAAGGAACTCAAAGTCAGAATCATAGAGGTTGACCGCCCAACAAGGCGCGTTGTCTGCTCCCAGAAGGAAGTCCTGGAAGAGGACCGCGAAAGAAGGCGTGAAGAATTCATCTCTAACCTCAAGGTTGGGGAAATCTATGAAGGCACAGTTGTTGGCCTCGTAGAATTTGGCGCATTTGTTGATCTCGGTGAAGGCGTGGAAGGTCTTATCCACCTTTCAGAGCTTTCCTGGGGCGGAAGAAAGACCCCTCAGCAGGTGCTCAAGAAACGCCAGAAAGTCAACGTCAAGGTCATCAAGATCGCAGGAGACGAGGGCAGGATCAGCCTCTCACTCAGGCAGGCACAGCCACATCCATGGGAACTTGTCCCGTACAAGTACTCGGTTGGTGATGTCGTTGAAGGCACAGTCACCAGACTGCTGAAGTTTGGCGCTGTTGTCGAGCTTGAAGAGGGCGTCTCGGGTCTTCTCCACATCTCCCAGGTCTCAAACCACAGGGTCGAGAGAATTGACACTGAAATCAAAGAGGGCCAGACAGTCCAGTGCAAGATTCTGGAAATAAGGGTCCCGGACCGCAAAATAAGGCTTTCCATCAAGGCAACCCTCCCAGAGGAGCCAAGACCGGAGCGCCAGCCAAGAAAGCGCTTTAACGCTTATGAAGATGAAGAAGAGCAGTACCTCAGGGAATTTGCCCAGGAATCTGCAGACCCATCAGTAAGGCTCATTTCGGAGAACGACCTCGAGAGGGAAAACCGCGAAGTCTTCAACGTCAACGAGAGCGATGTAAATACCAACAATTAAGGAGAAGTTTTGAAATGAAAAAATATTTAGCACTGATAGCCATTTTGGCACTTGGAATCACCTTCATGGCCGCTTGCGGTTCAAAGAATGAAGAGACTACCTTACCAACCGAAGAGGAAATTACTAACATAACTGATCAGTACAACACCGACAATCAGACAACTGACCAGACCACTACAATCCCAACCGACAAGACTAGTACAGAAACCCCAACAGAGGGAGAGAACAAAGACATGGGAACAACAAATACCAATCTTGGCAAAACTGTAGTTTTCGAAACCAACTACGGCGCCTTTGAAATCAGCCTCTATGCCGATGCTCCAATAGCCTCAAAAAATCTCATCGACAAAGCAAATTCCGGCTTCTACAACGGACTCACATTCCATCGCGTTGTCAATGGATTTGTCATCCAGGGTGGCGATCCACTCGGGAATGGCACCGGCGGTGGCACAATGGGTCTTGATCCAAAGGGTCTTCACCAGAACAAGAGGGGAACGATCTCCATGGCATCTGCCAATATTGAAGTAAACCAGTCCGATGCACAGTTCTTCATCAATCTGGTTGACAATTCCAGCAACCTCGACAAGATGGGATTCATCGCATTCGGTGAAGTAGTAAACGGCATGGAAGTCGTAGACAAAATTGCACAAGTACCATGCAATCCTGGTGGAGACGGTGCAAATTCCAGCCCGGTCTCACCAGTACTTATCAATAAAGTCTATGTCAAATAGGACAGTTTTGGCCTCTCTGGCCACCCTCGCTCTGGCTTTTTCAATAACCGGTTGCATGGGTGTGTCACTCGAAGAGAAACAAAACGAAGTCCCACCAGAAAAACCCAAAATCACCTTCAGCACAACTGAAGGTGATTTTGTTATTGGGGTACTTCCAAAAAACGCCCCCAATTCAGTTGAAAAGTTTATCAGCTGGTGCAAGGGCTTCGAGACCCAAAATGGGCAATTTGTGGAAAGTATCTACAATGGTCTCCAGTTCTACAGGGTGATGCCTGGCAAATTCGTTCAGGGTGGTGACCCATTCAACAATGGCACTGGCTCTGATGCATTCAAGATACCTTTTGAGAAAACTGAAAAAAAACTCAAAAGAGGCACTGTTTGTCTGGCAAATGATGGCGAAGGAAACAACAATTGTATTTTCTTCATCCTCCTCGTAGACACTCCACAATTTCAGGGCAAATATACGGCCGTAGGTGAAGTTTTGCAGGGTCTTGACGTGATTGACCGCATGAGCAATGTTACAACTCGTCCAGATGAGCCCAACACACCCCTCCGCAACATCTCGATAATCGGCGTCAAGGTAAGTGAGTAAGGTAGCACTCTACTGCTTTTCAGGCACTGGAAACACAAGGCTGGTTGCCCGGAAAGTCAAGAAAGGCCTTGAACTGGAAGGCCACAAGACCGATTATTTCGAGGTCAGGGACAAACCAGTCATTCCAACAGAATATGATTCTTTTGGAATATGTTTCCCAGTTTACGACTGGTCACCCCCCTGGCCGCTCAGGGAACTAGTAAAAAGCTGGCATGGCTTGCTAAACGGCAAGCCATGTTTTATTGTAATGGACTACGCCGGCGAGCCGGTCAATGCTTGCCTCAAAATGATGGAAGATCTTGAAAAAACCGGCGCAAGGATTTTCTATTCAAGCGAGATTGTAATGCCAGAATCATGGACCATTGTATTGACGCCAAAAAAAATCCAATCAATGAATGAATGGTTTTCGAAAAATCCCCAGCCAGATCCAGCAGATTTGGGCATCGAGATTGGCAAGAAATTAAAAAATGGCGACACCACGCCAATAAAAAAGCCAAAATACAAGTTTTCCAGTTATAGTTTTTTGATACCTTTCTATACAAAAACATCGCTCAAGATGTTTTACAGAGTGAGCCTCAACAAAGAAAAATGTATCCAGTGCGGCATTTGTGCTGAAAATTGCCCCACTGGCAACATAAAAGTAAACTCCTACCCTTCATTTTCCTATCCATGTGCAGGTTGTTATGCATGTATAAACCACTGCCCAACACAAGCCTTGGAATCATGGGCAACAAGGGGAAAAACAAGATATAAACCAGAATAAACTGATCTTATATAATAAAAAAGGCGAGGAAAATCCTCGCCTTTTTTATTATCCTTGGATATCAATTTTTTATGCTATAACCTTTATCATTTCCCCATTTATAAGGCCCTGAATAAAGGCTTTTTGTGAGTTTAGCTGTTCAATATAGTCAACAATCTGGGAGGTTATGAGTTCCCCATGTATCAACGTGGGTATGCCTGGTGGATATGGACAGACAACGTCGGCAGCGACCCTGCCAATTGCCTGCCTGAGGGAAACAAGTTCCGATTTTGAATAGAAAGCCTTCCTCGGGAGCATTTCAAGCGGGGGGATTTCAGGGAGAGGAACTTTTACATGAGGTCTGCAATCATACTTCTTGCTTGCCAGTTTTTTTAGAACTTCAACCAGCCCCTTAGCATATTCCCATTTTGTTCCAACAGTCAGGAAACAGAGGAAATTGTCTGCATCAGAAAGCTCTATTTCAACATTATATTCATTATTGAGTATCCTCTCGGCTTCCCAACCAGAGAGGCCAAGCTCGGAGACATTGATGGTTATCTTTGTTCTGTCAAAACCAACCACTCCCTGCCTGCCCACAACCTCGCTTCCTGGACATCTAAGGCCAGGAATCTTGTTTATTTCATCTCTTAGCCAGTCAGCCATTTCGAGGATTTGGGTGAGTCTTTCCTGGCCATGAATGGCCATATACCTTCTTGCAGCATCAAGCGAGCTCATAAAAACATAGGATGGTGAGGATGATTGAAGGAGAACAAGAATCATCTTGAGTCTATCGGTTGCCGCTCTTGCTGTTACCACATGCAATAGTGAACTCTGCGTCATCGTTGGCAATGTTTTATGCGCGCTCTGGGTAACACAATCGACATCGCACTGGCAGGCAGACATGGGCATTTCAGGATGGAACATGAAGTGTGCACCGTGGGCCTCATCTACAAGCACTCTTAGACCCTTTATTGTTGCCATGGAAGCAAGTGTTTGTATATCGGAGGCGAGTCCAAAATAGTTGGGCGTTGTCATAAGAACGGCTTTTGCGGATGGGTGGCGCTTCATGGCATTTGAAAGCGTCGTTGGGGTTATTGAGGTGTATTCACCAATGTCGGAATTGTAATCAGGCATGACATAAGCAGGTTCAAGACCGCCAAGTATAAGCCCACCAACTGTGCACCTGTGGCTATTCCTTTGCAAAATGATTTTTTCCTCGTTCCAGACAGAGGAGAGCATCATGGCTTGTACACCAACAGTTGTTCCGTTTATAAGGAACTTGGTTTCCCTGACACCAAAGGCATCAGCGGCATACTTTTGCGCTTCGCCAATAACACCACTCGACGTATGGAGATAATCAAGACCCTGGACCTCTGTAAGATCAAACTTGTAAAGTCCTTCGCCAAACCATTCTGCGAGTGGTTCTGGAATGACTCCACCCCTCATGTGTCCTGGCATATGAAAAGGCAACCTATTTTGCCCGATGTACTCAATCACCTTCTCGACAAGCGGAGCTCTTGTCTGGTCAAGTTTATACTTTCTCACCTGGTTACCCCCTTAGAAACGCAATTGGCCTAACATAATACGCATAATTTAAAACATGTCTAGTGCAAAGTAATTTTGCCCGCTGCAAAGTTCGTTGTTACAAGTCAAACGTAATTTTACATTCGTTCAAATTTAAGTATAAAGAGGTCAAAAAGAGGAGGAGGCGAGATGAAACTGGACCAAAATAGTCTTTCGAAAACGCTGGATGATTTTAACGAGCATATTTTATTTGGTAAAAACATTCCCAAAAAAGCGGCCGAGGAAGTAGCGATCTGGATAGCCTCAAGACAGGGATTGCCAGGCTCTTATTGCAACATGTTCGCACCAACAGCAAACGACTTTATTGAAACAAAACTCTTCACTGGTGAAAAGGTTGCCTCAAGGGCCGCCACAGCGCACATACTGAGCGAAGAGGCATGCAGAGCTTTGATAAAAATTGGCGTTAACAACTCAATGACAAAGAATGCTCTGGAAACAGCCACCGAAGACATGCGTGGAAGGATAAAAGACAATCCAAGCGGGAAGTATTGTTGCGGGACGTGTTCGGTGTCTTTCTGGAGACACCTTCAGGCTGGTGGCCTCTCATTACAGGAGGAAAGGATTGCAAATGGAATGGGGGACTTAAAAAGAAACCGTATCGGAAACAGCAAATGGAGGTTCTATCCATTTTTTTATACCCTCTACGCTCTGTTGGATATTGACATGAAAGAGGCGCTGGAAGAAATAAGGTATGCGGCACCAGCTATGGAGAAGTCGTTGAAATCAGGGAAAATTGATGAGCCATACGGCAAAAGAAGAGCTGAGATTTTCAAAAAGTTGTTGGCAAAAATATAGCATGCAATTTTTGATATAAAAGTTGATGGCCACAAATTAAATGGTCGGGACGGCCAGATTCGAACTGGCGACCTCTTGGTCCCGAACCAAGCGCTCTACCAAACTGAGCCACGTCCCGACAAATTTAGCATTCTACTAATTATTTGGTCTTTGTAAAGAGAATTTTTTAATCTTTATATATTGTAATTATATGACACAGCATAGTGCTGGTTTTGCACATTTTTACCAAAAAACCCTCATTTTGTCTATAAACCGCACTGACGGCAGCCCAGAAAATAAAAAAGCCCTGCAAGAGGGCAAATATGGTCGGGGCGAGTAGATTCGAACTACCGACCTTCAGTCCCCCAGACTGACGCGCTAACCAAACTGCGCCACGCCCCGAACAAATAATAATGGCCTGGTGATTTTAACACACCAGGCCATCAAGTCAAGTCAAACGCTAGTAGCGCTTACTCAATCACTTCTTGTGGTGAACGGTATGGACTGCGGATTTGAGGTCCTTGCCTGGTTTGAAGGCTGGGACTTTCTTCTCCGGGATATTGAGTGGCTTGCGTGTCTTTGGGTTGACGCCCTTGCGTGCCTTACGGTTCCTCACATAGAAGCTGCCGAAACCAACAAGGAGAACCTTGTCGCCTGTCTTCATAGCGTCCTTGATTGATTCAAGGGTGGCGTCGAGCATTGCTGAGCAATCCTTCTTTGAAAATTTCGTTGTTGATGCGATCTTGTCGATCAGTTCTGGTTTTGTCATTTTGACCTCCTATAGTTTTTTATTCTTCTTTCAATTCCCTCTTCATGAGCCTTCTGATGGCCCTTAAGGGGGTGGTAATACCCTTCGATACTGCATCTATTTCAGATGTTATCGGTAGCTCAATTCCGTACTTTCCGGCCAGAAGGAGTAATCCCTGCAGTGATTCAAGCCCCTCTATGGCCTGTCCGTCCGGTGATATTTCATTTCTGGCTTCGTCAGGTTTTTTACCTTTTCCGAGCAGATACCCGAAGCGCTTGTTTCTTGAGAGTGGCGAAGAACATGTGGCCACCATGTCCCCAAGACAAGACAACCCCCTTAGGGTCGCCTCCTGGGCACCAAGCGCCTTATACAACCTTCTTGCTTCCTCAAGGCCTCTTACCACTAGTGCAGATTTGGTGTTGTCTCCAAAACCAAGTCCTTCAATAACACCTGCGCCAATAGCAACTACGTTCTTCAAAGCACCACCAAGTTCAACGCCCTTGACATCTTTTGAGCGATAGACCCTGAAATAGGTGTTTGAGAACAGTTGCTGGATTTGCTTTGAAAGCTCGTCACTTTCCGAAGCGCATACTGCAGCGGTGGGCATCTTCTGGGCAACCTCTCTGGCAAAATTTGGGCCTGAAAGAACAGCGATCTTGTCACTGTCCAGATTCCATTCTTTTGAGAGGAGTTCTGACATGGTGAGTGATTGTTCAGGCTCAATACCTTTGACCACAGAAACTACCTTAGTTTGATTTTCAAGGTTGCGGGCAAACTCCCTTGCAGCCATGGCTAGATATTTCCCGGGTACAGCGGCCACCATTATATCGATACCTTTTGAGGCTGTCAAGGGGTCGGACTCAATAACGACCTTGTCTTGGAGTTTATAACCAGGAAGATACCTGATATTTTCAGCATTTCTTCTAATTTCATCGGCCAGATCAGGAGTATTCGCCCAAAGGATAACTTCTATCGGTTTGGAAGCCAAAACTGTGGTCAAAGCGGTCCCCCAAGCCCCTGCCCCCATGACACAAACCCTCATCTATGCTGTCTCCTTGAGAATCTTACGGGGGTACCTTCGAGCTCGAACTCCTCTCGTAAGTTGTTCTCCAAAAATCTCATATATGACTCGGAAGCCGCATCAATATCGTTAACAAAAAATTGAAAAGTCGGCGGACGGGTTATTGCCTGGGTCACATAATAAATTTTCAAAACTTTCCCTTTGTGGACGTTTGGGGGTTGTTTGTCTGTGACCTGAGCCAACCATCTGTTCAATCTGCCAGTTGTTATCCTGTCGTTGTAACTCTTTAACGCTGCAACGATGTGGGGAAAAATTTTTATGATATTTTTGCCAGTTAACGCAGACACGTTTACACGTTTGGCATAGTCAATAAACCTAAGCTGGTGCGACAAATTTTCCTCAAGTGCTGCCTTATCTTCAACCAGGTCAATTTTGTTTACCACAACGACACAGGCTTTCCCCTCGTCTGCAATATACCTTGCAAGATGCTGGTCATCTGATGTGGCTCCAACTGAACCATCAATGACCAATATCACAAGATCACTCCTGTGGATGGCCTGTTCTGATCTCTTGATGGTGACATAATCAAGCTGCTCGTCATATTTGTAGCGCTTTTTAATTCCTGCCGTGTCTACGAGGATATATTTGGTGCCATCATACTCAATGAGTGTGTCCACAGCGTCTCTGGTTGTCCCCGGAACATCAGAAACGGTTGTTCTCTTCTCACCCAGAAATGCGTTCAGAAGTGATGATTTGCCAACATTGGGCCTTCCTGCTATCGCAATTCTTCTTGGTGGCAATTCTTCTTCCTGTTGCTCCTGCTGCTCTTCTTCGACTGCCTTGCCAATATTTTCAACTATCAGATCCAAGAGTTCGGCAACATTCCTGCCAGAGGTTGCAGACACGGTAAATGGGTCGCCAAAACCAAGCTGGTTAAAATTGAAATCAGTCCAGTCTTTATTGTCAGCCTTGTTTGCAGCAAGAATGATTTTTTTAGTAGATTTTCTCAGCATTCTGGCGACATAAATGTCTTCTTTGGTTGGGCCAATCTGGGAGTCCACCATGAAGACAATGACATCGGCAATGCCAATTGCCATTTCGGATTGGAGGGAAACCTGCCTCTGGATTGTAGAGGCTTCCGGTGCTATCCCACCAGTGTCCATGAGGGTGAAATCAACACCGTTCCAGGTAAAATCCTCCATGATTCTGTCGCGGGTCACACCCATCGCCTGATCAGTGATGGTCCTCGCCTTTCTGAGGATCCTGTTGAATATCGTGGACTTGCCAACCGACGGTCTTCCAATGAAAGCCACGATTGGCAGGTTCTTGGCTCTTAAGGGTTTTATCGAGGAGATTTCATTTTCCATTTGTTCTACCTGAAATAAGTATTGCCCCAAACGACATTTGTCAAGTACACTGGAGAATTGGCAAATACTGGCTATAATTTCTCCTTCAGGAGGCAGGATGTCTGTTGAAAAGAAAGACCTCAAAAGGATTTTTGAACTGTCAAAACTGGACCATACCAAATCAGATGGCCTTGAAAAAGACATTGAAAGGCTTGTTGAAAGTTTTTCACAAATCAGAAACATTGACCTGAAGGACTGCGAGCCAATGGTGTTGCCAAAGTGGTGCATTCTCAGATACAGGAAAGACGAGCCGCTGGATGGCGTCAAAAAAAGCGATGCACTCTCACAGGCGCCAAAAACAGATGGGACCTTTTATATTGTTCCAAAAATCATATCCGGTGAGCCATGAACATATCAGAAGCCAGAAATCTTCTCAAATCAAAATCAATTTCACCTGTCGAACTTGTTGAGGAATGCGAAAAAAACTGGAAAAACCAGGAACATGATCTCAATGCAGTAATAACCCCCATGTTCGAGAGGGCAAAAGAAATTGCCAAAAAGACTGTTTTTGACGAATCAAAACCACTCTCCTGCATACCATACGCGGTAAAAGACAACATCTGCATCAAAGGGGAAAAGCTCACCTGTGGCTCCAGGATTCTTGGCGAATACAGGAGTCTTTTTGAATCGACAGCAACTTGGAGGCTTGCAAACGCTGGTGCCATTGCCGTATGCAAGACAAATATGGATGAATTTGCAATGGGCTCATCCGGTGAATACTCTGCCTTTGGGCCAACCCATAACCCTCTGGACAAGGAACTTGTTCCGGGTGGTTCTTCATCCGGTTCTTCTGCGGCTGTCGCCGCAGGCTACTCAATCTTCTCGCTTGGATCTGACACAGGCGGGTCGGTACGACAACCGGCCGCATTCTGTGGATTGTCTGCCATAAGGCCAACCTATGGCACGGTGAGCAGATATGGCCTTGTTGCCTTTACATCCTCGATTGACCAGATAGGGCCAATGGCAAAAAATTCCTTTGACTCACTCACTGTTTTGAAGGCAATGCGTGGGCTGGACGAAAAGGATTCGACAAGCGTAGCATGGTCGCCAGTAGAATTGCCTGAAAAACCGGTAATTGGCATACCAAAAGAGCTCCTTGAACTGGACATAGACCCCGAAATCATGGCAATGCTTCAAGAGTGCAAGAAAAGGCTTGAAGGAATCGGGGCAAGATTCATCGAAGTTTCCATACCGAACCTCAAGCATTCGGTGGCAACCTATCAGTTGATAACACCGTCTGAATGCAGTGCCAATCTCTCAAGATTTGATGGTGTAAGGTATGGCCTCCAAGTCGAAGACCCGGAGCTTGGAAACCAGTATAAAAAAACCAGGTCGGATGGCTTTGGTGCCGAGGTCAAGAGAAGAATACTGATCGGCACCTATGCACTATCCGAAGGTTTTTATGATGCCTACTATCTCCAGGCATGCAAAATGAGGGCAAAGATAGCAGCTGAACTGTACTCTGCATTGTCAAAAGTAGATGTCATCCTGACACCAACAGCACCAACTACCGCCTTCGAGATTGGCTCGATTCAGGACCCGCTTAAAATGCACGCCTGTGATCTTCTGACAATTCCACAGGGTCTTGCAGGCATCCCGGCAGTGACGTTCCCATTTGGCAAAGATAGCAAAGGAAGGCCAATCGGAATGCAACTTTCAGGACCGGCGTTTTCCGATGATTCACTTGCAATGCTTGCGGGCAAGATTGAAGAGGCCAGATGACAATGAAGTGTTGCAAGTGCAAAAAACCATCGCCTTATCCTATTTGTGAGACTTGTGCAAATGAAAGAGAGAAGAAAGCCATAGAAGAAATAAGGGTAATAGACGACCTCATGGCTGACCATAAACTCTCCATGAAAAAGGTCAGAAGGTCAGGTTTTGCAATAACTCCGAAAAGACTTTGGGGACTCCTTCTTGTGCTTGCAGGCATAATCCTTGCATTCAGCGGAAACGGCTACCTTGGCATGCTAAGTTTGGGGTGTATCGGGGCAGGGTTGATATTTCTTTTGCTTTCCTGGACCGAAACGCTTACAGTCTCGCTCGTCAATGACGGGCTTACCAGTGAATACAGGCAAATCATTACCGATCTGGCAAAAAGACGGAAAAAACTCATTGAAAACCTCAGGAGCGGCAATGTCTGATCTTGTAATAGGAATTGAAGTCCATGTGCAGCTTTTGTCTGCAACAAAGATGTTTTGTGGTTGCAAAAATTCATTTGGTGATGAACCAAATACAAATGTGTGCCCGGTTTGCCTCGGATTGCCAGGCGCCCTGCCAGTGGTCAACGAAAAAGCAACCCAAATGGGTCTCCAGCTTGCCCTGGCATTAAACTGTAAAATAAATGAAGTTGCACCTTATTACCGAAAAAACTATTTCTATCCGGACCTCCCAAAGGGCTACCAGATAACCCAGTATGCCACACCTCTGGGACAAAAAGGGTTTCTTGAATTTCCATTTGGGAAAGGCAAAAAAAGGGTCGATATAACAAGGATCCATCTGGAAGAAGATGCTGGAAAAATGTTTCATTCAGGGGACATAACAAAATCGTCTTCGTCTCTGGTTGACTACAACAGATGTGGTGCCCCTCTTGCAGAGATTGTTACAGAACCATGCATTGAAACTCCCGAAGAGGCCCAGGCATACCTTTTTGCCCTTAGAAATCTCGTCCGGTTCATTGGCATTTCAACTGGCAACATGGAAGAAGGCGCACTCAGGTGCGACGTGAATGTGTCGGTAAAAAATCCGGACGGGTCTTTCGGCACAAAGGTGGAAGTAAAAAATCTCAATTCCTTCAGGTCAGCAAGAAGAGCGCTCGAATTTGAAGCCAAGCGCCAGAGAGACCTCATTGCCCAGGGTGGGCAGGTAACTGCCGAAACAAGGCACTTTATCGAGTCCACAGGGGAAACTGCGGGGATGCGCTCAAAAGAAGAGCTTAACGATTACAGGTACTTTCCGGAACCAGATCTTCCGCCAATGGTTACAAATACCAGCCAGATCGAGAAAATCAGGCAGGAAATGCCAAAAACGCCTGGCCAGATCGCAGAAAAATTCGAGAAGGAATACGGGCTTTCACAATACGATGCAGGCGTTCTAACGCAAGATAAAGAAACAACGGCGTTTTTTGAAGAATGTGTCAAAAACGGCGCCAGCCCCAAAAAAACCTGCAGTTTCCTGACAGTGGAAATCCAGGGCTACTTTGCAAAAGAGGGGCTCTCGCTTGGCCAGACAAAGCTGACCCCAAAACTCCTTTCAGAGCTGGTTAAGCTGGTGGATTCAGGCCAGATAACAAACCAGTCAGCAAAAACAATCATTCCTGATGTTGTTGCTGGTTCTAGTTCAGAAAAGGTTGCAAAAGAACGCAATCTGATAGTAATAGAGGACGAATCCGCAATCATCGAACTCGTTAAACAGGTGATCGAAAATAATCCGAAACAAGTCGAACAATACAAGCAGGGCAAAACTGCCCTTTCGGGGTTCTTTATTGGACAGGTGCTCAAGGCCTCTTGTGGAAAAGCCCAGGCCGAAACAGTAAAACGGCTTGTCGAAGAAGCACTCTCAAGGCTTTAACCAACAATGCCTCGTAAGAGAAGTCTCAAAACCAAAAATAAACCATAATGCAAGAATTTGATGCCGCCAGCTTCATGAAAAGGATAGCAAAAGGCGATGAGGACGCTTTTCGGTGCCTCTACGACGAGTTTGGCGCATACGTTTTCAAGATTGTGGCAATGCAGTTACACAATAACAGCAAGGCGGAGGAACTTACCCAGGATATCTTCCTCAAGATATGGAGATTTGCATCAAAATACGACCCTTCAAGACCCTTCAAACCATGGCTCTCGCGGGTTGTAAGCAATGAGATCATAAGCTACAGAAGGGCACAGGAAGAGAGAACTGAAAGTATTGAGGAGTTGGCAGAAACTGGCTACACTCCGGCCGAGGAGATGGACTCATACAGAGACAGGCAGCTTTCTGATGACATTTCCTATGAGCTCCAGAATGCAATGGGAATCCTTACTGACAATCAGCGGCAAGTTGTCGTAATGAAATATTATGAAGGGCTTAAGATAAGAGAGATAGCAGACGGCCTGGGAATAGGCGAAAGCGCCGTTAAAGCCAGGTTGTACACGGCTCTCGAAACACTAAGCACAACGGCCCAGAGGGGCAAAAATGGACTGTAAGAAAATTAGAGAAGAGTTTATCGAATATCTGGAAGGGTCACTGTCAAGAGGTAGGCACGAGACCTTTGAAAAACACCTTGCCGACTGCAGGGAGTGCAAAAAAGAATTTGAAGCGTTCAAAGCACTCACTGAAAAAGTAGCCAAACATCTTGAATCACAGGCTTCTTCTCTCAATCCTCCAGCAATGCTGTGGGGGAAAATACTCAAAGAAGCCCAATCATCCAAAAAACATAGAAGATTTTCTTTTCTTCTCAAGCCAGCAATTGGCATTGCGGCATGCCTGGCAATCCTTCTTGCAGGTGTCTTTACACCAGTTTTCGGAGCCGAGGGCAATCTCATTAACTACATTAGCTCCAACATGATCAATAGCGCCGCAAATGATCTTGAATCAATTTACCAGGACGAGCAGTCCGGGGGAATATATAAAACTGTAGCTATTGACAAGGCAATTCAGGATGCCGGCTTAACAGGCGAGCAGTATTGGGACCTGAGAGACAAGGGCCTTACAGACAAAGACATACTCATTGCTGCATATATCAAAAACAACACGAACACTCAATTTGACAATATCGTCGACTTAAGACTTGCCCCGTGGGGTTGGGGAAGAATAGCAAACTACCTGGGAGTGTCAGTTTTTTCAGTAGACCCGGCAATAGCCGCTCCAATAATCGAGAGAAAGCGAATGATTCTCGATGCTTCAGAGCTTGAGATCAACGCAGAAGTACTCGATCACACGATAGTTCCAATGAACTTTGGCGGGCCAATACCAGTGCCTCAAGATGCACTTCCTGTGGACGAGAGTGGAAACCCCATGTCCTGGGAAGAAGTCAAAATGATGGGATGTGCAAGAATGCGCTTTGAGATGAAACATGGCGCACCAGGACCAAGGCCCGTCATCATGCCAGGGCATTGCCCAAACGAGTATTTTGAAACAACCGGCGATATAGCAGACATTGAAGAAGGAATTGCCACAATCCAAACTCCCCAAGGCCCGATGCAAGTAAGACTCATCGAAGGCGAAACCGCAATGATGGGTGAAATAGGCGAGGGAATGCCAATAAGGGTCAGGGGGCTAAGGTTTGGCCCCAGAATGATAGCACGTTTTGTTGCGCCAGTGGGCGAAAACAAAAACGGGCAATCGCAACCAAAAAATCCCAAAGATGGTGGCAACAACACTCAAGCACCGAGCAGTGGGAACAAAACTGGAGAAAACAAATCAACACCAAAATCTCCTGCAAATAGCGGAACGAAAGATACACCCAAGAAAACCAGTACTGGCAACAAGAACCAATCTGGCACTCCTGATTACCTGAATTCGACTTTTGAGACAACACTCAAAAACATCAGCGAAACAAAGATAACAACAGATGTAGGCCAGTTCCTCATCAACCAAAATACTCTGGTAACTGTAAAATTTGATGGAAACGAATTTGCCTTGCATCCAAAGATACTTTCAATAATTGCGAAAAACACGAAATTGACAGTGTCGACCAAAAATGGAATTTCAACAACCATCCTCATTCCAAATGCAGGATTTTCAATCAAGAAACTCTGGATGATAAAAGATGATTTCAGAAACATGCGATTGCTGTGCGTGAATGAAACTCTTGCAGAAAAAATAGTTCAACTTATACCAGAAACCTTTGCATCTGACTTTGATGGCATCCAGATACCACCTCAAAAAATACCAGAGGAAATAAGGCCCGGAAATACCCTGTGGATTCTGGAATACAAAAACCAGGCCCTGCATATTGCACATGCCGATAGACCACAACCACCCGAGGAAATAAGGGGAGAGGTATCAGAAAAAACCGTGTCGTTTATCGTCATAAATGGCAGACAAATAAATGTATTATCCTCGACCGAATGCGAATGCGCCGGGAAAGGGAGAGGTTCCTGCTCACGGAATGAAATCAATGTGGGGGATAAAGCCGTAGCAATCGTATTTAAAATAAACGACAAGACTGTGGCAACAAAAGTTGTCAAGATGCCAAAGGGCATGGGCGGTATGGGGCAAGGCGACACGAAAAAGCTCCCCAAATTTCAAATCGAATCGTTAACTCGCACCCAAAATGGTATCCAGATCACGTTTAAAGATGGGCCAGTGTTATTAATTACCCCAAAAACTGCAATAAAAATTATCCAAAATGATGCTGAAGAAATACCTGGCTCGCCAGAAGACCTCAGGGCGGGCATGATAGTCGGGGTTGAATTTTCAAACCGCCAGGCACTTCAGATAATTATCGAGCCCTAATCCATCTTCAGTTTGATTGTTACTATCCTGTTCTTGCCATCCCAGGTAACTTGGGCACCAAGCTGTTCTGAGACAAACCTTACTGGAATATAAGTCCTGCCTCCCTGGATTATTGGGGGCGCATCAAGCTGGACCATTGTTCCGCCCGATATTGCATAATCTCTGCCAACCCAGAGGAAAATGACAAGCTTGCCTTTTGTGAAGGTGACCATTTTGGTGTCGCCATCCCAAGCAACCGTGGCGCCCAGGGATTCGGCAAGAAATCTAAATGGGACCATGACTCTTCCATTTTTCAACTGGATGGGTGGCGATGTAATCTGTGTTGCTTCACCATCAACCGTTGCAGTGTAACTCCCCACCTGCATCACGATGGTTTTATACTTTGTTCTCGGGACAACACTGAATGAGAATGACTTTGTATTGTTCTCAAGCTGTACTTCGCCCTCTGATTCAATGCTTGCAATTAGAACCATATTGCCAGAACCTTGCGGGAGTGGTGCCAGGAAAGAGATGCTTTTCCCTGTTTTTGCCTGGAGACCATCCAGTTGTACTCTCTTGAAGAGATTCTGTCTGTCTTTTGTGTTCCAGTAAAAAGCCACAGTAAACGGGCCGGAAGGAATTTGGGATTTGTTCTCCACATAAGCATCAACCGTAACTGCCTCACCCTCATTGGGTTTTATCGGATAAACGGTGGCCTGCTTCATTTCCAGATCAAGGAATTCACTCAGATCAAAAATAAAAGCATCACCACCACCAGAGCAGGCGAAAGATATGGTTGTTATTCCACCCTTTACCGTGAAAGAGAACGGCGTACTTGAAGAAGACGAGAGCGGGGCACCACCCAAAGCAACTGCAACCGAGGCGCAAAGACCTTTTGGCCCCTGGCAAAGCATCCTCACCTTTGAATCGGTTTTTTCAACCCATGGTACAGCACAATTTGAGGCAAATATTTTTGGAGGCTTTAGATCTGCGATAGGAATTATTATTGGATAATCATTTTTTGGGAACTCTCCGGCCTGTTCCACTTTAAACCATGAAAAACACGCTTCTACCTGGTCTTTTTCAGCTTCGCAATATTGGCATGATGGTTTCGGGGCATCCTCTTTGAGTTCATTAAAGAACAATGCAGCACCAGTTGAAATGTCCCCATCGTAGAGCATGACGTGGCCAGAACCAGCTTTGTAGATCTTCCCAAGCCCCACCTCATGGAGCCCAAATTCCCTGGCTACAATTCTTCCCAGGGAGGTTCTTGATCCCCACCAAACCTCATTTTTGAATCTTCCATCACCCAGTCTGAAGAGAATATTGCCACCTTTTTCTATCCAATTTTTTATAATTGAGAGGTCGTCCTCTGTCAGAAATGTTGTTGTTTCGTCAATAAAAACCTCTTTGGCTTCAATAAAATCCTGCATCTGGGAGGGTCTACAAAAATAACCATTCTGTGCCAGTTGCAATATCCAGTCGGGATGTTGGTTCTGGATGTCAAACTGTGGCGCCCATACAGAACTGTCAGTAACTATCTGCACAAAATCGGTTTTGGCTGTCACTGGTTTGTCTGGAAGAGACAGAGGTCTGTTTTCAGAAACAGAGGTCCCAAGCAAAAACCCGCTTTCCCTGACCCCGGCAACATATGCCCTGGAAGTTTTCTCATCAGACACATATACATAGATCCCACGTCCGATAATTCCAGCGTCCCTGAATCCGGCATAAAAACCCACCTGGTCTGATGAAAAAACCGGAGGAATAACTGTCACCCTGTCAAATTCTTTCAACAAAAGGTATGGAGCTATCGCCCTGTCAGATGAATATGGCGATGGAACTGTTACAGCAACTTTAAGCCCCTTTTCTTTGGCCAGTTTTATGGCCTCTTTTCCAAAACCCTCAATCCTATTGCAACAGAACATTCCAGCTTTGTACGCCAGATTGTCATCGGTCTCGATATTCCCCCAGAGTCTCTTTGCATAGATCTGGAAAGCATCAATCATCTCTGGTTTTGAAAGATCGGCCATCCTTATTGCACAATAATCCAGGACAACGCCAGTAAAACCTTCAGCCTCTCCCATCCAGGTTTTGAGCCCGGCCACTGGATCTCTATCTAAAAGGATTTTACCAAATGGAATTATAAGGTTTGTATCTCCAAATCTTATTGCCTGTGAAATCAGTTGTGGATCGTAAACATCCTGGTTTAGGATCCCTGGCCATGGCTTTCTGGTTATGTTCGCGCAAAATGGCGAGAGTTTCGGGGTTGAGAGCCCAAGCGAGTCAGGATATCCATCAGAATTGGAATCATAGTACGAGGGATTGATTCCAAGGAAGCGCTCCACATCATCATCCAGTCCATCATTATCGGTATCGAGAGGCATTATATCCGCATAGTCGTTCTGCTCGTCAAAATCGGTAAACGCCCTGTCAGCATCAGTACCATACGCCATCTCGAAACTTGAGGGTAAACTATCCTCATCAGGGTCCTGGTCAATACCCCAGGAATACAGCTTGCCAGAACCCTGTAGTTTCACTTCGTTCAAAGATTGTGGAACCTTTGTAAACAAGCATCCTGAAAGACTGTATGTTTCAAGCCCCTCAGCTTTCATTGAGGTTATATTTTCCGCCTGACACCAGAAAATAGAATCAGCATGGGGCGGCAGTTTGAAAACAATAGGCTCATCAACACTTACAATAGCTTCTTTGCCAAAACCAGGAAAAACCATCTTTGAAAGTTCAGTTTGAAAATCCATGCAAGAGAGCCCGAAATAGATGGAAACCCTTATGATCTTGAGCTCGCCAGCTGCCCTTAGAACAATCGAAGAATTCAGGTCATTGGCTGTCATAAAACCATAGGTAAATTCTCCCGATTTCATGAGCTCTACATCCTCTGGGGCACCCCCAGAGGCAAGAAGTACTTTCATGTTCCCAATGCTTTCAATTAAAACACCGAGAGGACCAGCCTCAGCCTGGTTTAATTTGTATCTAACCTCATCGCCCTTGGACAAACCCCTGCCACCACCAGGAAGAAGGATTGATGAACCAGCGCTATCCAGATATGTCTGTTCCGTGGGAGTTCCAGGATAAATCTCCACCCCTCTTCGCACATAGAGTTTCCAGAGAGCAAATGGTTTTGAGGAGCCTTTTTTCTTCGAAAATTTCACACGCAAGGGCGAACCGCTAGAAGCATCAAGCCTCAACTGACGCTTCATCTTTACGGAAATATCCTCGTCAATCTGGCCAGATTCAAAATATTGCTTTAGAGGTTCGCCATTGAGAGAGGCTTCAATAACAATACTGCCGGAAGTTTCCACCTCCAGCAGTATTGGACCTTCGCCATCAAACCTTATCTTGTATTCAAAAAAGCCCGTTGACCTCCTTGAGCAACCCTCTACCCATGTTTCCTGTGCCTGGTCAAGATAGAGACCCTCCATTTGGGAGCATGGAATTATCAGTGCAGATGTGATACCAAGCGAGGACGCTTTTTCAGCGTTCCTGACCGGAACAACGGCACAGGTAAAAACCAAAAGGGCCGAAAGACTAAGCGTCGTCCAGAACTTTAATACCTGGAAGCTCCTTCCCTTCAAGGAATTCAAGCGATGCCCCTCCTCCTGTCGATACGTGCGTGAACTGGTTCGTGAATCCGAACTTTGCCGCAGCGGCCGCAGAATCACCTCCACCAATCACAGACACCTTGACTCCGCCAGCCACGCACTTCATGACGGTTTTGGTGCCTTCGGCAAAACGTTCGTCCTCGAACACGCCTAAAGGGCCATTCCACACGACTGTTTCACATTTTGCAAGTTCATCACAGAACATTTTTGAGGTCTTCGGGCCGATATCAACGCCTTCCATTCCATCAGGAATGCCATTTGCAGAAATTTTTATGTTGGTAGGATTTTTGTAGTTGTCTGCAACAATATTGTCAACAGGCAGGAGAACCTTTTTCCCTTTTTTCCTGCACTCATCAAGGAATGTCCTGCAACTGTCTATCATGTCTTTCTGGACAAGTGATGTGCCAATACCAATGCCCTGTGAAGCCATGAAGGTAAACGACATTCCGCCGCCAATGACTATCAAGTCAGCGATTTTCTCGAGATTGTAAACAACCTTTATTTTGTCAGAAACTTTGGCCCCGCCAAAAACAACGGCAAACGGCCTTTTGGGATTTTCTGTGGTGTCACCAAGGTACTTGAGTTCTTTCACCATGAGCAACCCTGCAACAGCCGGTTTTAGAATAAGGGGGACGCCATAGATGCTGGCATGTTTTCTGTGGCATGTGCCAAATGCGTCATTCACGTAGATTTCACCAAGCAAGGCGAGTTCCCTGGAGAACGATTCGTCACATTCCTCTTCTTCTTTGTGAAACCTGAGGTTCTCCAGCACCAGCGCCTCTCCGGGCATGAGTGAACCAACCATTGAACTGACCTGACCACCAACACAGTCAGGTGCCATTTTTATGGATTTATTAACTAATCCCCTCAGATGCTCAGCAATTGGCTTTAATGAGTACTGTTCGACATATTTGCCATCAGGTCTCCCCTGGTGCGAGCATATAATAAGCTTTGCGCCACGGTCAAGCAGGTAAGTAATCGTGGGCAGAGTAGAGGTGATTCTCGTATCATCAACAATTTTTCCGTTTTCAACAGGCGAATTGAAGTCGGCCCTGAGCAACACCCTTTTGTTGAAAACATCAACGCTTTCAACGGTGCGCTTTTTCACTCACGCACCTCTTGTTGCCAATATATCGACGACTTCTGCAGACCTGACTGAATAGCCCCATTCGTTGTCGTACCATATAAGCACCTTCGCCATGTTGTTGCCAACAACCATCGTTGAGAGTGCATCGACAATTCCGGAATAGGTTGAACCCTTGTAATCACTGGAAACAAGAGGCTCTCTGGAGTATCCAAGGATCCCTTTCAGCTTTCCTTTGCTGGCTTCTTCAAGTTTTTCGTTTATCTGCTCCACGCTGCACTGTTTTTCCAGGGTGCACACAAAATCAGTTATTGAAACAACAGACGTTGGCACCCTGAGGGAGATACCGGTCATCCTGCCTTTAAGTTCAGGAATTACCTTTCCAACGGCCTCGGCAGCACCAGTTGTCGTTGGAATTATGTTTGTAGCGGCATTTCTGGCCCTCCTCAAATCCTTGTGGGGGGCATCAAGAATCTTCTGGTCATTTGTGTAGGCGTGGACTGTCGTCATAAAACCGTTCAGGATGCCAAAATTCTCGTGAAGAATTTTTGCAACAGGCGCCAGACTGTTTGTTGTGCAGGAAGCGTTTGAAACAACATGGTGGATTTTTGGGTCGTAATGGTCGCAGTTCACACCGCGGAGGATCATGTAGTCCGGGTCTTTCATCGGGGCAGAGACCATGACTTTTCTTGCCCCTCTATCAAGGTGGACTTTCGCGTCCTTTCCGTTTGCAAACTTGCCGGTGCTCTCCACAACGATGTCCACCTTCATCTCGTTCCAGGGGAGCTCGAGCGGAGAAAGGACCTTCAGGCACCTGGTCCGCTTGCCGCAACATGTAAAGGTGTCTTTTTCAAGAGTGATCTCATGACCGTAAACGCCATAGTTGCTGTCGTACTTGAGAAGGTGGACGAGTGTTTCAGAGTCCGTTATGTCATTGACCGCAACTATATCGTGCTGTGGGAAATATTCGGAAATGGCCTTGTAGACTTGCCTTCCAATCCTTCCGAATCCGTTGATAGCAATTCTAGCCATCTTTCACCTCCAGAACCGATTATGCGCGCCAAAGAATATTTTTCAACAGTCGCAACCAGATTAGTATTAATGAATATTTTATTGAATCTTCATGGACACATTGGGTCTTTGTAACAGATTATGGCTTCTTTTGTTTGATCGAGCCAGTCCAAGTCAAGCCCAAGCGAATCAACAACAAATCGAAGGGGCAAAAGTGTTCTCCCTTCAGATATAAAAGGTTTCACATCAGTATTCTGGTCAATCTGGACTTTTTTACCGCCAATCGTTGCAATATTGTTGTTTATCTGAAGCTGAATTGTTTTCCCATTTTTTGGGTCTGTTATTGTGACTGTCTGGCTCGTTGCGTTCCAATCTACATTCGCGCCTATTGTTTCAGCAATATATCTTATGACCAAGAATGTTCTACCATTTTTAATTATCGGTGCAGTGCTCATTGGTGTTTGCAACTGATTGCAGATAAACCAGTCTTTTGAACCAATTTTAAATGCCATGCACTTATTACAATCTGTACAGTTATCGCAACATGTTCCTTTTGGCGGCATAGGTGGTGAATCGCTAAAACAGTAAAGTATTCTTTCTAATTCTGTAATTGAGTTAATATACAATTTACCATTTGATATACTTAGTGAAGATGCATTAGCGATTTCATACTCCCACAATTTTAAACCTTTCTTGGAATCTAGGGAATATATTTTTATTTTATTAGCGAAATATATTCTTCCGGCAGATAATATTGGCGAAGATATAATCGAAGATAAATCGTGGGTATTATAACTCCAAATTGTGCTTCCATTCGATGAATTTAGGCAATAGAACCTATCAGTTGACCCAACATATACCATACCTTTGTATACAACTGGAGAAAAATCTGATGGTATATTAATCTTAATTGTCCAAATAACTTTACGTTGTCTTGTATCAAAACAGTAAAACCTACTCCCATAAGATGATCCGACATATATTTTCTCTCCGCACACAACAGGTGAAGAAGTTATATAGTAAGTTTCATATTTCCACAGTTTTTTCCCTGTTTTTAAATCCAGACAATAAAGATTATTACTTGAAGCTGCATACAATTTACCATCAGCTATGGCTGGCATATAATTAATTTCACCGCCCGTGTTATACTCCCATTTTAATTTGCCAGTTTGGGGACTTAAACAGTATATTTTCCCATTAGATGTACCAAAGTAAACACCGTCATCTGTGGCAATAGGAGAAATGCAATCGTAAGTGTAATCGGGGATCTCATACTCCCATATTTTTCGTCCAACTTGTGCATCCAAGCAACAAAAAACATGTTGCTTGCTACTCATCCTAATATCGAAATATAATCTTCCATTTTTAATTGCCATATATGAAGATACGCTTTTGCTGCACTTATATTCCCAAATCACTCTACCATTTTTATCATCTAAACAATAAATAAAATCATATAAGCTAATATATATTTTATTTTCTGTTGCTATTGCAAGCGGATGAGATCCCGTTGATATTTTCCAAATTTCAACAAGGCTATTATTTTTTGGCGCGCAACCATCAGGAACAACCCGATTATTGTCAGGTGTTCTTCCATAAGATAGCCAATCGCAAGTATTAGAGGCAGGTTGGTTAGTCTTATTAAAATCGCCGAAACAACAAACTATATTTTCTGATACCACATAAATCCTCTTTGATGATATTAACACATAATTCGGGTGGAATAAACTCTTATATGACCATTTCTTTTGTCCATCAGATATCCTTAAACATTGTACTCCATCCATTGAAGCTAAGAAAAGGTTACTCTCGGATAAAGCGATTGCATATGAGGAACCGTTATATACATCTATTTCCCATTTTTTTGCACCTGTTTTCTCGTAAACACAATAAGTTTTATGCATTGAGCTAAAATAAACTTTCCCGTTAGAAACAATCGGTGAATTCAAAATCTCGCTATCAGCCCTGAAGGACCATTTTTCTTCGCCAGTTTGAATATCTAAACAATACAGTAAGCCTAAAGTATAATAACCTAATCCAAAATATATTTTTTCGTTTGAAATAACAACAGCAGTTGCATAAGGCTGTTCCTCCATCTCTTTTTGATATTCCCATATAACTTTACCAGTATTAGAATTAATGCAATAGCAGTAAAAGATACTCTCTTTATACGAACAAAAATACAATTTATCCTCTAATAAAGCTGGATATGATGTAAAACTTCCCATACTATAACTCCAGATAAAACTTCCTGTTTGTGCATCCAAGCAATGGATTTCACCTTTATTTGTTCTAACATAAATCCTACCATTAAGCGCGTTGGGTGCATAAATTATTCCATCTACCTTATACTCCCATCTTTTTTCACCTTTTTTTATATCTAGGCAATAAAATTTACCTTCTTCAGAACCAAAGTAAATCTTATCATCAATTATAATGGAAGGTGAACTAATTTTACCATCAGCTCGATATTCCCAAATTTTTTTCCCAAATATGCAATCTACGCAATAGAATTCCCCATTGCTAGAGCCAAAATAAATTTTATCGTCTAAAATAACGGGATATTTAACTGATCCATTTGCTCCAAATTCCCAAATATTAATAAGGTTGTCAGTTTTTGGCCCACAACCATCAGGTGCAACACGGTTGTTGTCTGGCGTCCTGCCAAAGGATGGCCAGTCACAACCCGGGTTTTGCGCAATGCTTTGAGCAAAAATCGACTCGTTTTTTATTGGGTCACCCCTTGAATCTTGCCTTTCCAACGACAACAGATTGCCCCCACAAACAAAAATGAGAACAAACAACATCAACGCAACCAATTTCCAGCTTCTTTTCATTACCAGCCCCTTTCTGGCTCAAAAAAATTTTATTTATTTATTTAGTCTTGCCTCTTTAGATTATTCAAAGCTTTTTGTCGCTATTTCTGGGTGCATCCCTCCGGTCCGACTTCGGTGATCCAGTTTGCCATGTATAAACCGGTTGGGTCTTTTGTGACGCAGGCTTTCACACAACTGTCTTCCTTCAGCCTTATACAGTCCTGTTCGGTGACCCTTATGATCATGTCCCCAAGATTGTCATTCTGGCCAACAACTACTACCTGTTTTGCACAATCAACTGATTTGATGGTGCCGGTAACAAGCTGACCACTGCACCTGTACCCGCACTCTATCGGTTTGAAGCGTGTAGCAATATTTTCCGGCTGCTGGCCTGGTTTTCTGATCTCTTCAATGCAAATCTCATAGCATTTTCCAGCTTCCAGCGGGCAAAATTCCGGCAACACGAATTTTATTTTCATTTGCTCCATCGTTGCCATTTTTGTGCAATAGATAATTTTTGCTGCACAATCCACCCTGTCTATCCTTACCTGGACAATTTCTCCCGGGCATTCATTTTCACACTCGATATACGGTCTGACTTTAAGGGCTACAAAACGGTTGCCGGATTTGACCACGCAAGCTTCCACACATTCAGGCATCGAAGCCGACATGTCCTCGCAATCTCTTGGGAATATCGCGACTTCAACGTATTTATCGCCCTGTGCAATGCTCATGCTAAGCGAAGCACAATCAATCTTCACCAGTTTGCCCCTTATGAGAGACCCTTCGCAGGAAGAGGAATCGCAGGGAAAGGCGTAGAAAACCGATGAAACAAGTTTTCCGTCTGCTTCTTTTGCGCAGAACCTTGCACAATAGCCAACCGAGAGGTTTGCACAATCAAAGTTGCTGTCTCCAATTGAAACGGTTTTTGACTGCCCGTCATCAAGTGCAACAGTCAGAGTTCCGTTTGTGCAATCAAAATCGCGCACCGTTCCCGAATACCATTTGCCGTCACAAACAATGTCAACCTGGCCTTTTTTACATGGCACCACGTCAAAAATCATTGTATTTATGTATTTTTCACCGGACGGGTTCTTAATTGTCATTCCGGCTGCAAAAACACAATCTCCTGGTTTAAGTCCAGCCAGCATCCTGATGTGGATCTTGTCGATCCTGACATCAATTTTTTCCCCACCTTCAAACCTGATGTTGGCTGAAGCACTTAGCACATCTGTCTTCTCTACTGTTCCAAATCCTGCAAACGGCCCCTCCTGACATTCGATCAGGGACGCTGAATTTACAAAAAAGTATTCGTGTGTTCCCTTTCTCTTTCTTTCTCCTGAAATCTCGATGCAATCACCAACAACCGGTATGTAACCACCAGATCCGCTCTGTCCGAAAACAACAACATAAGACTCGCCTTCAAAACCAAGCATCTCGGACATGCCCGTCTTGCTGTTGTAGCTAATAACCTTTCCCTTGAATTTCTCATTACAGTCTGCCGGGAAAACAAGCTGCGCCTGTTTTGTCTGGGCAAACCACTTGACATCACCCTCGCCAAAAGATTCAACCGGAAAACGGAGCGGAACAAAGGTTCTTCCGTCTTTTACAAATGGAACAACCTTGGGATCGCTTGGGTCAATCTGGACTGGTTTGCCATTTATTTTTGCCTGTGATTTGCCAACCCACATCTCCACAACAGTATTTTTGTGTGTGACAGTAACTTTTCTCTGGACCTGGTCCCATTCGATTTTCCCGCCAAGTGGTTCTGTCACATATCTGAAAGCAAGATAAGTTCTCCTCCCGACAAGAAGGAACGGCGAACTCATGGTTTTTTTGACACCGTTGTGCAAATAATTGACACTGTCAACAACAAAAACAAGGACCGTCTTGCATTGTTCGATAAATGACGGCGCTTGTGATATTGGCGAGGAACAGGCTTCAACCGACCTGCCAAATTCAGTGGAGTTTTCATCAAGTGGGGCAACATAGTAGCAATACTTGTTGTCATTCGGGATTGGGCCGTCATAAAAAACATTCCCAAAAACCCCAAAATCAGTCAGGGGTGCCCCATAAGTGCCATTTTCGCCATCTTTGCGATAAACATAGTAACCACCAGAAGCCCCGGGAACTCTTTCCCAGGTAAGCTTTATAAAGCCATCTCCAGCTTCGGCCCCAAGACCAAAACCATCTACAAATGCCGTCCTGGATGCCAAAGTTGTATTTTGTGCCGGAATAAAAATCTGAAAAACAATAACCATGCAAGACAACAATGAAATAATTTTTCTCATGCTACCCCCTTGGAACAGATTTTATTGGCCGGACAATGAAATTGCAAATTTCACAGCACTTTTTTCGTGCTGTCATGGAACATTTCGATGTATCATGTTTTCCTTTAACATGCCTTGTAGCCGCGCAAGTAGAACTTTCCTCAAGCAAGACTTGAATGTTTTTTAATATTCGGTATTGATTCGAGCACGAAACAAATTCTTAATGGAACCATGTGCAACACTCAGGTTTAGGTGAAGTGGAACACTTACTTTACATGTGAGTTGACACCGCATAAAATGGTTATTTGTTAATTGCTCGGAGGTAAATATAATGGGTAAAGAAAGCAAGATAAGAGAACTTCGCAGGGCGAAATTGATCCCGCAAGTCAAAGAGACGAAGATTTACAAACCGATGTCAAAAGGGTGGAGAGTCACCATTTGGACGATCATCTTTGTCATTATTGCCCTTTTGGGCTTCGGAATTTGGGCATACTCGGGTCGCAAGATTGAGGCCAGGATTGGCTCAGCATCAATAACAACCGATGAACTGGAACAGAAGGCATATCAGTTGATCCAGCAACAGGTATCACAGGACCAGATGCCACAGTTTGGTACAGAAGAGTTTCAGAAGATGCTCGCTTCTGCAAAAGAGCAGGTGATTCAACAGCTTATCTCTGAAAAACTTTTCCTCCAGCTTGGTGAGAGAGAAAACATCAAGATCGAAGACAAGGTATACCAGGATGAGGCCCAGAAACTTATCGATCAGCAAAAACCAAAAGAGGGCAATGCTGCAGAATGGATCAAGCAACAGGGTTTCGAAAATGAAGTCAAAATGAGGGAATTCATAGTAGCAAATAACAAGAGCCAACTGACAGTACAAGTCTACATGAACAAACTCTTTGAGAAATACGTCAAGGAACCTGAAGTCACCGACCAGGAAGCGCTTGATTTCTACAATAGCAATGCTGAACTCAAGCTGTCGCACATCCTTTTGAAGTACGATAGCACAAAGGACGCAGCTGATGTTGGTACCAAGAAGAAGACACAGATTGATGAAATCCGTGCCCAGATTATGAAGGACCCCAAGAAGTTCCCAGAGATCGCGAAACAAAAGTCTGAAGATGACGCAACAAAACCAAATGGAGGAGACCTTGGCTGGTATAAAATCCAGAATGGTCAACTTGTCACCGATCAAGGTAATTCACTTGTTCCTGAATTTAATGATGCTGCAATCAAGATGAAGGTTGGAGAAGTTTCTGAACCAGTGCGTACAACCTACGGCTGGCACTTGATTTATATCACCGACGCGAAAAAGAACTCTGAAAAATACAATCCGACAGAGGCTGCAAGAATAGCAACTATCCGTTGGGTTGGCACAAACAAGAGTGATCCGAATACAGCACTAACAGCAGATGAGCTCAAAAAGAAAGAGACACAGGCAAACCAGGTTCTCAAGGATCTACTTTCTGGCAAAATAACTTTTGCAAAAGCTGCGGAGCAGTATTCCGAAGATGATCTCTCAAAGTTCAATGCCGGTGAGCTCCCAAGCATGCTCTCAACCGATAGTTCCGGCTTCTTCTGGGCAGAGCTCCAGAAAGCAAAAGAGGCACAGGCGGGAAGCTATCCCTATGAAAAAGAGATAGTTGAAGCTGCATGGGGTCTTAAACCAAACCAGGTTTACTCAAAGGTCGTAAAAGCAGGCAAAGACATCGTCATAGTCAAGCTCATTACAAAAAGAAACTATGAAAAACTCCCATTCGAATCTGTCAAGCAGGAAGTAATAAAACAACTCAAGGCCCAGAAAAAATCCGAACAGCAGTCAAAGTGGCTTGAGGAAGAGAGAAACAAGCTCGGCGTTTCAATTGGCAATCCATGGAAGAGCTTTACTGTGTGGTGGCAGTCAAATATTGTTGCCCCATTCGAAGACTTTGGGCTATGGGTTGGAAAACTAATGGGAAAGGGCGTTGGTGACGGAACTACCACAACAACCACTAACCAGACTCAAAACCTGCCATCCGAAGAGGAATTACAAAATATCCTTAAAAACCAAGGAATACAGAATCCAGATTCCCAGATCCCGACTCAACAGACTCCAGCTACTAATCAACCGTAACCGGTAAATGGAGGAATGAATTCAGTGGCAAACCAAAAACAGGAAACAAAGCGCGTAAACATCGCGCCGTACATAATTGTTCCGCTGCTCATAATACTTTTGACTTTTGGCGGACTTTTTCTATACGTGTATTCAAAACGCGATGTAGCAAGGATTGTAGTTGATTTTCCAATCACAGAACGCATGATTTACCTTGAGATCAAAAACATGGAGCGAGCTGGCGTAAAACCACAGACAAACTCCACGGCAACGGAAATTCAGGAGTTTTACAGCACTGCAAGGACAAAAGCAATTACAAATCTCACAGACTTCTTTGTTGTTCTACAAAAGGCAAAAGACACAAATCAATATGACATCCCTAACGAACAAATCGAACAAAGAATCAAGGATGTAATCTCAATATCCCAGCTGAATACTCTTGATGAATACCTCACAGAGGGTGAGGTATCGGAATCCGAGTTCAGAACCCAGGTAAGAAATCAGCTCGTTTATGAAAAGATGACAGAGCCTCTAAGGGCTGGGGTGGGCCAACCAACGACTTCGGAACTTGAGGAATACTTCAATACAATAAAGGACCAGCTTGTAGTTCCGGAGACTGTTGATTATGAAGTAATAGTCGTACCTGACGAGAAAACACGCAACAAGGTTCTTGAGGAACTTACAAAAGGAAAGGGTAACAACTTTGCTGAAGTCGCAAAGAAATACTCGACCGATCTGGCTTCCCGTGAAAATGGCGGGAAAATGATAGCAGTTCCAAAAGAATCAATAACTGAAGTCGAAGTAAGCAATGCACTTTTCCCACCAACACCCACTTTCCCGCTTAAACTGGAGCAGGGAATCATACAGCCAATCGTCACCCAGAAGAGTGGAGAATATATAATAAGATTGAACAAGAGAAATCCTGCCCAACAGTCAACACTTTATGGCACCATAAGCCTCTACAATTCTGAAACCAAGAAGTATGAAAAGGTTGAAATTAAACCACAGGTTGTAAGCATGTGGCAAAGCTCCAAGGGTGATTCTGTTGTTTCAGCCTATGTAAAAAGACTCTCAGACTATTATGAGTCAAGGATTTATGACAGGGTTAAGGGCAACATGCCATGGGCCAGTCTTGAAAAGTTCTTCTCATCAATATTTGGCAATTCCCTCTGGAACAATATAATGGGGGTGGAAGACAAATGAGCAAAGCCATAAGGGCTTTAATCATTACCCTTGTTGTTGTTTGCCTGCTTGTAGGGTTTTGGGTGGTTGTCTGGATCCTTCCAGATGTACCAACAAAATCGATAAGGGGCTATTTCAGTGCGATAATGGATCAGGATTACAAAAAAGCCTGGTCCTACATCTATCCCAATTCAGAGTTTATGAGGGACAGGGGTGGTCCAACAATGTCCTTCGAAAAGTTCAGGGATGATCTCACCAACGCCAGAAGCCATGGCACCAAAATGACTGAGTTCAAAATTTTGAAAGTGTACGAGCAGCAAGATCCACTTGCTAAAATAACTGCCCAGATTGTAAGGATACAAACAGAAAATATAGTCAGCGGCAACCCAAAAACCTCTGATCCCAAAGACTATTATCTGAGGAAGGACAAGGATGGAGTATGGAAAATCTACAAGGGACAGATACCAAAAGAATAAACAGAAGTGAATCAACACTTGCCGGGCCACTCACATGGTTTCTCCTGCTGATTGTAGGCCTGACATTTATTGGCTCTGTATATACAATTTTCCAGGACTCGCCAGCCAGAGCCATTAGGAATTATTTCAAACTCTGTTTTGATGGAAAATACGAGCAAGCGTGGAACACATATGTATTGGAAGGATCCAATTTCCAAAAAGACAAGGGTGGCGATCTAAAAACATTCTCCGAAACCTGGGAACGCTCAAAGAATCATGGTACTGACTATCTCAACGTTAGAATTGATGGTGTAAAGGCAATCACCCAGAGCACTGGCAACAAAAAGATGGTCACCGTTAGATTCAGCCTCATGCAGTATGATGAGGACACAAAAGAGAAGGAATCAGGAAATCCAAAAGCCGGGATGATAAAAGTAAAGGTTCTTCAGGATTCTTATAGCGGAAGCCTTGTGCTGCAACATACTCCAGAAAAATCCTGGCAAATCGTTAGTATCGGACAATAAAATGAAAAAAACACTTGTAATATTTCTCCTGGTTGTAGTTTTTGTTGTAGGTTTTGGTGCCTATACGGCTTTCGCTGGTTTCTGGATTGAGGGCTTGATAACAGATTCAAGCTCCGGAAAACCTGTTGAAGGTTCCATTGTAACAATAGCCGGAGTGAGCACCACAACCGACAACCAGGGGAAATTTACAAGATGGCTGGCACCTTTTCCTTCAACACCGAACTATATTTTTGTCGAGCACTCACTTTACCAACCTTTTTTAAAATATTTTGATGGAGTCGATTTTTCAAAACCCATAGAAATCAAGCTCGATCCTGAGACCTACGAAGGTCATCTCGTGAAAGCAAGAGATGTCATTAACAGGCTTAATGGTTTTGTTTTAGAAACGACAAGCACTTTTTACGAAAAAGACAAAAAAACTGGCAAAGTGACCATAAACAAGGGTGAGGCCATCTATGGTTTGACAGAGAACACCAGGTATTTTGTCCAGATTTACTCCAACAATATCAAGGGAGAGCTTTCAAAATCAGAAACAATTATTGAAGGTTCTGATCACAGCCTACTTGATACAATATCCGCAACAAAATCTGGCATCTCACCAGTTGTTTATTATGTGGATGACCAGATAAAAGACTGGATAAAATTCAAACTGATTGATGATCCAGTTTTTCAGATACCAATGCCGGAAGTAAACCCAAGAAAAATGCTTGAGCCATTAATGTCCTTTGGCAATACCAAGATAATGACGCCAATAGCGGATGCCGGCAAATCTGCAGATGGGGAAAAACTTATTGGAGCAACCCTCAGCTGGGACCCAAAATCAATCCTTGTTGGAAAAACGGTCCAGATAAAATATCGTCCAAATGGTCTCTGGTATGAGATAGTTTTTATAGATACTGGAGAAAATCCAGCCAGTAAACCAGGCAAATACACTTTTACACTGCTTTCATACGATCAATTCACTAGCATAAAAAAACCAGCCAATGCCAAGGAGATAACTCCCTCGGAGCTCATTGGCAAATAAGGAGGTAGCTGTTGCCCCTGCTTGATGTTTTTACCCAGACTTTGCGGTCAATTGGATTCGCTGCAATACCAAAAGTGGGTGGCACAATACCAGTTCCCGAAACCATCTTCGATATTCTAATAATAGCGATTATCATATATTATGTATTAAAAATTGTTCAAGCATCAAAAGCGCTCCAGCTTTTCCAGGGTCTAGCAGTTTTCTTTCTGGCCCTAATCATCGCTGACAACATATCAAGATGGCTAGGTTTGATCGCCCTAAACTGGATGATCAGGTCAGTTCTCCAAGTTCTTCCAATGACCCTGCCAATCCTTCTTGCAATTCTGTTCCAGCCAGAACTAAGAAAAGCCATAGGCACACTTGGGCAGAAATCAGTTTTTAGCAAAGCAATTGACTTCATGGAGGCCCAGGAAGTCAACACCTTAGTCAACGAAATCTGTCAGGCAGTTGGCCACATGTCAGACAGGAAACACGGTGCAATAATCGCCATCGAAAGACAAGTTGGTCTTGGTGATTATGAGAACGGGGCTACAAAAATCGACGCACAGGCAAACTCAGCGCTCATAGAAACAATATTTTACCCAGGTTCTGCACTCCATGATGGCGGAATAATCATCAGGGGCGAAAGAATAGCATACGCAAGATGCGTTTTTCCCCTCTCCCAGGACCCAAACCTTGATCCTGATATTGGAACAAGGCACAGGGCCGCTGTCGGCCTTTCCGAAGAGACCGATGCGATTATCGTGGTTGTCTCGGAGACCTCCGGAATAATATCGCTTGCCACTGCAGGTTCACTTACAAGGTACCTTTCGAGAGTCGAACTTGAAGGTCTATTGAAATATATGATAAAGAGCAGAGGCAAAGTGTTTGCCAACTTAAGGAGGCCAAATGTTTCGTGATATCACATCAAACCTTGGCCTGAAAATAACTGCCTTGCTTATAGCAGTTGCCATCTGGCTTTATGTTTCACAGAGTCAGGGGCCAGAGGTAACAAAAAGCTTTATAGTGCCCGTACAGACAAGAAATTTGCCAGAAAATATCGCCAATACAACTACTTTACCGAATGTTACCGTAACACTCAGGGGTTCAAAAATATTGCTTGAGAAAATCAGGGAAGAGAATATCAACGCATACGTCGACTTTCTGGACAAAAAACAGGGTAAAGACCAGGTTTTTGTCAAAGTAGACTTCCCGCAAACAGTAAGGCTTGTTGATATTGACCCAAACGTTGTCTCTGTAGATCTTCAAAAGCTCCAGGAAAAAGAACTTCCAATCGTCGTAACATATTATGGTCAGGCGCCTGCTGGTATAACACTTGGCGAAGCCCAAACCGATCCAAAGAGATTGATCATATACGGACCATCCCAAGGGCTATCCAACATAAAAGAGGTGCACGTAAAAGTGAACAGGGCACTTGTAAAAGAAGGTTCAAACAGATTCAGCATGTCTTATGATCTGGTTGATAATAACGGGAAACCAGTCAAAAAATCTACCCTCGAAGAAATGAAGATAAGGCCAAAATTTGATACCATAAGCGTTGAAATCAAAAGTTCCTCAAAACAAGACATCAAAACTGTTGGCGTAATAGCAAATACCACAGGCACACTGCCAACAGACCGCGTCATAACAGAAATAGACTGGGCGCCAAAATCAATAACAATTTCTGGCCCTTATGCTACAATCTCAAAAATTGAATCGATATACACCGAGCCATACAATCTAAATGGCATACTGAGCACCACAAGCGTAATGGTACCACTTTCAATCCCTCTGGATGTCTCGGCAGACGCCTCAGAGGTCAGGGTAACCATAAAGATTGAACCACTCTCAAGAAAAAAATTGAACCTCTATGTCGATGTCAAGCCAACAGATAAACAATACGAAGTAATCGACAGGATAATCGAGGTCACATTCCAGGGTCCATCATCAATAATAGCCACTCTAACAACCGCATCAGCGACAATTGATGTGTCTGGCCTCCTACAGGGGGAGCAGAACGTAAAAGTGCAAATTAGTGGCCTTCCAGACGGAATAACAGTCCTCCAGACACCAACTGTAAAAGTGAAAATAATATGAGCATCCTTATTAAAGCATCGCACATCTGGGGCAAAGAAGTCACTGACAACTCAATTCTTGTAGAAAATGGCAAGATAAAACAAATTGGCTTCTTTGATGATCTTTCAAAAAACTTCAGTGGCGAGGTCCATGATTACAAGAAGGGTATAATTATCCCCGGCTTTTGTGACGCCCACCTGCACATGGCGTGGCTTGGTCAAACCCTGACGCTCTGTGATCTCAGAGGGTGCAAGTCATCTGCAGAGTTCCTAGATAAAATAAGGGCATACACAAAAAAATTGGCCCCAGGAGAATTTCTGAGGGGATTTGGCTGGGACGACAGGGCCTGGTTCGATCATGAGAAACCAACAAGATGGCTGATAGATGATGCAACCTGCGGCCACAAATGCTCTCTCACCAAAGTTGACGGGCACTCTTTTTTGATAAATTCTGAATTCATGAGAGAGTGCGGCGTAACAAAAGAAACCCCCGATCCTTCAGGTGGAAGGATCGGTAAAAACCAGGATGATGAACCTGACGGGATGTTTTACGATAGCGCATTTGATGAGTACGCAAGAAAAAAAATCCCTTCACCAACAACCGATCAGCTTGAAGGTTTCCTCCTAAAAGCGGCAGAACACCTTCTGTCATACGGAATAACATCATGCAGGTCGTTCGGTACACTCGATGATTTTGTAACACTGGCCCACATGGATCGCAAGGGAATGCTCAAAATAAGGACATGCGCTTGCATCCCGGAAAATGCCCTGGCCTGGGCAGTCGACCTTTCAGCAAAAACAGGAACTGGCTCAGGAATGTTCTGGACAGGCCAACTAAAACTGTTTGCTGATGGTTCGCTTGGCTCAAAAACTGCCCTGGTCTCAGAACCCTATTCGGATGGTACAAAAGGGATAGAAGTAACTACCGTTCCCCAGATGAAAGAGAAAATCACGATGGCCCACCAGATAGGATTAGGTGTTGCCATACACGCAATAGGCGACGAAGCGGTAAAAAATGTTCTTCACGTTTTTGGTGAAAACAGCGGTCAGGACACCATTGAACATTTCCAGTGTGCAAAACCGCAGAGCATCGCTTTAGCGGCAAAACTAAACATTCCGGTAGTGGTCAACCCATCGCATATGCCGCTGGATGCTGAAGCAATCAAAATTGAGTGGCCAAAACTTGCACAATATTCATACCCACTTAATTCACTCATGAAAGCAGGCGCCACTGTTGGTTTTGGAAGTGACGCACCAGTTGTCGACCCAAATCCCCTTACGGCTCTTGCATGTGCAACAACAAGAGGAAGATCCACTGATAATCAGGTCAATTCACAAGAGGCCATAAGTTTCTCACAGGCGATGCGGATAGCCACAAAGGAATCCTCCAATATCATTGGCGGCCCCAAAAGAGGCGTTCTGGAAGAAGGCTTTGCGGCAGATTTTGCAATCCTATCTGAAGACATAAGGGGCAAAGACCCCTGGGATGTGGAAAAAATCCCGTTCGTGGCAACATACGTTGCAGGAGAGAGAGTTTGGAAAAAATAGCCCTGCTTGCACTTGGGGGCTCCACCTGCAGCCAGGACATCGAACTTTGCGGCAACTATTCTTTCTCATGTGCAGCCGATTCAGGGCTGGATGGTCTCCTCTCGGTTGGCATAATACCAAACCTTGTTGTTGGTGATATGGATTCTGTCAATCCCCAGAGCCTTTCAAAAATAAAGAATCTTGGCATAGAAATAATTTCTTATCCAGAACAGAAAAACGCCACAGATGGCGAATTGGCCATAGAAGAACTCTCAAAAAGAGGCTTTGGGGAAATAAGCATTGTTGGCCTAACTGGTGGCAAAACAGGAAGACCAGACCATGTTCTCTTCAATTACTGGCTCTTCTGGCTTGAAAACAAGCTTGGAGTAAAATTAAGAGGATTTTGTGAGGGTTTTGAAATCTTCTCGACCTCAGGATATTGTCACATTAAATGTAACAAGGGCATGATAGTAAGCATCCTGCCCTTCTTTGGCACAACAAACATGAAACTGTCTGGCCTTAAATATCCATTTGAGGGGAAAATAGAACCAGGCCCTGCCAGATGGGTAAGCAATCTGGCACTGGGAGATTTTATAATTGAATCAGAGGGGAAAGTTCTGGTTTTTGTTCAGCGCATTCCCAATTTCTTCCAGACCCTGGAAAGAGCATCAACCATATAATCAATGTCTTCCCTGGTATGAGAAGCTGTAACATTGGCCCTGAGTCTTGAAGTATTTGGCGGGACAGCAGGTGGAAGGATCGGCATTATGAAAACACCCTCTTCAAAAAGGAGTCTTGTTGTTTCGAGGGTCATCCACTCATCTTTTAGGATGATCGGGACTATGGCTGTCTGGCTTACACCTGTATCAAAACCTGCCTGGTTGAGTGATTTAATATAGTAAGAGATATTGTCTCTGAGTCTTTCGAGTCTCCACTGTTCTTCCTCAAGAACATCAAAAGAAACCCTGGCTGCTTCTGCTGCTGGTGGTGGAAGTGCTGCTGAAAAAACAAATGCTCTGGCATTATATTTGAGCAGGTCAATTATATCTTTTTTGGCCGCTATATAGCCACCGATTGCAGGGATCGTCTTTGATAGGGTGCCCATCTGAATGTCAATTCCCTCTTTGAGGCCAAAATGTTCCATGATTCCATGCCCTGTTTTGCCAAGCACGCCAAGTGAATGGGCCTCGTCAACCATGAGGAGGCAATCGTATTTTCTTGCCAATTCAATCAGTTTTGGGAGTGGGGCAATGTCGCCATCCATTGAGAAAACGGCATCAACAACAATTAATTTGCCGACGGCCTTCGAATTCTTTAGGTGGTTTTCAAGGTCTTCCATATCATTGTGTTTAAATCTTGTGAACTTTGCCCTTGAAAGCAAGCAACCATCATATATTGAAGCATGATTGATTATATCGCAGAATATCTCATCGCCATTTCCAGTGAGCGTTGAAATGGTGGAAAGATTGGTGACATATCCCGATGAATAAGCTATGGAGTCATCAGTTTTCTTATAAGTGGCAATTCTGTTTTCCAACGCGACATGTATCGACGTGGTTCCCGCAAGGATTCTCACGCCGTGTGTTCCAGAGCCAAACCTGTCTATCGCAGCTTTGGCTGCTTCATTTATCTTGGGGTGCCCCAAAAGGCCAAGATAGGAATACGTAGTGAAATTCAAATATTTTTTCCCACCAATAATAACAAACTGGCCTTCGTGCGCTTGTATTTCATTAAGATAATACATGTGTTTGTCACGTATTGTTTCTTCTTTTCTCTCTTTAAAGGCTTGCAACCTGCTATCAAAACCACTCATCGATACCTCCTTGAAAAGCACATTTTATATGACTGAACGCCTTTTACAAGCATTGCAGGTATACAAGGAAGCGCTCTAGGTGCCATAATGGAATCTTATAGGGAATTGTTTTGATTAAATTAAAACCCATTTTCTCTATTTTTGGAAGCATCGAGGGCAATTCTGAAATGTCGTCCCTGCCTTTCCAAAGTACAAGCGAACCGCCTGGAACAAGCAAAGGCTTTGCATAAGAGAGAAGCAATTGCAAGTTACCAACGGCTCTTGCCGTGACAATCTCAAAGTGATTGCAATATTCAGGTTTTAGCTGTGGGATGCTTTCTGCTCTGATATTCAAAACCGATATACCGGGAAGCCCAAGTTTATGTATAAGTTCTTCAAGAAAAAATGCTTTTTTGCCTATCGATTCCACAAGGACTATCTCGGTGGCTGGAAAGGCAATTTTTATGGCAACACCTGGAAACCCGGCCCCAGAACCAATATCAATGAGGTTTTTTCTGAGGGACATGTCCATAGCTAGATTGATTGCCAGGCTGTCCGCAAAATGCTTTGAAACCACTTCATCCGGATTTGTAATGGCAGTAAGGTTGACCAAGCGATTTCTCTCAATCAAAAAATCGCAATATTCAGAAAAAGCGCCAGTCTGCTTTTCACCAAGACTGATGCCAAAATCCTTGGCACCTTTTATAAGCAAATCGGGATTTATCTTCACCTGGCGGTCATCTTGATGAAATTGTCTTCCGGGATAACTTTGCAACTTAAAAATGCTGCAATTGTTTCAACAGGCACGGTAAGACCACCGTCAATAAGTTTTGTGACTTCCACACCCAAATTAACATTAAAGTGGTCCTCGCCAACCTGGAAATCAGCGATGCTGGAACCATTCACAAAACCAATCCTTCTCTGCCCATATGTGAAGTATGCACTATTGTTGTCTTTTGCAATAATTCCCTTCAAACCGAACATCTTCTCCAAATCTTTTGTAGATACAATAATTTTATCATTTTTTGAATAAGGAAGCATCGCAAGTCTGAAAACACCATTTGCATTGCCGCAAACCGGCTCGCCCACCACCAACAAGACATCAAGCGGAACAATTGTTATGGGAATGCTTATCTTTTTGGTGCCAACATTGGTTTGGATCACAACGTTAATGCTCTTTGGTATGTCCATATTTGAGAAATCACATTCGAGTACAACTTCATGGATATTTTTTATTATCTTGGGCTGGACAATAGTCACTCCTCCGGTTTCAGACGATATTGTGCCCTCAAGGTTGCCACTGCCAGTGTTTGTGACCTCAAATGTATATTTGAAAATCTTTTGCGTCGGGAAAACGGTCATTTTAAGATCATCAGGGGTAATAGACATCGTTGTGGACTCATTTTTAGAATTCCACATGAGTATCCTGTCATGACCATAATCAAAAACGGCAAGACCGCCTTTCCCGATTGCGAAATCAAGTGGTGACATCCAGGAGAAGGAATCATTGCTATAAGCCTCAATTGAGCCTGGAGAGGTGTAAAAACCCTCTTTTCCAATCTCGCCAAGGAAACCGCCATCTCCAGAGTATACGACAAGTTTCGACTTCGACATGTCTCCAACCCAGATATTTCCATTGTTGTCTGTACACAATGATATGGCATCCATAAGCAGACCGGTCCCTTCACCAAGCCCTCCAAACTCGAAGAGGAAATTAAGGTCTTTGTCGTAACAGCACACCTTCTGTCCATAAAAATCCAAAACGTAGAGTTTGCCATTAAAATATCTCATTGCAACAGGAGCCTGAGCTAAACCTTTGCCATAGCCAATTATTGAAACCGATTTCTTGGGTTCAAATCCCTCTGGATTTTTGTCCTGGTCAAGGTAAGAAGGTATTACGTGGATCTTGCCCATTCCATCCAAAATATAAATTTCATTTTGTGAAAGATTTGGCTCGATGGCATATGGATAAAATCCGTTTTCACCTGACAAGGATATTTTTCTGAGGAGATTTCCGCCCTTGTCCGAGATAATGATGTTGCTTTCAAAATAATCAATACTGAGCACAACAATCTTTCCAGAATCAAATTTCAGCATTACCGGCTTAAAAGCAGTTTTTTCATCTCCTGATGATATTACAAAATCATCTTTTCTGGTTCCAAATCTGTCATAAACAACACATTTTTGCTCGCCACCCATATATAGGTCGCCATCCTCGGAGAACTCCATAAAATAAGGCGATACAAGCCTGTTGCTCTGCCTCACGATAAATGGAACCATGAGTTGTGTTTTGAAATCAGGACCAACCTTGCATATTTTGAATTTGTTTTCAGACAATCCTTCTTCCATAAATCCAGCTGTTATGGCCATATAGAAATTGTCCGACGACGTTTTATAGACAGAGTTTACATAAATACCCTCAAGCTGGATTATTTTTTTGTCCGTAAGTTCAAATTGCTCGTCCCATTTTTCCACAAACAATGCATCATAGCTTGTATATATTGCGTAAAAACCACCACTTTTCATGGACAACAGAGCTGTCGGAAACTGGATACTGCTCATTACCTCTTCTTCAAGCGCTTTCTCTGGATTAATTGTAAAATCTTTCCTACCGAGCAATTTGCCTGTTGGATCAAAAAGAAGCGCAGACCATTTCTTTGTTTCTTTCAAACCTTCTGTTACATTGATTGCTATATTACCATTCGGCAGGACTGTAAAATTGAAGAATTCATCAATATCCTCGCCATCACTGTCAACAAGATTTATTGGTTCGGCATCCTCCTGGTCAACTTTCCAGATAGAATTGTATTGATCGAGGTAATAGAAATTACCTTTTGAGTCGGTCTGTATACCAACATCAAGGTAAATTGGATCATCAAATTTATACTTTTTTACAAGTTTCAGTTTTTCATCATAGACTGCCAAACAATCTTGTGTTGCAAAAGCAAAATTGTCATTATCGTTTGCAGCAAAAGCAATTTTTGGGGTTTTTCCATCAAAACTGTTGGAGTTGCTATAGAGAAAGCTGTACCAGCTTCCGCCAACATCAGTAACGAGCGTTGGCGGGAAACCTATGCATTTTGAAAAGACACCTTCTGCCGTCCAGAGTTCTACACCTCTCGAAGTCAGAAGATACAAACCCTTTTTGGTAGGCGACAAAGACATGACATCCTTGACTTCCCCGTCAAGAGCCCCGTAAGAAAGAAGAACTGGAGGCCCATAATCAGTCTCTTTTGGCATTCTGAGTTCTTTGGTTTCGGGCCGGGCAAAACCATTTGAAAATATTTGTTCTAAAGGTGTTTCCGGCAATTTCACGTTATTTGGAAATAGCACAAGGAATGATCCAGGTTTATTGTCCTGCTCAATCTTGAATGAGATCTGCGAAAGGAAACTGGCTGGAATGCAAAGACCAGAATCAAGCATCATTATTGGCTGCTGTGATTGTACATCTTTTTGTGCACCACCCATTTCAATCTTGGCATTGCCAGTTTCAAGTGTTCCACTCATGGTGAAGGAACTATTACCAAATGACCACTTGTCTCCATCTGTTGTTATATCAAGACCAAGTGTTTTGCCAACTACAGTAAAATTGACATAAGTCTCGTTGTTTCTCTGGAAAAACGGTTGTGTTTTCAGGTCCTTGGTATAGGTTTGATTTTGGATGAAGTAATTTTTGCCAATGGTCCCTGCAACATTCTTTTGTGTGGCAAATGTGCAGTTTATTTTTTTCGATGAAGAAAACCCTTCTATGGTTGTTACACCAAGTTCCAGTCCTTGACCAGAAGGCTTAACATATACCTTAAAATCACCCTTGTCAGATACCCTGGCAAGAGAGCCCTGACAATTGATCAAAGCTCCTTTTTGTGCTTTCCCGGTCACATAGAAGGGTTTGTCCGGCAAGATCATGAAATCGGATATATTGAGATTTGAAATGGCTTCCAGCGAACCTTCCCTTCCTTTCGGAAGAACCTGGAGTCTATAAGTTGAATCATTGTTTTTTTCATTTACTTCCCCTTGCATGGCTATCTTGGCGCCAAGCTCAAGGATCCCAGGTGAATCAGGTGTTTCTATCTCAAATTCAAGATTTGTCTTGCTACCCTTTTCTATCTGCGGAACAGTCTTTGAGAAACCAAAGGGTTCCAAAACCAATCTGGCTTCCTTTGATGCCACATTACCTGAATTTACAATACTCACATCTACTTTCACCCTTGAGGATGTAAGAGCAACCGGTGGATCACACGAAATCGAACCACTGTACAGCGAAACATCAGGTTGCGGCCTGTGGCTGTAGGTTAAAAGGTTATATAGGAATCTGAAATGTTCAGGATTGGTATTCTCATATAGGGTCGAGAAATAAATCGAATTGCCTCCATTTGTGGCAATTATGCTCTTCACATCCTTGCTTTTTGAAACGATTTTTGCCCCATCAAGACACTCGTCCCATGACTGGGCAGGAATTGTATTTGACATAATGGCCTTTGCTGACATGCCATCCATGCCCTGGAAGAAATCATTTGCAGGATCAATGGGCACATCAAATGTAAATGAATCTTCCGACAATCCGTACTCAAGCGATTGTTTGAAACCAAAGACCTTTGCATATGCCGTGTAATTGCTGCCACCAGATTCTGATCCAAGGCACGCGTAGCCTATTGCCTGGCCGCCATTCTCTACAAATGAAAACAACACTTTTACAAATTTACTGTCATACGGATTTGCAAAATTGGGTGAAGCCATGATGACTGTGTCCGCACCAAGCTCTGCAAAATCCTGGTATCCAAAACCAAAAAGCAGCGACATATAGCTATCATCGCCATACGTCACAATTTCAGTTGGGATTTTCTTGAAATCCTTTACAGATTTTTCGTATGAATCAATCCCGAAGATCTTTTTTGCGGTTGATGCGTTGAAAAGGTACGATATGAGGCAAAGGGCTTTGGCCGTTTCACTTTTAGTCAATACAAGCTGTTTCTCAAAAACATTGTCTTTGGGGAAATCATCCTTAATATCAGATTTTACTTCGAAGTTGACGGTATGTTCACCTTCTTCAAGCCCCTCAATCGTGAAATTGAGCTGCTTTAATGAGTTGATCTCCAAATTTCCAATTTTTTTTGTTTTTCTTGTAATACCATCAATTTTTAGCTGCGCAATAATGTTTTGCAGATCTTTGTACCCTTCATTTATTACCTGGAAAGAGAAGTTTTGTCTTTTTGATGGTTTATCGGTGTAGAAAAGCCTGTTTGAAACAGCTTTTAGGTCATATTTTGCCCTTGTAATATAATATATCCAGACCTCTGAGCTGTTTGGCAATTCAATTCTGGCTTGCCACAAACTTTTTGTATTGTGTGAAAACGGCACTCTAAAGGTCTTGTTTGTTGGGTTTGTAAGTTTTTGGACAGGCTGCGATTTGGCAGTTTCAAGGTCGATTTTTCTTGATTCAATCCATTCAAAATCAGTTTTCACAAGTACTTGATTGGGTTCAACCACTGACATGATCGGGATACTCAGTCCATCACTAGTTATTGGACAATCAAGCACCTCTACGTCTGGCATCCTGTGAGGAGCACCACCACTGTTTTGTGGGAGCTTTATTGTCGGATCACCAAGGAAAGTGAAACAGAACAATGATTTTGATGTCGTGAAGAACCCTTCTTTTGCAACGCCAACATATTTTTTCAACGCCTGGCTGTAGAGTTCTCCAAGGGTGGTTGCCCAGTTGTTATAGGCATTGACTACTTCAGTCATAAGTCTGTCTATCTCATCAAAAGGCAGTGCTTTTGCAACACCACCCTCAATAGTCCAGTTTATTCCCGCATAATTGAGCCTGGACCCTCCAAAATATGCGACAGGGCCACCTTGAGAGAAAAGGCAGGCTTGTGCAAAAGAGATATCCTTGTACTCTGGTGTGTCCTTAAATTCGACCCCGACAACAGAGTTGTCAAACATTCCATTGGTGCATGCGACACTCACCAGAACCGGCAATTTATCTCTCTTCGGAAGCCCCATTATGTCAGTATTTGTTACTTTCCCAGGCTCAGTAATGATTGCATTGCCAGCACCATGGCTCACACAATAAACCAAACCATTATCTTCGGTAAAAGCCTTGAGAAGGGATTTTGAATCAAAACTGTCCCTGGTTTTATAGTTCTTGGAGATACCAAACCCATCCAGATATCCGTTATCGACAAGCGACTGGCATTCCAGCTCGCCAAGGAAACCGCCACTAAAAGGATCGCCCCCGGAAAGAACAATTTTTTTGAACCATTCCGGTTTTATGGATTTCCTGTACCTAATAATCTTGTCAACAATATCATTTGCTTCTTTGAGGTTTCTGACTGGTAACCTTCCCACGGACATATTTGGTACAGTATCAAGGTCGGGGGAGGCATAAAAAATATCAGATGGGACATACCTGTCATATTCAAGCGAGGAATAGTTTTCCAGGTAGTAAAAAGACGCCGGGACAAGGAGCCCATCGCCAAGAATGGTTATGAAAGAGGTTTCCAGAGATTCTTTCGCACAAAAATTCCTTATCTTTTTTGCCAGCTCATAATCATATTTTGCAAGATATTTTTTGTCTTTTTCACTGAAATCTTTGGGGCCTTTATAGGATGGTTCTTCCTTTTGTGGCTCAAACGTCGAGGCTATTTCTTCAACTGTTACAGTTCTTACGGTGTAGCCATCATTTTTTTGGGCTTGTTCCAACTTTTTGGCAGCCTCGATCAGCGAATTTGGGCAAATAATAACTGCTTTGTTCTGAGGTTTTTCAGGAGAGGGGGAATAAGTGGTATTTGATTCGAAGACAACATCAATAATGGCTCTCTTGGCTACTCTGATCATTCTTTTATCAAAATCCAGCACTATGGGATTGAAATAAATAGTGGCAATCTGGCCATCATTACCATTCTCCACCTTCATATCGCCAAGTGATTTCGGGAAAAAACCCTTTAGTTCTATTTGCTTCTGGGTTCCAGGTTCTTTGCCCCAAGTTTTCGGATAATATGGTTCAAGCTCTGGCAATGGAATATTGGTAAAAGAAATTTCCTTAAGATATGCTCCTTTGGGGTAAGAACCATTCGGGACCTGTATTCTCTCTGTAAAAGAAGGAACTACAGGCATTCCAATCTCAAGAATCCTCGAAAGGCCTGTTGCAA
>JAKIZT010000013.1 GCA_022707885.1 Caldisericales bacterium | reverse complement strand
GGGTTCAACTTCCAGACTGATCCATACGCACCACGCACAATGAAGCGCCGTTATGGCTACAGGCCAACAGCCACGAATATTGATGCCTTCTTGCCAGGTGGAGACAATGCATTCTATCTTGACTGGGATTCCTTCCCGGCCAACGACAATTACCTACAGATCAAGGCCCCAGTTGTTGAAGTCAAGTCTGCAACTACAAGACAAACCTTGGAAAAGAAACTCCTTGATCCAGAAGGTTATGATCTTATCTATGGAAAAGAAAATCACTTGCTCTTCACATTTACACCAGCAGACCAGCGCGATCTTCCACTTGGCCCAGAAGCCAGGGTCTATCTAGCTGGAATATCGGGTGGTGGTGTGCATGAGGCAAACGTTTATGGTAGAACTGAAAGATCAGAAACCAATCCAGCAGCAACAGACGTCATGCTTGCAATGACACCAACTGGTGTTGGTACCGGTGTTCTTTCAATCAACTACCGTTCCCCGAACAAACGTTTTGTGTTCCCGTATGAGTACAGGATCGACACTGACCTTGAAGGTAAATCAATCATCTCTTCGTTTGACTCAGTCAAAGGTCTCGAAGTGATTGTTGAAGCAGATGATACACTCAAGGCCCAGATCCCAGGAACACTCAATATCACTGTTCGTGAATATGGTTCACATGCTCCAGCTGCACAGGCTGAGCTCAAGATTGAAGGTGCCGGACTCTCTATCCCATCCAGAAGATGCAATGACAAGGGCCAGACCACAGTTTCAGTTACACCAACAGAGACTGGTATCATCAGAGTCAAAGCCAACCTCGCCGGTTATGCTGATGGAGAAGGTTATATAGTGGTAGGTGTCGATGTACAGCCACCATCAATTGACCAGCTTGAACCAATTGATTACACAGTCGTCAATACCAATACTGTTGCAGTCAAGGGTGTCACAAAGCCAGGTTCTACGGTTACAATCAATGGCCAGAAGGTCGGCATCGACATCAAGGGTGCCTTCCAGAGCAATGTAACACTCAAAGAAGGTTCCAACGTTATAGTTGTCAAAGCCACCTCACCAAGTGGCGCATCAACAACCAGATATCTGACAATCATCAAAGACACCGAGAAACCGATGTTGCTGGTCAATGACCCAACAACTATCATCCATGATGCAACAACGTACGAGCTCACCGGACGTGTCGAGCCAGGCGCAAAGGTTACTGTAAACGGTCAGCCAGCAACAGTAGTGTTTGATGTCTGGACAGCAACAGTCAATCTTGTCAAGGGCACCAATACAGTCAATATTTCTGCAACCGATGCTGCAGGCAACCCGAACCAGACCACAATACAGCTCAACAACTACACAATGCAGGAAGTCGAGTTTGTTGTTGGCAACGCGGTCGCTTATGTCAATGGCACAGCGACAACAATGCCAGTTGCCCCGACGCTCTCAGCCTCCAACTCAGTCATGGTCCCAGTTGATTTCCTTGCCAACGCATTTGGTGGAACTGCACCGGTTGCTGGCACAACTGCCACTATGACAATCGGAACAATCACCGTTGATATCACTGTTGGTTCAACAAATGTCAACATCAATGGCCAGACTGTAACGCTGCCAGATGCACCAGTGCTCAATGGAACTACAATCATGGTCCCAGCCGAGTATCTGATGCTGATGATCCAGAACGAGATCGTGAAAGGCAACCCGGCCAAGGAAATTCCGCTTGACATCCAGTGGAATGACGCAGCCAGAAGACTCACCATCACGAGGTACTCGCTGTAGTAACAAAGAAGTATCAGTAAAAACAAAAAGCCCCAGTTTTTGACTGGGGCTTTTTTATTGGTTTTTAGGGATTACTCAAAGATCATTCATAGTTTTGTAGATCTCTACCTACTTTTGAGTGGAACTTATGGTAGTGGAGTATTGACAACAATATGTACAATTCTGGTCGTGGCTACTTTAAACGAGTATGGATCTAAAGCCAAACTGAACAATTGTTATGAATAGATCCTCGAATATGATTTGAAACCAGGCTGGAGATTGCTTATTTTTTGGATGGTTCGCATGAATATCAAATGTGGTGATCCTTAGATTTCTAAGGCATCACTGGCAACGAGCAAAAAAAACATTACACAACCTTATTTTTTAATAGGTAGTGGTGTGATCTAGCAGGTTTTGCCGAAGTTTCTTTCGACTATCAATATATCATTGAGGTCAATAATGCCGTTCTTGTCCAGATCGAGCTTGCTATCAAACAAGGGTGATTTTGATGTGAGCCCAAGGGATTTTGCCAGAGCTATTAGATCGAGTGCATCTACAATACAGTCAAGGTTTGCATCGCCCTCCAGCCTGTCAATCGTGAGCATGGCCCCAAGAACATATCTGTACATTGACGTATCGGCGATAATGGCGATCTTTTCCTCAAGTTCGAGGACATCGTAGGGTTTTATGATTATGGTAACACTTTTTGATTCGCCCGGTGTAAGGCTAAAGATTGAAGGAGACATAGAACAAAACTTACTGCCAATGGTCATTTTCACTACCTGATCTTTTTTACTCAGGTTTGTCACCCTGATTTGTTTTTGGGTGGAGATATTTGGTCTGATGGTTCCAAAATCGAAATCGCCTGTAAAACCCAGTATTGCAAGGTATTCGCTTGTCGCGAATCTGATCAGTTTGGGCCCGCATGACAAATATATAAAACTGCGATCAACTGCCATTGTTCCGGTGGGTTTTCCGGGCAGTGCGACAGGGTTGAGGGTCGTTCCAGTTGCCATTTGAATCACCTGAAGTGTGCCGTCTTGGCACGAAGCCAGAAGAATTCTTCCGGTATTTACGATTGACTGGACTTCATGTTTCGACCATTTCCACATAATTCTTCCATCTGTTCTGAGACATGTCACACCAGAAGAAGAACCATAGAGTACGACATGATTTTTGTCACATGCGATCTGAATGTTGGAACCCCTGGGTTCCGGGTTTGTCCAGAGTGTTCCGCCAGATGGCACTGAAATAGCGATACTGCCGCCTTTTGAAAGCACAAATACCGCGGTGGAAGAGTTTGGCGATGCGCAGTAAATAACCTGATCATTGATTGGCTTGCTCATGATCATTCGCCGTGTTTGAGAATCTAGTGCAATAATGGCATTTTTACATGGTACGATAAATTTATCATTTCCACAAAAGACAGGACAAGACAGCATCTCTGCCTCGAGCTCTACTCTAAAAGCTACATTTCCCTTTGGGTCCAGGCAAATTATTGTTTTTTCGTAAGAAACCAGAAAGCCATCAGGTGAGTTTGTTATGTATCTGACCTTCTCAGTTGGATAGTCCCAGGCGTTGGAACCATTCCCAAGATTGTATGCATGGATGCCATCAGCACTTGGGATGATCAAAATGCTGTCATTCATACATGGCTCTCCAGTGATCTGCACCTGTAAGGTTCTTATCAACTCAAAAGTTGATATGGAGAATATGGACACGCTATCTGAAGAAACTGCTATGATTCTGTCATTACCACAAACCAAGAAGGATGGCGGTTTGATAGCTTCCTCCCAATCTATCTCAAAAGGGGGATGTACAGCAGTCGAACTCAAGTCCCTTTGCATGCTTCCCTTTGGATTGGGCCAGTCTGAAAGACCTTGTGAGGGGGCTACCACCAGAACCGAAATAAACAAAATGGTGGTGGCTAGTTTAGCCTTCATTTCCCTTATTCTACCTGCATTTTGCGCAAAAAGTCAATCACAAACAACTTCACAATCTTGGCAAGATGGCAAACAAAGTTTAAAATCTTAAACGTGTCGAACATGAACCAAAGAAATGCCAAGATCGTATTTGCGGTGAAGACAGAATGAGCCAGATTGACCGCAAAACAGAGAAGAAACTTATTCTGGCGGCTCAAAAGGGCTCCTCTGATGCCTTCGAGCAGCTTTACAACGAATTCCGGATCGAGCTTTTCAAGTCAGCGATGCTGATAATGAGAAGCAGCGCAGATGCCGAAGATGCTGTTGCGGAGACCTTTATCAAGGCCTTCAAAAACATCGACAGATTCGACACCAGGTACCCCTTGAGGCCATGGTTGCACCAAATTCTCTCAAACGAGTGCAGCAATATCTACAAGAAATCGAGAGGGGATGTGGTCCAGCTTGATGATTTCTCAACCGACTGGAAAGAAAATGTTGTCGACAAGTCAAACGTTGAGATGGACGAATCCATGATCCTGGATGAGGAAGCGCAAAAGATCAGGGACATGATTGAACGGCTCTCGTACGAACACCGGCAGGTTGTGGTGCTACACTACTTCCAGAACCACGACATACAGGCAATAGCCGTAATGCTGGGTGTTCCGGTTGGGACCGTGAAGTCAAGGTTGTTCCACGCACGCAAACAACTGCTCAAGATATGCGGCCAGGAGAATTAAAAATGAAAAAGCACCTAAAAGAAAACGAAATCCTAGAAATCGCCTCTGGGGCCATCGGCCCGGTAAAGAAAGCTATGGCAGGGGTTCATATAAAATCATGCAAGGAATGTGCAAAAAAGATTGAAGAAGAAATAGCTTTCAGGGAAAAGGTCGCTGAGAAACTCGACAAGGTGGCCTCGGTCACAAGCCATTCCAGGATGATGGATGTAAGGGTACTAAGAGAAATAGAGGCAATCTCAAAATCAAAAGCTCCACAAAGACACCCGAAATGGGCTGTCGCAGTATCGCTGGTTTGTTCGGTTCTGCTTTTTGTTTATGGTTTCTTCTTTTATGCCCCTGTTTTTGGTGCAGCGAAAGAAACTCCGGCCCAGGCGATTGTTTCAGGAAGTTTCTACCCGGTCATTGGCCAAGCCGGACAACTTGTTCCGAAGCATCTGGACAGAATGGGCAATACATACGAAAAAATGGCCTTTTTCAACGTTCTTTGTGACAAGTATGGTGTTTGTGAGGCCGACAGAATAAAGCTCGTTTACCAGAGTGGCTTTGATTACAAAAATGTTTTTGTTTCTTCAATGCTTGGAATGGCGCTAGACCTTAACTCGGAGGATGTGCTAAATCTCATCTCAAACGGTAAAACCCCGGGTCAGGTGCTTTCGAAGCTTGGAGTTCCTTTCACCAGCCAGCTTTCCGCAGCTGGGGAATTCCAGAACCAGGTCAATGTAACAAAAGCTGATCTTGCTACAAGAGACACTATCAGCTTTGATGTTCTCAAGGTTGGCAAGAATATCACTTCACCGTTCCCGGTCAGCATTCCAGAGGGTGGAAAAGACGGACACTATATTGTCAGAATGGACAAAAACGGCAAAATTATTTCTGCTTCGCCTTCCAAAGAGAATGCCGTCTGGTCTGGAATGATAGAATCAGCAGCTTTTGAAAAGAACGAGTTCGTAATAAAGCTTGATGATGGCACTCTGGCAACTGTTAAAATCAGCTACGAAACCACCCTCAAGAGGTATGATGACCCAATCCTGCCGAACCAGCTTTCTACCGGGCAGATTGTGAAAGCGCAAGGAATACTCTCTGGCAAAACCCTTCTGGCAATCATTGTTGATGTCAGAGAACAGGACCAGAAGGTCAACTTCAAGGGTCTCGTTGCCGACCTGGACAAGAACAATGTCGCAATAAACGGCTTTGGTTCAGCGCTCTACCTGAACCCAAAAACTGTATACAAGGGAAAACCGTCAGTTGGCGAAACGGTGGAAGTAGAAGCCGTTGGAAATGACATAACAGGCTATAAAGTCCTCTCAATGGTGGTTATACCAAAACCGCCACAGGAAAAACCAGTTGAAAAGATCACTGTCAAATCAGGCATTGTTGTGAATGTAACAACCGATGAAGGCGGAAGAAGAATATTCCTCCTCTCCGATGGCACACTTGTTTACTATAGCAGAAACACTGTTTTTGAAGGCGAAAAACTTTCAACCGGAACAGTCGTTGCGGTCAAGGGCGTCATGGATTCTGAAAAGCAGATGGACGCCAGGACTGTTAACGTAAAGAATCAGGCAGTAACCCAAACCTTTTCCATCGCAGGAGAACTCGTTGACATCAGATGCATCACCTCATGTAACTGGGTCAAGGCCGAGGGTGTCTCTGAGATAACAGTGAAGGGTGTTACATCACCATTCCTCATCTATCCAGAAACAGCGGGTCACAGTGTTGTGACTCCTTCAAGAAAAGGGCAAATCGTGATTCTTGAGGGAAGAACAATTGCAGGAGTAATGCTTGTTGACAGAGCCCAGGTGACCGATCCCACAACACAAATCATCCGTACTGGCATCATTGTCAAAATGGATCAGAAAATGTTAATGCTGGATGATGGGTCAACATTTATTCTGAAATCATTTACATCCATGGCAGATGATGCGGCTATCGGCTCGACTGTCAGCGTAACCTGTATGGAATCGGATGGTTCTCTGATTGCCTTGAAGGTTGAATTGAAAGAGGCTGAACCAGAAATAACTTCATGGCTTACCGTCGCATCTTTTGAAAACGGCGAGCTTGTTCTGGAAGATGGAACAAGGTTCCTTGTCACCGGCGACACCAAAATCTGGATCGGTATTGCCAAGGAAAAGGGAACACCGGATATGATTGTTCAGGGTGCGAAAGTGGCATGCACGTACCGTAAGGGTCAAAATAACATAGCGCTGGAGATATTGGTCCAAAAACAATGAAAAAATTTCTTTCCGTGATATTTTGTCTTGCACTGGCCACCCCTGGAATGGCTCTGGGGGTTTCTTCAGTTTCTGTGGTTGTAACACCCGATACCGCCACGCTGAACGCCCAGTATGAGGTGGAGATATCACTTGAATCCCCATGCCCAGAGAACGTCATGGTGGCAATAAAGTTTCCTGAAGCAGTCAGGTTGCCAGACAAAATAATAGGGGGGCTTGTGGCTGTTTCGGAATTGCCTGTGCAGGAAGTTTCAGTTAGTGATCGTACAATCAGCTTTAAACTCCCCGGGCTGCTTCCTGACCAGAAAGAACTCTCAATTTGCATACCGGCGCCATGCGGGTTGATAAACCCGTTCAAGGCTGGAGAGTATACGCTGGAAATCACGATTGGTGAGGAGTCTTTCAGAAGGAACTTTCAGATAAAACCGATCCTGGAACAGGCCCCGACGGTGGCTGTAAAACCAGACAAGGTTGGTTACAAGGTTGGGATAACTGTTCAAATAAATACCCCTGATTTCTTCACTGTTGTTGAGGGCGATTCAATAGATATAACCTTCCCGCCAGAGTTTGAATTGCCAGAGTCAATCGATCCCCAATACGTTTTTATCAGCGGCTCAAAGATTGCCGCAGGTTCCATTGATACCCGCAACATAAAACTTGTCTGTTCCCAATCGATACAGAAAGGGAAGCCTGTTGTAATATCTTTTGAGCCCTCCTTTGGGATAAAATCTCCAGTCTGGGCTGGATATTTTGCGCTTGGAATCTCCATCCCTGGAAAAATGGAGGAGATACTCTCCCAGCCTTTTCAGATACAAGCCCTTTCTCCAACGCTCACATTGTCAGTAAAACCGGAAATAGATGATGGCGCTTGGTACTCGGTGAAACCAAAGGTGGAGATAACATCAAAGGCAAAGAGGGAAATATATTACTATTGGGACCAGGACAAAAAAAACCTTTATAAAGACCCGTTTGAAGCCGAAGAGGGCATACACATGCTCAGCTATGTCGGGAAAGTAATCGATGGCGGATATGAAGCCGTTTTGTCAAAAGTTTTCAAGGTTGATCTTACTCCACCAGAGTTTTTCCCGGTGCCAACAGCATTCAATGCCGAAAAAATCGAGCTTGTCTACAGGGTAAAAGATGTGTCACCTTGTGAATCTGGGATTGGCAAGGATGCTGCAGAGGCCCTTGGCGACAACACATTCAAGATAGGCCTTGTGCTCAAGCCGGGACCAAATGATTTTGTTTTCTGGGCGGTTGATTCCTGCCAAAGAATTTCAGAGTTGAGACGCACAATCATCCTTGATGCGACACCCCCAACACTTATTGTCGAGAGGCCAAAGCCCCTTCAGACAGTTTGTGGGGCCATAATCGAAGTAAGAGGCAAAACAGAACCAGATTGTTCAATAATAGTCAATGGGTCGCCGGCAGAGGTATCAGAAAAAGGTGAATTCAAAGCAGCAGTATCTCCTGGCTCTGAAGGACCTTTCGATATAACGGTTGTAGCAACTGATCCAGCTGGCAACACAACAAAAAAGGTTATCCCGGTCTCATACATACTCAATGCAAAAATAAGGCTCGAGATCGGCAAAGTTGAGTTTGAATATGCTGATTCGAAGGGTGAGCTTGAAGCGGTACCTTATGATGATGGCATTGCAATGGTGCCATTTGGAAAGCTTGCTGATGTCTTGGGTTTCAGGGTTTTGATAAAAAATAACGATGTCACCATTGCCGACAAGTTCTCAAGCAAAACTGTGGCACTCTCTATTGGTTCAGACAAAATAAAAATCAGGGGTGAAGGCAATTTTGAAGCCCAGCTCTCCGGAAAGCCAGTTGTAAAAGAAAATGTTCTTTTTGTTCCCCTGGATTTTTTTGACAAAGGACTTGGGCTGCAGACAATCAGGGAAGAAAATAAAATAACGGTGTTTTTCTGCCCGAGAGTATAAAACCATGAAAAAGTTTCCGGCCTTTGTTCTGGCTCTTCTGATTGCTTTTTCCACAATCAGCGGGGCAGCAAGTGCTTCCACTTGCCCCATATCGTTCTACCAGATTGTGATAGAACCAATGATTTCTGGTGCCATGGCGTGCTATACCGTGGTTTTCCAAAACCAGTGCATTTTGCCTAAAGGCGAGACAATCCACCTGATTTTGCCAAAAGGAGCCGAGATTTATTTTGGATATGGCAGGAGCATCAGTCTTGACGGGCGCCCAGACAGGTTCATGGGGCAGGACAACGATCTTGAGATACAACTCACCTCTGATTTACCAATTGGCCGGCATTATCTAAAAATCTGCAATGTCAAAAACCCTTCCGATCCTGGCCCCCACGTTATAATCCTTACCACGTCCACTGAAAGGGTCATGTCTTTTGAATTTTCTTTCAACCAGAGTTCTGTTTCACCCCCGGTTGTAACTGTCAATCCTGATTATGTAAATGCTTGTGCAGAGTACACAATCAGGTTCAGGTCAGCTTCGGCATCAGGCAAGGGTTGTGGCTGTCACAGGGAAACTACAATATCCATAACGTTTCCTTCAGGCATCGAGATAGGAAAAATCGATTTTGGCGGTGTCTATGTAAACGGTGCAGCCATTCCTTCGTCATACATGCGTACCTACAACAGTACGATTGATGTCATTGTCACTTTCCCAATAAGTGCTGGTGATCTGATAGAGATAAAAATAACCACCAAGGCAGGCATAAAGAATCCGTCAAAGCCGGGCTGGTATACACTCAAGCTCTACACGAGTGCCGACCAGGTTGTTGTGACAAGCGAACCTTATTATATAAGGCCATCAACGGTTACGAGAGCCACTATCACGCTTTCAAATCCCTACACCTGCTCTGTTTCTGCCTTTCAGGTGCGTTTCAGGACTGGCCCTTATGGTTCGCTGCTTGCATCATCGACTGTTACCCTCATGCTTCCCAAGGTGTTTTTGGTGCCAAAAGAGATTGAAGAGGGCAACATAGCCGTCAATTCCTCAAAAGTAAGCGGAAAGACATACTCCTCAAGCTGGCAGGAGGGGCCTTCAATAACCATAAAAATTCCGGATAATATTGGTCCTGAAACAGACGTTATAATTGATATGTTGCCTGGAGCCGGCATTATCCTGCCTGAGGTTGACTCATCCTATTCAATTCATGTCGAAACTTCATCAGAGCCTTATCCAGTGCCATCCTTTGATTTCTATGTCCAGCATTCAAAACTTACCGCTGTTTCTTATTCGGTAGAACCACTGTTTGTAACGCTCGAATCAAAGCACAGCGTTACCTTTGTAACTGGTGGTTGTGGTGACCTGGAACCGGGGCTGGACACAATTTCAGTGCAATTTTCAAAAGATTTTATCATGCCACAGTCGATGTTGTGCCAGACAATTACCATAAATGGCGTGCAGATCAAAAATATCCCTTTTATGGCCGGCAACACTGTGACGATCTCTCCACCAGAGCGCATTCCTGGTGGCTCGGAGGTCACAATCAACTTCCCGATTGAATGTGGGATAAAGAACCCTGGCAAGCCTGGAACGATGCACAAGGTGACCGTCTGGACATCCCGGGAAAGGGCTCAGGTTATCTCCAATCCGGTGATGTTTGCCACAACAAAGCTTTCAAATGTTTTTTGCGAGTTAGACAAGCGCCTTGTTGGCAAAAATACAGGTGCGAAGGTCTCTTTCACGCTTGGAGAAGCTGGTGCTATAAGAAATGGCACTATCATCAAGATTGGCTTTGAGGGTGGGTTTGATTTTACCGGGCAGGTTTTCATAAGAAATTTTGTTTTTGATGGCGCCGCATGCAGGAAAGCCATATGGGCAAAGCCGATATTGGCACTTGTTTGTCCAAAAGACTACAATCCGGGCGATCTTGTCACAATAAATTTTGATGAAGAGGCTGGTTTAAAAACACCACTCAAACCCGGAAAATACAAAATATGGGTCTCTACAGAAACAGAGCCGGACCAGATAGAGTCTGAAGGGTTGCTTGTTGTGGATATTCCAACCGTTTCCATCCAGACGACCCCAAAAGCCCCAGATGGCAAAGCCGAATGGTTTGTCACCAGACCAAAGCTTGCAATTGTTGCCCAGTCTTCGTGTGAAGAACCGCCGACAATTTTTGTCGATATCGATGGGGAGCGGGTGAAGTATTCTGGTGAATTCTCGCTTGAGGATGGACGGCATTTTGTAACGTGTTATTGTGTTGATGCATTTGGAAACAAATCCGAGACGCAAACAGTCCTTATTAATATCGACACCAAGCCGCCACAGTTTGATCCCCCATCTGGCAAGATCTACACCAGGTCCGATTCGATAAGGGAATCGCTTGCAATAGCCGATGACAATGATGTGGAGCTATATCCGGCAGACACCACAGGGGTCTTGTTCTCAAAAGGACTCACGTCCGTCTGGTGGGTGGAATATGTTTCATCTGGTCAGAATTGCATCAAGGCCCAGGCAGTGGCTGAAGATGAAGCTGGAAACAAGGCCGTTTGGGACAGGGAAGTGTGCTTTGACTGGACACCACCAAAATTGGAATTGCCAGAAAAGATTGAAGCAGACAAGCCAGAGTATTCGATTGCTGGGAAAATGTCCGACAATTCACCAGTTGTGGTGACTGTAAATGGCGTGGCCCTTGAGGTTAAAGAAGATGGATCTTTTTCTTACTCGGGTATTGCCAAAAACGGCCCGCAGAATATCCAGTTTGTGGCAAAAGATGCCGCGGAAAACCAGACTGTTGCAAATGTCCTTGTGGTTGGAAACCTCAAAAGGTCAGTTGTTATTTCAATTGGCAGCAAGGAAGCCTTTGTAAACGGGAAGATTGTGACACTTACAGTTGCTCCGTACCTTGAAAAGGGCACCACCATGGTACCGCTCAGGCTCATTGGCGAGGGTCTGTCTGCAAAGGTTGATTTCAACCAGGAGAACAAATCTATCAAGATTGTCCTTGGACAAACACAGATTGAACTTGTCCTTGGAAATAATACCGCGTTGGTAAATGGCCAGCCTGTAACATTGCCAGTCCCGCCAGGAACGAAAAAAGGCACTACTTTTGTCCCATTGAGGTTTGTTGCGGAGTCTCTTGGTGCCCAGCTCATGGTCTCTGGCAAAAAAATAACTATTAGCTATATAATTACCCCTGATGCTGGAAATCCTCTATTCTTTAGCCCTCCTCGCCTACCTCTATTCCTTTGTTCTGTTCGTTAGGTTTTTTGTATGGCGTTTTCAGGCAAATAGGGATTTTTGGAACAGAAAAGTAAGTATATCGCTTGAAGACTTAAGGTTCCTTGCAAAAAGAGAGGGTGTGGGCCTGCCTTTCTTTACTGTAATGGTTCCTGCCAGAAACGAATCGCTTGTCATAGCCAGGACAATTGAAAACCTCACAAAGCTTGATTATGACATGAATTCGCTTGAAGTTATCGTTGTTACTGACCAGAAAGAGCGCCAGGAACACGAAAATTTCAAGCCAGTGCTTATCGGAGAACTCCACGATCTTCTTTCTGATCCTGATTTTGTCCCGAAAGAGATCAAAACATCAGGATTTTTCCTTTCGTATGTAGTCACAAAACTTCCCTACGGACAGATAATGTTCCAGTGCATGGATATTGCGCCAAAATCAGACAGGGCATTACTCAGGGGCAAGATAGAAAGGGCAATATTCGAGTTTTGCAACACCATAATTTCTGGCAGACCTGCTGACCTGAGCACAGTCTACTACGGTTTGCGGAGGGCAATGCCCGGGATTGAAGACGAGAGACTTTCACAGGCAATAACAGAGTTCCTTCTGCTCTCGAGGCTTGCCATTGGCAAGCTCTTGGAGAGAAACCCCCAGTACATTTCTGCACTCAGACGAATAGAAATCATTTCCACAATGTCTGGCGGACTTCCGCCAATGAGAACCGAAAACCTCAGGCTGGCTGAGCTGGACAGACTCCTGTACAGAGAAGAGCATCCCACAATAGAAAAACTTGGTGAACTTTATGATTCTTTCTTCCTGACAACCCAGCAGGTAGTTGAGGATTGCATTGTTGCCGGCAATGGCACAGGGTTCAGGCTCAAGCATTCCGAAGTCCCGTTTGATTTTGATGGTGAGATGGGTGGGAAATGCACTGGGGAGCCGGTAAAATCCACAAAAGGCAGGGCGCTCAACTGGGCATTTAATGATGTTGACCCTCAAACCGACATGGTTGTTTTTTACGATGCGGAATCGCACCCGGACCATGATGTGATGCTTCACGCTGGTCGCCGTCTCATCTCGAAGGATCCGCCAGAAATAATGCAGGGGCCACTCTTCCAGGTCAGAAACTACTTCAGGATGGGTGCAATCTCGAGGATTGGCGGCCTCTACAAAGCTATTGCCCATGACTGGTACCTGCCGCTCCTCATAAAAAAACTCCCTTTTGTTGGCGGCACCAATCTTTTTATTTCATGGAAGCTGATCCAGAAGATGAGGGGTTTCGATGAGAATTCCCTTACCGAGGACCTTGAGTTTGGATGCAGGGCCTATCTATACTTTGGAACAAAACTTGCCTTTTTGCCAGTAAAATCGACAGAGCAAACACCGCCAACTGTTGCACAATTTTTCAGGCAGAGGCTCAGATGGGGTTCCGGACACATGCAGGTCATGCGGTCAATCCGCTCCTACCCATGGCGTGACACTGCCGTTGGGACAAGGAAAGATTTTGACCAGAGGGCATTGAGCTTGTGGTGGAACCTCACATTGACCGGCCCGCTTGAGTGGGTGGTGTATCAGCTTTCAACACTGGTGGTACTGGCCATGGATGTCATCCTTGTATTAAATGCTTTTGGGGCTGGTATTCCGGGGGCTTATTTTTCACAGAACCCAGTGCTGTACTGGTTTTTGCTTTGCCTGAACATTCCTTATACGGCTTTCACTTTCTACTGCTATATCAGGTATGACGAGGTTTTTGACAAGACATTCAGGCCGCTGTCCTTGGGTATTCTGGTGATGGATCTTGCGAAACTGTTGATGGCCAGCTTTGTCGTTTTCCTGTTGCCTGCACCATACACTTTTGCGGCAATCCTGTCACTTTTTGGCAAGTCACCCAAAATATGGGTGAAAACACCCAGAACAGAAGAATAAATGTCTCTTTGAGGCAAGCTAACTACTCTATGCCGGATACTTGAAGGACATCTGACCATCCTCAAGCAGTTTGAATGATGCTCCGGACATATCAGCCAAATCTGAAACGGGGACCATCATTCTTCCATTGATGATCGTGCACTTTGTGGCCATTTTTTGCTGATGCCCATTAATGGTAGAGTTTGCAGAATTTTTTGAGAAACCAAGTTTTCTTCCTGGCATGGAAACTTTTGCAGTCCTGGTTTTTGCGTCCCATGAAACAGAGCCGTTGCATGTCTCGACAAAAAACCTGAGGGGCACCATGACACAGTTACCGGCTTTGTACGGGGCTACATGCATGTACTGTTTTGAGGAGATCCCATTCTGGTTTTCAACCTGGGCGATTCTTTGGCCTGTTTTGAAGGTTATCACGGGGTGCCTGACAAAGTATACCAGAACAGTCAGCGTGGCCCTGAAATTGGATTTCAGGACGGCGTAGTTGATTGTCAGGATTTTGACACCTTCTGGGGATGGCGGTATGGTGACCTTAGCGGAACACCTTTCACCCTCCAGCATTGTGTTGACTGGGACATTCAATACCCAGCCATTTGATGTCGAACCTTTGATGTGGGCAATGCCCTGGCCTGACCATGCGAGTGTGAAATTGTATGTGCCACCGGAAACATCACAGATGTGGGTATAAAAACCGTCACTGTCAGGTTTTGAAGTAGTTGGTGGGACTATCTTGAGATTGCCGGTGGATATTGATGATTTGCCATCTTTTGCCTGTACAACCTGTGCGTTCCAGGCTGTAAGGTCCTGTGGCGGATTGCCCTTTGGGGCGACCGGTTCCCAGTTTGTCCAGCTTGCCTGATCGAAGGAAGAACCAATAAGAGCCATTCCCTTTTTTCCAGGCGGATTGCCATTCCCGCCGTCGCCCGGGTAAATTTTTCCGGTGCCTTCAAATGAGGAGCAGGCAACAAAAATTGCCCCGCCATTGTTTCCGCTTTTTCCGGCCGAAGCCCTTATGTTACCGTTGTTTACAAGATTGTTGTTGATAAAAACAGCCACTGTGCCTGGCTGTGCAGTTGTTTCCAAAAGCCCGTCATTTGTGAAGTTGTTTGACCTCACCATCAAAAGCGGGCCTGCCTTCAGTGTGCCGAGGTTCTTTATATTAAAAACAGCAACCACCTGAACTTTTCCAGTTGCAATGAAAAAGGCGCTGTTTTCAAAATTCTGGCATTTCAAAAAAATGTCTCCACCCTTTACCTGACCGTTGTTTTTCAGCATTCCTGTGCAGGTCAATTCGGCCCCGAGTTCAAAAACGCCACCTGTCTCCACGGTCATCGAGTTTAATCTAAGGTCGTTGCCCATTGCGAGTTTTCCCCTGACAGTGAGCGTTCCGATGTCGCAAGATCTTGGCATTACAGCATTTCTGCCCTCTGGAATGACTACATTGTCATCAAGTCCAGGGCCATTCCCCACGGTAGCAGGTTCCCAGGAGTTTTTGTCAGTCCAGGATCCACCAATGAATGTGTATGTTGCGCCAGCGCTTTCGTGGGTTAAAGCGATGGCAGAGGTCACCCCTGATAGGGCACAAAGCAAGACCAAGACAAAGACAGTTAGTTTTTTCATGGTGGCTGGTACGTTATTATAACAGTTTTTGTGTTTGCGTCCCAGTTTACTGTGGCTAAAAATGCTTCGGCAATGAATCTTATGGGTACAAAAGTGCGTCCGGCAACAATAACAGAAGCTGTGTCGAATGTTTTTGCCTCCGGCTGTTTGCCTGGGAGCTTCAATGTAAGAATGTTTGTGCCGATGCAGTGATAAATGATTGTTCCGCCAAGGGTTATGTCCACTCTTCCGGACCCGGGGCAACCATCCTTGATGTAGGTGACTTTTGGCCCGAATGATTCGGATATTGCGCGGAGCGGGACCATTGTCCTATTCGACTGGAGGAATGGTGGACTGTCAAGCTTTACTTCCCATTTTTGGGTGCCCCTCTTCATCTTCATGATCGGGTCGCCGAGCTTCAACTCGGCAACAAAGGGCTGCGGGACGATATTGTAACCCACAACAACCTTGTAGGAGCTGGTTTTTGTCTTGATGGTTATTGTTGTAGAGTATTTGCCTTCTTTGATTCCCGTGGAGTCGAGCACAACGTTGAAGAAGACTTTTCCTCCTGGCACAATTATGGCGTTGCCAGGGTTGATTGTTATCTCTGGTTTTTCAGAGGTGCATATTACCTGAACAGGGCCGGTGGAATTGGTCGGATTTGACATTGAAAATGATCCTGTGGCTGTCTCGCCTGTTGGAACATGGCCAAGGTCAATTATTGATGGTTCCGGGTTTAGATCCCAGAGCTTGAAGAAGGTGACTGATTTTGACGAAGATATGACAAGGCCATCACGGACAATCGGGATTGGGTGAACTATGTCTCCAGCCATGGTTGCTTTCCAGAGTACTTCCCCATCCTTTAGCCTCACTCCGGCCACAAGTCCCCCGGCACAGCCGAACACGGCGATCTCGGAGTTTGCCGATACGGCTGAAACCGGTTTTTCCGTTTTCACAGACCACGAGAGCCTGTCGCCGCTGATTCCATAAAGACCAAAGCTTGTTCCAACGACAAGGGGTCCTCCGGGAACAGCAACCATACAGGATGGTGAAGATGGCAACTCAATCGGTGTTCTCTGGTCTCCCTTTAGCCTCGTGACCCCTGATTGCACTGGAATATTTATTAATCCATCATTCTGGCATATCTGCCCTATTGGAGGGTCTGCCTTGATGTTGGAAAGAATTGCCCCGTTTTCTGGATTTATAACGTATATTGTGCCATCGCTGGTTTGCTGGAAGAGTCCCTGGGAGATGATGATTGGGGAGCATGAGAGTGGTATTTCAAGGTCAGCAGACATCTGTTCCTTTAGGTCGGGTGTGAAGGAAACAATCTTGCCAGAAGTTGAAGAGACATATATAAGTCCGGAAACAGTTATGGGCGGTGCGACTATGCCAGAGCTTGTTGAGGCCTTGTCGATTACCTTGCCGTTTGATGAGTCTATCGAATAGACATTGCCAACCTTGTCACAAAAGATTGCTCTTCCACTCACGAAACATGGCGGTGCAACAATGTTTGAGACAAGCTCTGCACCCCAGATTTTTTTGCCGGTTTCAAGGTCAAGGCAATTTGCGATATTCTGAGAGGCAAAATAGAGCCTGTTTTCTACGATGCAGGCCGATGTCGGAGACTTCACTTCAGACATTGACCAGTGCACCTGTGGCTCGCCAGGCGGCAATTCGGTGGGCGTGTAGGGATTGCCTTTACCATCTGGAAAGGCGCATGGCCAGCCAAGAGCCATTGTGGTCGCTATGGCAAGAGCCAGAAAAGTTCTCATGACTGGATTTTATTTTGGAACGGGTCTTTGTTCAATGCCTTTGGGGAAACGCATATTATGAGTGTTGGAATCAGGAGCGCAACATAAGAAATCAAAAGTCCAATTGGTATGGTGAGAATCTGGGTCAATCCTCCGGCTATCAGGTTTCCAATAGGCATCACGCCGGAAACTGCAAAGGAGTAGAAACCCATTACTCTTCCTATATATCCTTCCTGTGTGACCATTGGAAGGATGCTTGATGCTAGCACGTTCTGGTTTACCATCATGTAGCCGAAAATTGCATAAAGCGGAATGGCCAGCCAGATTGTCGGGTAAAACAGGAGGACCAAAGCGAGTGCAAGCCCCATCACAGCTTGCATGATGCTGCCGGACCTGAATTTGGCCATGATCCCTTGCCTGCTTTTGGTCATTGATATGACGAGGGCTCCGATGAGTGCACCCACCCCAACAGAGGACTGCAATAGACCATAGCCTATTGAACCAAGCTTCAGCACATCACTGGCGATTGCTGAAGAAAGGATGGTTATGCCATAGCCGAATGTTGATGCTAGAACAATTGTGAATAGAATCAGGAACGGTATTTTTTGTCTGGAGATATATTTGGCACCTTCCACGAACTGAACGATCATCGAACCCCTTGGCTCTATTTTTGTGCTCTTGACGTCAATTATTGTAAACATGACGATTGAAGGTACCAAAAGAAGCGCGGACAGGGCAAAACAGTATCCGGAATGAACAGTTAGCAGCAAACCAGCAACAATTGGGCCAAGTATCCTCGCGATGTTGAAAGTCACCGAGCTCAATGCGTTTGCCTGTATAAGGTGTTCTGGCCCTACCATGTCGAGCAAAAAGGCAAGCCTTGCCGGTTCCTGAATGGCACCGGTGGCGCCATTTATGATTGCAAACATGGCCAGTATCGGGTAGTTGACAAGGCCTGTAAACGCCATGAAAGCGAGAAGCGATGATTGAACAACATTTATGATGTTTGTAATGAGGGTCAGTTTTCGCCTGTCATATCTTTCTGCCATCGAACCTGTGACCGGAGTGAGGATGAGGTAAGGTAGACTGCTGCACATGCCCATTACTCCGAGAAGTAGTGGGGAATTTGTGATCTGGAGTGTGACCCACATCAGCGCGCTTCCATATATCCAGGCTGAAGGGAAGGCAAAAAGCTGGCTCATTACGTATCTTGTGAAGTTGGCGTTATATAAAATTGGTTGCTTTCTCATCCCCAAAAATATTACATGACGTTTTTGTTTATAAAGCAAAAAAATGGTGAGGGATGTTTTTTGTGCAATTGTGAAATATTTTAGTTTTTTTCGGTTAATTATTACAGTGGATTTGAGCTTGCAAAAATGTGGGTCTTGAATGTGATGAAATAAGCAAGAAGCTTTAAATGACGTTTCATAGCTGTTTTCTAATCTTGCAGAAATGTTACGTAATTGTATACAAATTGTTTCCAATTTTACTCAATGAGGCTATGTGAGTGTTAAAAATAATTGTAATTTTTAAATGGGAAGATGGAGAAATATTTTGGACTAATTATTGCCAATAAGGAAAAGGTACTATATGTTTCAGAACCATTCTTGCAAGAGATATGTTCTGGGGCAAAACCATGCTGTGTCCATCCAGATGATTGCCTGGATTTGTCGAGAATTATAAATCCCGCTTCTTTTACGGTGAGATTAAAAAAGCCAGAAGAAAATTATTACACGAAGTATTTTTTTAAAAGTTTCCCTTTTAGCGATTTTTTTGTGGTTTGTTTTGCTCCTGCTAGAGAATCTGCTGCTTCTGAGCCGACAATAGGCGATATTTTTGGTTCTTTCCCAGACACCTTGTTGCTTATTGATAGTGAAGGAAAGCTTGTTGATTGCAAGATACCAAATGGAATGGTCTTGGACATGCCATGGAGGAAGCATGTTGGAAAGAATGTTTCGGAAATATTGCCCTCCAATATTGCGGAGACTTTTTTGCAAGCCATTGGCAAGTCTATTTTTACAGGAAGAACAATAGTGTATGAGTACAGCCTTGATAATGATCAGAGGGAAAAACATTTTGAGGCAAGACTCTCCAGGCTCTCTAATAAACATGTCCTGGTTTTGGTGAGAAATGTTGGCGAGAAAAAAAATCTTCTTGACCAATTATCTAAACAGGTTGAAAAGTATAAAACTTTTTTTACCCATGCCCCTGAACCATACCTGGTGTTGTCTTTTCCTGACAGAAAGATAATCCATGTTTCAGCAGAGTTTACAGATCTTTTTGGATACTCTGAAGCGGAGATGGAAGAGAGAACTCCTGAAGAGCTCGAACTTTGGGTCAGTGATGCAGAAAAGAAAAAATACCTTTCCATGCTTGCAAAGGATGGCGTTGTCTCAAATTTTGAAACATTGCTATACAACAAAAGCAGGGATGCCTTTCCTGTCCTTGTTTCTTCGCAGGTTGTTCAGGTAAATGAAGATAAAAGATATCTTACTCTTATTCGCGACGTATCATCGCAGAAACTTTCCCAGATGAAGCTGGAAGAATCTGAGAAACGCCACAGAAAACTTGTGGAAGGCATAGGGACGCCCATTTTTGTTCACGATGGAGACAAATTCCTTTTTTACAATAAGGAATTTCTGGATTTTATCGGCTTGTCCGGGCAGGAAGTTGAGAAGGTCAACCTTTATGACCTTATTTTACCAGAGTTGAGGGCCGAGTTTGCTTTCAAGGTTAAACGTGCATTTTTGGGGGACACTTCTGTGTCAAGAAGTGACATGAGGTTTGTTTGCGGTGACAATAAGATAAAAGACACCAGGACAAATATTGTTGGTGGAAACTATGGTGGGAAGATGTGCGCTTATGTGTCAATCTCTGATCTGACTTCACTCATTGAAGCCAGGGATGCTTTGGTGGAAACCAATGAGTTTCTTAATGCACTTGTGGCATCTACTGAAGACATTGTCTTGGCGATGGATGAAAATGGAAAATGCGTTTTTGTGAAAATGAAACCGGATTGGGCCGGTAATGACAGGGGGTTGTTTTTGGGAAAAGACATCGAGGTGATTTTTGGGGCCGGGAAGTCTTTAGATGAATTTAAGGCAATGGTTTCAAATGTTGCCGAGACAGGAATACCGGGGGAGTTTGCTGGCTGTTTTAAAATATTGGACAAAGAAGTGTGGCTGAATGCAAGATGTTCCCCTTTCAAAGGGCCGAAAGGCAATATTATTGGGACTGTTTCACTGATAAAAGACATAACTGCAAGTCTTGTGGAGAGGCGAAAAATTCTTGAAGAACAAAACAGGCTGGATTTGATCATCGCCAACATATCAGACATCGTTTTCGAAGTCAGAAATGGTTTTCTGTCCTATGTTTCACCAAATTGCGTAAAGGTCCTTGGCAAGGGGGTAGGGGAGTTTCTTGGGCGGTCAGCAACGGAATTCATTTCTGTATGGAAGGCCTTGCGTATCCAGCGTTCTGGCAGGGATGCAGAGTTTATGGTTAAACTTGTTGACTCGGATAATTTGGAAAGAGTTTTCGAAATCAAGCTCTCTCATATTGGGGGCTCTTACATCGGCATTGCAAGAGACATCACGGATTCAGTCCAAAAAGAGGAGGCAAAGAGGGCTTTCCTTGGTTCTGTAGCACATGAATTGAGGAACCCACTTACGGTTATTTCGGGGTTTTCGGAGTTGCTTGAAGGAATGGTACAGAACAATCCGAATGCCTTGGAAGTAGTCAGGATGATAAGAGAGGCAGCATTGCGTGAACAGCGCCATGTTGATGATCTTGTGAGTTTTGGAGTGACAAAACCAAGATATTCTTTCAAGCTGATTGATGCTCATGGTTTCTTCATTGGTCTTCAAACCAAGCTTAAAATCCTTTTTGAAGAATCACTCAACCCGATGCAGAGAAAAACGGGAGCGAGTTTCACTATTGGTATTGATGAACATTTGAAAGGGAGAAACATCAAGGTTGAAACTGGTTCGATCGAAGAAGCTTTTGGAAACCTTCTCATTAATGCGATAAAATATTGCAGAGAAGAGCGACCCCTTGAAATAAAACTGGAAGCAAAATGCGAAGGTGAAACTCTTTTGGTCAGTTTTGCCGACAATGGTATCGGTATACCAAAATCAAAACAGAATTTTATTTTTAAACCGTTTTATCAGGTCAATCCCATAGGAGATCTGAAAAATGGAATGGGCATGGGGCTTTCCATAGTCAAGATGCATGTAGAATCACATGGTGGTTCCGTGTCATTTTCAAGCAGTGAAGGAGCAGGCGCCACTTTCTTTATAAGATTGCCTTTGCTGTCTTGAGGATACATTTAAGTCGGATAGAATATATTGCCATGCAGAGAGTTTTGTCTTTTTTCCTTGCGCTGTCAGTTCTTTTTTCTCCCCTTGCAGTAACTGCAGCTTTTCCCCCAGAGAGAGCTATCTGGAGCCAAAGAGGCTATGATCCCCTAAAAACTGGTGCCATTCCCTGGGAATCAGGCCCTAATTTTGTCATAAATGGTGAGGCCATCAAGGCAAAAGAAACCATACAGGGTGTCTCAACATACGGTGACCTTGTGATATGCTCTGGTACAAATGGTTCTGTTTTCACGCTGGCAAAATGGGGAGCTGCCGTGTGGGCTACAAGACTTGACTCCAAACCGATAGGTGTCCCTGCATTTTCAAGGGGTCACCTGTTTGTGCTCAAACAAAATGGCAAGCTTGCAAAATTGAAAGAAAACAATGGCTCCATAGTTTGGGACATAAAAATGGTTGAGGAAGGGCAAACAGACATCACCATTATTGGTGACAGGCTGGGTGTTTTTGCTGGCAAAAAGAGCGTGGTGTGTGTCGACCTGGAAACTGGCGTCAGGGTCTGGGAAAAAGCGATTTCTGGCAACATTCAACCTTTGTCTTGCCAAGGCACTTTTGTTTTGGTCAATAGCGAGAATGAGCTCTCATGTTTCTTGCTTGGCAATGGAAATAAAGTTTGGAGTCGAAAAATTGGAACCGGTTTTGCTGGTGTTCCGGTTATTTTCGGTGACAAGGTTTACGTTGGTACCCTTGATGAAAAGGTAATGTGTCTGTCCCTTTGGACTGGAGAGACAATCTGGCAGGCAGAAAGGGGCTATTCTGGCGCCGCGCCGACTGTTGCTGATGGTAAAGTCTGGGTGCCAGGGAATGGTACAATCTGGTGCTATAGTGCTGATGATGGAAAGCTTGTCTGGAAGAGCGTATTGGATAAAAAAAGCGATTTCATTTTTTGGAACCAGCTTGCAAAATCTGGGAACCTCATCGTTGCTTCTGGAAACTCCCCTGATTTGTACATTCTTGATGCGACAAATGGACAAACAAAAAGGAAGTTAAGGGTCAGCTCTGGCGTTGGTGTTGATCTAGCATTTGGTTTTGACTACATGGTTGCCATTGATGCCAAAAAACAGATTTTTATTTTTGGTTTTTCAAAGTGATGGATTTGCTGATAGAACATTGCAAAAAACTGGAATTTGTCCAAGCATTACTTGTTGCAATGAACTTTCCACGATATAAATTTATATTATGGGTAGTATGAAACGTAAAATCATTGTAACCGTATCTCTTCTGGCGCTCCTGGTGGCAGGCACTGTCTATGCAAAGGGCCTGATAGTTTTGTCTCCTTCCGAGGTTCAGCTTGCTGCAAAGGCTGACTCGACAGTCATCTCAAAGGTAGACATTATTAATGGAACTACATTTGACCAGGACTATACAGTGGAATCCAGCGCTGATTGGCTCCAGCTTGATCGCAAAGAAGGGAAATTGCTTGTAAAGCAACCTTCTGAGCTTAAACTAACGTGTTCGACCAAGGACATGAAACCAGGCATGCATGTAGCTCAGGTATATATCAATGAAGTCACCGATGATCCGTATGGTGGTGCTTCGGCAATGCTCAATGTTTCTCTGAAAGTTTACGAATCAGACCCAAGGCTCGAGTTTGTGCCGCGTTCTGTCTACCTTGGATTGGGACAGGTGATGACAATAATGGTTCTGAACCCCAGTGAAATTGATTTGAATGTCGATATAACGCCAAAAGATCCATGGGTTCTTGTTTATCCACCAACGCTTGAAATTCCATCCAGAAGCATGAGAGTTGTTGTGATAAAAGCTTCATCCACGGCAATTTCAGCAGGTTCTTTCCCCACCTCGCTAGACATAAAAGGCAGTGGTATTGAAATCAATTATCCTGTCGTTGTAAATGTCGAGTCAGGATTGAGCTTTAATCCCAGCGAAATTATTACGAATGAAGGCCAGATTGTGGTGACAAATAATCTCAAAAGAAGAGTTGTAATCGAAGCCACACAAACAACTGGCCTTGAGATTGATTTGAAACCATTTGCCCTTCAGCCCAAAGCCAAAAAGATCTACAACTTCAAACTTCTTGAAAATCATCCGGACGCAATAACTTTCAGATTTTCAGGTGCATTGACAGATACCCAAAGTATCCCGATAAAAAAATAACTTTGGTGCGATTGTAATAAAAAAGGCCAGCCTGAAGGGCTGGCCTTTTTTATTTTAGGGATTTTTTGCCCTGTTTGTCCAGGCAGTAGACCCTTCCATCGTGTGAACCAAAAATGACCCTTTCTCCTGATATTGCAACCGAGCTCCTTACAACACCCTGTGTCTGGAATTCAAATATCTTTTCCCCGTTTCTGCCATCCAGGCAGTAAAGGTTGCCATCTCAGGTCCCGACATATATTTTCTCATTTGAATCAATTGCAGGTGAAGATGTGACCTTCCTGTCCTGCGACCTGAACGTCCAGATTTCATCGCCTGTCAGTCCATCAAGGCAGTACAAATAGTTGTCATTCGCGCCGAAATAGACCCTTCCGGATGAGCACGCAGCCGAGGATTCTATATACTCTTTTGTATCGAACGACCATTGGAGTTTGCCGTCTTCCTGGGCAAGGCAGTAGAATTTTCTGGCCCATGTTCCAAAGTAGACCCTGTCGTAGGCAAGGGCCGGAACACATGTTACGCTGCCATCTGTCTTGTATTCCCAGACAATGCTTCCGGTTTCAAAATCCAGGCAGTACATAATGCCGTTCAACCCGCCGATGAAAATCCGGCCATTTTTTAGGGCTGGCGAGGACTGCATGGGAGTGTTTGCCTCAAAAACCCATATCTCGTCGCCTGTTTTTGAATCCAGACAGTAGACTTTTCCATCATTTGAGCCAAAGATGGCTTTTCCAGATGAGACCAGTGGCGATGAATGGATCCTGTCACCAGTCTTGAATTTGAAGATTTCCTTCCCATCGTTGCAGTCAAGGCACCTGAAATAGCCATCAAAGGAACCAAAGTACACTTTGCTGTTGTCTATTGCAGGTGAAGAGTAGATGCCATCCCTGCATTCGTGTCTCCATTTCAGTTCTCCGGTATCGATGTCGACGCAATAGAAATTGTTGTTATAGCTGCCAAAGTAAACCGAATTGTTCCAGATTGCTGGAGATGACTCAACGGCCCCCTGCCAGGCCTGGAAACTCCACAGAACTTCCATTGAGGATGGATCTTTCGGGCCGCATTCACCATCCAGGTGGCCAGTTCTTTCGGGGCCTCCACGGAACATCTGCCACTGGCAGGAATCCTCAGTATCCTTCTTTACGATTACCCGTGCAACTTCTTCCCAGGTTTCATTTCCAATGGTTATGTAGCCGGCCATTTCCTCATCTGTTCCCAGTTCGCTAGAAACAGAAACCATTATGTATGCCGTTTTTTGTGGAGCGAGCTCAAATGCTGCTTTTGAGAGCTTTATCCATGTCTCGCCAGTTTTGGCGTTCAGGGAGAGATAATCTTCAGTAAGGTTTGTCACTTTCAGTTGTTTTTCCGTGCCCGGTTTTTCAAAGACCATCTCAGCCGGCTCGATGAAAAAGAGAGGTTCTTGTCTTTCTCCTGATTTGCTATCGCCAAAACAGTAGAGTGTTCCGTGGTCGCTTCCAATGTATACCATGCCTGAAATGCACGAAGGACTGCTGTGGATTATCAGGTCTTCGTAGTGCCAGAACTCCGTCCCTTTTTCCAGATCGAAGCAGTGCAATGACTGGCAAAGTGTTGCCTGGTAGACTTTGTCGCCTGCAATTATGGGGCTGGAGATCGCCCTGAATTTGGGCTTGAATGACCATGATTGCGTGCCAGCCTGGTCATTCAGGCAGTATATGTTGTAGTAAGAAGCAAATACCACTCTTCCAGCACCAACAGCAGGCGATGATTCAATCGGACTGTCTGAGTCAAAAGTCCAGTTTGGCTTACCTGTTTCGGAATTGAGACAGTAAAACGTTCCATCCGTGCTGCCGAAATACAGTGAATTGTTGGAGAATGCAGCGGCGCTTTTGATTGCCCCGCCAGCATTGAATGACCAATTTTCCTCGCCTGTTTTCTGGTCGAGACAGTGGAGTGTTCCGCCCCAGTCCCCAAGGCATACCTTGCCTTCAAAGATTGTCGGACATGCAAATGCTATTGTCTGGCCTGTTTCGAACACCCATACAGTTTTCTTTGATGCAATGTTTTCGCAAATTATCCCCCCGCTGGAAGTCCCGTAAAAAAGCAGGTCTCCCGAACAAATCACCGGTGTTGTTATCTCGGCTTTTCTTTCCCACTCCTTCTCGCCAGTTTCTGTGTTGACACAGTAAAAGGTTTTTTGCCAGGTTGAGAAGTACAGCTTGCCTGCAAAGATTGTTGGAGAGCAGACTATGCCGCCATCTGTCCTGAGCGCCCATAGCTCTTTACCGGTTTCGCCATCAAGGCAGAGGAGCTTCTTATCGAAGTAGCCAACATAGATTTTCCCGCTTTCACCGACAACAGCGCAATCTATGGAGGAATCCCCGGGTTTGCTCCAGATTATTTCTTGCATTGTTTCTTTTGGCGCCTGCGATGCTGTTGTGTAGCCTGTGTTTTGGGGGTCACCCCTGAATGATGGCCATGAACTGGCCGGGAAGGACAAAATGTTCCTGTAAGGTTTTGTGGCACAACTTTCGCTGGTTGTTGGTTGTGGTATGATTGTTGCAATAATAACCAGCAAAATCGGTAAAAGGAGTCCGGTTCCCTTTTTGCGCTCCATGTCATGATAATAACCTGGTTTGGTTAATTCCACACCAATTTTCTGTTAGGCCCTTGTGCCGTTTTCTAGTTTCGGGCTGGTGCTTGAAAGGCAACTTTTTGTCTGCAATAATGTGACCATGAGAAAGACCTTGCTCTTTGTTGTGGGCTTTGTTCTTCTAGTTACCCTTGGCCTTGTGTGGTATTTTACAAGATATATACCTCCGGAAGTCCCGGAGCTCAGTATTCCTGGTCTGGAGGCCGTCAGCGAGGTTGAAAGGGACTATAGTCATGTCCTTCTATCGGCAACAGTAAAATATCTTGGAAATTCCTATGTCTGTTCGCTTGATCTCAAGATAGGCAGCGACAGCAAGCTCATACTGCCAACCAAAGATCAGGTTTTTACGGCAGTTATTTCTGAAGAGGACGGGCTTGAGCTGTGGAGAGACAACAGAAAGATTGGCAAATTGCCAATTGTTTTTATTTCGGACAAAAACGGGGACGGTTCGATATATCTCGTCGGGCCGGCAGGGGAAAGCCTGAGACCGGTTTTTGTGAAGTCGGGGATGGTCAATCTCGCCACATTCAAGTATGACACGATCATAAGAGGCCAGGAGGGTGTAAGGGTACAAATTTACAAAGAAACAAGGCAGATTGATGATGGGAAGTTGCCCATGATGGTCAGGTTAGGTGATAAGACAGGAAGGGCCGATATCAAGGACGGATTGCAGGTATGGGGAATAGGAGGAATTGGAGTTTTCAACGTTTATGCCGGATACACCCAGCTGAAAAAGGGCCAGAACGAGGTGATGCCAATTGGCAGATTCACCGGCTCCGATGCATGGTTTGACAAGGGAAAATTCCTCGGCGCATCTGATGTTGCGTATGCGCTTTCTGGCGAAAAGGTAAACATAATTGGCGAAGTGCAAAAAGAGGTCGCCGTGCCAGGCATTGATATTTCTCTTGTCGATGGTGATCCTGTTCTGGCAGACGGGAGCATTGTTCTGGGTTTAAATGGTAAACTCGTTACTCTGGATAAAACCGGCGCAATAAAAGAGCTCGGTTTTGCGCCATCTGGAAAGGCCAGAATATCAGGCAACTTCATTATTTCTGGTAAAGATGTCTTTGATACAAAAACCGGAAAAACATATAAGGTGCCAGACAAATATGATTTTTTGGCCGATGGTGTTTTTGTCACCACCCGGAATGAAAAATTGTTAACCAGATCATTTGTCGATGGTTCGCTAAAGACCATTTGGGAAAAACCGTGCAAGATAGGTGATGGGCCGAGTATTTCAATTGTTTCTGGCAGTCTGGTGTTTTTGTACAAGGGTGACAGATGCACCGAGTTTTTTGACGTGAGGACCGGCAAGTCCGGTTATGACCATGGTTTGCTTGTTGAGAAACCGGAGGTTGAAGTTGTTCAGGGTGAAGGTCTATGCTTCCCATCTGGTTTGAGAATTAAAAATGGCATAGTCTGCGTAAACCAGAAGGGAAAGATGGTTTGGGGGAGGACTGGTGAAAATCAGAAGCGTTTTGGGGCTTTCGGTGTTTGGGTCAGCTCCAAAACAACAGCAGTCAATACGATCTATGATGTGAGAAATGGCAATGAGATCATGTACTGGGAATGGCCTGTAATCACCCCAAAACTCATAAATGCGGAGTATCTCTGTTTTGTTTCAGGTGACGACCACACTGTTTTTGTCAAAAGAACGCTGAAAAAGTAGCCAGTTGCCTGGAGGATTGATTTACTCCCTTTTTGGCGGAGTCTTTTGTTTGGGAAAATAAGTGATAGTATTTATTTGTGAACATGGACAATAACAGGACAATTCTTGGTGTTGTAGGACTCGTAACATTCGCCCTCGTTTTTTTGTTTAACTATCAGATTGGTGCTTCGCCTGCACCATGGAGCACTGCTGACAAGCCAGTGGCATGGGCTGTCTGGGCCGACACAGTGAAGATGCTGGCACCATTTGCTACGTCTTTGTGTCTTTTGTACCAAGGATTTTTTGGCAATATTCTCGACAGTCTCAAATCAACCACCAGACTCCTTGGTTTTGGCACCCTCCTTCTTGGAATTGGTATTTTGTTGGAATTTCTTGCTCACCTCGGCGGAGTAGATGCACCAACTTCATCAGCATCATCAGTGTTTTATATTTGCGGCGTTTTCCTTGTTATTTGGGCGTTCTTCTCTTTCCCTGTAAAATTGGGTTATGAGATGAGCAGGAAACAAAAAACACTATTTATTATTATGATTGTGGCTCTGTCTCTTGCGACCTTTTTTATGATGTTTTTCCCATTTATGGGTCAACCTGACAAACTTGTTGCCGAGTTTGGCTACCATGATGCTATGATTACATCATTGTATGTTATCTCGGTCGTTATTTTTTTTGCTGCAGTCCTCAGACTTGCAATACTTTTTGCAAAGAGCAAGATAGGAAGGCCATTCAGGTTCTTTGCTGCAAGTGGTTTCCTGATTGTTGCTTACGAATATTACGTCTGGTTCCCATATACACCCAATATAAGTGTTTTTAACATGATAAATCTCTTCTGGATAGTGGGTTTCCTGCTTGGTATGGTAGGAGGCCTTGATCTGACACTACAAAGTTGATGCAACAGGCAGCTTCTTTGCTACTTAGTTTCATAATCGGTCTTTTTGGTGTTTCAGGATCTGGTCAGACAGGAAAAAATTTTGGCGCGATTGAGGGCTATTATGGCAAGCCGCTTTCTCTGGAGAGACGCATTTCTCTAGTTCGGGCCATAGGGAGTATCGGCCTTAATTTTTTTATGGTTGCCCCAAAAAGCGAACCACACCTGGCCAAAAAGTGGAGAGATGATTTGCCTGAAACATTTAAAGCTGAGATGTCCGAATTGGCTGGGATTTGCAAAGAAAATAGTGTTGAGCTTTGTTTGTCAATATCGCCAGGAAGCAGGTTCCACAAGGGAGAGATTGCTCTTCTTGCCCAGAGGGCGTACCGGCTTTCTTCTTACAGTCAAAATTATTTTGCGCTGCTTTTTGATGACATAGGGGTTTTGCGTTCCGGTAATCTTGGAAAACTCCATGCTGAGGCGTCAAATGCTGTTTTGTCTTCGATAAGAAAAAGGAATCCTTTTGCCAAACTGTTTGTGTGCCCCACTCAATATTTTGGTAACAGAAAATCGGAATATTTGTGCAATTTTCTTGTCAATCTGGACAGGTCAGTTGTCATTTTCTGGACCGGGACAGATGTTGTTCCCGAGGAGATTAGTGGCCAGTCGTTTGCCGATTTCAGGGAAGTGGCCGGAAGAGATGTGGTGGTCTGGGACAATTATCCGGTAAATGATTTCAATCCCAAGTGTCTTTGGCTGGGGGAATATTACGGGCGCCATATCAGCGTTGCCCGGAAAAGCTTTGGCTTGTTTTTAAATATCAGTGAGCGGTCTGAAATCTCCAAGGTTTCACTCGCCCGTTTTGCCGATTTTCTTGGCGCGTCCCCGTGTGGGTCAATGCTAGCTTATGAGATCAATGATCTATTTCCTTTGCACAAGGAAGCAGCGAGCTCCCTGTTGAAGATTTTTGATGTAAGACCAGGTAGAAAAACGTTTTCATGGTCAGGTGTTTCAGCATCCTTCAAAAACGACAGCAAGTCTTTGTTGAAGGATTTTTTAGCAGTGGCCAGCCTCTCGCAGGTTGGTAACAGGATGCTTGAAGAGGACCTCCGCCCTTGGACAGAAAGCGCAAAAATCCTCTCGGATGCAATCTCTGCCAAAAAAATCACACCAAATCTCCTGGACTGGTTTCCAACCCTCAAAGAAAAGTAACTTCCTCATCTGTTCTCGTTTGGACGGGCTTCTTCATGCATATGATGGAAGAAGGTTATATGATTTTACCAATTTCTTTGCCAAGCTAACTTGACTTTGTTTCCTCTTTGCATAAGGTAACTCATGCACGATTACACAATGTGAAAGATGTCACGAATATGAAAAAGAATGGAAAAATAGAGAAAGTTTCAGAAAAGACGATAGGCAGACTTTCGCTCTATAGAAGAGCGATGGATAAACTTGCCAAGGAGGGAAGAGATTTTGCTTTTTCCCATGAGATTGCCCACATGTCCGGTGCCACTCCCGACCAAGTCAGGAGAGATATTATGGTGCTAGGGTACAGTGGTTCCCCCAACAGGGGCTACTCTGTTGCCGAGCTCTCGAAGAGCATTGGGGAATTTCTTGATGACCTTGATGTCCAGAAGGTGGTTCTTGTTGGGGTTGGAAACCTTGGAAGGGCCATACTGTCATATTTTACTGGCAAGAGGCCAAAGCTCTCTATTATTGCCTGTTTCGACAATGATACCGAAAAGACTGGCAGGGTAATCAACGGTTGTCGTTGCTACCCCATGTCCCAGCTCCAGGATGTCATAAATGAGAACAGTGCATCAATAGCGATAATGGCGGTCCCGTTCTCGGCCTCTCAGGAGGTCGCGGACAGGCTTACACACTCTGGAATCAAGGGAATTCTTAATTTCACACCGGTTTCTATCAAAGTCCCCCACGGAATTCACGTTGAGGATATTGATATGACGATGGCTCTTGAAAAAGTAGCGTTTTATTCAAGGCAAAAACCACAAGGACAGCTTTTGGAAAGGAGAACCAATGACAAAGCAGGACATTGAGCCAATTTTGAAAAAACACCAGAATGCTGGGCGGGACATGTTGATCCCGATTCTACAGGAGGTGCAGGAACAATATGGCTATCTGAGCCAGGAGGCAGTAATAAGGATCGGTGAATTCCTCAATTTGCCGACCAGTAAAATTTATGGCGTTGCAACATTCTACAACCAATTCAGGTTCCAGGAGCCAGGAAGATTCCATGTACAGATATGCAGGGGGACCGCCTGCCATGTTAAAGGTTCTGCAGGCGTGCTTGAGGCCCTTAAGCGTGAACTCAAGATCGATCCAGGACAGACGACCAGAGACGGTCTTTTCAGCCTTGAAATCGTTGCATGTATGGGTGTCTGTGGCCTTGCTCCGGCAATGAACGTTAATGGTGAGGTCTACGCAGACATTTCAACTGAGAAAATAAAGAAGATTCTTTCTGAGTATCGTAGAAAGGCGGGAAAAGATGCAAACAGCAACTGATTTTGCACTGACAAAAGAAAACCTCGGCGCGTATCTTACCGGTTCGCTTTCCGGCGATAGCGCAAAGGGTATTGAAGCAATGCTTTCAAAGCTCAAAAGGGAAGATGTTTCAAAACCAACCATCTATGTTGGCACTGGAACGTGTGGTCTTGGAGCTGGCGCTGGTAGAACGCTTGAGGCAATCAAGGCGTATCTTGCCGAGAAAAATATTGATGCAGATATTGTCCAGGTTGGTTGCATAGGACTTTGCGCTGAAGAGCCAATGGTTGATTTTCAACTACCGGGCAGAACAAGGATTTCTTTTAGAAAAATAACTGAAGACAAGGTACCACAACTGATGGATGCCATGTTGGCCGGCAATGTTCCGGAAGACCTTGCCTGCTTCCAGTTCAGAAGCAAAACGCTCAAGGGCTGGAACAATGTGAAATATATGGATGAACACCCATTTTTTGCCTCCCAGACCCGTTGGGTGCTTGCCGGATGTGGCATTGTTGACCCAACCAATATCTGGGAATACATCGCATCTGATGGTTACAAAGCCTTTGCAAAGGCGATCTATGACAAAACCAGGCAGGAAGTCTGCGACATGGTTGAAAAGTCGGGCCTCAGGGGCAGGGGCGGTGGTGGCTTCAATACTGGAACAAAGTGGAAACTTGCACTCCAGCAAGAGGCCGACCAGAAATACATGATCTGCAATGCTGACGAGGGTGACCCCGGTGCTTTCATGGACAGGGCTGTAATCGAAGGCGATCCGCATAGAATGATAGAGGGGCTTGCAATAGCGGCATATGCTATTGGTGCTTCCAAAGCCTATGTTTACCTGAGGGCAGAATATCCACTTGCAATCAAACACCTCCAGCAGGCATTGAAGCAGGCAAAAGAGATTGGTTTGCTTGGTGAGAACATCCTGGATTCAGGGTTTGACCTTGAAATAAAGATAAAGATGGGCGCCGGTGCCTTTGTTTGTGGAGAAGAAACTGCGCTTATCCATTCCATAGAGGGCAAGAGGGGCATGCCTCGTCCAAGGCCACCGTATCCTTCGGTGAAGGGACTTTTTGGCAAACCAACAGCCATCAATAACGTTGAAACACTTGCCAATATCCCGGCACTTGTCAGAAACGGCGAAGGATGGTTCAGCTCAATCGGAACTGCCACCTCAAAGGGAACAAAGGTTTTTGCCCTTTCAGGAAATGTCAACAACACCGGACTGGTTGAAGTGGCGATGGGAACCAACCTCCGCAAAATCATTTTTGAGATCGGTGGTGGAATACCAAAGGGCAGGCAATTCAAGTCCGTGCAGATTGGCGGACCATCTGGTGGATGTATGCCAACCCCACTTCTGGACACAGAGATTGACTATGAGTCACTCAAGTCCGCAGGTGCCATGATGGGTTCTGGTGGAATGGTTGTTATGGACGATGCAACCTGCATGGTTGACGTGGCCAAATACTTCATGGACTTCATCCAGAGAGAAAGCTGCGGAAAGTGCATTCCATGCAGGGAAGGCACAAGAAGAATGCTCGAGATCCTTACCATGATAACAAAAGGTAGGAAAGGCGAGCATGGTGCCGATGCACTCGAAAGATTCCAGGGAATCACCCAGCTCGAGAGGCTTGCAGAGGTCATTAAAGATACCAGCCTTTGTGGTCTTGGCAATACTTCGCCAAACCCGATTCTTTCAACACTCAGGTGGTTCAAACCGGAGTATGAGGCTCATATTTATGAAAGAAGATGCCCGGCAGGCGTCTGCCCCGAACTCCTGGTTTATTCAATCGATGCTGACAAGTGCACTGGTTGTACGCTGTGTGCCAAGAATTGCCCGGCCGCCAGCATAATGGGTGCACCAAAGAGCCCGCACTACATCATAACCGATAAGTGCATATCTTGCGGCACCTGCTTCACGGTCTGCAGGTTTGGCGCCGTTTCCAAGTCGTGAAAGGGGATGGAAGATGATAACCATTGAAGTAAACGGAAAGAAACTCGTTGCGAAGCCTGGAGAGATGCTTCTCTCAGTCCTTCGCAGAAATGGAATACAGGTACCAACACTCTGCAATCTTGAGGGGCTTTCGCCAACCGGTGCTTGCAGGCTTTGTGTAGTCGAGGTCGAGGGCCAGCGTGGCCTTGTGCCCAGCTGTGCTTTCCCGGTTTCTGATGGAATGAAGATAAAGACCCACAGCCCAAGGGCTGTCATGGCCAGAAAAACCATCATCGAGCTTTTGCTTGCCAATCACCCGGATGACTGCAATTACTGCGTCAGGAATGGCACTTGCGAACTCCAGAACATGGCACATGAACTTGGTGTCAGGGAGAGAAAATTTGTTGGCGCCAAGAACAAATATTTTATCGACAAATCTAGCCCTTCAATCGTCAGGGATCCTGCAAAATGTATACTCTGTGGCAAGTGTGTGAGAACATGCGAAGAAGTTCAGGGTGTTTCTGCAATTGATTTTGTGAACAGGGGAAGCAGATCAATAGTTGGTACTGCATTCGGAAAAGGCCTCAATGTGTCGTCTTGCATCAATTGTGGACAGTGTATTCTCGTTTGCCCAACCGGTGCGCTTACTGAACAGAGCCACATACCGATGGTGCTTGATGCGCTCAAAGACCCGAACAAGTTTGTTGTGATACAGCATGCTCCGGCCGTTTCCGTAACACTGGCCGAAGAGTTTGACATGAAGCCTGGTGTTGACATCAACGGAGTCCTGGTCACTGCTCTCAGGATGCTAGGTTTCGACAGAGTTTTTGATACTTCATTCTCTGCTGACCTTACAATCATGGAAGAGGCGACCGAACTCGTCAACAGAATAACAACAGGCGGGAAACTCCCGATGTTTACCTCATGCTCGCCAGGCTGGATAAAGTTTGTCGAAACGTTCTATCCGGATTTCATGGACAATCTGTCTACATGCAAGAGCCCCCAGGAAATGATGGGCGCAATCATCAAATCGTACTTCTCGCAGAGAGAAAATATTGACCCTGACAAGATCTTTGTTGTATCAGTGATGCCGTGCACTGCCAAGAAGTTTGAAGCTGGAAGACCAGAGCTTGGCACCAATGGAATCCCAGATGTCGATGCAGTACTGACAACCAGAGAGCTTGCCCAGCTCATCAAGATGTTTGGCTTGGATATCAACTCGCTCCCGACGGACACTGCCGACACACCATTTGGAAGAAGATCGGGGGCCGGAAAGATATTTGGCGCCACCGGTGGAGTCATGGAAGCAGCCATCAGGACCGCTTATTACCTCATCACTGGTGAGGACCTTGAAGAACTCAAGGTACAACCAGTAAGGGGCATGAAGGGAATAAAGGAAGCCAGGATAAAGATAGGTGACCTCGAGCTTGGCGTGGCAGTTGTTTCGGGCCTTGGAAATGCAAGGGAACTCCTTGAACAGCTCAGGAAGGGAAGAAATGATCTCCAGTTTATTGAAGTCATGACTTGCCCCAATGGTTGTGTTGGAGGTGGTGGACAGCCTATTTGCACAGATCCAGTGAGAGTCAAGGCAAGGATACAGTCCCTTTATAACATTGATAAAGGCGAGCTCATCAGGACTTCACATGCGAACAAATCTGTGAAGAGACTCTATGATGAATTCCTTGGCGAGCCAAACTCCCACAAAGCCCATGAGCTGCTTCACACCCACTACCACAAGAGAGACGTTTTAAAGTAAAATAGAACTGACATGAAACGCAAAGAGCACTCCGCTTTTGTCTCGACCAATAAAGAGCGTTGCCGCGTATGCTACACCTGCGTCAGGGAATGCCCGGCCAAGGCCATCAGGATTTCTGATGGCCAGGCCGAGCTGCTTGCCGAAAGGTGTATCAGCTGTGGTAATTGCGTCAGGGTCTGTAGCCAGGATGCGAAGGAGCTTGTCAGAACAAAAGACGAAGTGGAGAGAATAATCTCCGAGAACCAGAAGGTTGCTGCCATCATTGCGCCAAGTTTTGCCGCCGAGTTTTACGATGTGAAATATGATAGATTTGTAGGCATGCTCAGGGCGCTCGGTTTTTCATTTGTCAACGAAGTGGCTTTTGGCGCCGATCTGGTTTCAAGAGAATATAGAAAGCTTCTTTTGTCTACAAAAGAGGGCCGCTGGATAGCGACAACATGTCCCGCAATAGTAACTTACATAGAGAAATACAGTCCAGATCTTGTACCCAATCTGGCTCCGATTGTGTCGCCAATGATTGCCACTGCGAGAGTACTCAAAAGGCTCCATGGCCAAGACCTGAAAATTGTTTTTATCGGACCATGCATAGCGAAGAAAGTGGAAGCCTCCTCAAGTCTTGTTGAAGGGGAAATTGATGGTGCGATAACATTCCTGGAACTCAGGGAGATGTTTGGTGAGCATGGAATCAAATCTGATGCCGTAAAACCAACAGATTTTGATCCGCCACACGCAAATATAGGGATGGTTTATCCAATCTCTGGTGGAATGCTCCAGACAGCAAAAATTGGTGAAGACCTCGTCTCTGGAGAAGCTGTAAGGGCCGAGGGCAGAACTCGTTTTCTGGAGGCAATAAAAGAATTTGAGAACGGTCAGCTTGATGCAAGGCTCCTTGAAGTGCTTTGTTGTGAAGGTTGCATAATGGGTGCTGGAATGACCACAAAGGAGCAAGAATTCAAGAGACGTTCCAGAATAAGCAAATACGTTAGGGACTGCTTGAAATACAGAAACCAGGGGCAATGGGAAAAAGACATGGTTTATTTTGCCGACCTTGATCTGAGGAGGTCCTTTGAACGTGATGACAAGAGAGTTGGTATCATAACGCCAGACATCGATCTCAGGCCTATCCTGGAAAGAATGGGCAAAAAATCTGAAAGCGATTTCCTGAACTGTGGTGCTTGTGGTTATGACACCTGTCTTGACCATGCAATGTCCATCTACAGAGGACTTGCCGAGGACGAAATGTGCTTGCCATATACCATTGAAAAATTGAGGCAAACAAATGAAGAGCTGGAAAAATCAAACAGCAAACTCTCTGATACCCAGCAACAACTTGTCCAGTCAGAACGCCTTGCTTCAATGGCCCAGATGGCGACAGGCATTGCCCATGAAGTAAATAACCCCCTTGGCGTAGTGCTCATGTATGCCCACATGCTCAAGGACCAGTGCAAGGACAACAAGCAACTGGATGAAGACCTTGGGATGATTGTCGAGCAGGCAGACAGGTGCAAAAAGATTGTCTCAGGCTTGCTCAATTTTGCCAGACAGAACCAGGTTGCATTCGAATCTGTCGATCTTAACGAGATTGTTGAAAAGGGTCTGCAAATTGTGGAGAGACCAAAGAATATAGCAGCAGAAATAACCAATCAGATGGAAAACCCGTACTGCGAGCTTGACAAGGACCAGATGGTGCAGGTGCTTGTAAACCTCATCTCCAATGCTTATGCGGCGATGCCAGACGGTGGAAAATTGACCATAACAACTGGTGGAAATGATTTTCAGGTCTGGTTCTCGATTACAGATACAGGGATTGGTATCCCAAAAGAAAACATGCCAAAGCTTTTCCAGCCTTTCTTCACAACCAAAAAGATGGGCAAGGGAACAGGCCTTGGCCTTGCGGTCACCTATGGCATCGTCAAGATGCACAGGGGAGACATAAAAGTCACATCTAACGCTGATTTGTCCAAGGGACCGACCGGGACAACGTTCACGGTCTCAATACCAAGGGCAGGTCGAAGGGAATAGAAGGAGAAAACATGCCAAATTCAAAGAAGAAAATACTGGTTGTTGATGACGACGTTGATTATTTGTTCCAGCAGAGAGTTCAGCTTGAATCTGCAGGTTTTGAGGTCAGAACTGCCGAGACTCAGGCCGATGGTGAAAAGATGCTCGCAGAAGAGAAACCAGATCTTGTTATCGTTGACCTCATGATGGAGAACATGGACGCAGGATTTTCTCTCGCATACCACATAAAATCCAAGTATCCAAGCATTCCAGTCATTATGGTCACAGGCGTTACCTCGGAAACAGGTCTGGAGTTTTCAGCTGGTGGCGGCAATTCCTGGATAAAGGCCGACGCACTGCTTGCCAAACCAATCAGGTTTGAGCAGCTCCTTGGGGAGATCAACAAACTTCTGAAGGGAAAATAAATGCCCGAAATCCTGAAAGTCCTTGTAGTTGATGATGAACTTGGCATCCAGAAGGGATGCCAAAGGGTCCTCACCGAATATAAATTTACCCTACCGGATGTGGAAGACGAAATTTCTTTTGAAGTTGTAACGACCGGAAGTGGTGAGGAAGCACTTGAGATTCTTGAAAAAAATCCACAAGACATAGTTCTTCTTGATTACAAACTTCCAGGAATGACCGGCCTAGACGTACTCTCGATAATGGCCGAAAAGAAGATTGAAACGATGGCAATAATGATAACCGCCTATGCCTCGCTTGAAACTGCCGTTGTGGCGACCAAGCAGGGGGCATTCGATTTCCTCGCAAAGCCGTTTACACCAGACGAGTTGAGGAGTGTTATTAAAAAAGCCACCAAAAACCTTATCCTCCAGCGCCAGGCAAAAAAACTCGCCGAAGAGAAGAGGCAGGTCAGGTTCCAGTTTATCTCGGTGGTTGCGCATGAACTCAAGGCACCGCTTGCGGCGATAGAAGGCTACCTTAACATCATGAATGAGGGACTTGTCACTGATCCTGCCGCGCAGCACCAGATGGTTGAGAGATGCCTTCTCAGGCTCACTGGAATGAGAAAAATGGTCACTGACCTTCTAGATTTCACAAGGATTGAGTCTGGTAACAAAGTCAGGGAGTTTGTTGACCTTGACCTTGTCGAGATCGCCAGGCAATCCGTAGAAACAATGTCCTCCAGTGCTTCCGCAAGAGGTATAAAGATTGAGCTTGTGGCACCAGAGACTGCTCGTATGACAGCTGATCGTGGTGAAATCGAGATAATCTTCAATAACCTTGTTTCAAATGCCGTCAAATACAACAGAGACGGTGGCAGAATCATCATAACAATTACACAAATTCCTGGTGGATTTAGAATCTCTGTGGCTGACACCGGAATAGGCATGACTGAAGAAGAAGTGGGCAAGCTTTTTGGGGAATTTGTAAGAATAAAAAACGTCAAAACGAAAAACATACTTGGAACAGGTCTTGGCCTTTCCATCGTCAAAAAGCTTGCACTACTCTATGGAGGAGACGTTACCGTCGAGAGCCATGTTGATGTTGGCTCCACATTCAACGTTATCCTCATGGAAGCCCAGGGGCCACAGCAGGCTTCATAAAGGAGGTTTTTTATGGAAGCTGGCTTCATTAGGGAACCAGAAATATGGAAAACGCTTGAAGAATCAAAACGTCCAAGCAGGGAAGCGATCAAGGAAACTCTTTCCAAAGCACTTGACCTGAAGGGGCTGGATTACAAGGACATAGCTGTTCTCTCATCAATTTCTGACCCAGACTTGCTTGGCGAACTTTTTGGAACTGCGAAAAAGGCAAAAGAGACTATCTATGGAAAGAGGCTTGTTCTGTTTGCCCCGCTCTATATCTCCAATCTTTGCACAAACGAGTGTCTTTATTGTGCTTTCAGGGCAAAAAACACCGAACTTAAAAGGCGTGTCCTGACTCAGGAAGAGATAGCCCACGAGACAAGGCAGCTCATCGACCAGGGTCACAAGAGAATACTCCTTGTTGCTGGTGAATCATATCCAAAACAGGGTTTCAAGTATGTGCTTGATTCAATAGCAACCATTTATTCCCAAAAATCTGGAAAAAGTGGTGAAATCAGGAGAGTCAATGTCAATGTGGCACCACTCACGCTGGAGGAATTCTGTGATCTCAAGGCCGCAAAGATAGGAACATACCAGCTTTTTCAGGAAACCTACAACCACGAAACATACCATGCGGTCCATCTTGCAGGGAAGAAATCGGACTATGACTGGCGTGTCACCGCAATGGACAGAGCCATGGAAGCTGGCATCGACGATGTTGGCATTGGTGTTTTGTTTGGCCTGTCAGACTGGCGTTTTGAGCTCATGGCCATCCTCCAGCACATCAGGCACCTGGAAATGAAGTTTGGTGTTGGCCCCCACACGATCAGTGTGCCGAGGCTCGAGCCGGCGTCAGGGTCTGATATGTCATCGCACCCTCCAAAACCGGTCTCCGATATTGATTTCAGGAAGATTGTGGCAATCCTGAGGCTTGCTGTTCCATATACCGGTATAATCATGTCCACAAGGGAAACACCAAACATCAGGAGAGAGGCGTTTGCGCTTGGGGTTTCGCAGATCTCCGCAGGTTCCAGAACAAACCCTGGTGGGTATTGTGAAGATGAAGAGTTTGATAGCTCACAGTTCTCGCTTGGCGACCACAGATCTCTCGACGAGGTTGTCAGGGACATTGCAATGCTTGGTTATATACCGTCATTTTGCACCGGTTGTTACAGGCTTGGTAGAACGGGTCAGGATTTCATGGACCTTGCAAAGCCTGGCGAAATAAAAAAGCATTGCGATCCAAACGCCCTTTCAACCTTCACCGAATACCTCGAAGACTATGCCTCCAATGAAACCAGAGAAATTGGCGAGAAGCTTGTTAAAGAAACGCTTGAAGGAATGGGTGAAAGAGAGAAGATCGTTTCCCAGTCTCTCATTGAAAAGGTAAAAACTGGCAAGAGGGACTGTTATATCTAAACTCTTTGTGTAGAATATGTCTCAAGGAGGTAGCAATGAACAAGAGAATGGTGTTTGGGATACAGGTCACTAACAGGGCGAAAAATGCAGGCCAGGTTCAAAAAATATTGACCGACTACGGGTGTAACATCCGTACAAGGATTGGCCTTCATGAAGTTGATGACAAAGTGTGCTCACCATCCGGGCTCATCCTTCTTGAACTCTATGGCAAGGAGCAGGACATCCTGAAAATGGAAGAAACCTTGAAGGCTATCGATGGAGTTATTGTCCAGAAAATGGTTTTTGAGTGCTGAAGGGAACAAAAACCCAATCAGGACGATCTAATCTGTACAAAAGAAATTTTCAAGGAGTTTGACAGTGTTTACTTCACCCAGAGGAATACGTCTTGGGATTGGCATTTTTGGCAGGAGGAACGTTGGAAAGTCCTCACTACTAAACGCCATCACCAGACAGTCAGTATCGATTGTTTCAAGTCAGGCTGGAACCACAACAGATCCAGTTGAAAAGCCAATGGAGCTGTTGCCACTTGGGCCGGTCCTCTTCATTGATACTGCTGGCATCGATGACGAAGGTGCACTTGGTGAGCTAAGGATAAAAAAGACCAGAACCATTCTGGACAGGGTGGATCTTGGCATCATAGTTTTTGATGGCGAATCGTTTGGTGGTTTTGAGATCGGGCTTTTTGAGGAGCTGAAAATCAGGAATGTCCCTGCAATATTTGTTTTCAACAAAACCGATCAGGGAGAGCCGCCACAGACTGCAATTGAATTTGCCAAAGCAAACAACACCAGACTCATTCTGACCTCTGCCACTTCAGAGTATGGGGTTTCGGGGCTCAGACAGGCAATTCTGGACAGTGCGCCAGACGATTTTGTCAACAATCCGTCAATTGCAGGTGATCTTGTTGGGCCAGGTGGGCTCGCGGTCCTTGTTGTTCCAATAGATAAGGAAGCTCCAAAAGGCAGGATCATACTGCCACAGGTGCAGACAATCAGGGATCTGCTGGACCACAATGCCGTGGCTGTTGTGGCAAAAGAAACCGAATTGAAGCAAACCCTGAAGAGGTTTACGACAAAGCCTGACATTGTGATAACCGACTCGCAGGCTTTTCTCAAAGTGGCCGCCGACACGCCAGATGATGTTCCCATGACGAGTTTTTCAATCCTTTTTTCAAGACACAAGGGCGACCTTTTAACCCAGGTGCAGGGTGCGCTTGCCATTGACAGGCTGAAAGACGGGGACAGGGTGCTCATTGCCGAGGCGTGTTCGCACCATCCGATAGATGAAGACATAGGCACTGTCAAAATCCCCAAATGGCTCACAAAATATGTTGGAGCAAACCTGGAATTCAAAAACACCCAGGGCCACGATTTTCCGGAAGACCTTTCCCCCTACAAACTTGTAATACTTTGTGGCGGGTGCATGTTTGGCAGAAGGGAGACCCTGAACCGCATCCTTCATTGCAAGAGGCAAAATGTTCCGGTCACGAACTATGGACTGACAATAGCCTTCAGCCTTGGCATCTTTGAGAGGGCGCTAAGGCCTTTCCCGTCAGCGCACAAGGTGTATAATGAATATCTGGAGAACAAAGGCAGGTAAATGGCAAGAATTGCCCGTAATATGGGTTTTGAAGAGGTCCTTTCCTGGCTCCTTGAGGAGGATCCAAAAAAGCTGGAAGGGCTTTGGGCAGAAGCCGACAGGACAAGGCATGAATGTGTTGGTGATGATGTCCACCTCCGCGGACTTATAGAGATAACAAACATTTGCTCGAGAGAATGCGCATACTGCGGAATCAGGGCACCAAACAGCAACGTTGTCAGATACAAGATGTCGGCATTCGAGATTGTCGAGTGCGCCAGAATGGCCAGAAAGCTTGGCTACGGGACGGTTGTCCTGCAAGGTGGAGAGGACATATCAATCTCTCCGGACTGGATTGCCCTTGTCGTCAGGGAAATAAAAAATGAGACGAACCTGGCGGTAACGCTCAGCCTTGGCGAAAGGCCTGAGAATGAGCTGAGATTGTGGAAAGAGGCAGGTGCCGACAGGTATTTGCTGAGATTCGAAACCTCGAACGAAGAACTCTTTAAGCTCATCCATCCTTCACTCCCGTGGAAGGTCTCCGACAGGATCGAACAGCTAAAAACACTGGCCAGGCTGGGCTATGAGGTTGGCAGTGGCGTCATGGTGGGCATCCCAGGGCAGGACTACGAAATACTCGCGAATGACATCATGACGTTCAAAGAACTTGATCTGGACATGATTGGAGTCGGCCCATACATCCCCCACCCGTGCACATCACTTGGCGATGGATCATTGAAGCCTGTTCTGAAAGGCGCGCAGGTGCCAAATGACGAATTGATGACACTAAAAACCGTGGCGCTCACAAGACTGGTCTGCCCGTATTCGAACATCCCGTCGACAACGGCGCTTGCCACCATCGACAAGGAATCTGGCAGGGAGCTTGGACTGATGAGAGGTGCAAACATTGTGATGCCCAACCTGACACCGCCAAAATACAGGGTTTTGTACGAAATTTATCCTGATAAGGCCTGTGCCAATGAGACCGCAGAGCAGTGCACTCTTTGCCTGGAACAACGAATTGAGTCTATTGGCCGCCGGATCGGCTCAGGGCCTGGTGGGAGGAGAAGAAACTGATTTTGTATTATTGAGAATTATTTGTGAACATTTGATTTCAGCTAGATTGTTTTTATCAATCAAGATTTTCAAGTATTCATTAATTATTTTTGCTTCTTTCTTCTAAATATTTTTATGTATAAATGCATATTTTCTAGCGTATCATATCCCAATCAACTGTAACAATATATCTGTTTTTCCAAATCTGGTCCCATCCCAAATTGTAAATATGTTTTCAGTTTTTTTATCATTTTGCTAATCTAGCAGTTATCTTTTTGCAAACTGTCTGTTAGATATGTATATTTACGATTGATGCAATAGAACTTCTTGCCACTTGGAGTGTTACCTATCTGTTATTGAAAAGCTGTTTTAGAGTGTTGAAAATTCCATAATAAATCAGATAGCATAATAATTAAATAGCTGAATTATGTGTAATGGTACTGAATCAATCTTATTTTACTGTGAGTACAACCTACCTCCCCCACACAGTCACAACAATGGCCTTCTGCTGATCAAGAGCAACAGGAGTACCATCAAAAAGGGGCCTTGGATCTTTATCATACTCGGACAAAACAGACTTCTCCCTATCCATTAATCCATTAGACTCCACAACAAGAGCAAAATACTTCCCTTCACCCTTCTGATTATGTTCCATCAAAGGTGGCTCAGGAAGCTTGAATGTAATCTCCTGTGATATTCCTGGAAGCAGAGGCCCTAACTTATGCCTTGGTTCATTCAACTTGGCAAACACAGGTGCCTTCCCATCATCCCCCCAAGAGACAAGATACACTTCTCCTTTCAACACAAGATCCCTTCCATCCTCTCTTGTGTTCCTGAACTCAAAGCTTACTTCACCTGCTCCATCCACCTCGTCCTTGTCCCTCATGATCCTATCATCACCTTCACCCTTTACTCCTCCACCCTTCCCTGTCCTTTTGACTGAGAATGATGGGCATGGGGAGAGCTTACCGATTAAACCGTTTGGGATTTCAGCTATAGTGGAAGGAATGTATGCGGTTGCAGAAGGCTGGATATATTTTTCAGTGATACCAAGGATTGGGTAAAAAGCTTGCCCATGTCTTGGGAGAGCAAGCCAGGACCCAAGACCGCTCTGGACAAGATCTCCTCCAAGCGTGCAAAGTTTGCCACCAAAAAGATGGTAATCATCAAATTTTGCTTGTCGCTGATACACTCCTTCAGGGAAGAGCATGTTTTTTCTATTTTTTGTTTTCACATCAAACAATAGTAATCTGTTGTCATCCTCCCCGCTGTAATTATCGCAATAAAGGTACAACAAGCCGTTCTCGAAGGCAATGAAACTGCTGTTTTTGATAACATCTGGCTGTGACCCATTAAAGTAATTGATATAAGTGTCAGAAGAATTGTTCAATACAATCATGCTGGAATCAAAGTAGTCTACTTTTATTCTTGGCCTGTTTGCTTTTTCTTGCGCACTCACATGGGCCTCGTAAAGACGTGTCATTTTTCGTGCATCAATACAAGTGATGTAGGCCAGCAAACCTTTTTGGGTTCCATAGTGGACAATTGTCAAAACGTTGTTTTCCAGGAGCAGTTCTGTTCTTGTTGTTTCCCAGCCGGCAGTCTTTATGCCTTCCAGGCTTGCTAACAATTTCCCGTCATTCAAATCATAACATTCTATGCTGCTAAACCCTGTGCAAACATATATTTTCCCATCATAAACCTTGAATTGTCCAGTATTTTCCATAAAAGATTCTGTATTGATAGTCAATTCTTTGTAGTAATTGCCTTTGGACCCTATTTTATAGCTTCTCTTTCTTATCTCTGTATCGAATGTTCCTTTTTCGTTCTTTTTTGAGACAAGACTAACCCCCACTATATCACCATTATCAATTACATACTGGTCCATTGTATCCACAATGGTGTTAGTGAATGTCTCTGGCGAGTAATCGCCATCCAGTCTATAGAAACATGATTGTCCATCGTCTGTCCTGTAGCCAAAGAATATTTTACCCCCAGCATCCAGAAATATTGGCTCTTTTGGGAAATGTATCTCTTTCACAAGCTTGACCGGATCTGTGCTCCATATTTTTATCAGATTCGAGATTGTGGCCACACGAGTTGGATCTGAAACTGCAACTGCATAGTTGTTTACGGTGAAAACATTCTCGCCAATCTGGAATTCGTGTTTTATTTCAAGCGTATCAATGTCGCGTATTGAATAGCGCAATATGTGGGATTCCTCCGTTCTGCCCATTATCAGAAGGTTTTTCTCAAAAGTGTCATTGATTGTCACTGGAACCTTGAAATCAAACTCTTTTCTAAACAGCAGTTTGCCATCAAAAGAAACTCTTGCAAGGGATGGTTTTGGGTCTTTTACCTGGGTTGGATACACCGGGTTGAATATATAGTCGACATAGTTATCTTTTATCTTGGTTATGTTTGTTTTGATTCCAAGCTTGGAGAGATTGGCTGTGACCTTCCTCTCCTTGATGCTGTAAATCTCTTGTGTTGAGGCCATATATTTCTCATTAAATGCGAAAGGAGGGCCATATAGAGGGGAATATATCACCTTCATGGTTTTGACATCTACAAACCCCGATAGTTTGCCAACTTCACCCCAAAAGATGTCTTTTGAAATGCTGATTATGGAACTAGTTGCAGGTGTTTTTAAACTTGAGACCACATTGCCAGTGTCCATGTCAATGAAGCTGAGATTGATCTGGACATCACTCAATGGTTCTTGCTGGATGGCATATCCCAATTTTGGGTTATATCCACACCATTCTCCAATCAGGAATGATTTGTTTTGTAGCTTTATTATCTGTGGGTTGCCAGAAAAGAATGTGTCCCAGGAAAAATCTCTGTGCAATACATTGTAAGGGTATGGGATACTTGGTGGTTTTTTGACTGGCAAATTGATGATTTGTGTTTGACCATAGTATATATCATAATATTCCATCATTGCCTGATTCAGCGTTCTTGTTATGTTGGCAACCTCACCAAGCTGGCGGTCCATCACCAGGCCGGATGGATATTTGTCCTTACCAATGATAGAAAAGTTGCCACCAAGAGCATTGCAGTCTGATGGCAGGAATGGTGGCAGGATTTTTTGGTTTGGTTCATCCAGGTAGCCAGCTGTTGCATTTTGGCTACCAAATGAGAATGGCGCAAGAAATATCACCAGCGCAAGAATTATTGATGTTGTTTTTGGCGAAAAAAGGACCAATTTACGCATTTCCCCTCTCCATTTTCAAAACAGCCAAAAGCCTGTTTGCTTTTGGCAAAACTCATATCATTGCGATTTTTGCTTCCTATCACTAATACTCTTCGGGCTTTTTTCTGGTTTAAGGGATTATCTTCAATTCTTATTTTCCCCACACAGTCACAACAATGGCCTTCTGCCAGTCAAGAGCAACAGGAGTACCATCAAAAAGAGGTCTAGGATCTTTATCAAAATCTGAAAGAGTAGAGTTTTTTGTGTCTAACAATCCATTAGACTCCACAACAAGAGCAAAATACTTCCCTTCACCTTTCTGATTATGTTCCATCAAAGGCGGTTCAGGAAACTTGAATGTAATCTTCTGTGACATCCCAGGAAGCAGAGGCCCTAGCTTATGCCTTGGTTCATTCAGCTTGGCAAACACAGGTGCCTTCCCATCATCCCCCCAAGAAACTAGATACACCTCCCCCTTCAATACAAGATCTCTTCCATCCTCTCTTGTGTTTTTGAACTCAAAGCTTACCTCACCTGCTCCATCCTTGCCGTCCCCTCCACCCTTCCCCGTCCTTTCGACTGAAAACGATGGGCATGGGGAGAGCTTGAATAATGAACCATCTTTATTGATATACGCTGATCCGCCAAAAATTTTGAATATAGACTCAGATTTTGAATGTTCAGGAATCTTTTGGACAAGATCAAATTTGTTGCTCAAAATTGCGCCATTCATGAGAAAAGCATTTTTGCAGGTTGAGATCGCCATGTATTGTTCATTTTGAAGAATTTGTGGTGCTGCAATATCGGTCACAGTGTTGTTTTTTGAATCTATTACTTTTATTTTTCTTGGGACGTTCGATTTGTCCGGTAGCAAATACGCACAACCGTTTTGGATACCGATCAGATAATGATTTTTCCAGACCTCGCCAGTGGCCAGATTGACAACCCGAACAATTCCCGTTGCATTGTCAATAAGCACATAATTACCAACAAGTATTGGTGTGGAATTTTCCAGGAGATCCGGGACTCCTATTTTTTTGATTTCCTCGGTTTGCAGGTTTATATACCAAACATTGTGGGAGTTAAAGACCACAATGTGTTTTTCATCCACTGCAAGCAGGCGTTCGTTGTCGCAATCATATGATTTGAATGCTCTGTCATTTATTTTGTATTTTTTTGTTATTTGTCCATTTCTGGGATCTATTTGTAAAATACTAAAAGTTTCATATTCATCTTTTTCTGAGAGAAATGTAATAAAGAATTTTCCATCTTTCCAAGTGACAGGGCCAATGTGTTTTAATCCGTTCAGATCTGAGCTCAAATGTACCAGAGGTTCGGATTTTCCAACAGACCACAGATCTATCGACACCATTCCTTTATCTTCGTATATTTTGGTGTATTTATTATTGTCATAATTGATTCTGGAGATAAGTGAACTGGCTGTTGTATTGATAAAAACACCTGGCAGTTTCATCCCGTTTGATGCCTTTACTTGAAGGATATCAGGATCGCGAGGAACAACTTGCGATCCATCCTCGATTGTTTTTAGATAGAGAAGATTGCCCTTTGAGAACTTGAAATCGCATGATTCTGACCAATATATCTTATTGTTGCGTTTGCCATCTGTTTGTATGATTTTTGGCTTACCAGTTGATTCTATTGTGTTTAGATCATAGAGTTGTACTCCAAATTTAAAAACACACACTGTCAATCCATCATTTCCGAAATACACCCACTCAGGTGGCTGGTCGCCCTTAAAGTCAAGACACTCTTTCCCGGTGACCAAATTTATGATAGACCAATTTGATCCAGATTTCAGCAATCCCATGTTCCGATGCGAATCGAGAAGTATCCATCCACTGTCGGCCTGTTCCTCGCTAACCTCCAGTTTCTCGATAAAACTGCAGTCTTTTTTAGAAAAACGTGCAACAGAAGTTCGCTTGTGAATTGTTTTTGTGTCATCCTCATATGCCTCAAGGCAATCGCTTTTTATTTTGTCAATATGATATGGTATCAAACCGATTGTAGAGCCATCCTGGCACCTGAATACAAGTGTGTGCTTGAATTGGCTTGCCCCTTTGACATCACGCTCAAAAATATCGACACAGCAAACATCCCCGTCAGAAATCCCCCATGATTGTTGTTTATATAATTCACCCGTTCTTATGTTTCTTATTTCTCCATCGCAATATGCCAGATCGCCCCAGATTCTCGATACATTGCCGTATGATGGTTGTTTTTCCCAGAGAAGACCATGCTCATCATAAAAGGAAAGCTTGCCTATTTTGAAATCGTATACGATATCTGTTCCTGGCACTGGTTTTGCTGATGTAATGTAAGAAGGCGAGTAATTTTTACTATTCCCATCGATAATTATTGAATAACCATCATTTTCAAGAGACATGAACAGATGACCATCTTTGAAAATCGTATACTTGTATGGGAGTGCATATTTTTTGAAGCTGGTTTTGTCCTGCATGTATAGTATTGGCCGTCTATATTCGAAATGATCGTAACTTATTTGGTAAAGATTCGGCAGACTTATTCTTCCTCCATTGAGAAGTATCTCAGAAGGCAATACAGGATAATTCAGCGATTCATCCTGATACGCTGTATTTGCAGAGTCAAAATACAGATTTTCCCATGAATCTACACCCTGAATGGAGAGCGTGTCCAGGGGGGTCGCTCCAAAAAGATTTGACACGAAGATGAGCATCGCTAGCAATAGATTTGTTTTGTAGCTAATGTTTTTCATTTTTTTGTTAACCATGGACTTATTCAAGAAAGCAGTATACAAGTCCATCTACCTCCCCCACACAGTCACAACAATAGCCTTCTGCTGATCAAGAGCAACAGGAGTACCATCAAAAAGAGGTCTTGGATCTTTATCATACTCGGACAAAACAGATTTCTCCCTGTCCATTAATCCATTAGACTCCACAACAAGAGCAAAATACTTCCCTTCACCTTTCTGATTGTTCTCAAGTAAAGGTGGTTCAGGAAGCCTGAATGTAATTTCTTGTAACATCCCAGGAAGCAGAGGTCCCAACTTATGTCTAGATTCATTAAGCTTGGCAAACACAGGTGCTTTCCCATCATCCCCCCAGGAGACAAGATACACCTCTCCCTTCAATACAAGGTCTCTTCCATCCTCTCTTGTGTTTTTGAACTCAAAGCTTACCTCACCTGCTCCATCCTTGCCATTCCCTCCACCCTTCCCTGTTCTTTTGACCGAGAATGAGGGGCATGGGGAGAATATTGAGTAACCGCCATCTTTTGATATTATTACCTTGTTGTTGAGAGTAGTTATTGAATTTTCAGTAGTGGAATAATAAGGTAGCATCTCCTGGACAATTTCCCCTTTATCGATATCTGCCATAAATTCCCCAGAAACAAGAATGTTCCCAATCTTGAGCGACCTACCCATATGGTTTTTTATTGTTGCTATTTTTTTGAATTCTCCCCTCTCGGAGTCGATAAATACAATCCCGTCATTGTATTGGACAAGCAAACCCCCTTCACAAAAACAAAGAAAATTGCCCGGATATGTGTTCTGGAAGTATGTTTTCAAGCCAAAAACTGTTGTTCCCGAAAGCACAACACAATCCTCATTAATGAGTGCACTGGAGTAAGATTGTTTGTGTTTGAAAAATTTTTTGGTGCTTTTGTCTGTTCTGCTAATTGCCAGCCAATAGTAGTCCCCGGCATCGGTGAAAATCCACCTGTCATTTGCCAGCAATATCTTCTTCGCGTCTTTTCTGGTGGATTCAGTCTCGCTTACCTGTATGTTATCGATATTGCCAGTTTTCAGGTCGATGCAGGATACGAAAGCTCCATTGTAATTTACGAAAAGTATTTCACCGTCACAGGCATAACCAGGATGCATGTAATCGCTCCATTTGTTTAGTTTGTAGGTTTTGGTTGTCCCATCTGCGCCTGTCAGTACTGGCCCCTCGCCTTCACCATTTTGCGGGACCCAAACAACGCCGTATTTTGTTGGGACAAGATTTGGGGTGAAACCATAATCGATGTATGGGCAACTCGAGAGTGCTTTTTCTTGCGAGCCAAAACGGGAGATTGAATTTTCCAGTTCACCATCTTTGCCATAGGTTGGCCAGAAAGCGTAAAGATCATCTGGGCCATTCACAAACCGCATGCTGTCTGGAAATGGGCTCCTCCAGAGCGACTTCCCATTTGCAGAGTCAATTTTTTCTATCCCGGCTGGGGAAACATAAAAGATGGATTTTCCGTCATCAAATATTTTATGTTTTTGATTTTGGCAGAATAGTGGTTTTGAGAACAGTATTTTTCCTGTCGCAATGTCGAATCCAAAAATTGAGAGCGGGTTTGTCTTCATATACCCATAGGCGGTGTTTTGCACAACACCTAAAATACCATAGTTATTTAGCGGCAATGGATTTGGCATATCTTCATAGGCAAGAACAACTTCCTTCTTTTTTTCACCAGTAAGTTTGTCAAAATATGTTGCTTGATCGGGCTTAGAGAAAGATGCCTGTATTGTTCCTACATCATCCTTAAGGATAAATGGAAGCCCCTTTATTGGCAAATCCCACAACAATCTTGGGCACCCTTCGATAGACACCACAAAACAATTGTCTATTATGGCCACCTGGTCATCTCTTATAAAAGACATTGTTCTATTGGAGTCTATGCCCACAGTGAAAGAAAAGGAAGCTGGCGGATAAGCACATTCCAGGACAACTATTCCTGTTGTCTTTTCAATCACCATCATGCCTGTTCCACCATGAAAAACTATGCAAGAATCAGACAATTCGTCTATTCTATTGTACTGGTTGGGTTTATTATGCTTCCAGGCGACCTTGCCTTTGTAAATACCAATCATTTCCTCCCCAATCAGACAGACAAAATCTTTCCCAAAAACGAACGGCTCATATTTGGTGAGTAAGTTGCCCGCCATATTGAAACTCTTGTTGCGGAGAAACGGTTTTGATGATGTTGACGCGTAATGTGTAGGATAAGAGTATTTGTTGAAGGAAAAGGCCATCGGTTTTGTGCCAGCTACAAGGCCAGTATTTTTGTCTATCTCGGTTGCACCTGTGTTTGAGTAAATAACCAATGTATTGTCTGTAACTTCTATGTGTTCTATTCCTGGAATGCTTTTCTCCGGTAGAATTGGAGGGTATGAATCTGTTTGAGAGTTTGTGCCACTTGATGGCATGCAAACCAGAAAAACTATGATCGTGATTTTTATCAAAACATGTTTCATTGCCAACTCTTCCCCTCTTCCCAGACACGAAAATTTCTTGTTGTTTCATTTCATAATACAAGACCAAAGCCCCACTGGTTTATTATTCATAAAGCTGATCTGGTGTTTTTCAATCCCAGCAATATTTTGGAAAAAACCAGTAGCACCCCTTATCATTCGAAATATGCAGTAATGAGAAACCTTTGCGCTCACAGTGAGTACAACCTACCTCCCCCACACAGTCACAACAATTGCCTTCTGCTGGTCAAGAGCAACAGGAGTACCATCAAAAAGAGGTCTTGGATCTTT
>JAKIZT010000012.1 GCA_022707885.1 Caldisericales bacterium | reverse complement strand
TCCTCTTCCTCAGACAACTCAGCAATAACAAATATGAACCAGTCCTTATCCTTGCCACAGAAGGCAAAGCCAAGGTTGTCACCTGTGAACCTTTTGAGGGCGAGTACAAAGGATACTTTTTCCTCCAGGATGCAAGGATTAGTTTAGAGAAAAGCGTATTTAACTTTGTTTTCCTCACCAGTAACCGTGTTTATCAATACAGCATCAAACGTCCATTCAAGATCGTATTCAAATGATTTTTCAAAGGAGAAAAAATGAAAAGAGCAATAGCTTACCCGATAATACTTGTCTTTGCCGCAATTATTCTGGTAATACTCTTCAGGGCCATCGGCTATTTCATGTCGCCAGCAACGCCGGACGGTCAGCCCCCGGCAATTGTCAGCCCGATAGAAAACCAGCCGTAAGAATGCCTTTGTGCAAGCAATCTATAATTTTATTATCAATATAGATCTGGAGCGAGTTTTCAAGGCATACTATCAAGAATTAATATCACCTGGTAAAAGCAATCTTAAACTTGCCAAAATTTCCATAAGCGTTACATTTGTGTCATGGAAAAAAGAACAGTTATCGCATTGGCTGCGGTAAGTATTCTGCTTGCCTCTGCAATCGCATACGCACGACCCGCCTACTATGATCAGTTAATAAAAACTTACCCCTCCATAAAAGGGAGCAGGATAGATTTTTGCCTCTGCCACGAGAGACATGGCGGGGGAGGGCCAAGAAACATGTTCGGCCAGGACTGGGCCAAGAGCGGCTACAATTTCAAGACAATCGAACAGATGGATTCCGATGGAGACGGCTTTTCAAACATCAATGAAATCGCTGCCCAGACAAACCCTGGTGATCCAACTGATTTTCCAACTGACAAAGTCCCACCAATAATCGCGATAACCAGCCCAAAATTTGAAGAAGTGATTACCGCCAACACCGTGAAAATAACCGGTACAGCAACAGACAACGAAAGGGTAAAGGAAATAAAGGTAAATCTTCAGGGGGACTTCAAGAAAGCCAACATTACTGCCACTGGCTGGGAAGCAGAATTTTTTGTGGAAAGAGGCGGCAGGAAAGTGGCAAAGGCAGTCGCCTGGGACATGGCGGACAATTCAGCAGAGGCAACCGTTGAGTTTATTGTGAAACTTACAGATAAATCTCCACCAAAAATTGTTTTTCTGTTTCCATCCGAAGGTGTGACTGTCGATGGTCTTCCAATAGTCATCACTGGAACAGCAGATGATGACAATGAAGTAACGCTTGTGGAATACTCTATTGATGGTGGCAAAACATGGAACAAAGCACAAGGAACGTATAGTTGGACGGTACCGATGCCACTTGCGCCAGAGGGCGAAATAAAAGTAATGGTCAGGGCAACTGATGACTCAGGAAATGTCAGCCAGGTCTACACAAGAAGGTTCTATCTAAAATTCCCTGAGGTGCCAGCTCCAACAATATCCTATCCGCAAGATGGAATGGTCCTGGACACAGGAACAGTCACTATCTCAGGAACAATCATGCCACCAGCAACCAGGGTTTCGGTAAGAGTTGACGGGGCAGTGAGCATGGATGCCAAGATAGAAGACAACTTTTGGACTACAGACATATCCGGGTTACCACCAGGTGAACACACAATTGAGGCATGCTCTTTTGACAAATACAACAGAAAATCAAAGGAATGCACCCAGATAAAATTCACGTTCAAACTCAGGGACACAGAGCCCCCAAGGGTTCAAATAGATTCACCGCCCGACAATGCAGAGGTCGAGATAGGAAAAATATCAGTCACGGGCACCGCAAGTGACAACAGTGATATTGACAGGGTTGAGATTTCTTTTGATGGTACAAACTGGATGAGAGCCAAGGGCACCACAAAATGGTCTTACGATTATGTTGTCAATAAACCACAATTATTGAGAGTAATGGCAAGAGCATTTGACAAGTCTGGGAATTTCACAAAAGAGCCTGCCGTTTCAACTGTCAGGGTCATGGGGCCCATGGAAGTGCAGTTTGTTGGCCCAGACGAACAGATGCTTGGCGATGGGCTGCTAAAAATCACAGTAAAGCTAACCAGGAGGCCAGACAGCACACCAGAAATAAAGATGACTGGTTCGACAGAAACGATAAGCATCGAATCCAGAGACCAGCAAACATTCGAAATCAGCGCAATGCTTGGCGGGGGATCATCCTATCTGTCAGTAAAAACTGAAATGAAGGGCAAGACATACAACGCAACAAAACGGATAGATTATGTTGTAACAGTCAAAATGGCTATTGGAAGCACAACCATGATTGTCAATGGAATGCAAAAATCAATACCAGCCGCTGCCATGATAATATCCGGCAGGACATATATTCCTTTCAGGTCAATTGGTGAAGCACTGAGGGCAACTGTCGAGTGGGACGACAAGCGGAAACAGGCCACATACAAGCTGGGCACAAACACATACTACCTGACCCTTGGGCAAACAAAGGCCTATGTTAACAAAACAGAGGTGAAACTTTCTTCAGCCCCCCTTATTGTCGGCGGCAGGTTGATGGTCCCGGTAAGGGCCATGGCAGAGTTGATGGGTGCCAAGGTGGACTACGACGCCCCAACCAGGGTGGCAACCTTCGTGCTACCCGCATTATAACTTTTTTTCACAAGTTGTCGTATATTGGTTTATGATACTAAAAAACACTAGGAGGTGTTTTAGATGATGATAGTTTGGGGTTTTGTTATGTTCGCCCTTCTTCTTGGCTTCCCATTCTTCGTACTTGTGGTCGCCAAGAAACAAGAAGGCTGGATGAAATATGCCGGATGGATACTTGCAGGCCTTTTTACACTTTTCCTTCTTGTGAGTAGCGTCTTTGTCATTGCCAGAATAGGCAACGGCGGCTGTGCCGGTGGCAGGATGGGTTGCCAGATGATGGGTGGACCAGGAATGATGGGAAGAGGCGGAATGGGAATATGCAACGGTGCTGGCATGTGCAACGGTCAGGATCCAGCAAATTGCACTGGCAACTGCCCGACAATGGGTAAAAATGGGACTGAATGGAACAAGCTCGGGATTGACAGAAATGGAAGAAATGCATGTGAAGACCAGGGCCCAAGGATGATGATAAAGATGCTCGACAATGAACCCTTCCAGGATGAAAAGAACATGGATTCCTTTATCGAAAATCTGAGGAAAGACCAGAAAGTGTTTGACCAGTTCAAGGCCAAAATCAATGCTCCAGCCCCAAAGAAAGACACTACAACAACCAAGACACCAACAACACCCACTCCAACAACACCAAAGAACCCCTGATCACCAATAAACACTAGAAACTAAAAAAAGGCCGCTTGCAAGCGGCCTTTTTTTATTAATCTGCAGTGTCCGATTGATAAGCCGTCAAAAAACGCGCATCCCCCCGGTTAAGAATGACAGGGTAGCAAAACTAAGGCAAATTCTTCAAATTGATCCATTTTGCAGGGATTGGGACCGATTTAGTGAATGATCTGACATAATCTGCTTCGATCGAATCTAAAATACTAAATCTGTATATTTTATTTATTGTGTAGAAATATATTTCTTTTTCAAAATCATTGAACATGATACATTCCAGTTTTTCATTAATATCATTAAACTTATAGAAATCTATTATGTCTGCGTCATCTTTGTCATCATTCATAGCCAAAAATATTGACTGAATACCATTTTCATAAGAACCAATTATATATTTCTCACCTTCAGAGTTGATATTCAAAAATACATTGTACTTCTTGCTGGAAATAAGTTGCGAGACTAGAGGAATCTTTTCTTTTCCAAACCCTGGGTGGATATAAAGATAATATAAACCATTGCTGGTGTCATATAGCGAATACTCAATACTCTGTTGTACATAATCAAACTTAATGTGCTGAACAAAAGTTTTTGTATTCAGATAAAATATATGCAAATATGAGCCATCAAAAACACTCAAATATTCTTTGTATGTAGAAAATCTGTGGTAATTTTCATCAAGACACTTAAAATTCAAATCAGATGGCATTCCCTTGTAACCAGTTGGGTATTTGGAAATTTCAATCAATGAGTTACTGTCAAATTTGAAAAAACATAAATTTTCACCATCGTATCCAATTGCTGAGGAGCCCATGTCCAAAGCAATGTAGCGATGTAAGGAAGTTTTATTCTTGAACACGCCAATTTTTTCTGATTTTCTTCTTAAGTTATAAATTCCATACATCAAAAGCGATTCGGATTCACAAAGTACTGATGCACCTTCATCCGAAAAAGAGATTGCAACTATTTTGTCAAACTCTGTTTTGAATTTGCAAACTGAATAATGTTTATAACAATGAAGTATATCGTCCTCCGAGAAAGAAATATTAACAAGTGATTTGGTTTTATCGGGATTAGTACAAATGAAAGATAGAACAGTACCAACAATTTTCTCTGTATCTAACGGATTAATTTTGATGCAGTAACTCAAAACACTCCCACCGAGATCTATTCTATTGAGGGGTATTTTTAAGGAGCAATCCTTATATATCGTCAACTTGTTATCATCTAAAACAATAGGTTTGGGGGAGTGACGAAAGATATAAAAATACAAAGAATCAATGATTTTACCATTACTACGATTTGTATCGATCAATTCAAGTTTTAATGGTACAAAAGTTCTAAAAATATCTGGCGCAAAATATATGAGCAAGATCAATATGATTGTGTAAAACAAAACAATATCAATTCGTTTTTTATGCATTTCTCTCCCTCAATCAAACCTTCTCTTAAAAAAGCTTCTAAAACAGCGATACAAGGACAAGCTTATCTACAGATAAAAAATGCACAATGCCTTTCTTCCAAATATAATTCCAAACTAGCTAAAATAATAAAAGGCCGGCCCTTTCAGGCCGGCCCATGTTTTGACCATGTAAAACTCAGACAGTTCCTACCACTGCGCCTCTGGCACAATGCCTTTCTCGACATCAAGGCCAAACCCTAGAGACTTTGCAGGGTTGCCTGGTTGCGTCACCTCGCGCCAGACAGAGTTGTTTGCCGGAACTGGCCAGCCATCCGGAACATTTGGCTCAAGCGTTCTTGTGTAGGTGTCGTCGCCACCTCTGTCTATCATGAGCCCCAGCGTCCACTCCTCGTATCTGTAGTTGTCCGGAACAGCGCCAGTCCTCATAAGGCAGTAGCCGAGAGTCGACGAATTGACCAGCTCATATTTGTCATCGCCAGCCATGTCGACGTGCAGTCCGAGTGAATTTGTGATTGCAGCACCAATCATAACTCCGCCTGAAGTTTTCTGGCCGTTCTCTTCCTCATAGCACAGGTAATTGTCGTTGCCTTCCTTGTCTATGAACCACGAAACCGAGAAATCATGGGCACCACCCTGGGAGATGGCTTTCCACACCTTGTAGGTGTCGTTTCCCTTGTCATCAATTAACTCGGTCAGGCCCATGTGCGCAGTCCCGCTCTGGACAAAGAAACTACCCTCATAGTGGTCATCACCCTCGAGATCGTTGAGGATGCCAGTACCAAACCAGTAGCCGGTTGCCTGGCCATAAACCCCACACTCGTACCAGTCATCGCCAGTCACATCAACGAGGACACCGACTCCACCACCCCAGCCATGGCCATCAGACATGTCGCCCCTTCTGCCCCACCCGGCACCCTGGACAAAGCTGTAGTTGCGGTTGTTGTCGTGGCCACCTGTTGCCGGATTGATGAGATTATCTTTTGGGTTAGACTTGCCTGGTTCGCCAACATACCTGTCATCACCGTCAGTATCGACAAGAACGCCGCACCCGCCAGAAAAACCGAATGCCTGTCCAACCTGGAAGCAATAATAGGAGTCGTTTCCACCGATATTGACGAGGTTGCCGACACCAAAGCTGGCCGCACCCTGGTTCATGTTCCTTCCGGAGAAGGAATCGTTGCCACTTTCATCCCAGAGGAGACCGATGCCAAAGAAGCACCCACCCTGGGAATTGTCATAGGATTTGTAGGTGTCATTCCCTTCGTGGTCAGTTACAAAACCATAGCCCAGCATTCCAAAACCTTGTGAGCAAGGATCATCTTTAGTCGAGGTGTACTTGTCACTGCCCTTCCAGTCGATAATTGATGCCACCGGTCTTCCCGGGAGTGTGCCGCCAGCTGGGCCAGTGTAGGTGTCATCGCCATTGTAGTCCACGATTGCAAAATACTTGTTGCCATCATAGGTGTTGTCGTCCTGGCCACCATTGAAAGCAAAGAGGCCAAATGGTGTTTCAAGCTCAAACTTGTACTTTGTTATGTTCATGATAGGGCCAAGCAGCTCCCTGCCCTGGTCGTCTTTTTTGCCTTCGTCCCTTGGCTCGTTCAAGAACTGTTTCATCTTTATAGTGGACATCACAAGCGGCATTCCGCCATAATAAAGGTCGTTGAAATCAAAATCATGTGCGATGTCGTCCTGGAGCTGTGTGGCATCCTCCGGGAACGTTTTGTTCAGCATGTCTACGAGTTCCTTGTTCCGGTAGTCTCTGTCGGAGAGGAACTGGTACCTGCCAAGATTGTAGAGGTCATTGAAGCGCTCTTTCGGAAGCTTGCGCAATGCAAGCTTCTGGTATTTTGCGGCATACAGGTGCGAAAGCATGTATTCCGCAACCAGCTTCTGGAGCTTCAATGGGACGTCTTTTACTTGATCAACAGATTTTTTTATGACCGTATCAATATCATCATATCTGATCGTAAACTGTTTGGTTTGTGCATTATAATTTACATCCGTGATTCCGATTGATTCAGTAAACATCCTTACAGGGACAACCACAGAGCCCTTATAGAGCGTTGGTGATGTTGAGCTTATTTTCTTCTCTCCATTAACGATATATCCGGGTTTATCCAGGGTCATCTCAACAATTATGTTGCCTTTTGAAAGTTTTATGTCAGGTTTCTTGTATACAAGCTCAAAACCAAAGATTTCTGACAATGATCTGAGCGGAAGGAAAGTAGAACCTTTAATAATTACAGCCTCGACAGACATCTCTTTCTTCTCGCCATTGACAAGAACTTCTTTACTGCCAATAGTAAGAACTATCGTAGATTTTGCGCTCATCCTTGCCCCACCAAGCGGTTCAAACCTGTACATCTCCCTCAGTGCAGAGCCAATAGGGTCTTTCTCGTCAACCTGCATGGTCGGGATGTAGGCGGGGAAACCACCCGCAAGATAGCCGGTCCTTACCTCGGAACTCAGGAGAATATTGTAGATTCCAAGGCCATTTCTCGGATCGTTCCAGTTCCTGGACAGATCAGTTGTCACTCTCTTTACGAAGCGCGGGAAATAGTAAGGATCTTCCCAGCACTGGACAAAATGCGGGGCTATTATCCCGGAACAGCTCCTCTTGATGAGGTTGTCAACCGTCTCCCTTGAAATGTGGGCATCTTCCCTGGTGACGTTCTGTTTTGAGAGCGCATACCCAATCAGATCTGTATTATCCGTAATTTCTTTGTCTATTGGATAGGGCATTGTCCCAATTGGGGGTTCTTCAGCTTTAACAAAAGATGGCGCCACAAGTGCTAGCGCAAGGAAAAAAACCAGCAGTCTTTTCATTTGTCCTCCTGATATTTTATGGATTGATATTAGCACTTGTTGCCGCCTCGTGTAAAGCTCCCAGATTTGTCGAAAAGTTGCATTTTTTTGTAAATAAAGTAAATTCTATCCTTAACCATGAACAAGACGGAACTGGTAGTGCCTTCACAGGAAGAGCTCATAGCGCTTGGAAGGTGGTGGGGCGAGGGTATGGAGGGCAATGAAGTTTATGCCCTCAAGGGCCCGCTTGGCGCCGGAAAAACCACACTGGTAAAGGGTATTGCCCTGGGTCTTGGAATCACTGACAACATCGTTTCACCAACATTTGTTCTCGTCATGGAGTACAAAGGCAGGCATTCCCTTTTCCATTTTGACTGGTACAGGATAGAAACCGAAAAAGAGGTTGTAGACCTCGGTTACTATGATTATCTGGAAAAACCGGGCGTAAAAGTCATCGAGTGGCCAGACAAGTTTATTGACCTGATACCAGAAAATGCCAAGTGGATAACCATCGAGGTGGACGGCTCAAACAGGATTGTAAGATGGTAACTTATGAGCTCGTTATCGACGAACCAGACATCTGGTTCGTCCAAAGCGTCCTGGACACCGCAGACAACATTTGCATCGTCGACAAAACCAATATGGTTGGCCCAAAGGGACACATGAAAGTGATGTTCTCCGAGGAGGCTGAAAAAGATTTCCTTTATCTTGTAGAAAAACTCTGGCAATGCTCTTCTTTCACTTATGAACGTATTTAAACCAAAGGCACACTTCAAAAGGGTGTCCCAGATACCCTTCTCGCTCCTGATGTCCTGGGGAATAAGGAGTGTTTTTTTGGACACCGACAATACCCTCGCACCAAGGGATTCTGATGCTTTCACAAAAGATGCTCTTGCCTGGGTCGAGGCATGCAAAAGGGCGGGTTTCCTGCTCTGCATTGTTTCGAATGGCAGGCCGGGAAGGGTCAAAAGAGCGTCAGAAAAGCTGGGAATTCCTTTTGTCAATCCGGCACTAAAACCACTTTCTTACGGATTCAAAAAAGCTGCCCATATGATGAAAGTCAGTCCAAAACAGTGCGTAATGGTGGGTGACCAGATTTTCACAGACATCTGGGGTGGAAACAATGCAGGGATGAAAACCATTCTTGTCGAGCCAGTCGACCCAAAATCAGATGGTTTGTGGACGAAATGGATCAGGCGTTTTGAGAAGCGGCATCTCGGGCCTTCTCCCGAAGGCCTGTGAGGGCACCAGTATAAAGCCTGGTTTTCGATTTTTGACACTGCATTATTGCCTCATCAAGATATAAAATGGCCCTTTTGCAATCCTCCTGGAACATTTCTTTGTATCTGGGATCGATCCTGCCTCTATCAAGCACAAGGCGTGTAAAACCCATTGCAGCATAAGGTCTGGGTAACATACATTCATCGACTCCCAGCAGAGGATCCATCACTTCACGGTATTTTTTGTATGATCTGCTCCACAGATCTTTTGAAAAAGTTGAGCCTTCTTTGCCACTGCCTTTTTGTTCCATGTTCCCTGAGAATGATTCAATCATGTCAACCCATGCTTCAAAGGTGATTGAAAAACCTGCAATTTCTTTATCCAGAATCTCCTTCAGCATTGGGCTTGTAATCTTTAGTATTTTTCTAGCTTCATTTATATCACCCTCAGATGCTACACAAAATGCATATTTGTGGGCAATCATGCAATAGATTCCCTTGTGTTCCCACTTCGCTTTCTCAAACATGTTCATTGCGATTTTGAGATTTACAATCGCTTCTTTGTGATTGTTCTTTATAAACATCATGTCGCCCTGAAGCGCAAACGCAAAGGCCTCCTGGAATTTATTTCCTGACTCAAAGGCTCTGGATTGCAGATCTTCGATGAAGCGTTCGGCCAAATCGAAATTCTCCATTTCAAGGGCTATCCTGACTGCTTTTTCATAAAGTATGTGCAATCTGAAAATGGAAGAAAGCTTGTTCAACTGGCTGAGTGCCTCTTCAAGAATTGAGAGGGCTTCTTCTTTCCTGTAGATTTTTTCGTATGTGTTAATAAGGTTGATATAAATAATGGACAATTTGTTTATGTCACCAAGATCTTTCGCTTGATCCTTTAAATCCAGCAAAAGTGATATAGTTTTGTCAAACTCTTTCCTGTTGCTATAAACACCGACAAGATTCAGCATTGATGTTACTTCCTGGAGTTGGCTGCCAACTTTCCTGGAAAGAGCGATATTCTTTCTAAATGTCTTTTCTGCCTCGTCATTTTCTCCTGTCATCATCCGGACAATACCAAGATTATTAAGTGACTGGAATAATCTGTTATCATTTTTCAACTTCTTAGCATATTTCATATTGAGAAGACAATATTTCTTTGCTTTCTCAAATTGCGACGAGTTGATGTAAACCTCACTGAAAGCCCTTGTCAAATAAAAACCATCCTCATCATTTGGTGCCAGAGTAAAAAAATCCCAGGCAAACTCAAAGTGGGCAAGTGCATTATTGAACTCGCCAAGCCTTGCTCTGGCAAGACCAAGCCACGTGGCATACTTGATCTTCATGTTTTCTCGTGTGTTCTCTTCCAACAATGCCTGTTCAAGCATTTCAGAGGTATCTTTTAAGAAAGGGACCATGCCAGTATTTACAAATTGCGCTACACAACTAAGGCTAAAACTTAAGGCAACTTCTCTGTCGGTTATCCTGTTTAAATGCGGCAGTAATTTGTTTATGATGTCATTGCAAAGCGCAAACTGATATTTTGACTGCATTTCCTGAAGAACAGGCATGAGATATTTTGCAGCTCTAAGATACTCGCCAGCCTCTATGTAATGAGACCCCACCTCCTTACGATATTCAGCTTTACCGTCCTCATTCAATGTTTTCTCAAGGTGTTCCGCTATTCTTCTATGCAACTCCGTTAATTCCCTGACTGGCACATGCCCTCTTACGAATTGCACCACTTCAGGAAGTATCGGCTCAACAACAAGCTCTCCATCCAGAAGGGTCTCGCGCACAAACCCCTTGGAAACTAGTTCATCAATTGTGTTTCCTAATTGATCCTCAGGAAGTCTGGCAATAACACAAATCATTCTTGAAGGGAGCGGTCTATCCAAAAGACAAATCACGCCAAGCATCTCCCTGGCATTTCTGCCAACACTTGCAAACCTTCTAGCTGAAATACTGTTTTTCATATCTTCCATGCCGTCACTTAGAGCAGAAGGATTAATCGCAAGTTGCCTTAAAATTTCAATTGTACTTTTTGGAATTCCCTTTGAAAAACGCAAAACCTCGTCTGCAAGATCATCAGAAAGCGACACTTTGAGATGATCTGCGAGTTTCATTATTTCACTTCTGCCAAGTGGCTTCAGATCCAAAACCACCGGCAAGGCAAGGGTTTTCTGTGGCTGTATGTTTTCTGGGTCAAAACCGGAGAACACAAGCAACTTCTTTGCTTTTGGGGCAGCAATGATCATCTCTTTGCACACATCAATTGTTTGTGGATCGGTTATGCCATCAAATGCAAAAACAACACCCCCATTAAATGCATAAAGCAATATCTTCGCAAGCACTGCCGAGAATTGCTCTCTTCCATCATCTGTGCATGCCGAAAAATCAAGATTGTGCTTTTTAAAAAATAATGGAGACAGCAACTCTATCTGTTTCGAGAACCGTGAAACAAGTGGTCTGTCGACCATGACATCATAACCAGCGAGCTCATCCAGGACTCTTCCAATAGCCGGTGTACCAGGCCAGGCCTGTTTTCCGTCACACAGTATGAATTTGACCTTCCTGGACAGGGCCATCATCTGGAATTCTTCAACAAGCTTTGTTTTACCAATACCACTCTCACCCTGAACCAGGACAGTTTTTCCTTCTCCCAGCATGAGGAGGTCAAGGCAATCGCTAAATTTCGATACTTCTTCCTCCCTTCCGACAAGAGGAATCCTTGCGGTGTTTGTTGCTGACCCAGCTGATTTTTCTTCTGTGACACCTCTTGAAAAAGACAACAGCACGTCTTCAACTTCCTTGCCAGATTGGTACCTTGAGCCAGGGTCTTTGTTGATGAGCTTGAGACAGATTTCTTCGAGTTCCTCTGGTACTCTTGGGTTTACGAGAGACGGCCTGATGGGTTTTTCATGCAATATTCTAAATATCTGGTTTTGAACTTGGCCCTCGCCAAACGGAAGGCAGCCAGTAAGCTGTTCATACAAAACTGCTCCCAGTGAATACAGGTCTGAGCGCCCATCTGTTTTTTGCCCCATTACGCCTTCTGGCGACATATATCCTACAGTCCCGGAAACCTCGCCACCTTTTCGTAACTGTCCTTGCATGTTTGCGATCGCAACACCAAAATCCAGCAAAACCGGCCTGTTTTCCACAAGCATGATGTTTGAAGGCTTGACATCACCGTGAACAATACCTTTCTGGTGCAAAGCAGAAAGGGCATTTGCGACAATGGCCAGCAGGCCAGCCAATCTTTTAAAATTCTCCCTTTCCCTTATCTCATGTCCCTGGATGTACTCCATCACATAATAAAGATTTTCACCATCCTGCCCACTATCCAGCAATTTTACTATATTTGGGTGGTCGATCGATTTTAGAAATTCAATCTCACGGAAGAATCTTTCTTTTTCTGATTCCGGGTCCCTGCTTCCCAAAAAAGCGAATTTTATCGCAACATGGGATTTGGTATGAGTGTCGAAAGCCATATAAACCTCTCCCATGCCGCCTTCGCCAAGTTTCTTCAAGAGCTCATAGCGACCGCCAATGATCATCTGTTTACGAATTTTACTCTCAAAAGATTATGAGGCAATAACTTTATAATAGAAATCTGGCCAAGACTAATTGACCACCTTTGGATAAAGCCTGCCACCTATGAAAATAAAAACAACGAGAACTGTCAGAAGAATGGCAAAATCAAGCGTCAAACCAAATTGGCTCTGATACTTTACAAGCATCATTGATCTTGTGGCATCAACCAGGTATGTGAGAGGATTTCCCCATGCAATATATTTGAGCCATTCCGGCATCATCTGGATGGGATAGATGGCATTAGAGGCGAAGAACAATGGCATCGTTATGAGTTGTCCGATACCCATGAGCCTTTCCCTTGTTTTCACAAGGCAGGCGATGATGAGCGAAAGTGTTGAAAACAACGCAGACCCTACAACAATGGCAAAGAGGACACCCAAAATACCCAGGGGATTCCAGCTGACACCAACACCCAACAGAAGTGAAAGAATGAATATTATAACAGCTTGGGAGAGCCCCCTGAATCCTGCTGAAAGGGCTTTTCCCAGAACAAGGGCTTCCCTTGGTGCAGGAGAAACAAGAAATTTATGCACAATGCCAAGGTCCCTTTCCCAAATGATCGTGATTCCAAAAAAGATTGAGATAAAAAGAACACTCTGGCACAAGATTCCCGGCGCCATGAAATCAATGTATGGTATGTCACCTGTAGGGATGGCGCGGGTTCTTGTGAACACCTGGCCAAAAACCATAAGCCAAAGCGTTGGCTGAATGGCCCTGGTTATTATCTCTGAGGGATCATGCTTGAGCTTCTTCAGCTCCAGCTCAACAATGACAAACGTTTTTTTGATGAAATTGCTAATGATCTGTAGAATTGTCATGGAATCACCCCAGCCTCTTTGCGACCCTGCGGGTGCGCCTTACATCCCTGAATCCAGATCCCTCATCCAGCGTATTGCCAGTGTAGCGAACAAAAACATCATCCAGTGTTGCCCCTTCAATTCCAAGCGAGTTCTTGAGGCTATCTGGTGTGCCTGTGGTCGACATCTTGCCATGGTCCATGATGGCAACACGGTCGCACAGCCTGTCGGCCTCCTCCATGTAATGGGTCGTCAGGAATATGGTAGTGCCAAATTCGGTCTTGAGTTTAGCAATATGCTCCCACATCATCTTTCTGGCCACCGGATCAAGGCCAACGGTCGGTTCATCAAGGAAAAGTATCTTTGGTTTGTGAAGCAGTGACTGCGCAATTTCAAGCCTTCTGACCATTCCACCGGAGTAGTTTTTTACAAGCTTGTTCTTGGCATCCATCAACCCCATGAACTCAAAAGCCTCGTCGATCTGGGATTTTCTGGTTTTTGCAGGAACATCATAGAGCTTTGCAAAAACAGTCAGATTTTCCAATCCGGTAAGCATTGGATCAGTGGATATGAGCTGTGGCACATAACCTATGATTTTTCTAACTTCATAGGCATTTTTTACAACATCATGCCCGCCAATTTTTGCGTTCCCAGAGGTCGGCAGGAGGAGTGTGGTGAGCATTTTTATCGTTGTGGTCTTGCCTGCACCGTTTGGGCCAAGCAGTCCAAATGTTTCGCCTTCCATCACATCAAGCGACAGGTTGTTCACTGCGGCAAGACTGCCAAAACGTTTTGTCAGGCCAGTGACTTCAATTATGTTGCGCATGCGATCTAGCATAGAACTTCAAAATGAACGTTCAATACCATTTGTGCAAAAAAGTGCGATACAAACAAAAACCCCGGGCAAATCCGCCCGGGGTCATTAAGCATGTCCTAGTAGAATAGCCTTGCGTATTCGAAAAGTTTGGCCTCTGGTTTGCGGCGTTCCCTGGTTGCCTGGTCCATGTCGGCCGGGACAATTAACCCACCTTTTACTGCCACCATCTTCCCCACATCACCCCTTTTCAGGAGCTCGACAGCCTCATAGCCATAGCGTGTTGCAAGCGTCCTGTCAAAGAAGGTTGGTGTTCCACCCCTCTGCAAATGGCCCAATACTGTAAATCTTGTGTCAATACCACTTCTTTTTTCAATCTCAGATGCAAGATAAGCACCAACACCAGTTTTTGGGCACTCGCCAAGTGGCAATCCATCAACAGTCGCTGTATCGGTAATGACGATTATAGAGAATGTCTTTCCAGAAGATTTCCTGTTCTCTATGTGGTGCAGAATGTCATCAAACTTTGACCTGTATTCAGGCGTGACAACATAATCGGCACCACCGCCAAGGCCACCAAGCAGGGCTATCCAGCCAGAGCCACCGCCCATTACCTCAACAACCATGACCCTGTGGTGCGAAGAGGCGGTTGAATGGAGCCTGTCCAGCGACTCACAAACAAAGTTTGCTGCCGTGTCAAACCCGATTGTTTGCTCCGTTCCCATGACATCGTTGTCAATTGTCGCAGGGATGCCGACTGTTGCATAGCCAGCATCATTGAGCCTGGAAGCAATGCGCAAGGATGTAAATCCACCAATTACAACAATCGACGTGAGCTGGTACTTTTTGAAATTGGTCTGGAAAGATGCGAAATCGGTTTCACTGGAGAATGGGTCATCCTTTCCGGAACCAAGGATAGAACCACCCAGATAGAGGATTCCTGAAACATGCGATTTCTGCATGACAAACACGTCATCGTGAATTAACCCATGCCAGCCATTCCTGACGCCAATGACCTCATATCCAAGATCAAAGGACTTCCTCGCTACCGCCCTGATGGCGGCGTTGAGACCCGGACAATCAGCTCCAGACGTAACAACACCAATTCTTCTCATTTGACCTCCTTACAAAAGAAAGGGAATAAAAAGCAAAGAGATAACGGCCATGAGCTTTATGAGGATATTTATTGAAGGCCCGGCCGTGTCTTTCAAGGGATCACCCACTGTATCTCCAACAACTGTGGCTTTGTGGACAAAACTGCCCTTCCCATCCAGGTAGCCTGTTTCCACAAGTTTTTTCGCATTGTCCCAGGCACCACCAGAATTTGCCATGAATATTGCCAGGAGCGTCCCGGAGAGTGTCGAGCCAACAAGCACTCCGCCAAGCCCCTCCTTGCCAAGCAGAAAAAAGGAAACAAATGGTATCGCAACCATAAGAACTGCTGGCAGAACCATGTTTCTTAGGGCACCAGATGTTGCGATGGAGACAGTTTTCTTGTAGTCGGGCTCTGCCTTGCCGGCCAAAAGACCAACAATTTCCCTGAACTGTCTTCTGACCTCCTCAACCACAAGATTGGCCGTTGAGCCAACCGCCCTGATGGTCAGGGCAGAGAACAGCGCTGGCATGGCAATTCCTATAAAGGCACCTGCAAGCACTCCCGGATCCAGAAGGTTGAAGAGCTCTGCCTTAAGGCCAACCTGCTGTGAATAGGCCACAAAAAGTGCCAGTGCGGTAAGTGCTGCCGAACAGATGGCAAATCCCTTTCCCATTGCAGCAGTTGTGTTACCAAGCGAATCAAGCGTGTCGGTTATCTCCCTTACAGAAGGGTCCTGCCCGCTCATCTGTGCTATTCCACCAGCATTGTCGGCGATAGGACCATAAGCATCAACCGCAAGTGTTGCGCCAAGCGTTGTAAGCATCCCGACACCCGCAAGGGCGACACCAAAAATGCCATTTGCATAGAAGGCCCCAACAAGTGCCGCGGCTATTATAACCAGTGGCAAAACGGACGATTCCATGCCAACTCCAAAACCGGCGATTATGTTTGTGGCTGGACCACCCTTGCTCTGTTCAGCTATCATCCTGACTGGTTTGGAAGAGGTGTAATAGGTTGTGACTGCTCCAACAAGGATTCCCGCCACCAGGCCACCAGCGGTGGCAAGAAAAGGCATGTAGGAACCAAGTATTCTGACGGACAGGAAGAACTGGACGGCAATGGACAGAATTGAAGCAACAATTGTACCAAGCTGGAGCCCAAAAGCTGGCTTCAGCTTTCCGAATCTGGCACCAAACTTCACTATCACAACACCAATGATGGAAGCCAACAGCCCTGAACCAACAGAATAAAGGATAAAGGACGTTTTTGAAGTATCAAACGTCCCGTCTGCCAGTGTTGCCAGCACAAGTGCCGAGACTATTGCGCCAACGTATGATTCATAGAGGTCAGCTCCCATACCTGCAATATCACCAACGTTATCGCCCACATTGTCAGCTATCACAGCAGGATTTCTGGGGTCATCTTCCGGTATGCCTGCCTCTACCTTGCCAACAAGATCTGCGCCCACATCGGCAGCCTTTGTGTATATCCCGCCACCAACCCTGGCAAAAAGTGCGACAAATGAGGCGCCAACAGAGAAACCGACCAGTATGCTGGCTGTTTCAGAAGAGTGCAGGGTGTTCCTGAAAACAAGGAAAAGGGCCGTTATTCCAATTATTCCAAGAGAAGAGACTACAAGCCCCATTACTGCGCCACCAGAGAAGGCCATGTCTAGCGCTCTTCCCTCACCCCTTGTTTTTGCGGCTTGCGTTGTCCTGGTATTGGCAAGTGTGGCCACATTCATGCCCACAAAGCCAGCCAGAACAGAAAACAAGGCGCCAACAGAAAATGAGAGAGTAACATAAGGGGAAATAACAAAACCTATCAAAATTGCAAAAGGAATGGCAACAAGGAGCATGTACTGGTATTCTTTTGTGAGAAAAGCGAAAGCGCCCTGCCTGATTGCGTTTGATATCCCCACCATGACAGAGTCGCCAGGGTCCGATTTCCTGACCAGAAAAACGAGAAGGGCTGCAACTAAAAGCCCCAATAAACCGATGCCCAACACCAGTAGTTCCAAAGGAGCCTCTTTTATTTTTGAGAATGGTGGGCGAAACAGGATTCGAACCTGTGACCCCTTCCGTGTGAGGGAAGTGCTCTACCGCTGAGCCATTCGCCCGCCTTGTTTAAATATTCTATTGCGAGACTTAGTTCTGTCAACTTAAACTGGCGCTAGCTGCCTCTTGCAACTTCAGCCCCGATGCAGGAACCATAAGCATTCAACAGACATACGTAAATAAGGTTTGGTGCACTTGGTTTTGGGACAGTGAGCCTTACAAAGCTATCTGGTTTTGGTCTGGCAGTATTTAATTTCTTGACAACCAAGGGCGACATTGAACCGGACACTTCAAAAGAAACCATAACACAATCAGGATTTGGTGCTATGGCAACAGCCTGCCCGTCTTCAATTTCTATCTGGACTGTCTGGAGGCTTTTCCCATCAATGCAAGATGCCAGTTCCTCAATCAATACCCGTGGCTGATCAAGAAGGCCCTTAAGTACCGGTCCTTTTTCAAAGATTTGTCCATCAAGGACGATCTTCTCGTTGTCTTCTGTTTCCACAACACATACAAGAGCTTTTGGATACAGCGCCTGCTGTATGCGCCAAACTGGCAGGACATACTTTGAATAAGTTTTTTTTGATACCTCAAAAATGACCAGGGACAGCGAGGAATTCTTCCATTTTCTCGAGACGAGACCCTTTGGAACAGCCCAGGCCTGTCCAGGGTCCGGCCGTGCAACATAGAAAAAATCATCCGAAACATCGATGGATGTTGGCTTAAAAGGTGATTGCCTACCACTTATGGGGTCTTCTCCCGGGTTCTCCTGGCCAAGGCTTACTGCAGTCTGGCCCCAAACAGCGAACCCCCCAGATTTGTAAAACACCTGGACTCTATCATTTCCGGTGTCCGCGACCCACACATTCCCGTTTTCATCAACCGACAGCGCAGACGGATTGTCAAGCTGACCGAATCCCTTGCCCTGTGAGCCCAATTTCTCCAGCTCTTCAAGCTCTTCGTTGAAAACAACCACCTTACCCTTGCCTGTGACATAGAGCTTATCCCGTTTAAAAACACAGCTTGTGGCGTCAAAATCAATGGTTTTTACAAGTGACCAGTCCTTTTCAAATGAGGCAATCTTTCCACCTTCAAAAACAACATAAAAATAGTTTGTGCCAAAGGCCATACTAATGGGGTTTTTGCCATCAAAACCCAGCTCTTTTGAAGTCACCTTTTCCTGGAGCGTACCAAAATGGTCATACCGTTTTACGGCATGTTCCTGAATGCAGCAGGCATATATGTTGTTTCCGCCATAGCAAACCGAAGATGGGGTGAAAGTTGGATTTTTCTTGCATTCATCAGCATTCCCAAGGTGACCGGCAAAATGTCCATCAAGCGTAAAGAGGAACATCCTGCCCATATTTGAATCCGTGACAATAACCCTGTCATTCATTGTGGTGACAAGAGTGCCCCTGATGGTGCAATAGCACCACCCAAATCCCATTCTCGCTATGTTCGCAGACTGGACCGGGGTGCAAAATAGCACCACCAGCGCCAGAAAAAAGCTACCAAATCGGTATTTCATCGGGCGTTGTCTTTGTGTTTGCGGCCCTCTGGACTGCCTCTTGCCTTGTTATTGGTACTACCAAATCTTTATTCTCTTTCTGAGGTTTTTCTTCTGACAAAGTAACAACTTCATTTGACGGTGACGGGCCGAAGCACAGAAGCGACCCAGTTGATGTTGAAAATATAAGTCTTCCTGATGTTATTATTGGTTGGGAAAGTTCCACAGCGGAATCATATTCCCAGATCAATTTGCCATCTATTCTTGAGAGGATTTTGATTGTAGGGCCAATTACAGTACAGATCGCATTTTCAAGGAGACAGAAAGTTTTGGCGCTGTGAGAATCAGAAACAAAGACTGACCATATTGTTGCGCCAGTTTCTTTGTCCATGCAATAGAGCTGGCCTGAATCGGAGAGGGCAAAGATGCCTTCCTTGCCAACAGCAAGCTCGGAGGCTATGGAGCTATCAAGTTTCTTCTGAAAGAGTGTGGCACTATTTCTTGCATCAAGGCACGTGACTGTGTCATGCTGCGGGAAATAGATCTTCTGGCCTTCTATTGAAACAGTTTTGCTTACGTTGTCGCCGACAGTGTGCACCCATCTTATACCACCCGTGTAGTGGTCAAGCATGTATATCTTGTCATCCCAGGAACCAACCACAACACCACCATTGGAAACGCTTGGCGAGGCCTGGATTATATCTGAGGTGACCTGGCTCCAGATTCTCCTGCCAGTCTTCATTTCAACACAATATACTTTCCCGTCCCATGCACCAAGATAGACATTCGAGCCATCAGCAACCGGCGCGGAGTCGAGATAATCATCAACTTGCGATTTCCAGAGGAGCATGCCAGAGTAAGAGTCTACGCAGGCCAGCGGCTGGTCAGCTGCTGCTGCCAGGACCCTCTTTCCGGATACGCATGGCGAACTCCAGATTTCACCCTTGAGGTCAACACTCCAGAGCTGGTTGCCAGATGAAATATGTATTGCCCTGATTGTTCCATCTGTGAGCGTGTAATAAACACGTTCTCCGTCTGATACTGGTGCCGATCTGGAGAGACCACCTATTGGCATTGTCCACAATGTTGAGCCCTTTGAAGGGTTCAGGCAAAGCCCCTTGCCAATGTCTGGCAATGCAAGGAGTCCGCTCCTTGAGACAGCGAGACCCCCAGAAAAATTTTGGTCCGTTCTTATCTGCCAAATGGGTTCACCGGCAGCCTGGGTCAAACACACGACCCTCTTTGACCAGGTTGAAGCATAAAGTTTTCCGGCAAATGCGGCCATCCTACCCATTATCGGGCCATCAATAGGTGATGACCAGACAACATAGCCATTCTTTATTGAGACGGCCCTAATATTGCCCTTGAAGGTTGAAATATAGGCAGTGTCACCATCAATAACAATTCCAGATGGGCATTTTTCTCCCTGGGGGAGCGACCATACGAGGGAACCGTCTGAAGCTGTGGCGTTACAGAGGATGCCTTTTGATGTTATAAATAACACACTGTCATTGATGGCTGCAATGGAACCCTCTACCGGGTCTGCTGGTTTGATCGTCCACGCAACTGACGGGAAGGGGGAAAGGCAATTTATGGGGCCTTCTTTTGTGGCCACAACAACCATATTCTTGCCCTGCGACTGGGTAACTACGGGATCAATCTTTATCTGGCCACCAACATCAGAGGCACCCCAGAAATAGAGTCCGTTGAGTGTCAGCCTGATTACGATGCCATCAGTTGTGGCAAGATACACAAGGCCACCGACTATGAGCGGGGATGCCGTTATGTGGTCCCCGGCATCAAATTTCGCAACAATCTCGCCATTTTTGTGCAGGAGGCTGTAGAGTATTCCCTCCTGGGTTGTCACCAAAACATAGTCTCCAGAAGCGGCAGGACGGGAAACAATAGGCAATGAAGAGAGTTTTTTTGACCAAAGCATCTTACCCTGCGTTGAGTCCATACACTCGACTACACCCGATGCAAGCGGAACTATAAAGGTATTGTTATGCGAGCATGGGCCAGCTTTGCAGGCAAAACCGCCACCTGAGTTGTACTGCCAGAGTAAACTTAGTGGGAAGTTAAGCGATTCTGGGGAGGCGAACTTGTGTTCGGCCGAAAATCCGTACATCATCCATGGCGCTACAGCACCCTTAACCTCAAACCAAAACATGGTTGGGACAAGTGCCAAAACCGTTAGTATCGTTAACAGTTTTTTTGCCATAGCTTAGCCTTCGAGTTAAAATTTACAGATTTTTTACCTTAGGTCAAGCAAGAGGCTATTTATTCAGAATACTCCTAGCTTTATTTTCATCATAAGTCACAAATACCTTCACATGGAGCCTGTCATTTTTAACAAAAGATTTCGCACCAATTTTAAGGTCAATCGGCTTCAGTATATCAAGGGCTTTTTTTATTCCCAAACTATTGTCTACGGGCAATTTCTCGATATTGATGCCAGCGTCGACAATGCACTTTTCTGTAGTTTTTGCCGGCTGTTCTTTGGTGAATTTTCCCAAACCATCTTTTTCGCTTGAGATTAAAAGCTCCTGATTCCCATTTCCGGCATCTTCAAACTTCATGTAAGAGACCGGCTCAAGAGATTCTACTTTTTTGCCGTCTTCGCCAATCATTGTCTCCCAAACCGAGAAGATACCTTTTTCATTTTTTCTTAAATATCTGTCTTGCGGGAAAAGGAACTCAAGGAAAGATTTTATGTTCTGGACACTGGCGGTTGTGCTTATGCCAAAACTGGTTTTTGCAGATTCTGCATCCATGTCGACCCACAGGGCTGTTTTTCCGTTCACAAAAGAAAGTGCTGTTTCTTTATCACTAAATTCTTCTGTGCCAATTTTGCTCGCCCCAAGACCTGCAGATATTGCGGCCTGAATAACCCCATTCTCTAAAACAGAAGACCTGAGGCCATCGAGTGGCGCTTGCCCTGCAATCATGGCCTTTATGGAGTCCCCGTACAATGGATCCATCTTTTCGATCTCACCGGCAACACTGCCGATAAGCTGGGCATCAATGCCTGATTCTCCATCCTGACTGTAGAGTTTGCCGGCTATTTTCACAGGATTTTCATTCTTTCTGTCTGTCAGGTAAAAACCCAGGTTGGAGGTTTTTCCACCCATTGCATCCACTATCTCTTCCCATTCCTTCAGGGTCTGGATTCCATTCCCATCTTTTTTTGACAAAAGAGCAGCCTCAATGATTTTTCCGGCCGAAGATTCCGGGTTGCTGCCAGGGCTGCCAATCAGGAGATAATCGCTCTCGAGCTTCATCGCCAGCATGCTGCCCGACATATTTTTATTTGAAAGCTCTACTATTCCGCTCTCACTCTTCTTGGCCGTGGTCTCCTGTTTTTTCAGGTACTCAATGATATTATCAAGTGCTTTTTCGGAATTTGTTCTATGCGAAAGGCCTATTCCTATGAGCAAACCATCATTTCTGTATGTAACAAATCCGGAGAGATTTAGAAAAGAGAGATCGGGAAGATCTTTCACGAGCGACAGCACTTCTTGCGGCACCACTGGCAAAGAAGAAGAAACCAATGGTAATATATTATTAGTTACATCACCCATGTTGGTGCCGGTCGAAAATTGGACATAAACAAAGGTGTCTGCAGGTGCATACTCATATGGCATGATCCCGGAACCGCGTTCTCTTGTAAAGTATATCGCCAATACCACACTTATCCCAACTACTATGGCTATAAGGATAATGGCAAGTGTTATCATTAACTGCTTGTTCTTCAGCATAAAAAACACACCTCCGGATTTGAAACGTAAAGATGATATATAATTCCTTTGCGAAATCTTAGCAACCCCCCTTGACAGGGGTAGTCCCATCCCTAAAATCGGTACTTTGTAAGAAGTAATAGAAAGGGGTTTTTCAAATTGGCTGCAAAACTAAAGCTCGCTCGCGTCGGTAAAGTTCACAGCCCCAGCTTCAGACTCATAGTCGTTGACTCCCGTAAACCCACAAACAGCGACTTCATAGAGCTTGTTGGGCATATTGACTTTGTCCATGATAACAAGGTCACCAACTTAAAAGAAGACAGGATTCTCTATTGGCTCTCCGTAGGTGCACAACCCACCGAATCGGCCAAGTCAATCCTTAAAACTTCGGGTATCATGAGGAAATTTGCCGAATCCAAACGCAAAGTACAAGTTTAGGGGGAACAATGTTTAAAGACACTCTTCTTTACATCGTCAAGCAACTCGTGGACAACCAGGACAAAGTAGTCATCAATGAGCTCGTCGGCGAACAGCACCTCACCTACGAAATCAAGGTTGACCCAAGTGATCTTGGAAAAGTTATCGGCAAGCAGGGCAGGACGATCAACGCTCTCCGCGTCCTCATCAGGGCCGTATCCAACAAACACGGCAAGAAGGCCGAAGTAAACGTAATCGAGGCTTAATTCGTGCTGATAGCTAGAAAAGTTGCACTGAAAGTCATCGTCACCGATGACTTCAAGAAGAGGTATGTCGCACAGCTGAATTCCCTTTCAGCAGAGGTCAAGGTGGAGCTTGAAAAAATCAAGACAACCGAGGCCCAGCTCATGCTGAAAGTCCAAACCATGGATTACAATTATGTAATGCAGGTCAGGGAGCAGCTTGAAAGGGAGAAATCCACAAGGGAAGCCACACTCAAAGAAATTGAGTCCAGAATGGCCGAAATGCAGGGCATGGCCGAAGGGACAATTTTTCCGCAGGGAACACTGGATTCACTTGTTGAAATCAAATCTGGCGACGACCTGGAATCAAAGCTCTCAAAAGCCGAAATCATCATTAAAGACAACGTGGTCCAGAGCGTAAACGAAGGCTGATGAAGCTTGTTTTTGCCACAACCTTCCCTGATTTTTTCAAGGAGTCGGCAAAAGTTTCGATAATGGGAAGGGCCACCAAGGCAGGCTTGCTTGAGGTTGAAGCAATCAATCTCAGGGACTTTACAACAGACCGCCATCGCACAACCGACGACAGCCCTTTCGGGGGTGGGGCCGGTATGGTGCTCAAGGTCGACCCTATCAAGAAAATGCTGGATTCACTGGGGCTCCCAGAAGGGTCCAGGACAATACTCACAACACCGGCCGGAAAGGCTTTTGACCAGCAGGTCGCAAGCGACCTCTCGAAAGCCCCGGCCTTAATTTTTTTATGTGGACATTATGAGGGGATTGACGAAAGGGCCTGCCAGCTCTTTACAGACTGGCTATCAATCGGTGACTTCATCATGACTGGCGGCGAGATTGCAGCTTTAGCAATGGCCGATGCAACAGTGAGACTTATCCCTGGTGTTCTTGGCAAGCAGGACTCCCTCGAGTTCGAATCCTTTTCTGACAATTTGATAGAATACCCTCAATATACACGACCAGCCAGGCATGAGACAGGTAATACCCCGGAAGAGCTCCAGTCGGGCAACCACAAAACGATTGAGAAATGGAGAAGGGTCCAGGCGCTAAAAAGAACGCTACTCCTCCGCCCCGATCTATTGATTAACGCCAACCTTTCAAAAGAAGACATTGAAATACTCGAAGAGATAAAAGCCGAAATTTTTGATACGATTGGAAAAATAAAATGATTTTCATATCACTCATGCACCACCCTGTCTATGACAGAAGAGGCAACATCCAGACATCCTCAATCACCACTTTCGACATCCATGATCTTGCAAGGAGCTCCACAACCTACGGCGTAGAAAGACTCTATCTTGTCCATCCATCACCACTCCAGAGGCAAGTTGCTGAGCGAATCCTGGGGTTTTGGGAAGTCGGCGGCGGAAAAGAATGGAACCCTTTTAGATCACAGGCGCTCGAGGTAACAAGGGTAACTGCCAACCTCGACCTGGCCATCGAAGACGCCACACAGATCGCCGGAGAAAAACCGGTGCTTGTCGGTACAACTGCCAAAACAAAAGAAGGCCAGGTGACATTTGATTGGTTGAGGAACAATCTTGGCAGGCCAACAATGATAATCCTCGGCACTGGCTGGGGACTTTCACCAGAGATAATAAACAGATGCGATCTGCTTTTAGAGCCAATCTGGGGGCCAACCGAATTCAACCACCTGTCAGTCAGGGCGGCAGGAGCAATAATTTGTGACCGCCTTCTTGGAAAAAGACTCGCTTAATCAACTTTTTTTTCATTAAACTTTTTTCACTTGCAAACACTGCAAAGGACGGCTAACATTTTCTTTCTAGGTGCTTTACGTTATTGTATTGCATTGGAAAGCCTGAAGGGCAAGTCCCAAAGGGCCTTTGGAGGATAAATATGAACGAGATTTTGAGAGAAGTTGTACAGGACCAGATCAAGAAAGACCCAAATTCCTACGAAATAGGGGACACGGTCAAAGTCCACCAGAAGGTAAAAGAAGGAACAAGGGCCAGGATCCAGATTTTCCAGGGCATCGTCATCGCCAAACAAAACGGCGGCGTTTCCGAGACCTTCACAGTCAGGAAGATCTCCGATGGCGTTGGAATAGAGAAGGTTTATCCGCTCCACTCACCGGCAATCGACAAGATTGAAGTCGTACGCCACGGAAGGGTGAGAAGGGCAAAACTGTTCTACCTCAGGGACAGGATAGGCAAAGAAGCCAGACTGAAAGATCGCAAACCACAGCAAAAGAAGGCTTGATGACCGTCAAAAAAAGCTTCAAGAGGGAAATACTTGAATGGGTGGTGACAATTGTCATCGCGCTTGGTGTTGCTTGGAGCATAAGGCTCTTTGTAATCCAGCCTTTCAGGGTGCAAATGAGTTCTATGTACCCAACATTGCACAATGACGACCTCATCCTCATAAACAAACTGTCTTTTGTCGGCACCCAGCCTGGAAGGGGTGACATCATAGTCTTCACGCCACCCAACCACGCTGAAGGTGATGGCATCGAGTACATTAAGCGCATAATTGGCCTGCCAGGCGAATATATCGAAATTGAGTCTGGGACTGTCTATATCAACGGGCACAAGCTCGAAGAAAACGACGACCACACAAAAACCAATTACAACCAGCATTTTAATGTTGAAAGTGACAGCGATAAAAAAGGTACCCTTCTTGGCCCGGACGAATTTTATGTCATGGGTGACAACAGGGGCGGCTCCCTCGATTCCAGGACATTCGGCCCGATAAAGCGGGACTCTATCCTTGGAAGAGCGTTCATTGTTTTCTGGCCAGCCATAAGACTCCAGGTACTGCAGTAGGAACTCCTGGAGTCGCTTATCTGTAAGGGCTGGCAGGAGGTACCTTGTGAGAATAAATAAAATAAGACTTTTTCAAGACCCAGCGGCAAGAAGAGAGATTGCCTCCTGGGTCTTAGCTATTTCACTGGCCCTTTCATTTTCAATGGCGACAAGGGCATATGCATTTGAACCAAGAAGGGTCCAGCAGACTTCAATGTACCCGACCCTGCATGATGGCGACATCGTCTTCCTCTACAAGCTCGACCACATAATAAGAAGAGGGGATATAATTGTCTTCAATTCTCCAACTTCAAGCGAAAAGCTTATCAAAAGAGTGATCGGCTTGCCAGGAGAGACGATCAGCTTTGAGAACGGCAACCTGCTCATCAACGGCACCAGGTTCGTGGAAAACAGCGACAGAACCGAAACCGATTACGGTCAGTCAATTAACAGTTCACCGGTAGTAATACCCTCCGGAACAAAGCTGGGTGAGGACGAATACTTCGTGATGGGCGACAACAGAGACGTCTCCTATGACTCGAGATCCTTTGGCCCGATAAAGCGGGGCTCGATCCTCGGCAAGGCCGAAGCAGTATTATGGCCTGTTGACAGAATCAGCACGCTGAAATAGCAAAAAACTTGCAAAAAACACAAAAAGCCCTATCTTGAAGGATAGGGCTTTTTAAATTGAAGATTCATCCGGGGTGTGAAGTGGGACCATCTGGTTGTTATGAAAAAAACAAACACTTGATTATCGGGGTTGACGAAGCGGGGAGGGGACCGCTTGCTGGTCCAGTTGTGGCTTGTGCTTGCCATATAACAGAACACATAGATGATGTTGCAGACTCAAAAAAACTGACAGCCAAAAAAAGACACCAGCTTGCATCAGAAATAATCCTGAAAGGGCAAGTCTGCATAGGCATAGAGAACAACATGTCCATTGATGTGTCAGATATACTGAGGGCAACCATGGCGGCAATGAAGACAGCCGCAAACACCCTCTGCAAAAAACTTGGAGGAAAGGGGTTGATTATAGTTGATGGCAATCGTGTCCCCGATGGGCTTGTGTGGCAGAGCAAAGCGATCATTGGAGCCGATGACAGCCAGTATTGTGTTTCCTGCGCTTCGATAGTGGCAAAAGTCGTAAGGGACCATATTATGGACGGTTTCGACATGACATTTCCCGGATACGGCTTTTCCAAAAACAAGGGATATGGAACAGCTGACCACCTGGAAGCCATTTCAAGGTTGGGGCCCTGCCAAATCCATAGAAGGAGTTTTGGCCCATGCAAATAATAAATAAAAGCGATTACGTAAAGAGAAAAATAAAACTTGAATACCTAAAAATCATTTCTGGATTATTACTTGTTGTAGCAGGTTTTTTTGGGCTAGCCCTTGGTTTTGTCCTTAATTGGCTGTTCTTCATAATCGGTTTCCTTCTTTTTGTTTTTGGCGGAATGATACTTAGCAACAGGACGGGTGAAGTGTCCATCTGGAAGGCCGGCTTTGTCGGCCAGCAGATGGTGCCAAAAGCACTTTCCATGCTCCCGAACGAATTTGTACTGATCAACAACGTTTCGATCAAAGACAAAAATTGCGATATTGACCATGTGCTCATAAGCCCAAGATGCCTCTATGCAATAGAGAGCAAAAACTATAATGGCGAAATCTATGGCCAGGGTGACGAATGGGGCTACATGAAGAGGGGGAGGGCCGGCGGCTTCTACAAGGGTCACATCGGCAATCCTGCGAAGCAGATAAAACGCTCTGTGTGGGAGCTAAAACAGATGCTGGATGAAAGGCTCTCAAAAATGTCACTTGACCCCAACCAGTTCTGGATTGAGCCGATAGTTGTCTTCACAAACCCCAACACAATCCTGAAGGTGACCGATTCAACGGTAAAAGCCATGCTCTTGAAAAACCTTCCCTCATACATTCAGGAATGCGATGCAAAAACGCAGATTCCGGAAGACATGCTAAAAGCCATTATCGACATACTCCGCAATGAGTAGGAGCTCCGCCCTAGGCAAAAAGGGTGAAGAAATGGCAGCATCACTACTCGCATCAAAGGGATTTGAGATAGTCTGTAAAAACTACAAAACAAAACACGGCGAGATAGATATAATCTGCAAAAAAGGTGCAGATCTGCTGTTTGTTGAAGTGAAAAGACGGTCTGGAGATAGTTTTGGAACACCACTCGAATCCCTTCCGGCAAAGAGGGTGAAACGAATGGCTGATGCGGCAATGGCATTCCTGTCTGAAAACCCCGAGTTCCAGGAATCGCAAATCCAGCTTGCACTTGTAGGGATATCTGATGGCAAAACGTGTATTGTGTCTGTTGATTGCAATATTTAGCCTCGCCTCCTGCTCCAGTTATTCGCAGAGGGCAACACCAACAGGCGAATATATAAAGCCTGAACTATATGGTGACGAGTGTTTTGATCTTGGGGATGGCTGGGTTGAATGCAATCTGATAGGCGATGGCGTTGCCAGGCAGGCCACATTCCTGGACACAGGAAAAGAATCGTATTTCCTCATCAAAAATGACCCTCAAGGCCCCACCAGAAGGATTGTTGGGCCAAAAGGTCCGCTTGATACTCTAATAATTAGACCTGGGTTATTTGACATGACAGGTGATAAAGTTCCGGAAATCATCTGGCCTGTCAAAAATGACCAGACCACAGGGCTTTCGGTGGTTTCACTGACTGGCGGCCCGGAGAAAACACTGTTCGAACACCCAAGGATCAATTTTGCCACAACTGGAGGCACAAATTCCAACCCAGTCCTCTTCCTGTCTCTGCCCGACCCAACGCTTGGCATAATGGCAATACCCTGGAGAGTGCACGGAGAGAAAATGCTCCCTGACCCATTTGGAAGCGACAGACCCTTTTCAATCGAAATAACAGACCAGAGGAAATCGGCTGTTGGAAAAGCATGGAGAGATTGCTTTGATGGTATAAAGCCAAGACTGGAAACATCGCTTGAAGGCGAACTGCTGGAAAGTGCAAAAACTGCGCTGGCATTTTACTATTGGGACATAGGGAAAGATGCCGAAGCCGCCAGTCTCATAATCGGAGACGAGGAAAACAGTCCAGATTTGTCAAAACTTCTTTTCAACAAAGGCTTCTGGGCATTGTGGAGGGGAAACACTGGCTTCGCAAAGACACTCTTCTTTTCCTCCATGACACAAATCGGAAGTAACAAAACCAGCGAATGCCTTGAAATCGTCAAATCCTTGCCTTAGCGCAAATATCGCAGAAGAAAAGACAAAATCAAACCAATACTAATAAGGATGATTAATGCTGCCTCACTAATCTATTGTCTGGCCAAAGTCTCATTCATCTGACTTGAATGCATCAATATCCGCACCTACATATCTTGCCTCAAAACCCGGCTCCAGCAATTCTTGCGGCACTAATTCGTCATTTACTCTCGAGCCCATTGCGCCGCCCTCTTATATAGCCAGTTTTAATTGTCCAGAAACCAATCTCTCTGCAGTTACCGGTCAAATACCATGAGAAGTTTCTCTATATTGTTTATTGCTTCCTGCTCCATGGTCTTTATTTCACGGACAATGCGAACTTTCTCACCCGGATCCATTTCCTTGTTGCTAACCTTTTCAAGTTTGGCCGAGATATCTTTGTACATTTCACTCAACTTGTGGGCTTGTGACGAGATGTTGCCATACTTGGTGGCAAGCTCTTCGAACCAGGCTCCGGCCATTGCCCTGCATTCCGACCAGACCATAGCATTCCACCAGCTGCCATGACTGGATCCATGGCCGGCTTCAACGGCCCTGGCCCAATTGTCATAAGCTGCCAGTCCGGTTGCATAGTTTTCAAAACTATGTTTTTCGGGGTTTCGGAAGAGATCTAGCGCATAGTGCAGGCTGTCGCGGATGATGCTTGATTCGTCTTTGGCTGGCATCTTTCGGAACGTCCAGAACACAGCGTGGATCTCCTCGCCAAACTCCTTCCAGGTTCCGAATGTCAGGCTTGGTGGCGTTGTTTCGCAGCAGGTATCCCAGGGCTGGGCCATAAGGAATTTGTTATCGTCGTAGCCATAGATGAGCTGGTTGTCCATATTGCCAACAGCACAAGGCTGCCCCTGGTCCAGACACTCCCGAACTTTCTGTTCCATGGCCATGCGCTCTGCAGGCGTACTGCCATTGTGGCAGAACCCGAGTTCAGCCATCTCCAGCCCCAGGCTACGCACCAGTGGGTAGAATTCCTCGTATTTCCAGCAATAGGGCCCGCTTGGGCAAAGTTGTTCATGAATGTTGACAAGGAATGCGTGCCCTGAGCCGCCAAAAGCTGCTGCAGCGCTCACATTGCAGTCAAAATAATCAAGTGCACCCTTAACGACGCCGACCAGGCAAGTGTTGAATGGTGGCTGGTGAAGACTGTCAAGTTTTTTCATTTTTACCACTCTCCTTTTTCACAATACGATACCAAACAGACCGTTTTTGCCTGCAGGTCACCCTTTGGGCGGGATTGTGACATTGGTATCATCTTGTGTCAAGACGCAGGCAACCCAACACCTGGATAATATTACCTTGGATTTAACGTTCATTTATTGATATGAGAACCAGCAGTTTCCGGCATTATAGGCCATGCAAAAATATTTTTCTTACTTTTTCATACACAAACGGGGACAAAATCAGGAATTATCTTGAGATTACCAAATCCTTGCCTTAACAAATCATAAAGCTATCATAAATAGCGTGACCGACAAAGAAATCCTTGAGGCAATTGGCAGTGCAGAAGAAAAAGCAAAAACAGAACTGGAAAATGCAAAACTGGGTACCCAGGAACTCATTTCTTCTGCAAAAAAAAGGGCAAAAGAGGTAGAGGACAAAGCCAGACTTGATGCCATCGAGAAGGGCAAAAAAGACCTTGAAGCTGCGGATATTGAAGCAAACTCTATTGTCATGGAGTCCGTAAATGGCAGCAAAAAAAAATCAGAGGAGCTAAAAACATCACTCGGGAAAAACTTGCCAAAGGCCGCTGAGGAACTCTCAAGGGAGGCGCTTGAAAAATGGCCATTCTAAGGATGGCCAAGGCCGTCCTCGGCACACCACCCGAACACCTAGAACAGACACTGGCTTTGTTGCAGGAATCTAATGCTCTCAACACAAGGCCTTTTGAAGGTCTGGAGATAGCTGGCCAAAAAGCCGGCGCGAGAAAAGAGCATCTCGAAAAAGCTTCTGAATCCCTGCTTTTTCTTGATGTGGTTGCACCGCGCAAAATGCCATTCACAGCCAACTTTGCCTGGCCAAGGCCTATCGTTGACCCAAAAAATGCAAAAAAATTGCTCTCCGGCAACCCGGAAGCCATCATATCAGAATTGCTAGGGCAAAAAACAAGACTCGAGCAGATAAAAACAGAGCTGGCCAAACTCAAGGAAAGGGCAAATGCCCTTTCAAAATTCGCCTCGCTTTCCATTCCAACACATATTGAAAGCAGTGAGGTTGATTACTTCATCGGAACAATACAGCCAGGCAGGGAAAAACAGGTCATAGCGCTAAATGGTGAAAAGGAATTTGCCATCTGGGCATCAAAGGGCGTCATTGTCATGGCCTCCCTCAAGTCGAGATCGGCAGGGGCAAGGGAATTGCTGGCAAAACTCGGGTTCGCAACCCTTCCTTTCCCCTCCTCGGAGAAAACTGTCAGGGACCAACTGCAGGATACAAACTCCCAAATTGCCAGCCTGGAAAAAGAAAAACAGTCGCTTGAAAAAGAGGCTGGCAGAAACGCCAAAGACAAGCGGCTTTCCATAATGCTCTGGATGGACAACGAGGAAACCGCCCAGAGGCTTGAAGAAGTGCCAGCCTTGTCCAATGAGTTTGGCAGTTTTGTTATTGGCTATGTTCCAGCAAAAGATGCAAAAAAATTTGAGCAAACAGTTTCCCAAAAATGCCCATGGGCCAGACTGGTGCTCCTTGATGTTCCAGAAGACGAGGAACCACCAGTAAAGCTCAAAAACAACCCATACAGCACGCCTTTTGAAACGGTGACCTCGATGTATGGAATGCCATCCTACAGAGGCATTGATTCAACTTTTATTGTTTCAATTTTGTTTCCGATATTTTTTGGGTTCTGTTTTGGTGATGCGCTATACGGCATAATGCTTGTCCTGTTTTCTCTGTGGTATCTGAGAACATTCAAGACAGAGGAAGGCGGAAAAAGATTTTTCAGATTGTTCATCATCTGTGGGATATTCACATTTATCATTGGCGCACTCACCGGTTCCTGGGGCGGCAACCTGATCGCCTCCGATGGCGTCATAACAGTTCCTGCACTGGTAGCGCTAAAAGACAGAATAACCCTGCTCGATCCCCTGAAGCAGACCATAACATTCTTTGTCCTGACACTCTTCATCGGCATAGGGAGCCAGTTTATCGGCATTCTCATCGCCGCATGGATGAACATAAGGCAGGGCAAATGGCTGGACGCACTGCTTGACCAGGCAAGCTGGATAATCTTCCTCTCCGGCCTGGTCATGTTTGGAATCGACTTCCTGGGTGGCAATCTGGTAGGCACTCCAAAAACAGTGATGCTTGTACTGATACTCACTGGCGCCTTCTTTCTGGTGTTCTTTCAAGGCAGGGGTTCAAAAAACTTCTTTGGCAGGATAGGACTGGGACTCGTTTCCCTCTACGGAATTCTGGGTGGCTATGGAACAACAACATTCATTGGTGACATAATGAGCTACTCAAGGCTCATGGCGCTTGGTCTGACCAGTTCCATTGTGGCCCTGGCATTCAACAAGATAGCTCTTATGATAGGTTTCTCAAATCCAGTTGCCACAATATTTACTGTAATCATTCTTGTTTTTGGCCATTTGTTAAATTTCTTCCTGAATGTGATAGGCAGTTTTGTTCACCCTGCAAGACTCACATTCCTTGAATTTTACTCAAGATTTTACGCTGGCGGCGGAAGACCCTTCAACCCGCTAAGCAAATCAAACAAGAGGGTCAATGTTCTGGAGGATTCAATATGAACAACATTTGGACCGACCTTTTCGGGCAATCAGGGCAGGGTTTTGTCATTCTTGGAATGGCCGTAAACGTTATGCTTGGAGGCATAGGGTCAGCAAGAGGTCTCAGGATAGCCGCAACACAAACTGCCGGCATTATGTCTGAAAAACCCGAGCTTTTTGGAAAACTTTTTGTGCTGATGGTCCTTCCGGGAACGCAGGGTTTCTATTCCTTTATCGCATCATTTCTTGCAGGTCTGCAATCATTCCTGGGCAACAAAGAGATCTCCTTTGTTGGTGGAGTCTCCCTGATGTTCCTGCTTTGCGCCATGGGTGTTGTTGAGCTCATCTCGGCAATAGAGCAGGGAAGAACCTCTGCCGCGGCAATCAACATGGTTGCCAAACAGGAGAGGACATTTGGCCAGGCAATCATCATGCCAGCCCTTGTTGAAACATATGCCGTACTTGGCCTTCTAATATCAATCATCCTCATACTATCAATAAAATGAGCCTGGAATCACTGACTTCAATAATCCTCGACGGGGCAAAATCAGCCTCGGAAAAACTCCTTGAGGACGCCAAAAAAGAGGCAGATCTGATAATCAGCTCTGCCCAAGCCAGAAGCAGGGAGATTTTTGCGGCCACCTATGCTCCTTTTGAAAAAGAAGCGGCGGCCAAAAAATCATCCGCACTCTCCATGGCCAAGATGGAGGAGACCTCGGCAAGGCTCGACGCCCTCAATAAAATGTTGGATGAGACCTGCAAAAAGACCATGGAAGTGCTACTCTCAAACCCATCATTCATTGAGAAGGTAAAATTCTGGGCACTCGGGCACAATGGTGGCGAATTCTTCATCGGCAAGAGTATTGACAATGCAATGCCCGAACTCAAAAAAACACTTCTGGAGAAGGGTTTTAAGGTAATCGCCCTTCAAAACCCCAACGCAATCGAGCACAGGCAGGAAAAGCAGATAGACAGGCTGGACATCGAAGACGGCTTAAGGAGGCTGGCATTTGACCAAGCAGACAGGATTATTGCCATCCTATCCGCCCCCTGACGCCGAGGCCTTCCGCTTCACTTCGGCAAGGGTGAAGGTCATGGAGGGCAAATTGCTCTCGCAGGCGGATTTCCTGAGGTTCAAAAACCTTTCCCCAAGTGACAGGGCAAGGGTCCTGAAAGGCATTTACCCATGGTTTGATGGCGATGCCAGCAGCTTCAGGACCCAGGCAGACAGGCACCTTTTTGGGGAGAGCATCTCCCTTTCGGAAGAGTCCGGCCATCCGGATCTTGCAACATACTTCCTTCTTCCAAGGGCATTTGCCCAGGTGCAGGCCAGCCTTGAGGGTGCGACAAACTCGCCTGTAATCATGCCTTTTCTTGGCAATTATTTTGATTCATGCTCCATTTCCGACCTTCCTGAAGGTCTGAGGGAAACGGTTTCCGAAGCAAAGAATCTATATGGGGCAGGCGAAAAACCAAAAGCAAGGCGCCTGATGACCCAAAAACTGGTAGACATGCTAATGGAATCGAGGTTTTCCAGGTTGCCATATTTTGCCGACTGTGTAGGCACATATTCGAATCTTCTTGAGGTCAGGCTCGTGATCGCATCGAGGATAAGGAAGGGCTCTTTTGTGCCAATTGAAGGCTGTGAAATAAATGGCAACTGCACACCAGAACAGCTTGCAAAAACACTTGGCACAACAAACCCTGACCTCGAGAACCTTGAAAAAGTTGCAAGCAAGAAGTTTTTTGAAAAAGTAACGGCCTCTAGGGCCATTCCTGCAGGCCCAGAGGTCATTTTTGGGTATCTCTCAGAGCTCGAAAATGAGCTTGTGAATGCCTCGATGCTGCTCGCAGGTTCGCTGGTCGCACTTCCGCCAGCAGAGCTCGAGATGGGTTACGGGAGAGCCTATGTCTCTTAATGTCGTGGCAATAGGAAACGCCCTCCAGGTCTCACCCTGGGGTTTTTTGGGTGCAAAAGTCGTTATTCCAACAAAAGAAGATGAGCAAAAACAACTCACAAATCTTCTTTCTGATGAAAAAATAGGAATATTGCTGATATCAAACGATCTGGCGGTCAGAAACCAGCACCTCCTTGAAAAACAGAACCTCCACGGGCCGGTCGTCCTGGTAATTCCGGACGGCTTCGAGGAAGACGACCCGGCCGGTGAGGCACTGCGAAAACTCGTCATGGAGGCAATTGGCGTCGACCTGCTCGGAAAAGAGAGGCTCAATGGGAACAATAACTAGGATTTCAGGCCCGCTTGTAGAGGCCAGGGACCTGAACGAGGCCTTCATGTATGAACTCGTCAAGGTCGGCGAGGTGGGCCTTTTTGGCGAAATAATAGAAATGCGCTCAGGCATTGTTTCAATCCAGGTGTACGAGGACACCGAAACGCTCAAGCCGGGCGAGCCGGTCTCCTGCACAGGTGTCCCGCTCTCTGCCCTCCTCGGTCCAGGACTCATTGGAAGCATCTATGATGGCCTGCAAAGGCCACTGCCAGTCCTGCAGTCAAAATACGGCGATTTCGTGGCCAGGGGCGTCATTGAGCCGGCCCTCGACCAGTCAAGGAAATGGGACTTTGTGGCCACAAAAACTGAAGGCCAGGTAGGCGAGGGTGACATAATCGGAACGGTCCAGGAAACTGATATCGTTGCCCACAAGATAATGATACCTGCTGGCGTCAAAGGCAGGATTGAGGGAATAAAAAGTGGGGAATACACAATCACTGAACCGATAGGGTACGTTATCGACGGTGAAAAAAAGCACGAGCTGAAACTTGCCCAGACATGGCCGGTCAGGATTTCAAGGCCGGTGCAAAAAAGATTGCCGCCAAAAGACCCCATGGTGACCGGCCAGAGGGTGCTTGATATGCTGTTCCCGATCGCAAAGGGTGGAACGGCCTGCGTTCCAGGTCCGTTTGGTTCAGGAAAAACGGTCGTCCAGCACCAGCTTGCAAAATGGGCCGATGCAGACATCATCGTCTACGTCGGCTGCGGCGAGAGGGGCAATGAGATGACCGATGTTCTCGATGAATTCCCCAAACTCGTTGACCCAAAGACTGGCGCACCGCTCATGAACAGAACAGTGCTCATAGCAAACACTTCCAACATGCCTGTTGCGGCCCGCGAGGCCTCGGTTTTCCTCGGCGCCACAATCGCACAGTATTTCAGGGACATGGGCTACAGCGTCGCCATGATGGCCGATTCCACCTCAAGGTGGGCCGAGGCAATGAGGGAAATCTCCGGCAGGCTGGAAGAGATGCCTGGCGAAGAGGGTTTTCCTGCATATCTTGCGTCAAGGGTGGCCGGCTTTTACGAAAGGGCTGGGCAGACGGAGTGCATCGGAACACCGGAAAGAGAGGGCACGCTGTCAATCATAGGCGCAGTTTCACCACCAGGTGGCGACCTTTCCGAGCCGGTGGTCCAGGCGACCCTGAGGGCCGTAAAGGTCTTCTGGGCGCTTGATTCACAGCTTGCATACAGAAGGCACTTCCCGGCCATAAACTGGCTGAACTCGTACTCGCTGTACGCCAGCGAGGTCGGCCCAAGCTTTGACAGGAGCGTTGGCGAGGGCTGGACAAAATATCGCCAGAGGGCAATGACCATCCTCGATGAAGAGGCAAGGCTCGAAGAAATAGTCAGGCTGGTTGGCCAGGATGCGCTCTCCCCGAAGCAGAGGCTCACGCTTGAATTTGCCAGATCAATCAGGGAAGACTTCCTCCAGCAAAACGCTTTTGTGGCCGAAGACACCTACACATCCCCGCAAAAACAGCTGATGCTACTGACTGCCATCTGCGAGCTCTACGATGGCGCGGCAGGCGTCATCGAGACCCAGGAACAATATTCTGCCCTGCTTTCAAACCCAGTCAGGGAAAAGATCTCAAGGGCAAAGATGACCCCGGAACCGGCAGACGGATTCTTTGCCGGACTGATGAAAGAAATTGAGCAAGCACTTGCACAGATAGGCGGCATGCAATGAAAGAATTCATGACCACAAAAGAGGTTGTCGGGCCGCTCATCCTTGTCACTGATTGTGGTGACGTCGGCTATGGCGAGGTCGCAGAGATAACAATGCCTGACGGGCAGACAAGGCACGCAATGGTACTGCAGACCTCCCACGACCTGGCACTCCTTCAGGTTTTTGAGGGCACATCCGGCATAAACCCTGGAACAACAAGGGTCCGCTTCACGGCAAAACCACTCCAGATAGGGCTCACGCCTGACATGATCGGCAGGGTCTTTGATGGTCTCGGAAGGCCAAAAGACGGCGGCCCGGTCCCGATACCAAAGAAGAGGGTTTCGATAAATGGCTCTCCGCTCAACCCGGTCTCAAGGGCCTACCCAAACGAGTTCATATCCACCGGCATTTCCGCAATCGACGGGCTCAACACGCTGGTCAGGGGCCAGAAACTACCGATCTTCTCCGGTGCCGGCCTCCCGCATGCAAGGATAGCCGCGCAGATAGCCAGGCAGGCCACCATCTCGACGGGCGAGGAATTTTCAGTGGTCTTTGCCGCACTTGGCGTGACATTCGAAGAAGCCAACTTTTTCATTGAGGGACTAAAGGCAACAGGTGCCGATGCCAGATCGGTGCTGTTCATCAACCTTGCCTCCGACCCTGTCATCGAGAGGATAGCCATCCCGAGGATGGCGCTCTCGTGTGCTGAATACCTGGCTTTTGAGCTTGGCTACCATGTTCTTGTCATCATGACGGACATGACCAACTACTGCGAGGCGCTCAGGGAAATAGGCGCGGCCAGAAGGGAAATCCCAGGCAGAAGGGGCTACCCGGGCTACATGTACACCGACCTGGCGTCTCTGTATGAAAGGGCCGGCAGGATAAGGGACAAAAAGGGTTCCATAACCCAGATGCCAATCCTCACCATGCCTGACGACGACAAAACCCACCCGATCCCGGACCTGACCGGCTACATCACCGAGGGCCAGATAATGCTCTCGAGGAGCCTCGAGCGTGCTGGTGTCTATCCTCCAATTGACGTCCTGCCCTCACTTTCAAGGCTGAGAGACAAGGGAATCGGCGATGGCAAAACGAGGGAAGACCATGCCGACCTTTCGTCCCAGCTCTTTGCATCATACGCAAGGGGCAGGGAAGCAAGGGAGCTTGCTGTCATCCTTGGTGAATCGGCCCTGTCTCCGATAGATGTGACCTATGTTCGCTTTGCAGAAGAGTTTGAAAAGAGGTTTGTAAGCCAGGGCGAGTTCGAGGACAGGAACATCACCGCGACGCTGGAGCTTGGCTGGGAACTGCTCTCCATTCTGCCAAAAGCGGAACTGAAGAGGGTCCACAAGGAATTCCTGGAAAAATACGGCAAGGCATAAAAAATGGCGCAAAACATTCCTGCCAACAGAATGGAGCTTTTCAAGAGGAAACGCCAGCTTGTGCAGGCCCAGAAGGGCCTGAAGATGCTCAAGGACAAGCTGGAGGCCCTGCTTGCCCAGTTCATGCACATGGCCAATTCCTACCTTGGGAAAAAGAAGGGCCTGTTCTCCGAACTCCTCCTCGCGCAGGCAAGGTATGCGCTTTCGGCCTCTGCCAACCCGGAGCTTGCCCAGATCGGGCTCTCAAGGTATGGCAAACTCACACTGAAGAAATCAGAGTTCAGGGTTGTCTCCCTCCTCCTGCCAAAACTGGAGATAGAGGAATACGAGCCGGACACTGCAATACCCCCACAGTCGGCAACAACGCAGGCACTCCTTGCGCTCGACTCATACTCGAAGCTCCTTCCAAACCTCGTTGAGGTGGCACAGCTCCAGTCGGCACTGAGGGAACTTGCACTGGAGATACAGACGGTGCGCAGAAGGGTGAACGCACTGGAGAATGTTCTTGTGCCAACCCTGCAAGATGAGGTCAGGCAGGTGCAATCAAAACTGGACGAGGTCGAAAGGGCATCAAAATCCAGGCTACTGAGGGTCAAGGACATCCTTGCGAAAAAGGACGAGAGACTGGGCTAGAAAATCCCGCGTCATACAATTTAATTGATATGCCCCAACACTGGTGGTAGAAACTTCCCCAATTTTATAAAAAGGAGGCTGCCACATGGGCAACTATCTGTTTAGCGGATGCTCTTTCCGTGTCGAATGGCACTGGGAAGGCGGAGAAGAACACCACCACATCGAGGCGGAGATGGATTACCCTGGCGGCCCGAGAAGCAAGAATGTGCATCTGGATGCAAGCATACTCTCGATTGCGCTGAAAAACGGTCTCGGGCTGGAAATGACAGGCACCAGGGACAACTACTTCACATTCGACATCAGCGAGAACATAGCAATCCATCCAAGCGTCTGGTACAACTGCCTTGTTGTGGATGGGTCAGGCACGAAGAAGGTGCTTTGCGCAAAGGTTTCGGCCATCAGACATATTGGGGCTGATCTAGAGGGGTGAGGTTCACCCCTCTTTAAACAATTCCCATCAACACTTTAATATCAAACAGTTATATTGCTGATCTAGTTTTTTCTGGTTCAAAAAGTGGCTTTAAATTTGAAATTTTTATTCATTCCACTTTTGAAAATTGCCCACACTATTTAGACACAAACCCATGTATGTTTGTTCTGATTTTTAGGCTTTTAAAAATCTCAAATCACCAATAAATATCTCGCCAGCCCATGTATGTTTCAGTCAAGTAATAAACTCCCTTGTCACCAAAGAATATCAGGTATTCATTGATTGTCATGTCGTTTATCTTGTCATTGACGGGAGGAATGCTGATGGTATTTATTTGGCCTTTCTCCTCACCAAGTCTCCAACCCTTTATGGTTGATTTGCCTTTTGAATAGGAACCAAAAAATGCGTAGGAAAGGTTATCATTTGTTGACCAACCATAATCAAGCAAACGGTATCCATCATGTGACTTTAGGAGGTTTTCAACCTTATGTGTGTCCCTGTCAATGAGACAAATGCCTTCCTTGTAGGGGGCAAAAATATAATTTATAGTTATTATACCTGGCTTTAAGCCATCTATCTTTATTTTGAAGGCAGTCTTTTTGTTGGTCAGACTCAAGGCATGCAGATACTGACCGTCATAGAATACCAGATCAAAGCTCCTTTTTTCAGGGGGTAGATCATATTCAGGTGGCCGGAAAGGTATAGCATCTGTTTGCTCAAAAAAGAAAGCATTGGAGATACCATTGTCTGTATCAAGGGTCATTATATCGGTTGTTTCACCATCCTTGAAAGTAAACAGTCTCTGACCGTCAAAAGTGAGAAAGATCGGTCTTTCCTGGTCATCGTAATCAATAATGGTGGTTATTGATGGCTTCTGAAGATCATATTCCTTGATAAATTCACCATTGATATTGTAAAGGAAAATTCGCCTCAGATCATCGGATTGAATGTAGAAGTAGCAATGCTTATAGTTTATGCCAATTATTTGTTTACCCTTTATCTCTGATGTTTCCAACAATTTAAAGGTTGTTTTGTGTCCCCCTTTAGAATCATAATCACGACTCTCTTCAAGATGTGCATAATAATACTTTCCCCCATCCTGATATATGACAATCAAATCACTGCTTACCAAATCATATTTTCTCGGACATGAATTGCATGAGATAATTTTGCCAGGGAGATCGATCTTGGATATTATTTTCAGTTTAGGAAATATCGGCAGAATTCCATCTTTGTATTCCACTTCTTCTTCTGGACCTTCGAAGTCAAAGATGGTTGATCCACCAAAACAGTATGCTTCGCAATGGCTGATGCCCATTCCTGCACCAACGTTGAGTAGTGTATATGACTCTGGGAATATCAGTCTTCTTATCCTCATGCATCCTATGGACTGGCTCAATAATGCCATTATCACGGCAACTCCTATTACCAGCAGTATTGGTTTAAGTATTGGCTTAAATGTTTCCGACATCACTGTTCACCTTGTATCTATGGTACAATAAGTTTTCCTGATATATCAACAACGGAAGTGCGCCTGTTCCATGGCACCCATCCAAATTTGTTTTCAACACATGCATCAGCATATTTTTTTAACAGGCATACGTTCTCATAATTAACAAGTCTCCTGGTTTTCCAGATAATATTTGCAATTTTGATGACAAGCTCTTCCTCAAGAACACCGCGGGGGGCAAAGATCTTTTTTCAATTCTGTGACTAATTCATCATATGCTTTCTGGCTCTCAAGTATTGGCAAAACCGGAACTGAGGCCAAAATGCCATGCTTCAGATTTGATGGGGGCAGAAATTTGCTCCTTTGTGTTTTTGGCCCTGTGGATTTTCTGGCATTTTTTCTATTTGCCTCAATGGCTTTTGATGTCATTGTCTTTTTAAAACTTTTTTTCTCTTTTATTTCCTGTTTTTTCATTTTGCATCCCTCAATTTTTAGTCTTCATAAAACATATTTATTGCCATTGACAAATATTGTATACACAGAGGGGATATTTTACAACATTTATCACTTCTAGGGACAAAAACACAATTTTGTAAAGGTTTTCAAGTGATTTTAGTCATCTATCTCAATTTCTGTCAATAAACATATCTACAACGAAAGGCGAGAGAGGTCTTAAAATAAGCCATTTGTAAAAAATTCCGCACATACCAAAATTTGTTTGGCAAATCAATAAAAAGATTCATTATATCTTATTGCTATTTATACTTATTATTTGTTTTTATTAATAAACATACTACACTCCAATACAACTAAGGTAATATTTTACACATATTTTCATACTATTGACAATTTGAGGAAATTTTACACAATATCTTTAGGGATATAAATGAGGAAGGCAAGGTGAAAGATAACCTAAGGATTATATGTTCTCTACTGATACTCTTAAGCTCGCTATCTAGCGCATATCTGCCAATAAAGAATACTTATGCTTCAACAGATATATATGATTTAATGTGTCCTTTTGAAGAGCACGAATTTGACCAGCAAATTCCTATTCAAAAACCCGCTCGAACAAAGAGTGAGACCAAACTGATTACTGAATGCCCAAATCCTGTTGACTACATATGTGGCCAAACAGAGGAGTATCCGGTTGGCTCCAATCAATATTTGGGTTTCCCAACAGTACCGCCAATCAGGATAGAAATAGGGCAAAAAATAGCAGGTGTAGACGAAATTGAATGGCATGATATCTGCGATTCTGGTATTCCAGAAATGTCCACGGCCTTCAATACTGAGATGGTTTGTAGAGTTGTGACAGATTTTCCTTACATTTGCCTAGATGCGCGATTTGTTAATTCGGGTTGCTCTGGTATGGAGAGTTTTTACAACTATCTAAAAAATTTCATTGATTATGAAAATGATTTGGCTACTGGCGAGATTGACGAAGCAACAATTTGGTACCATTATGTCAATTGGATGTCAGGGCTTGTGCCGAATGTCATCAAAAATAGTGGCAAACTAAGGATAATTCTAGAGATCTGGGATAGCGACGAAATGGATGAAGCCATTCCAAATGATACCCAAGCTCCTAATTGTGGCCTTGAAAATATCAACAAAAAAGGGCTGGTTTACCGTCAGGTCTCCTCAAACAAGATTTTCACATTGTACAACGTTATTAAAAACTCAGAGCATGCCCTCATTTCCGGTGACGTGCAAGAACCTTCCAATTACTACATTAGAGCCAAATATTGCTATACTTGGCAAGTAAAAGGTTCTGTAAATTCGCTTTTCAGGGAAAAGATAATTTGCAGTGCCTGGACTAATTGTGGACCTACCATCCACACTCTATCAACATCTTTTGAAACTAGATCTGCCAGAGTAAGAGTTTCCAGGCCGAGGTCATATATGCGTAACGATAGCATAAGCGCTGGGGGTGATGATGGAATCAACTTAAAAAATTGCATCCATTATCCATCAAGATATTACTATCCTCCCCTGAAGAAGAAAGACTCGAGTGGCGCAATTGTTGATAATGTTTTGCCTTCAGAGAACGAGGAATGTGGTGTGTTATATTACGGTCCAGAACTCGAGAAAAATACTTCGACAATTACAAGTTTTTCCACTACTAATCCATCTATGGCACTTGATGGTGGCACATACGACTTTGCGGAAGCAGGTATTATTTATACAACACCACAAACTTTCGAGTCTTTACTCATGTCCTCTTATGTTTGCGGTGAAGCATGCGGATGTGTTTCAGGAATCAATAGTCCTTTATCGTCTATTACTGGTGATGTGTGTCAAAATATGAGCAGTGAAAAATTAATGCAATATTGTATTAGAAGAAATGGTATAAGAGCAACTTTTTGGGAGGGAAGAGAGTATGCTGTTGTTAGGGTGCCAACTTATACCATTGAAAGCGAAGACCAATCAGATATTTATCCACAAATGAACAATCAAACATGCAGTGTGTTTGTTAAAAAATTAAGTGGCAAATGTTTTTCCAAATTTGGACATTTTTACATACCAGCCAAAGATTTGGCTCTTATATTGGGGTCAACAATGTCTTATTATGTAATGGAAAAGAATATTAAAGGAGAGGACGTTAGAGGTATTGCAGGTAATATGGTCGATGTGAATCTTTCCAAAACAAGAAAAGTTGGATTGCTAATCTGGGACATAAGGGCAAGAACAATGTATGAAAAATACTTCTCATATTGTCCATCTTCGCACATAAACACAGAAGAGGTTCCTGATCCTGATAATTTTGTTTACAAAGGGACGAATAAAGACGAAATAGATGTTGCTACCCCAGGCTTAGTTGACCCTGGGGTTAATTACCCATGGCCATTTAGTGTTTATGATAAGTACTTGATTATCGATGATAGTTATTTAATTGGTGAGAATTCAGGAACAAATAAAACTGTTTTGTCAAAAGCCAACCAAATTAAAATAACCCCTTCCTGTAGTTATTATGATTTGCGGCACTGGGGGTGTAATGGCTATTATTATTACTCTTCTCATATTGGCAAGTCACAGCAACCACCCAGGTTGTTCATGACTTGTGAACCATATGGTGGTTTGCCAGCTCTAATAGAAAAATATTCCAAGGTATCAGGCACAAAAGTAACAAATGGGGATTACAATTTTCGCTGTCCAATATGCAATGGAGGTGTAGGCGTAGATCCTTATTCTATTCATATGTATGGAAGGGCTTTTGATGCGGGTGATTATGAAGCTGGATGTTCTATATTGCTCGATTGCCCCAAAGGATGCGTTACTTCCCCAGGAGATCCTGGATTCTGCTATAGTGACCCTAGCGATAAAAGAAATAACGGTTTAATGTGGGGGGTAGGACCAGAGCAGAATAAGAGAATATATAATAACTCATATGTGATAAGCAGAGGTCCCAGCTTGGGTTATGAGCAAGTATACATTCAAGATAATTGCTATACACCCTCAACTTCTTGCATGGATAGATTTAGACCAGTACCGCATGGATTCTATGAATTAGAGACAAATGCAAAATGCACAAATCCTGTTGGAACAGTCACATCTATCGAAAGTAGAGCCAAACAATCAAAAATCGGAGGGCTTGTTCAGTTAGAGAAAATGAATGATGAACAAGATTGTTGGGCGCATCTTAACTGTTGGCCGCCTGCCCGATGTGGGTGGGGAGATGGTTTTGTTTTCCCACAGCACCATGTAAGCGAATACCCGCCTTCCTGTTTCCCGTGTCCGTAAAAGAAAGGGGATTGAAATGAAAACCAGAGCAACAATAATTGTGCTTCTAAGTATGTGTATGTTATTTACAGGATGTGGTGCTTCCAAACAAACAGATACAACCCCCAACGGTAATACCCAAACTGGTACGAAGCAATTTGAGACGGATTTTGAAGGGCGCATAACAGGTTTGATAAAACTCTCAAGACCAGTGGCCTATGGTGGGGTAGAAGTTGAGGTTTCTGCAGATTTCCCGTTTGAGCCTGCGCAGGTGAGTTTCGGGCTAAGGCTTTATGGTTTGGATCTAAAACCATCCATGAAAGCACCTGTTGGGACCAAATGGTCAGATTCATTCAAATCGCCTGACCAGACCAGAAATGGGTTGATTGTCAAACCAACTGTATTTGACGTTATCGTTGTGGCAAGTCTAAAAAATAGTTCAAAATCAATCAGTTGTGTGGCCCCACTGACCATCGTACCAAAACCAAAAATTGAAGTAAAATATGACCGCATGAAGATCGGACAGCCACAAACCATCGAGCTTCAGGCATCCGAACCTATCTCGAGCGTGTGGATGATTGACCCCAATAGAAATAAAATCATATTCTCTACCACCGACAAAAAACTGTTCAGGCTCGAAACAGTTTTGCATGATGCAAAAGATGGCTTTGCAACAGTGCATGCAGAGGATGAGAAGGGTCTCTCGTTTGATAAGACCATCTATGTGGATGACCCAAGCCAGAAAAGGATGTACTTTATCAAAGATGGTGCCAGAGGACCAAACAATTCCGAAACTCTTCATGAAGAACCAATCTATTCAGCCAGGCTTGATGGCAAGGATGTCGCTGTGTCATTTTATGTAAGAATACCAATACTTGCCGATCCTTATCTGGAAAGCCTTCTTAAATACTCAAAAAAGAAAAAGCTTGGGGCCCCAGACTGTTCCTTAAAAGGCATTTCACCAGACAAGCACTGGCTGCTTATTAATGCTGGCAATGGCATATCTTTTGAAAAAGATTACATGGAGGATGGGAGAAAACTTGACTATGTTTTTGCTTCACATCTCCTGCTCTATGAGCTGGAAACGGGCAAGATAAAAACCATAGGGGAGTCACATTGCACAAAATACTATAAGCATGCAGAGCCCGGCGATCTGATCAAGGAGTTTGGCCCATACTATTTTCCTATTTTTTGGGACGACAACGAATTGATCTTGCTGGAACAGACAAAAGAAAATAAATTCTATGCAGAATCCACCTCAGATCCAAATATCATTTATAAAGGATTTCATGAAGTCCCCTATGCAAAAGCCAGAGGAGTGTCTGTTTCCATGAAAGATTTCACACTTTCACCAACTGAAAAGTTCAACCCGTTGACACCATGGGTGACTTACGCTGACCAGGCAACAGGAGTAGTGTGTTATACAAGCCCATTTGTACAACAAAAAAGTGATCCGACATTAAAAAATCTATCCTTAAATCTAGTATCAGATTTGTCTGGGAAGCATTCATATGAATTAAACGATATTTTGGCCCCTCATACACCCGATAAATTCAGATTTACTGGTTGTGTCGTATATTCCACAACCCTGGACAACAATCAACCATCCGCAATAATTTTTGCTTCTTTTAGCGAAGATATACCAGGATTTGGAGAAATAAGGGAGATTGATCCTGACAATCCACCAAAACAAAAACGCCTCGTGTTCAAACTCAACCTTTATACCGGCGAAATTGAGACCCTGACTGATTTTGAAGATATGGAATGTAACCCTATTTCCATAGAATGCGGAACAGGCAATAGCGAGATTTTGATAATAGCATCCAAAGCTATTGCAGAAATCATGAATTTTGAAGTAGGAAAATTCTTTATCGTTACCATCAATGGAAACAAGGTGACCAAACAAGTTGGGGAACCAAGTATAGCTTCAGAATATACTGGGATCTTTGTGAGGTGAACATGAAAAAAATCAGTAAAAATCTGTTTCTGTTATTTTTGGGTTCTACCATCTTATTAGTTTTTATCTTGTCATTTTTATTTATTGGGACTCCAAAACAAAGAGCAGCAAATATTCCTGGCAGGAGTTCCATTTACTCACTAGCTTACGATACAATGGTTATGCTTTCCAATTCTGGCCCAGAAACTCTTAATGTTATTAAGACTAATCTTGGCAAAAAATTAGAAAACAACAAGATCAACCCAATAGATTTTGATTCATTAATAAATGGGTGGTCCAATCTAATATGCAGAAGGGATACTGGTGATATTTTAAACTCAACCATTAGCATAAACCAAAACCACATGGAAGTTGGATACACATACTATGACCAAGCTGGCAACGAGATTACGAAGGAACAATGGAACAACATTAAATCAGCTTGTGAACAAAAGCTTGCAAACACAAAATACAAGGAAATTGGGAAAATACTTGATAAAATGAAAAATGGTAATGCATCTCAGGAGAGTCTGAAAAAATTGGATGAACTTTCAGAACAGATGGAAAAAGAAGTAGCGAGCACTATAAGAAATCCAGAACACAAGTATTTAGATAATATTGAAATTATTTATCAAAATAAAAGTTACAACGTTATAGTTTATGCAAAAAAATACAACGATATGTACTATCTCGATCTGGAAAAAATTCCTGTAATTACAAGAAAATAGTACTAGAATATGATATGGGAGGAAACAATGAATAGAAAAACCATTATCTCTATATCTCTGGTTGTTTTGATTTTGTCCACTATAAGTTTCGCTTTTTTCTTTACGTCAGGCAAAAAAGATGGCAACATCAAGATAGCAAAAGCTGACCCAAACACGATACCAGGTTTCTGGTCCAATTTGTCAGGTCAGGAAGGCATTGAACCAATAACCAGCCAGTATGAAAACAACAAAGGACTGGACGGAATTAAACTTGGCGAAAACGAATATTATTTCCAGTGGTATGCCAACAATAACGGATCAAACAAAGGCCAATTGTACAGTGGCATTTGGAAGGAAGGCTTTTGGAGTGGTGGAGAGGGCGAAGAATACCCATATGCATTTGGCGAAGGGAATTCAACTGAAGCAAGGTGCTTTGGTTTTACTGATAATCAAGGCATCGCAAAAGTTTATTCTGTATGGTGCGAATCTGGCGATCAATCCAGCAGCATAAAAATGTCAATGTACAGCCCAGGCAGGGGGTGGGGTTTTGAGTATGGTAAAAGCGGGCAATCCACTCTCCCAAATGCAGCAACCTACAATCAACAACCTTCAATGTGCCTAGACAATGAAAATAACCCAATGGTTGCCTGGGTTGCACCCAATCTTGGTTTAAATGCGATTGCTGTCTCTTTCTGGATAAATAACCAGTGGTGTGATTACAATGGCAATCCAACACCAGGTTTTGAGGTGATCAATCTCCAGTATCCTTATGGGGGTGGAGCAAAAAACCCGACAATAATTTTAGACAAACTCGGAAGACCGCTAGTGTTGTGGATAGATACCTCAATAAATGGCACAGATATTTTTCTGGCCGTCAGAACTCAGAACGGGTGGGAAAACTATACTGGTGGCCCAATATCCCCAGTATTTGAAATATCTGGTGACGCCTATCACCCGAAAATTGATTTCAACAGTCTCAGTCTCGAACCTGAAATAATTTGGGTTGATGGAGCCCTCCAGATAATCTACTTTGCCAGATATACCGCTTCAGGTTGGGTTGGACTGTTAGGTTCTCCTGCACCAATGGCCATCTCTGATCCTGGCCAGCCAGCGAGCTCTCCAGATTTCATTTCTGATGAAAGCCAGAATTACTATTTGGCTTTTACAACTTTCGAGAATAACCTTGCCACAAAACATGTGAGTGTATACAGTCAGAATGGCATCAAAAGAGATTTTATTCCAGATGATCTCGGAACAAATTTTTCAATCTGGTCAACGTATCCGCCTGCAAGCGAATTGCTCAATTGGCCTTCAAGCTCTCGTTTTGTTTCTTGCGTATGTAAAAAAGATAGCAGCAATCAACCTTGGAAATGCAAATGCTACAATCAAACAGAAATGGATATGATCACTGGCTATACCATATCACATGCAAGAAGAGTGAATTTAAGTGTGGCAAAAGCAGAATGGGATCCCAAAGAAGTCAACATAATCCCTGGTGAGAAAGTTAATATCACCGTCAATATTACTGGACATCAATATGCCCCTGAAACAAGCATTCATTTTGCAATAAGCAATTTGCCCTCTGGTATAACAGGTTCATTTTATCCTGCGGAAGGCATAATAAATAGTTCTCAGGGTTTCCAGACAATACTGACACTTGAAGCATCAACAATTGTAAAGAATTGTGATGAATACATCCATATAAATATTCTGGATTCCCAAAACGCTGATTGCGGCAGCTTTAATATCAAAGTAAAAGTGGCAATGTTTAGTGCAAGGCTTGCTGGCAATGAAAACACGATCAAAATTTATCCTGATTCGTCAGGCTCATTTGAAATAAATTTAGAATATGCCGATGGATTCACCAGCACAATCACTCCCACAACAAAATATGCTTTGCCTGAAGGTCTGTCAGTTTTATTCTCACCAAGTTCTATAGATCCCCAAACTGGAAGCAACGTGACAGCCACATTTACTTCATCTCCTACAATTGTGCCAGCAACTTATGACGTTATTATCGTTCTAACATCTTCAGACAACAATATCGTAGAGATACCGGTTAAAATCATCATTACGGTCTTCAATATGATTTGCGAGAGAGCATTCATCAAGGAAAAATCTTGGAATGTATCTAGTGTGGAATGGTCAATAGATATTGTCCCATACGAAGGATACAACGGGAAGATAAAGTTGTTTTTTGACGGTTTAGAAGAAGGTATGACTGTTTCCTATTCACCATCAAATGAATTAACGGTGAATGGCGCAACCGTCACTGTTACTGTAACACTAACATATGCCCAATATAAAAACAGTTATGACAGATTTTTCATAAGAGGAGAAAGCCATCCAGGCGATACAAGATCATTAAGTCTCACAGTCCAAAGAGGGAAGTTTTGGGCATGGGCAGAGCAACTTCATGTCGGTTTGTTACCCGGAGGAACAGCAGATTACCAAATTTTTTTGGAATGCTTTAATCTTGAGAACGTTACCATCAATCTTACAGCTTCAGGCATGCCTTCTGGATGGGCCTACTGTTTTGATGAATCGCAGGTAGCCATGAAACCACAACTCATGACATCAGTAATGCTCAGCGTAAAAGTCCCAGTGACAGCAAGTAGTGGTACTTACACCATTATTGTAAGCGTCCAAGGAGGTGGCGAAACATGCGTCATCCCAATAAATATAACCGTCCAGGGTTTTACAGTCGCCGTTTATACAGATCAGAACATCAAACTTAATAGAGGAGAATCAAAATTAATAAATGTTCATGTTATTTCGGTAAATGGCTTTGATGGTGACGTTGAACTTCTGGTTGTGGTTGATCCACAACAGTGGTGGATCAATGCAGAGTTTACATCTAATCCCATATCTTGCGTCCCAAATGGCAAAGTGAGTACGACTTTAATGATCTCTATTGATGCCGGAGCACCAATTGTTGGAATGCCAGATATCAAATTATCATTCAAAGCGAGGGCTATTGATGATGGGTTTGAGGGATGGTGTCCATTAGTCAGTGCTGTCAACAAATACCAAACTATGGGCACATCAAAAACAATAAAGCCTCTCAGTAGAACTGCGGTACCTTCTGATTTTGCATCTGTTGAGGTTCTCAATGAAATACCCAAAATAACTTTTGATTGTCCCCCATACAAATTAGTCAGACAAATAAAACAAAGCATCAACTCACAACCTGTACAGAATTATTCAACTTTTATTCCTTTCTTGGCTATGCAGGTTTGTGATCCTTCACAATATATTGTGACATTTAGAAGAATAGAGATATTATACGCTACAGGTTTCAGTAGATGCTATGGCAAAGAATACGGGTACAACAAATTTACAATAAAAGATAAGGCTTTTGATTGGAAAGTTGAAGCAGAATTGCCGTCTCTCAAAGACCAGCTGGGTTATTGCAGTGACCCACAATCCACTCCGTGCGGTTCGACTCCATGCCCCGATATTGATCATGAAATTACAAATATTTCAGAAGCAAAAAAAGCGATTGGAATGCCAAGTATCTCAACCATGTCTCCAAGATATATTAGTAATGTTTGGTCAAAAATCTATTCGTCTGAAGACATAGGTCCGTCATGCAATAATAATGTGTGTATTAAAGATCTGAGGTTAATTGCTTTTATGGCTCCCTATGAAAACACCGATTTAAGTGTTTTGCCTGATTTGGAGGTGCCATCAAAAATTATCATTCCATTGAGGGGAATTTTTGACATAAAAAAAATATCCACCGGTGAGATAGCACAGGTAAAAGTTACAAAAATTTGTGAAATTACATATGAAAAACCACTCCCAAACCATTCCCAAGGTGCAGAAAAAGTGGGTCTTAATTGGTACGTAGGCGATAGCCATGTACATTCGGCATGTGGCGGTGTAAGAATGTCCAGGCCAAGCTACGACAGTGTTGATGAAGTTGCTGGAGCTGGTTGCCCCGAAAATTGCGATTGCAAAGACAATCAGGGAATAGGTGCTATAAACATCCCTGGTGGGCCATCAGTTACTCAGCGTGCTGAGGAAAGCAGGGAATTGAATTTTGATTTTACCTATCTTGCTGATCATGCAACAGGAGGCAATTGTACCGATAATGTGGCAAAAGCTTGGAAAAGTGCAATTACTCCAAAAGTTGAATTGGAAGGTTTTGATCCCGATTGCCTGATGATTGAGCCATCTCCCTGTGCTGAGCAATGTCCTGATAATGGGTCAAGGTGTGTATGCGAAAGGGTATGCAGATATGTCGAGGGTCTCGGGCGAGATGTAGTCATGATTGGCAATGGTAATTCGCAAGAAACAGCCTATCGTTCTTACGAAACATCGCCACCAGATTACTCTTGTGGACAATACAATTGTACTGGAAATCTGGAAACAAATTACAGCGGTGGCGTAACTCCTTTTATGTATAATAAGCTTAACACAATTCGTGCGAGTAACCAAACAAAAGAAAAATTTGGTGCCAGTGGTCGACCAATTCCAGATAACAGGCAAACTGGCAATTGGAAATACATAACAAGCATTATTGCCCATCCTTATGAGAATGATTGTGGGACATACAAAAAAACATCACAAGAAACGATTTTCCAACCCAATATACTCATTCCATTTGACGATGATTTGCAATATCCAATTTTTAGTCAGGAGGCCTCAAACCCATCATACCCAGGTGTTCATGGTTTTCCTTGGCAGTATCCCGCATGTTATCAAAGCTGTGACCCATGGGCTTTATGGCCAGAACAGGCCCCGATTTTACCAATTTCAGGCAGTAAAACAAATCCTGATGAAGGCATGAGACATAGAGCCGCTCCGATGAGCGGAATAGATGCAGAGGGCCTGACCTATGCTGAGAAAATCCCCCATATTTATGGTTATGATGGAATGGAAATTGTTTATCAAGCTTTCAACAGAGAAATAAATCCTATCAAAAAAACTGTCGATCAACGCTGGAGGAAAGAAATAAGTGATGAATTAATGTGTGTCGTTGCCGATGAAATACACCCTTTGGATAAAAACATAATCTCTTGGGATGCAAATGAAGGGCCACCAGACAAATTTGTCAGGGATATTTGGCACCCATTTGGAACAGGTGGCTCAAATGTTCTTAGGTGGTGGATGGAACCTTGGAATATGTTTTATGGGAAAAACATGACTTACATACATGCAAGAGAGTTTTCTGCTGTTGTCAATGATACAAAATCAGATGGCTTGACACATCCAATAGGTTATTACTTACGAGTTGGCAAAACAGCAGCAAGCGGGAAAGGTAGCTTTGCGACGATGTGGTTGGGCACACATATGGAAGACTGCCCAAGCACCATCATACCTCCGATTGACCCTCCAAACGATGTTCAATGCAGCACAGGAGCAGAGACCTTTCAGCCTGGTGACATGATTGCTATATTTAAAGACAATACCGTATATTACAAACTTGCATCAGCTGATATTGGGTATCGAATACTTTGCAAATCAGCCTGGAGCGGCGGTGTACCCATCAAAGCAAGGGTTTATCTGCATAAACCAAATGATAATGGCACAAGACCAGTTTTGAGAGAATATCAGCAAGGTGATTTCAAAAGTTGGGATTTGGGTGATTGTGGGTCAGCCATCGGAAATTACGGGGATCGCTGGTGGTATGTTGACGCAAAGATACCTGTGGGTGAACTAGAATCAGGCCCATGGGCTCTAAGGCTCGAGGTTGATTTTTCATGCCCGGGAGGACAAGATGAAACAGTCCTTTGTTCGCCAATATACTCAAAAAAATAGCTTGGAGTGTCGCTTGCGGGAGTCGGGTTGATCAATCCCTCAAAAAAACATAGAACAATATTCATCCATATTGCGACACAATAAATAGTTGGATTGAATTGATTCTTTTGATTGGGAAGTGTTTTAAATTTTATATTGATGTTGCGAGGAGTTCAAACAGATATTTGCCAAACTCATTTATTATGGCTAATTTTCTGGCATTTTTTCTATTTGCCTCAAGGGCTTTTGATGTCATTGTCTTTTTAAAACTTTTTTCCTCTTTTATTTCCTTTTCTTTCATTTTGCATCTCTTAATTTTTAGTCTTTATAAAACATATTTATTGCCATTGACAAAATATTGTATATACAGACGGGATGTTTTGCAACACTTATCACTTCTAGGGGTAAAAACGCAATCTTGTCAAGGTTTTCAAGTGATTTTGGTCATCCATCTCAATTTATATAAATGATAGATATCAGATTATGTTAATATTATTCAAACAACCTATATTTCGGAACTATCACAAAACGAAAACTAATTGCTTCAGATAATGGCCTAGGTTGTATTGTTCCAAGTAAATGGTATCCTCTACCCTAAACAATAGGGGGTATGAGCAATTGAGAGAGAATGAAATCAAATTCGATCCTTTCGATGAAATACCAATAGAAAAAAGGTGGTTCCCAGACCAGGAACAATTGAGCCAGAAAGAATACGATTGTCTTTTGCCTCCTCTTGTCGAGAAAATAAGAAGAGAAATCTATAAATGGAGGGGTCAAGTTTACAGGGGGGCTTCACAAACAACAAAATCATTGCTTTGCCACTGGTTTTTGGAAACTGAAGGGCGGGATCTGAGATACTTTTTTGCTCAAAGAGAAGCTGTTGAAACAATAATTTATCTCTATGAGATCATAAAGATAAGAGACAAATACGGCCTTGCTGCCTTTGATTCATCTGGGAAGCTCAAAGTAGAGGAATTTGAAGAAAACTGGACCCGTTACTGCATCAAAATGGCAACCGGCACAGGAAAAACAAAAGTTCTTTCGCTTCTTCTTGCCTGGTCTTATTTCCACAAACTTTATGAGCCAGGCTCAATGATGTCAAAAAACTTCCTTGTTGTTGCACCAAATATAATCGTGCTGGAAAGGCTAAAAAGAGATTTTGACAATTTGTGCATTTTCAGAAATGATCCCATAATACCAGAAAACGGCTACGATGGTAGAAACTGGAAAAGGGATTTTTGTCCCGAACTACACATACAGGATGACATTGGCCAGATTTCTCAAAATGGCAACATTTTTTTGACAAATATTCATCGAGTCTATATGAATGAAACCCTCCCAACGAGAGAAACCTATTGGCTGGGCGAAAAGCCTGTCCTAAATGCTGACAGGAGTGGAGGGATGGATCTTGGTAAAATAATCAGATCAAAACAAATCCATGATTTGGTGGTTTTCAACGACGAAGCCCACCACATACACAACAAAAACCTTCAATGGTTCGAGGGAATCAGGGACATAAATAGCGGTTTGCTACAGCGGACTGGAAAGGGCATCTCTGCCCAGATTGACCTGACTGCCACCCCAAAACACAATAACGGCGAAATATTCGCCCAGACTGTATCAGATTTTCCACTGGTCGAGGCGATCAAATGCAATATTGTTAAAAAACCTGTTCTGCCAGATAAAGAGTCAAGAGACAAGCTGGATGTGAGGCAGTCTGATGATGCTGGTGAGAAATACAGCGATTTCATACATCTGGGCTACATTGAATGGAAAAAACATTTCGATAATCTCAAAGGCAAGAAAACACCGGTCCTGTTTGTGATGGCCGAAGACACAAAAGAGGCTGAACAGATCGCCCTTCACCTAGAGAAAAACTATCAGGTAATGAAGGACAGGGTATTGGTTATTCACACAAACAAAGCCGGTGAAATAGATGAAAAACGCAGCGAAAAAGAACTCCAGGTGTTGCGAAACGCAGCAAACAGTGTTGACAGTACAAATTCGCCATATCTTGCTGTTGTCTCGGTGATGGTGCTTCGCGAGGGCTGGGACGTCAGAAATGTCACTGCAATCGTCGGCCTCAGGCCGTTTAAGGCCAAATCCCAGATCCTTCCAGAGCAGGCAATTGGCAGGGGTCTCAGAAAAATGTTCGACCTTCAGACTGTTGAGGAGCTTGTTGTTGTTGGCAACCCTCCCTTTATTGAATTTGTCGAGTCGCTCAAATCTGAAGGAGTCATGCTTGGCTACAGGACAATGGGCGAGAAAAGCGATGAGACAGGCGCGCCACTCATCATTGAGCTGGACAGGGCAAACCTCGACAAGGACCTGGAAAAAATGGACATAGTCCTCCCAAAGCTTGGAAGCAAATATCGCTGGGACCCTGAGTGTATATTTTCGATCGATGTTGATGCAATTGCATTCAAACCATTAAAACTCGACGCGCTGATGAGAAATGACCCAAAAGAAATCCAGTTTATCGATATTTTGGGATCATGGCACCACAAGATTGAATTCAAGCCTGAACTTGTCAACTTTTCAAATATTATTGGGTTTTTCACCTCTGCAATCCTGAAAGAGGCAAGGATGCCTTCAGGTTTCAACGAGCTGTATCCCAAAGTGGAGCATTTCGCAAAAAACAGGTTGTTTGGAAAAACAGTGGAAACCGATGATCCGGTGTTTCTGATGAACTTCACAAGACCGGAGGTCTCAAAAACAATATTTGACACGTTCAGGGCCGAGATTGAAAGGTTGACACTCAAGCAGGTGGAAAACCCCAGAGTCGACCAGGGAGGGCACTCCCAGCTTGATTTTGAGCCAATTGCCGTCTCAAGCCAGAGGTATGTCAGGAGCAAAAAATGCCTGCAGAACATGGTCGTCGGAAACCAGCTTGAGCTTGAATTTGCCGCTTTCCTGGACAGGTGCCAGGACGTGGTTTCCTTTGCCAGAATATATGAAAGACGGAGCCGTTTCAGACTGGACTATGCCACAGAATCCGGCAAAATCCAGAACTATT
>JAKIZT010000011.1:3126-63290 GCA_022707885.1 Caldisericales bacterium | reverse complement strand
CTTTCACCAAAAGGCTTGTTTTCTCCATACGGTTTTCTTTCCCCATATGGCTTCCTGTCTCCAAAAGACTTTCTTTCACCAAAGGGTTTTCTGTCTCCAAAAGATCTTCTTGAAGGACCATTGTCCCTGAAATTGCTTTTTCCAAAGCCGCCTTTTCTGTCGCGGCTCCTTTCGTTTTCCACTTTAAATTCACTTTCCGCCCTCTTTGGGGCTCTTGTATGGCCTTATTTTTTTGTCACGCGCTGGCCTTGGGGCGTATCTTTTACGATGAAACCAAGCTCCAGTATTTTGTCCCTGAGCTGGTCCGACATGGCCCAATTTTTTTCTTTTCTCGCTTGCTCCCTTTGTTTCATCAGCTCTGTGACTTCCTCCGGAATGGTGGTTTCCGAGCCTTCAAGAAATGCAAAGACGGTGTTTACCTTTTCGATGGCCTTTAAGAGGTTTTCCCTTCCCAGTGTTCCGATCTTGCCTTCATCTATTGCCCTGTTTATGGGGCGTGTCATGTCAAATACCGCGGCAATTGCCTGCGGTGTGTTCAGGTCATCATCCATCCCGGCCTCAAACTCCCTGAACATCCCTTCAATTGTTGGCCCAACATCAAATTTATCGGGGCCATCGGGTATGTTTCTTACCCTGTCGACAAATTCAATAAGGCTGTCTCTCGCCTTTCCAGCGGCCCTTGCGGCCTCATCAGTGTAATTTAGACTCGTTCTGTAGTGGTTTGTTACCACGAAGAAGCGGAATGTTTCCGGAGATATTCCCTTCTTTTCGAGGTCCTCCAGCGTGTAGAAATTCCCCAGTGATTTGCTCATTTTTGCGCCATCAACCATGAGATGGTACGAGTGCATCCAGTATTTTGAGAATGTCTTGCCGGTGAAGCCTTCCGACTGCGCAATCTCGTTCTGGTGGTGGGGGAAGATGTTGTCAATGCCACCCGTGTGGATGTCGAGGGTCTCACCAAGGTATTCCATCGACATAGCAGAGCACTCTATATGCCAGCCAGGGCGTCCCTTCCCAAGCTGGGTCTCCCAATACACTTCCCCGTCGTTTTCGTCCCAGGCCTTCCACAAAGCAAAGTCGGAGATAGAATCTTTTTCGTATTCGTCAGAAGCCACCCTTCCCGATGCCCCAGACTGGAGGGTGTTTATTTCAAGATGGGCAAGTTTGCCGTAATCTTTGAAGGATGAAATTGAATAGTAGATCGAGTTGTCAGCAGCCCTGTATGCGTGGCCGTTGTCCATGAGTTTCTGGACAATTTCCACCATCTGTGGGACGTGCTCTGTCGCCCTTGGGTAATTTGTTGCATCAATTATATGGAGGGCTTTCCTGTCCCTGTGGAACAATTCAATATAAGGATCAGTGACTTCTTTTAATGGAGTATTCCTTTGTCTGCTTGTCCTTATGGTCTTGTCATCAATATCGGTGATGTTCATCACCTGTTTTACTTTGTAACCCTTATAAATGAAATACCTGACCAGGATATCTTCAAAGAGAAATGTTTTGAAGTTGCCTATATGTATTCTTGAATAAACCGTTGGCCCGCAAGTATAAAGTCTTACCTCACCGTCATGTACTGGCGTAAATTCTTCCTTTGCCCTGGTCATTGTGTTAAAAAACCTCATCTTCTTATTCTTCCTTCCGAAGCAATGTATTCATCGAGTTTGAGGGTCTTCATCATTTCATCCCCTGACTTGAAATGCTTGCTTATGACCTTCGACATCTGGTCAAATGCGAGCGGTGTCCCAACCAGGCTGTTGACATAGTCAATTATGTTCCAGAGCAGATCCTTCAGTGCTTCGATAACATTCTCGTTGAGCAGTCCTTTTGTCTTGAGACCCGTAAACTTGAGGTTTTCGTCAAGCCTCAGGTCGTTCATGAACTTGTAGCGTTTTGCTGTCTCCACTGTGAACTTGTCAACTATGCGCCTGAAGTGGTTTGCGCCCAGGTTTCTTTCACCCAGCTCGCTTCCCACATCATTGAGAAAGTTCATGATTTTTTCAATGTTCTCTTTGTCCTGTTTCTCAATTTTTATCAAATCTATTGAGAGAAACTTCAGGATTGCCTTGCCCGTTTTGAATCTTCCTACCTTGCTTTCTTCAAACACTTTGGATGTCAAGCCATATCTTTTTATCAGCTCGAGGACTTCCCACTCGTCCATGTTGAAGACCAGGTGTTCCCTTTCATCCTCAGGAACATCCACCATCCTCAGGATGGCGTCTTGCTGGGGGAGTTTGTCCTTGATTGAATTCCACTCGTCCATGAGGTTGCTCCAGTTTAGAAGCAGGCCCTCAATCTTGTTTCTTATGGTCCTCTTTGGCGGAGTCATGTCGGGGATAAAACCCCATGTGCCTTGTTCTACCGTCAATAGGTCATAAAAAGCTGTTTCACCCTCGAGGTTTTTTGTGAGCGCATGCACTATCGCACCCTGCTCAAAAAAAATGCGGGAGGTTTCTTCACCGGTTTTCACTTCCATACAACCAGTTTTTTTGCTTATATTCATTGTCTGCAGAATTACTGCCAAATCAAGGTTCTCTATAGTTCCAGTAATGGCATACATTGCGCACCTCCGCAAACAGATAAGTTAATTTACTATTGATTTGTTGTCAAGTTGAACATTTATTGTGGCTAAATGTTTTCTTGAGGTGTTACTAGAGTCTTGTTATGATTTACTCAATGCACATAGTGGCGCTTCTCCTGGCCCTGCTTTTGTCTGTGACCACAACGCTGAAGGCTTTCGACATTAAGGCTAACGTCCCGCCAGAGGCCAAAAGGTTTGATGTTTCTACGATAAGGCTTTTTTCCGTGCTCATCGACAACAGTGCTGGTGGGAAAATAATTGTTTATACAGATGGCGGTTCCAGGGAGATAGGCGAAGTTGTTACTCCTGCCACCCAGGCCACAAGGGCCTCGGACGGTTTCTGGGCTTCCCATTATGTTTGTGCGCAGAATGGCACAAAAGGAACAATTGTTGCGTCTGCGGTCAATGCAATCCATATAAGGTGTGGGCCAAAAAGACAGTATGATCCTGCAAAACCGACAAACTGGAACGCATCCGAGCTTTCGATAATTCCTTTTACCGAAGAGGGCGGAACAGGCGACATAGTGATAAGTAATCCTGGAGGATACGGGATTTTCAATGAGTGGTCACCCTATGTTGGCAACCCTGTTTATGCTCTGGATAGGGGTTCCTGGGTGTCACTTGATTCATATTTCGCAGATCCAACACGTATTCCACCGCAATTCCTGTTCATTGATGTCAGGAGACCAAGGGACAATGTCAGGTACATTGAATTCGAAAACTGGTCCAAGGGCGATGTTGTAAATGGTGTCCAGATGGAAGACTATGGTGGGGTCTATGTGATGGATGAGACCGAGAAAAGATACCAGATTGGAAGAGTCCTCCAGCGGGCAACCCAGACTGGAAGATTTATTGGCTCCGAGTATGCCGATATTGGAAGGGTGAGAGCTACACATCCGGGTGTACTGGAAGTTTCCACCACAAGGTGGAGGGGCAAGACTGATGACGAGAATTTGAGGGGTGGTGTCCAGATAATCCCGGCAAACCATGCAAAATACCTTCATTACAACCTTGGACAAAACTGGTTTATCGGCGGTGGCGCCTGGATGATAGTTGGCCCTGTCAATTCTACCCAGGAAGACCTCAAGAATCCTTCGTATACCGAGAACGGAAAACTGCTGATTGATCCTGTTGAAGGTCTCCCGCCAATCTTTTCTGGATACATAAGGCCCTATTTTGACGAAAACAATTATGAGTCTTCTTTCAGATTTTTTGTTTCCGAAGATTTTGGAAGGACATGGAGAACTCCTCCCGAAATAACTGGTGTCCCCGGAGCAGGAGAAAAGAGCCCTGTGTCTTACTGGACGCATGTCAGGCTCATGGTTGGCAAGTAGCTGGCCCTGCTCGTGGTTGAACTTAAACTTTTACAATAATAAACTAGTTTTTTGTGAAGATAAAAACTTTTTTGGCCCAGGGCACGCAAAAGGGGATAGAAAACGATATTGTTGTTGTGGTTGATGTTTTAAGGGCCACGAGCAATGTTGTGACGATGTTTGACAGAGGCGCCACCAAGGTATTCCTCTTTGAGGATGAAGAAGAAGCGAAATCACAAAAGCTTTATTACCCGAACATGGCGATTGCCGGCGAAAGAAACTGCGAGAAAATAAAGGGTTTTGAAATGGGGAATTCACCCTCTGAGACACTCTCCGCAAAAATAAAAGGCAGGGAAGTGGCGCTCACAACAACAAATGGCACCAAGGCCATGATCCAGGCCTGTGAATCCGAAATGGTGCTTGTAGGCTCGATAATAAACATGACAGCTGTCTGCGAAGAGATTGCGCGACTTGTCAGACAAACCGGAAAAGATATTACCGTGCTTTGTTCTGGTGTTGATGGCAATCCTGTGATCGATGATCTTTATGCTGCTGGTGCCATAATCAATAAATCGATAATGACAGGAAAGATAAGAGGTTTCGATCTTGATGATGCCTCGAGGGTCGCAAAGATGGTGCACGGGGGCTTCTCACGCCCGCTGGATGCCCTTCTTGCCTCTGAATCGGGCAGGAACCTCACTGCCCTTGGCTTCTCTTCTGATATTGCACTCTGTGCGAAGCAGGACCTTATGAATTTTGTTCCAAAGGTAAAAAAAGATGATCATTCATACTATGTTGTTTGCGATGACAAACAGGAGGCTTGATGCAGGACAAAATTTTGGAAGCTGAGAAGCGGTTAAAACCCATTCTGGGCAAAAGAGTTTCCATATTTGAAGCCCACAGAATGAGTTATGGCAGGGACTGGAGCCCAAGGATGTATGGTGATGACAACATTCCTGAGATGGTTGCAGTTCCGAGGAACACCGAAGAATGCCAGGAAATTGTCAAAGTTGCTTATGAACTCGGCATTCCTGTCATTGCCTTTGCCGGAGGGACCGGTATGGGCGGTGGTGTCCAGGCCTGGAAGGGTGGAATTATGGTCGACACCAAGGGCATGGACCAGGTCATCGAATTCGATGAAAAAAACATGTCTGTAAGGGTGGGTGCCGGCATTACAATATGGCACCTCAATGAATTCCTTGCAAAACATGGCATGTGGCTCCCCCACCAGCCCGAGTCCAAGCAGGCTTCAACAGTCGGTGCGGCCATTGGCTGTGACAACGATTCAACATTCGGCATCAAGTATGGAAAAATGCTTGAGTGCCTGACATCGGCCAAAGTTGTTATTGGTACCGGTGAAGCAATAGAATTTGGCCACCGCAAGGCTAGCATGACTTCCACTGGATACAAACTCCATCATCTTTTTGTTGGCTCCGAATCTACACTTGGGATTGTCACTGAGGCACAACTCAGGGTGAACTATCTGCCAAAGACAAGAACTGTAATGGGTTTTTATGTCCGCACCATCGAGGATGCCTGTTTTGCATGTGAACAGCTTATGACATCAGGCATCCAGCTTGAATCTTTGCATGTCAATGACAAACAGCGCCTTCATTTTTACACACACTCCTACAGGGTCAAATACAACAGAGAGCCTGAAGTCCCGGAATGGGCAGAGGCGATCATGTTTGTTTCTGTAGCAGGTGACCAGGATGTTGTTGATTTCTTCTGTACCAAGATAAGAGACAAAGTGAAGGACATAGCCTCTGAGGTAAAGGAACAGGAGATTGTAACTGGCTACTGGGCCTCAAAACACACACTCCAGTTTGAGCCATTCAAGCAGAAGTGGCCCGATTCCCAGAGGGAAAGAAAGTTTGGCGCCGCAGATGTTGGTGTTCCAATAGGAAATCTGGAAAAGATGCACGATGCTTTTGTAAACCTCTCTGAAAAGTACAACCAGAAGATACTTGGGATGACCGTTTACAATGAGTGCCCGCAGAAAATCTCCCCTTCCATTTCTTTTGCCATTTTTGTTGACGACCATGACCAGACAAACATGGACAATTTTTACAAGTTTGTCAAAGAAATGTCCCTAGAGGCCATAAAACTGGAAGGAACCATGAGTACCTATATTGGTGATGGAGACAGGCTTGGCGGTTTCAACCAGATTGAACACGGCGAATCGTTTGAGTACATGAAAAAACTCAAAAGCATGTTTGACCCAAAAAACATCATGAACCCTGGAAAGAAGTTTGAGAGCAGGTGGATAAAATGAAAAAACTGGAACAGTTCAAAGACGACATATACACCTGTGTAAGGACAAGATGTGGTTTCTGCACCCAGGAGTGCCCCACATACAGGGACGGGCTCATCGAAAGCTTTGCCTCCAGAGGCAAAATGATGCAGGCAAAAGGACTCCTCGAGGGCGAGATAAAACTCTCCCAGGAGCTTGCAGAATCTGTATTTTTCTGTGCCATGTGCGGCTGGTGTGAAGCGAAGTGCGCTCTTCACAATGTCGATATCTTTAAGGCCCTGAGAGAAACCCTTGTGGAGGCGGGTTTTACAATGCCGGGCAACGATCTTGTTGCCAAGAACATTCTGGAGAAGGGTGATCCGCTTGGTTCTGGAAGACAGACAAAACTTGAGGGCGAGGTAACGCTTTACCTCGGATGTTCATACAGGGACAGACCGACTGACACCGAGAGGATAGTCAAAGTCCTCACGAAACTTGGCATCAAGCCGAGGATAGTCGAGGAAACCTGCTGTGCAAATGCCCTTTACAATACTGGCTACGCAAAAGAATTTGAAAAGGCCAAAGAGAATTTTATGAAAGTCTATGGCCCTTACATCAATGATACCATAATAACCGTTTGTCCATCATGTACGCTCACGCTCCGTGAATACTACAAACTGCCCAAGGTAGTCCATGCCTCCGAGCTGATCAGGGAACTCCTGCCAAATATCCAGATAAAGAAGGCCAATTCAAAGGTTACTTACCACGACCCATGCCATCTTGGCAGGGGTGAGAGAATGTTTGACCAGCCAAGGGACATCATAAAAACTCTTGGATATGAGCTTGTCGAAATGAGGCTCAACAGGGAGTTTTCCCAGTGTTGTGGAGGCGGTGGTGGCCTTCAGGCCACAGCAACTGACACAGTCAAGGAGACTGCGAAGAGAAGAATCAGAGAAGCCATGGACACTGGCGCCGACTACATAACAACCATTTGCCCGACTTGTGAGTCCACGCTCTTCAGGGCGGCCCTTGCCTGTTCCAGGGAAGAGAAAGAAAAGGGAACCGGAAGAAAGATCAAGAGTAAGGACATTTGGCAACTGCTTGAAGAAGCTCTGGAGGTATAGCTTGAAGAAAATATTGCTTGTAGTTCTTTGTGTTTTGATGCTTACATCGTGTGGTGGCAATGCCAGCCCTGATCAAAAAGACAATGGCAATGATAAGGATGCGGAAATTGTTACTGGTGGTGCCGAGAGTGTCCCGGGGATGGAAGCATACAAGATTGACCAGGTTGGTTTCTTTGTGCCAAAGGGCTGGAAATCCCAGGTATTGAAGTTCAGAGACAGCTCACTTGATCTCGTAAAGGCCAACACAGAGGTCGTTTTTTGGCCAGAAGACCAGAAGATGGATGACCTGCTGCCGGCACTCCAGCTTGGCGATTATAGGTATCAGGATTTGAATATCGGTGGAAGAACACTTGTTGTTTTCATGAAGGGCTCAACCACGAGATATGGACTCCAGGGTACTGATCTTGCAAGAATGACTTTTTATGATGGCGAAGTAAGCGACTATCAAAAAATGACCCACAAAATTGGAGACAAAAAATATGAAGCTTGCCAGGCCACTCTCAGTTCACCATTATTGAAGTTCTCGGGCGAAGCAATCATGTGGGTTGCATATGGGCAACAGAGACCCCTGACAGATGCTGTGGCTACACAATTCTACTCAATATCGATTGTGTCAGGGTCTATTGGCAATGCAGACAGAGAAATGCTTGAGAATATTGTCTCAACAATGAAATTTTAAAAAGGAGGGTGCGATGCATTTAAAAAATTACATCAACGGAGTGTGGAAAGATTCTGTTACCGGAAGGACCTTTGAGGACCATGATCCTGCAAATGGCGACCTTCTTGCGACTGTAACGCTTTCGAGTGCCGCAGATGTCAATGAAGCCGTTTCTGCGGCCAAAAAAGCCCAACAGCAATGGAGACTCGTTCCAGCCCCCGTGAAGGGCGACATTTTGATGAAGGCATCGAGGATACTTGAAGAGCGCAAGGAAGACATCGCCAGGGAGTTGACCTGCGAAATGGGCAAGGTCATAGCCGAGGCAAGGGGTGATGTTCAGGAAGCAATAGACATGTTCAACCTCATAGGTGGTGAAGGCAGAAGACTCAGGGGTGAGACTGTTCCGTCTGAAATGCCAAACAAGACCATCTATGTGGTGAGGGATCCCATCGGTGTTTGTGGTCTTATCACACCCTGGAATTTCCCGACGGCCATTCCGACATGGAAGATCGCACCAGCACTCGTCTGCGGAAATACAGTTGTCGTAAAACCGGCAACTGAAACACCAAGGTGTATGGTGAGGATCTTTGAGGCCCTTATTGATGCTGGCCTGAAGGATTATCCCGGTGTCATAAACCTTGTTCTTGGCGGCGGCGGCGAGGTTGGAGAGGCAATCCTTGCCAGCAAGGACATCTCCATGATAAGCTTCACCGGCTCGACCGATGTTGGTCGCAGGATCGCCACTGTCTGTGGCGAGACCCTGAAGAGGAGCTCGCTTGAGATGGGCGGAAAGAACGCCATTATCGTGATGGATGATGCCGACCTGCACCTTGCGGTTGATTCGGTGATCTGGTCCGCATACGGGACCACCGGCCAGCGTTGCACTGCCTGCTCGAGGCTCATTGTTCACAGGAAGGTGAAGGCAGAATTTGAGAAATTGATGATTGAGGCCATCTCGAAGCTGAAACTGGGTCACGGGCTCAAATCGGATGTAGGTCCAGTCATCAATATGGGTGCAAGGCGCAAGATCGACGAGTACGTCCAGATTGGCAAAAACGAAGGCGCAAAGCTCCTTGTTGGTGGAGAAAATGCCACAGAGGGCGAGCTTGCAAAAGGTTCCTTCTATAAACCGACCCTCTTCACTGATTGCACTCCAAACATGAGGATCTGCCAGGAAGAGATTTTTGGTCCGGTTGCCACAATAATCCCGTTCGACACACTTGAAGAGGCGATCCAGATCAACAATAACACAGCTTTTGGCCTTTCCTCGGCGATAATCACCAATAACGTGAACGATGCTATGGTTGCCGCGAGGGACATCACTACAGGCCTTGTTTATATAAACGCCGGAACAATCGGCGCGGAAGTCTCGACACCATTTGGCGGAACGAGGGGAACAGGCAACGGCCATCGCGAGGGTGGCGTGCAGGTGCTGGATGCCTTCTCCGAGTGGAAAACGGTTACTTTTGATTTCTCCGGACATGTCCAGAAGGCACAGATAGATAACAAGTAATTGTGACTAATTTCAAGGGGGGAATGAGAATTCCAACTTCCTCCCTTGAAAAATTGAAAAGGGAAAGGTGTAGTATTAGTGGAGTTTTTGATTAATGCTTGGGAGTTTGTCGGGAATTTTGGGATAATGATATATTTGAAATCATTTCAAATATACAATGAATTAAGAGAAAAAAATAACTAGTTGCACCTCTGGTTGCAAATCGCTCAGATTTATTGTTAAAAAAGAATTATATATTTGAGTGTCTAAGCTGAATATAAAACAATAATAGGAGGTGTCTAATGCCGGCCGGAGATATAGTTCATCTGGAGTTTTACACGACCGATTTTGAAAAATTCAAGAAATTCTATACACCATTCAACTGGAAGTTTACCGAGTGGGGCGGAGACTACATGCTTTTCATGCCACCAAACGAGCAGGGTGTTGGCGGTGGAATCATGAAATCGCAAAAACCAATGCCAAACCAGAACATGTTCATTTACATCCTTGTTGGTGACATCAACGCGGAGCTGCCAAAGATGAAAGAGGTTGGCTGGGAAATTGTGGAAGGCAAGATGCCAATCACTGGCGTGGGATTTTTTGCTGTCCTGAAAGATTTTGACGGCAACACCATCAATCTTTTTGAGAGTTTGCCACAATCTTAGCAAGAAGCCAAATATCATGAGTAAAAAGCTAGGGCCTGTTTATCAGGCCCTTTTTGACAGGTTTGGCCCGCAACACTGGTGGCCGGGGGACTCACCGTGGGAGATTGCCGTTGGTGCAATACTCACGCAACAGGTGGCTTGGAAGAATGTAGAAAAAGCAATTGGTGCCCTGAAAGAAAAGCGCCTTCTTGGTATTGACGAGATGATTGGTGCCGATGCCGGGACCATAAAAGAGCTTATCAGACCGGTCGGGTTTTATAACCAGAAAACTGCCAGATTGCTTGATTTTGCGCTTTATGTAAAAAACCATTATGGAAACATAGAAAAGATGCTGGATGGCGAGACGCTCAAGGTTAGGGGTGAATTGCTGTCACTCAAGGGCATAGGAAGGGAGACCGCAGATTCGATTCTCCTTTATGCTGGCCGGCACCCCATTTTTGTCATCGATGCCTATACGAGAAGGTTTGCAGGTTGCATTGGCATTGATCCTGAACAGGACTATGACGATTTGAGAGCTGTTTTTGAATCAGGGCTTGAAAGAAACCCGCAGCTTTTCAATGAATATCACGCTTTAATCGTAAGACTCGGGAAAGAGCATTGCAGGACAAAACCATTGTGTGAGGGGTGCCCCGTTTTCCCTTTCAGAAAGTAGCCAAAAGAGTTTTCATACAACAAAAAAGCCGGCCCTTTGGGGCCGGCTTTTTATATACGATGATGGTAGTTTCTTGAAGAGCTGGATTATTCTTCTTTTTCTGGTGGCGGGAGGATGATTGTGGCTTTCTTTTCGGCCTGGGTCCAATCGACGTATCCACCAAAGAGCTCGACTACGCCCCTGAGCGGGACAACGGTGCTGCCCTGATAGATTGTCGGGGCGACCTTGAGAGCGACCTTGTCGGTGAGGGTGGTGCCATCGCCGCACTTGAGGATGAGGGTGGCTTCTTTCTTGTTGATCGGAAGCATCATCTTGAAGTATGCCTTGTCATCGCCGATGGTGTACATTGCAACCTTGTTCTTTGCGTCCCAGTCGACCTTTGCACCAAGGAGCTTTTCACCCATGGAGCGGAACGGGAGGAATGTTGAACCGCCAAGAAGAACTGGCGGAACGGTCAGTGTTTCATCGGTCACTGTGAGCGGATATCTTTTGGTCCTGTCTTTGTTGGCCGGGTCCCAGTCAAGGCATTTCTCAAGCTTCATGGTCTTGTTGTTGATGATCATCGAGGCTCTTGTAAACGGGATAAAGACTTCGCCGATGTACATTTTGTCGCGAAGATCTTTGTTGTCTGTTGCCCAGACATCAACCCTTGCAGTTCCCAACATTCCGAACTTGCCTCTGGATTTTTTGTCGTGTGGAGCAAACTGTGCTGACATGTCCTCTTTTTCACCTGGTTTGAGTTCCCTGTTTGTCCTGCCCTCGACCAATGGTGGATAGCAAGCATCGGAGAAACAGTACTGGACTATTTCCCAATCACTAGTATCATCTGATGGCCCAAGATTGGTTATGACACCAATAAACTTGTGGTCCCTGGTGTCGGTGTTTGTGAAATGGAACCAGACGTGGTTGTCAGCTTTGACATCGTTGCTTGGTTTAAATTTTGCTGTTGGCTTAAAAAAGAATGTCCTGCCGAGGTCTCCGTACAGTGACGGGGCGGCGGAAGTCGGTATTGCTGAGAGCAATGTCCCTGCAAGAAGAACGATCGCGAGAATTCCTGCAAATCTCTTCATTTTTCTACCTCCTAGAAATTTTGTATAACCTATACTATAACCAATTGTGAAATCCACAATAAAGCTAAAACAAAGACAAGGCAAAAAAGAGCCATAGGTTTTGGAGGGAGGTGCAGGTGGAGATGGGAGCGGTGATCAAAAAAAACATTTTGGCCTTTTTATCGGTTTTTCTTGGGGTAGCAGTTTTTTTCACGATTGGGATAATATTGGGGAAATCACCACCGTATCTTGGCACCAAAACAGTTGATTTGTCAGGACTTGCCAAAATGTTTCCAGATTGCAGGATAGTTCAAAATAAATCTGATGAGGACATCATTGATGTATATCTCAAGTGCAATCCTGCGACAGAGGAAGAATCAGCACTTCTTTGCTTGTCAAAGGCCAGGGACATTTTTCAGTGCATTCCAAAAGCTGGTTTTAATTACTCCAGTGTCAGATTTATCTTGGAATCGGGTGATTATAACGAAGTGAAAATTTTTTCAAAAGAGCTTGTGGAAGGGGTTTTTTCAGGGACAATCAGTCCCAGGTCTTTCTGGAACAAAACATACAACCTGTCTCCAAACCCTTCGAATGTGGCTGGAATATCCAGTAAAAAACAGGACATGATTGCTTTTTGCGTGGCACTGGGGTTTTCAGGATTGACAATTGACGAGAACAACAATGCTAAATTTTGTATAAAGGGCCAGGACTGGCAAAAGCAATTTTCCAAATGTTGTTGTATGCTTCTGGCCGCCTCGAAAAGTACAAAATGTTTTTTGTCTGGCATTGAGGCAAATGTTGATGATGGAGCAAGAAAGTTTTTTATAAAAACAGATTTTAAAAATATTTCCAGTTTGTCTGATGGCAAATTTCCCCCAGATGAATTATCCAGAAAAATCCACATGGAATGGGACAATAAAACAAGCAAGCAACAAAAACCATAGAAAGAATTACAAAAAAAGATTGCGCTAAAATAACAGAGGAGAGACATACGATTGAAATTAAAAAGGCCACCTCAAAGGTGGCCTTTTTAATTCCTGCGAGGATTGTGGTTGATTACAATCCGTATTTTTCGATTATCTGGTCTTTGTTTTTGTGAAGAATGCCATATTTTTCCCCAACCTCGGTGAAGGCTTTTATCGCCTTGTCGAGATGTTTCATTTCGTGTCCTGCTGAAATCTGGACCCTTATTCTTGCCTGTCCCTTGGCCACGACGGGGTAGTAGAACCCTATGACATATATACCCTTCTCGTAGAGGTCTTTTGCCATGTCCTGGCTGAGCTTTGCGTTGTAGAGCATTATCGGAACGATTGGGTGAACGCCTGGTTTTATGTCAAATCCCGCAGATGTCATTTTTTCCCTGAAATACATGGTATTTCTTTCGAGTTTGTCCCTGCGCTCGGTTGTCGACGAGAGTATGTCCATGACCCTGAGGGCCGCATTGGCAACAACTGGTGGAATAGTGTTGGAGAACAGATATGGCCTGGATCTCTGGCGAAGTATGTCGATAATCTCTTTCCTTCCACATGTTGCTCCACCAGATGCGCCGCCAAGGGCTTTACCCAGCGTGGTTGTTATTACGTCAATTCTCCCCATAACACCATTGTGTTCATGGGTCCCCCTGCCAGTTTTCCCAATGAAACCCGTTGCGTGTGAATCATCAACCATGACGAGAGAATCATACTTATCTGCAACATCGCAGATGCCCTTCAGGTTGGCAATATCGCCATCCATGGAGAAAACGCCGTCTGTGGCAATTATCATGTGCCTTGCACCAGCGCCCCTGGCCTCTTTGCATTTTGCCTCGAGGTCATTCATGTCGGAGTGTTTGAAGACGTACCTTTTTGCCTTTGAGAGCCTGACACCATCAATTATTGAAGCATGGTTGAGTTCTTCTGTAATAATGGCGTCCTCTTCTTTCATCAGGGCTTCAAAAAGGCCACCATTTGCATCAAAACATGATGAATAAAGTATCGAATCTTCAACCCCAAGGAATTCTGAAAGTTTCCTCTCCAGTTTCTTGTGGATATCCTGTGTTCCGCAGATGAAGCGAACGGATGAAAGGCCGTAGCCCCTCATTTCGAGGCCTTCTTTTGCCGCTTTCAGGACATCGGGATGCGAGGAAAGCCCGAGGTAGTTGTTTGCGCAGAAATTGAGCGCTTCTTTGACTGGTGCGTTTTCAGGAAACTGGACCTTGATGTCTGCGGCCTGGGGGGTTACTATGATGCGCTCTTCTTTGTATAGTCCGGCATCTCTTATCCCTTTGAGCTCGTTTGTCAAAAAATCTTTAATCTTTCCGTATGCCACTTGTTTCCTCCTTATTTTCTGCGGGCCATGGCCGCATTCAATTCCTGCTTGTCGGGGAACATGACAATCTTTGCACACTGTCTCGTTGGTGCTGTCAGCATTTCGAATGCTTTCTGGTAGTCTTCCAGGGCCATCAGGTGTGTTACTACCGGCGTTGGGTCAAGTTTGCGGTTTGCCAGCATGTTTCCATTGCGGTACCAGGTATCAAAAATCTTTCTTCCGGAGATGCCATGTATCTGGATGCCCTTGAAAACGATCTGGTCGGTGTAATCTATCTGTGATGGCGATTTTGAAGGTATGCCAAATGCCGAGAATCTTCCGCCTTTTCTGATGCAGCGGAAAGCGTCATCAAGGGAGCTTTGGGCACCTATCATCTCGCAAACAATATCGCATCCCCATCCTCCAGTATTGTCCATAACCATTTTATATCTTTCGTCCGGGGTGGTTTTTGTGACGTCTATTTGTATATCGACACCCATCTTGCGCCCAATTTCCATACTGTATTGTGCCATCCCAAACTGGATGATTTTTGACGCGCCGGCGGCTTTTGCGACGCCGATTGCAAATAGCGATATTGGGCCGTCCCCGGTTATGAGCATTGTTTTGCCGTAAACGTCATTGTCCTCGCCCATTACAGCGTAACAGGCATTGCCAAGAGGTTCTTGGATAGATGCGTACTCTGGTGGCATGGTTTTGTCGTTTTTCCAGAGAACTATTTCTGGAATTGCAACATAATCTGCAAAGCAACCATCAGTATCAACACCCAAAATCTTCATGTTGTTGCCAACATGAAAAATCCCGAGCATTGAGGTGAGGTCTCCTGGATCATAAATGTGTGTTTCTGCTGATACGTAATCGCCGACTTTTATCCTGTTGCAATTTGGCCCCAGCTCTACCACCTCTCCGCAGAACTCATGGCCAAGTATCTGTGGCAATGCTTTCTCACCCATCCTCCCCTGTGACCATTGGTCCCAGTTCCAGATATGGATATCTGTTCCACAAATGGATGTCGCCCTTACTTTGACGAGGGTCCATCCTGGTTTGAGATTGGTTGGGGTTGGCACCTCAACAAGTTTAGCTCCTATTTTCGGTTCAGTTTTCTGAACAGCTTTCATCTAGTCCTCCTTGTGGGTCCGTTAAGCTTTTGCCGGGGGAGGTATCTTATTCTCCTTCGACTCCTCAAATAAATTATGCTTGAACGTACGCAAGTCAAGCAAACTTGGGTAGATTTTGATAGCAACAAAATAGTAGTCAGGGCCCTTGATGTTCTATTTACACACAAGACTAATCACGATATAAATTTGCCATGCAATCAGGCGAGATTGTCGGAGGAGAACTGTATGATCTTCTTGCATTTTTTTTGAACCAGGGCCATTCGGGGACCATTATTTTTGAAACAGATTCGGGCAATGGTGATATTGTTGTGGATGGAAACATTATTGCCATGGCTAAATTTGGCGATCTAACTGGCAAAGATGCAATTATGGCGTTATCAAAAATTGGGTCGCTGAGGTTCAACTTTACCAGACTAAACAGACAGCACTGCGAAAAACCCCTGCCATTCAAGTATTTGTCAAAAATAAACAAACTTCCACCTGATGAGCGTTTCCTTCCAAAAACAATTGTGCAAAAAACTGAAAAAGTTTTGCCAGACGTTCCATTGTCTATTCAAAAAGAAAACATTTTGAATTCTTTGTTTACCCCACTTAGTGTTGCCCAGTTGACTGCTTCAACGAAGCTCACTTTACCGTGCCTTCAGGAAACGCTTTCTTTAATGGTTGAGGAGGGTTTGATCTTCATAAGGCCAAAATTTATGGTGGACACTCTTTTTTTGTTCCCGAAAGAGAGCCCGATAGATCTGTCCGAGAGAGAAAGACAGATTTTTAATTCAATAACACATGGAATGCCACTGGGTGAATTTTTGGTGCAATATGAAAACCAGACTGTATCTATTGCAGACATACTTGTTTCGCTTGTTCTCAAAAAAATGGTTGTCATGTCTGATAACAACGGAAAGATAATGCCATCGTGGTATATTTATAAATCACTCGGGTTTGAGAAAGTTGCCAGGCCAATTTCGCTAAAGCTTAGAATAGACAATTCACTTTGTGTCAGACCCAACACGCTGGCTATTGATGAGTTTGTAATTGGGATGTGGGAAAGCCAGCTTTTTGGCAAAAAAATTGATTCTGTTGAAATAGTTTGCCCAAATGGCAAAGTCAGTTTTCTTGTGGAAAAAGGAAAAATGCCAAGGGATTCTTTTTTCATCAGACCAAACGATCAAAAACTGCTCGGTATCCAGGAAGGGTCGTTCGTGGATATTTATCCAAAATATTAAAAAATTATAAAAATATTAAGAAATTGACAATAATTTCCATTATGATACCTTATTGGCATGCTATCTGGTGAAATAAATGGCACTGGTTTACTGGATTTGTTCAAATTTCTCCTCTCACAAAACCAGACCGGAACGATAACAGTGTCAAATACTTCCGGATCAGGCTCCGTTCAGGTCAGATCTGGGGAAATAACTTTTGCAAAATGGCAGGAAAAAATAGCTGAACAGGCATTCTATGAGATGATAAAGCTCAATTCGCTTAAATTCACTTTTGAGCAAGATTATGCTGTTGAAACCAATATAAAAACTCTCACCGAGAGCCTTTTGAAAGCCGCATCAGTCTATATAGATCTTCAGAACAGGCTTTGTCAAAGTACAGTGCTTGTAAGAAATCCACTCAAGGAAGGTGGACAGATAGCCATTGATCCCGATAAATGGCTGATTGCAGGATTTATTGGAAGTGGCATCACTTATTCAAACCTTGTTTCGTCGCTCTCATTTTCCGAGGAAGAAACTAAAAAACTCGTAAATGAAATGCTCGACGAAGGCATGATAGCCATTAAAAAAGCAGAAATCAAAAAGGACATTTTCCTGATTCCCAAGATCACCAAAACAAAACTTAACGCCAATGAATCTGAAATATTTTCAAAAATAACAATTGGCACCAGGCTTGCCGATCTCTTTGAGTCCATGTCGTTATCTATTGACGATTTCGCTGATATGATGTGTGTTCTTTGTCTCAAAAATGCAATTTCAGTCATTGACGAATACTCAAAAGCTGTTGATATGTCAAAGTTGTATGACATCCTGGACATTCAAAGAATTGCGCATCAAAAAGAGTTGATTATAAGCATCGGCAATCCGAGGCATGGTCAGGTTTTTGTTGATGAATATCTGTATGATATGTGGATTGCAAGACTTAGGGGACAAAAAATTGACTCGGTAGAATTCAGGAATATTTATTACAAGCCTGTATTTAGCGTCACCAAGATGAGAAACCTTGATGAAAGGGCCATAATTGCTCAGATAGATGCAAAGAAACTTGGCCTCAAGGATGGCGATATTGTCTCGTGTGCTCCATGCCAGAAAGGAGATTGAATATTCATGCCGCAATGGATTGAAAGCTTAGTAAATCTCATATTTAGCCTCACAATTGTTTCCCTTGGCATAGTGGCATACAAAAAACATGGCGCAAGGGCTTTTCTTGTTATAAGCATTGCTTTTTTGTGTTTTGCGCTGTCTCACGCCGTGAGATTCGGGGAGAATATTTTTGGATATCCGGTAGTTGAAAACAGCATCTTGAGTATTGTGCTTGTCCTTGTGAGGATAACTGGCTACGCTCTGGTTGTATTCGGGCTTGCGATAAGCTTTAGGCGGTAGCTTTAAGGGCCTGCAAGATTGCTTTGTAAACACCTTCCAAATCGGTTGGATGGATCTTAACTTCGGCAAGGACGGGCATAAAATTTGTGTCCCCTATCCACCTTGGCACGATATGTAAATGGATATGGTCAGCGATACCCGCACCTGCGGCAGCACCGAGATTCATTCCCATATTGAATCCGTCAGGGGCGAATGCGAGCTTTAGAACTGGAACAAATTTTTTTGCCAAAATCATCATTTCTGAAAGCTCTTCATCACCCAAGTCTTCAAATTTTTGACAATGTTTATATGGGATGATCATGATGTGCCCTGTTGCGTAGGGGTAGCGGTTGAGTATTACAAAACATTTTTCTCCACGATGGACAATGAAATCTTTGTCCTCACCACCTATGTTTGCACCTGCTTTGCAGAAAACGCAGTGCTCAGGTTTCTTGGATTTGATGAAATCCATTCTCCATGGAGTAAAAATGTTTTTCAGTTTTGCCTTCCGTCGCTTTGCCCGGGTTTGCTTCCTGGGACTGTAAAATGTGTTTTTTCGCAGATCATCTCTGCGCTTTCAAGAACACTTTCAATCAATTTCTTGTCACCTGTTATGACCACGAGTGACTTCTCGTTTGGCATGCTTGCCAGCTGGATTTCTGCCAGTTCGATACCATCAAACATTGCCGCGAGATTTGCACAGGCCAGAATTGCTTCTGGACCGGCAGTTTCAAGGATTCCGAATGGTTGCCCCGGTTTGAATTTTGGGCCTTCTTTTAGGGCTTTTATCAACTTGGGCGACACTTCCCTTATGTGTGTCAACACTTTTGCATATTCGGCCCCGAGGCTTTCAGCTTGCTTGAAAGCCATGAGCATCTGGTCCTCTGTACCAACAAAAACAATTGTTGGGGGCATGCTTGCGCTATCAATTGTCTGTACCACCTGAACACCAGTTGATTCAATTGTCTGTTTTAGGCGGTATCTATCAGCCTTCGTTGAGATCCTTATGATGCCTATGTTCATTTATTGGCCAAGCGCCTCTCGATTTCTTCAGAATTGTATGTGTCCATCAGACACATTTTTGTCATGTTGTCTGTTTCACTGGATATTGCTTTTCCAGTGTCCACCATCTTGAGGTAGTTCGAGTAAACTTCTGGTCTGCCAATCGCCCTTGAGGCGAGCTTGTCGGCCCCGATATCCATACGTTTTGATATGAGATTGATGAGCGGAGTGGCAATGAGATAAAGGACACCAAGAATAAACATTACTATGATTCCAACTGCCGGATCGCCAGTTCCTGCCTGTTCGGAGAACCAGGAGAAAACGTTATTTACATAGACCCAGTTGAAAGCGAGATATATTAAATAAGAGCCAGCCATGAAGAAGACCCATCTTACGATGTTGATGACTGTACCTTTCAATACGTCTGCCCTTGCCATTGCTTTTGCAACAGACGCAATTATAACATCTTTGCCCTTGAGCTTTGCCGGAACGAAAACGAAGTATACGCCAAAGAGTCCGACCAGCTTGGTTTCAGCATTAAAATCGCCACCGAGATTGTAGTAGAAAATATCAAGGACAGTCACTCTAAATTTTCTTCCAAGCTCTTTTATTATCCTTCTATCGGGGCCTGTTGGAACCTGCTTTATTGAGTTGTCAGTAATCAGCTTTAGAAGATTGATTATTATGAACCAGGCTGTAACAAAAAGCATGCCCCAGAGTGCTGAAATTATCCACCATTGTGGGGTGTTGCCACCCAAAGGACCCTGTCTTCCGGTTGTGGAGAGTGAGAAGTACATAACGAGGAAGTAGTAATTCAATCCGCCCCAAAGCAGGGCATCGAAGAAATCTCTGCGGAGGATTCTTCCCAGGGTGTTTACCCATGGCATTCCATGGACGCCAGATTTTACCTGTATAACTGCTTCCCTGTACCAGTCGATTGGGAAAACAAGTACCGAAAGGCAAATGGAGTAAGCGAAACCGAAGCCAAACCATATTACGAAATTGTCGGCACTTCCGCCAAGTGCAATTGCCCAGTCGCCTATGTATCTTGCGAAGCCTGTGATATAGGTCAAAAATATGAGTAATCCCATGGCAACGTATCTTGCTGCAAGCAACATCGTTGAAAGGCGTACGCCCTTATTGTCGATCTGGTTCTTTTCATATTGTATAGAAAATGTGTCGGTGTTTTGCTGTATGTTTTCTATTTTCTCTTTTGTCATGAGTTACCTCACTATCCTGATTTTGTCTCCACTTTTGAGCCAGGCTGCATTTGCCTCATCTGTGTCAATATGGAAATCGAGTGCAAAGGTTTTTGAAACCCTTATCACAATGTCGCCCATTACCAGTTTTCTTGGTGTATTGGCAGAAACCCAGACCATTTCACCATTGGTGACGCCAGCTTTTTCAGCGTCCTCGGGTGACATGTGGATATGTCTTTTTGCCACAATGACTCCTTTGTCCAGGACGATTTCACCTTTTTCTCCGACCAGTTTTATTCCGGGAGTACCTTCCATATCATCCGACATTCTGAGTGGTACATCCAGACCAAGTATTATAGAATCAGTTTTTGAAACCTCAACCTGCGTGGCCCTTCTAGTCGGACCCAACACCCTGACTCCCTTGATGGTTCCCTTGGGACCAACCAGGTCAACTTTTTCGTTGCATGCGTATTGTCCTGGCTGGGTCAGGTCCTTGTAACATGTCAGATCATGACCAAAGAGTATTTTGACATGGTCCTCATGCAGATGAATATGTCTTGAGCTTACGCCAACATTGATGTCGAGCCCGTTGCCATCGTTCCATGTTTTCTGGATCATTTCGTCTACGTTCATATTTATCTCCTTGGAAATGGGTTGAGATTATTGGGAAGTCTTTCATAAATACTTGTATTTATATCAATAAATGTTTGCAAGCAGCGCTCTGAGATCAGATTTTTTATTCCATCCAGACAGTCTATTGCTTTTACAGAATATTCCCTGGCCTTGTCAATTGTTTGCGCAAGAGTGTTTTTCTCTGCTATCAGAACCTGGATTTCATCAATGCTTTTATCAAACGGGTTTCCCTGTATACACAACAATAAAATGGGCAGGGTTAAAAGGCCCTCTTTAAAATCCTGGCATTTTTCTTTTCCATCAGGGCCTATAAAATCAAGCGTGTCGTCTATCAATTGAAAGGCCATTCCGAGATTTGCACCAAATTCTGCAAGACTATTTATTGTTTTCTCGTTAACATTTGCAATCAGGCAGGCGCTTTGACAGCAGAATGACAGAAGTGAAGCGGTTTTGAGCGATATTGTGGTGAGATAATGTGCGATTGTTCTTGCATGGTTGAATGTTATCTCTATTTCCATTGCCTCACCGAACGTCATTTGTGATACGACCTCGGAAAAGCGCATTGTCAGGTTGTGATTTTTTAGTTCCCCCAATTTTGTTAAAGCTAAAGAAAGAACATAATCACCGGTAAGCACCGCAAAACGGTTGCCCATGAGGCTGTTTACAGTTGGCTCATTTCTTCTTAATGATGCCTCGTCAACAACATCGTCATGTATAAGGCTTGCGGACTGTATCATTTCTACGAAAGCGCCAAGGTTGATTGCCATGTCTATGGGAAGACCTATGGCCTGAGAAGATGCAAGGGCCAGTTTTGCTCTGAACCTTTTGCCGGAGCTTTGGCTGTTTCTTGACATCTGGGCGAGCTTTTCAAGCCAGAAGCGTGAATCTGATGGCAGTCCCAGTGGAATAAGAGAAATAGCAAGCTCTAATGCTTGCCCTATTGGATATAAAGCGGCCTTTGACAGGTTTTCTTCTACGCCCACCAGCCCCTTGGATATGTAATCAAAATCTGGATTCACAAACGGTCATTTTAGTTGTGATCACTGTCAAATCAAGGCATCAGTCGTTGACTTGGCTGAAAGCGGCATTATATTACCATTAAAAATGGTCCAATTCGAAAACGAATCAAAGTATATGGTTTTAAAAAATAAAAAAGCCGTCGAAGAGGCCATTGGAAAGATTTCCATTGAGCTTGGATTTGGCCTGGGTGACATCAGGCTTGTTGATCAGCTTGACGTTTACCTTGACTGCAATTTTGTTTTGAAGAACTCTGGATATTCATTGAGAAACCGCTATGAGGGCGGTATTTTAAGGAAAATAACTCTGAAAACCCTTGAGACTTTTGATGAAAAAAATCATATAAGGATTGAGGAGGAATCCAACACCTACAAAGACCTTATGGGTAAAGTGACCAAGAAACTAAAATCAATCTTTCAGGATCCAGCAGATGAGACTACGCTAAAATTGCTCTCCGAGCCAGAGAAACTTTTGCCCGTTGTTGTCCTGACCAAAGGAAGGAAAACCCGAGAAGTCTGTTGCAGCAAGGGCTGTGGCCAGATAGCTTTTGATACGTATACTTATGTTTTTCCAAAAACCAGCAATGTATTTTCTGAAATAGAAGTGGAAGGCCCGGTTTTTCTTGATCCTCTTAGACAGGCCATCGAGAAAAAGTTTGTGAAAAACAAAAATCCAACCCTGGGGCCATCGCAAAAAAGTAAATTTCTTTTGGGCCTTAATAATGGAGGAGAACAATGAATCCAACCAATGAAAGAGAGCTTAAGCTTGATATTAATGCTGATGCCTCGCCGAAGATTTCTGCGCTTGTCTCTGAACTTATCGAAAAATACAGATGGCCAGTCAGGGCAAGAATTGATATGATCAATTATGACAGGTATTTTGACCAGCTTCAGCCCTCAGGATTGTTCCTCTTGCATGGCCAGGATGCATATATAAGAGTTAGAAAATCAGTGTGGCCGCAAAAATCCAGGGAAGCAGAGTTCATAGCCTACAGGAAACTCAATGAGGCAAGCTATGGAAAGCCGGCCGAGATATACGACAATGAAATATCGGTTTTGAAAACAAACGAAATAATTGCCGAACTCCTTAGAGACCACCCTGAAAAGCTTTGTCCGCCGAGTCCAGAAGCCATAGGTGTGGTGGAACACCTTGAGTCAATGGGGCTTTCAGAGATTATCAGACTGAAGTGCGAAAGGTGCATATACCCGATTTCTTACAGTGATCAGCCCACTGACCAGGTCAAAATAAAAATTGACAGGGTGACATACAAGGCAAGACCTAATGAAGTTTTTACACAGGTGGAGATTGATTATTATTCAAATGAACTTTTTGACATGGCCACAAAAATAATGGAAGTGATAAATGTTGGGGTGCGAGACATCACAGGTGTAGACTCGTGTTTCTCGTCGGTCTCAAAAATGAGCAGGGGAATAGAACTTCTTTAAGGAAAACCTTCTTATCACAAATGAAAAAGCGGCCCCCTGAGGAGGCCGCTTTTTGTTTCTGTTTTTCTCAGAGCTTAATGGCACCAACTGGGCAGTTCTCGGAAGCTTCTTCACAGCAACCGCAACCACCACAATCCGAGCCACCAATAACGCCTGCAAGGCCATCACTTCCAATTTCGAAAACGTCCGGGCAAACCGAGGCGCAAACTCCGCAACCGATGCAAGTCTCTTTGTCGACTGTTGGTTTCATGGTTCCTCCTTAATTTGTAATGCATGCGTAGTATATTTTGGGGGGTTTGCGTGTCAAGTTATCTTTGAAGTTTTTGTCCGCTTTTAAAATTAAAAGAAACGTGTTTTTGGCAAACCTATGGCATTTTTTCTTTTCCATAGGTTTGTTTATACCAAACCTGTTTGAACGATTTATTTTAAATTCAGTAAAAATTATCAATATCAAATATGAGCATTGCTCACCGATTAAGTATTAAATTATTTTTTGATATATAAATTATTAATTTTAGTCATAAGTTTAAATATTATTGATAAGTATGAATTTGAATAACAAGAATTTCTAAGCTTTCATAATGATTCTTTGCCCAATTTTATGCATATCGCAAGCTTAATACATATAATATACATATATGTAACATTGATATAAAAAAGTGCGCTATTTTATCTCAAATAGACCATTTTGTGATGGTTTTTGTATTTGTTAGAAAATTTTGACCAAAGAAAGATTTGCATTGGAAATTATCCCAAGAGGGGCCACTTGACAATTCGTTTCAATATCAATAAATTGTAATTGTTTGTTAAGAATCCCAGGTTGTGTTGTACAGGTATCATTTGTGTTTGTCGTTTTCAGACTGTTTCTATTCTAGACCATTCGGTTGTTTTTCGTAAAAAAAGGGGAGTTAGCATGAAAAAACTTTCATTGGCGCTAGCTGTGCTGTTCATTGTGCAGATTGGTTTCGGTTCTGTATTTGCCTTCGAAACAAGAACTACTGCTAAAGGCAAGGTAAATGAGTCGAATCCTGGAGCGATCGTGGTTGATGTGACCCCGATCATCGGAGAAAAAACTCCGTTTGTCCAGATATATTCAAGGGAGAACCAGAAGAAAATCAGGAATATTGCGGACAGGGCTCTTAAAGAGATTGCAAAGGGAGTTCCTGCTGGTTTCAACTTTGATCCACTGGTGCTCTACAAACACAACGGAAAGATAATGACTAATCCTCTCCCACAAAACACATATCGCAATGACAATCCAATACTGCCAACCCAAAAAATAGCACCTTCGGGCATTATAGATTGGAGATTTACAGGTTCATGCCAGTCTGGTGCTACACCTCCTGATTCATACTGGAATTGCGCAACTGAAATGCCAAATATCCAGACCTTTGTAGAAGGTGGTCCGAGCTTCCCGATTGGAATGAAAAATTGCATCCAGGATGTTTTTGGCGCCCCAATGTTTTCTATTGAGGTTTATTTTAGAAGAGATGACAACCTCCCAACTGGCACTTTTGCCCAGTATACACAGTCTGGTGTCGGCTCTATAGGTTATATAGATATGCCAACTGACATGGCACGTGATGCGGCTTATTTCGTGCCTGCCTGGAACATGACGGCACAAGAAGCAAGACTCGATGCACTGGCACATGAAATGGTCCATGCCTATTATGATGACCTCAACCTTTATTTCCACGCATGGGTTGAAGGAATGACAGAGATGCAGTCAATCCTTGCAAGAAGATTGTGGTGCCAGCGCAATGGATACACTCCTCCAAACAGGCCAAACCTCAGCTGGGGAACACCCATAACGCTTCCTCTTTATGAAAACTGCAACCAGACAGCTTTGCAACCAGGCGGAGGCTTCTTCTACACAAGCACTCCTGGCGAGCGTATGCTGGTTCTTGCCCCAACAAGGTACCAGATGGCTGCTTCAGTCTGGTATAAAATATGGAGAGAAACAACACCTGGAATCATCAATGATGGCCAGACGGCCACATATGGTTCTGGCACCTTCTTTGTAGATTTCAACTCGGAATATTATGATCGTTATCTTATATATCCGCCAGGATACCCAGGAATCAGAGGTGAAGTTCCTGTATTGAACCAGATTATTTCGGATGTTCTCTACGCTGACAAAGCCAATAGCAATGTTGAAAATAAGGACTACATAACAACATGGTATGGTGCCCAGAACATATTGGGCATTGGCACCTCAACCGGTGGCAAACTGTATGTTCCAAATGGTCCAGTCACGCCTGATGGTGGGATTCCTTACATGGCTGGTGACGACAGAACAGGGATTTGTGATATCGGATCACACCTCTTTAATTATACTGGAGCAAGCTTCAATTTTGGACTTGATTTTGGCCCAGTCTTCTATCAAACACTATCCGGTGGTTTTGAAGCACCACTTGCTGGAACAGCAACTATAACAGCATTTTCAATGCATGGCCAGGGTGGTGTAACAATTGGTCAGGATATCACAACGAGGGTTGGTTTCCATGATGCTTACAGTGGTGCACCAACAGGCTGGACAGCCTGCAATGCTGCACCAAACCCGACACTTGCATTTGGTGCCGATGGAAGGCTTGCTGCTTTTAGTAGCGGAGCGATATATCCAGCCGCCCTTTATTTCGGGTTTGATCCTGATGGAGCGGGTCCAATCCAGCCCCTCCCAACGGGTGGTTATCAAATAAACTTTGATGCCTCTTCTGTCAATATCCCACCTGTAACAGCAAATATCACAGCTTATTTTGCAAGCCGCGAGCAGGTTGGTCCAACTATCCACAGCGGAGTCATGATTGGTGGAGGAACAAACGGCGGAGACAGTATAGCCTTCTCTTACGACAACTCCCCGTTTACCGGGCTTGCTGGTTTTGGTGGAGATGCGTCATTTAACAACATGCCAACAGCAACACAAGGCGTTTTCACTGATGGTGTGGTTCTTGGCTACCAATATTTTGGTGATGGTGCACCGTATCCGGAATATGATTATGTGAATACTGGAAGGTTCTACTACGTTCACCAGTTCACAACATCGTTCAACAGACTCAATCAGGACATTCCGCCATTTATTGGAAAATATGGATTTGCAATGCTTGCCCAGTCAACCGCTTTTGGTGGTGGCGGGGCAAACAGGACTTATTTCTGCCAGTTTGTCCATGATTCGTCCCCCGGAGCCACTGGAATAACACGCCTGAAATATCGCCCGGACTACATACCGGACAATTCAAGACTTGTTGCCTGCTACCTGTATGCCAACTCGGTTGGAAGGAATATAGGTGGAGGAAACTATCAACACGAGCCGATCCTTGTTAATTCTGGAAGGCCTGGAAATCCACAATCAATTCTTTGCGCTGGCTCATTCCTTGGAAGAAACAACGACAGCGGTTACAGGCCAAATTGTGGTTGCAGAGGCTGGGGCCAGATGCAATCAACATTCCGTTTCAATATTACACCATATATCACTGACCCATACGATTTCATTACAGTGTCCAGAGTGTATCAGGATTTTGAGCCTGGGAACCCGCAGTATTATGGATTTGAGATAGTAATGATTTTTGAGAATTCCACTCTCCCGCTCTCCCAAATAATGATTGCGGATGGTGCATTGACACTTTGCAACAATGACAGGCAAAACTCGCAAACCATGTTCTCCGGTTTCAGGACCCCACCGGATCCTTCAACATGGCCTGTTGATGGCGCAAATGCCGGAGCTTATGTCGGAATAATTGGAAACTCGGCTGATAATGGAACCTGCGGAGGGCAACTTGGATGGTACAGAACAGAATGGGATTATTGGGCATGTGGCACCAACAGGGTTCCAACCGACCAGTTCTGGCTCAATCCACAACCAGCTGACCCAATGGCAGGCCAGGGTGGTGCATGGTGGGCAAACGGATGGATGGGAGCAAATAGCGGAGCAGAAACTGCCCCAACGTTGCCACCGGGCTTCCCAGCCGGCTATCAGTGGAGCCCTAAAGCAATGAATCCAAAATATGCTTCTAATGCAAAACAGTACAGTTGTTCATGGTTCTGGCACCGTGATTTCACGGTCGTTGCCGCAAAGACAGCCATCCACTGGAAAGCTGACCAATGGTGGGACTATGTGAACCAGGATTATGATACAAAAGCACTTCACAGACCGACAAGAACATATCTCGCTGGTGAAGATTCATCGGTCCTGCTCAGGCCTTATCTGGTTTGTTCTAACGCCGGTGGTTCTGATCCCAACTCACTGGATGATGGCCAGGGACCCTGTGTGGCAACTGAATGGGGTAATGATGATATTGATTGCAATCCCAATACAGAAAATAATTATTATACCTGCGCTGGTTCACCAACTGGCGGACCATGGCCAAACCCATACTACCCACGTTCTGAGGAAAGAGGCCACATGCATGGCTTCATTCTCCAGGTTCCGGTTGTGCCATCGCTCCAGATAACAAAAAAATGCGTTCCAGACCCTGTGCTTCCAGACAGCCTTCTGATTTACACAATAACTGTTACAAACGATACCCCATACACACAGACAAACGTCAATATCGTCGAGAACTATCCAAAGGGAGTGACCTTCTACGATGCCAACCCGCCGCCAGATGTTGACAACAACAGATGGACAACTTCTGTTGGTTTGGCTGGAAATGGAAGCCTTGCACCACGCGAAACATTCGTTCTTGTCGTAAGGGTAAGAGTTGGCCACTTGGCCAAAGGCACCAAACTCACCAACAACGTTCTGACATATGCCGATACTGCACCAAACCCGGAATTTGCACAGTGCACTGTCGATGTTCTTGGCGAGCCACTCATTACACTCACGAAAACAACAAAGAAATTCATGGCCCAGCAGGGTGAAAAAGTTAGCTACACGATAATTGTAAAAAATATTGGTACAAGAGAAGCAACCAATGTTGTTGTGGTTGATATCCTGCCAAGAGAACTTGAATACGTATCCTCGATTCCTTCAGGATCACTCGGCATGCAAAAAATCGTCTGGTCGTTTGGAGTCATGAATCCTGGAGAAGTAAAAATTATTGAGCTGACATTGAGAGTCAGAAAAGACATAAGCCTTAACCCCGGCATCAATATCATAAATACTGCTATTGTCACCTCCGCAGAGGGTTTAAGGGACCAGGATACCGCGGTCATAGTACTCAGAGTTGGCGCAAAAGAGCCAGTAGTTTGTGAGTGCCCCGACATTTCGATCTTGATTCCAGAGGCAAAGCCGGACAATGACAACATTTATGTCATCCCTGCATCTGGCACAATGACCATCAAGGTGAGCCCGTTTGGTGGATGTGGACCATACACTGTTGATCTTGATTTCGAAGGTGATGGAAAGATTGACAAAACCTTCAACATTGAAAATGACACCACAAAAGAATTCAGCTACACCTATTCCTCGGGCAGCTACAGCATAACCCTCAGGACCACTGACCGTTATGCCAATTCCTGCACTTATACCAAAAAGATAAGGGTAAAGTAGCAAACAATCCCTGTCTTCGCTGATGAATTAAAAAAGCCCCGCTTTCAGGCGGGGCTTTTTTGTTGTTGGTTGTTGAAATCTGACCTACGAGTCAGATTTTATGGTTATTTCTGTTCGGTGTAATCGTAGAAACCTTTTCCTGATTTCCTTCCAAGAAGGCCTGCTGCAACCATTTTTCTCAGCAGTGGACACGGCCTGTATTTTGAATCGCCCAGTCCTTCGTAGAGCACTTCCATGATTGCCAGACAGGTATCAAGGCCGATAAGGTCTGCAAGTGCAAGTGGGCCCATTGGATGGTTCATGCCGAGTTTCATTACAGTATCTATTGATTCCTTGTCGGCAACGCCCTCCATAAGGCAATAGACTGCCTCGTTTATCATTGGCATCAGTATCCTGTTGCTGACAAATCCTGGATAATCGTTTGCAACTGCCGGTGTCTTCCCCAGCTTGATTGAAAGATCGTTCACGATATTGTAGGTTTCATCAGTCGTGAGCATTCCCCTTATCACTTCAACAAGTTTCATGAGAGGGACTGGGTTCATGAAGTGCATGCCGATAAATCTTCCTGGGTTTTTGTATTTTGCGGCCAGCTCGGTGATTGAAATTGTGGAGGTGTTTGAGGCCAGGATTGCATCTTCCTGTAGGATACCATTCAATTTGTCGTATATCTGGTTTTTGACCTGCCTGTTTTCGGTGACCGCTTCGACAACGATCTGGCAATCTTTGAGGTCTCCAAGGTTTTCGGTTGTTTTTATTCTCGCAAGTGTTGCATCGGCAATTTCCTGTGTGATCGTGCCTTTCTGGACCATCCTGCCGAGGTTTTTCTGGATAGTTGCCTTGCCTTTTTCAGCAAGCTGGATGTTTGCTTCTGCAAGGACGACTTCATATCCGGTCTGTGCAAATACATGGGCGATCCCGTTTCCCATTACACCTGCGCCTATGACACCAACTTTTTTTATCTCCATTGCTTCCTCCTCACACCAGTTCAATTGCCATTGCAACGGCGCCTCCGCCTCCAAGGCAGAGTGTTGCAAGTCCGCGCTTCTTGCCGTTCCTCTTCAGGTTGTGGATCAGTGTTGTAATAATCCTTGAACCGGAGGAGCCTATCGGGTGCCCGAGTGCTATGGCGCCACCGGAGATATTGACTGTATTTGGGTCCCATTCGAGCCCCCTGCCGTCAACTATGCACTGGACAGCAAAGGCTTCATTGGCTTCAATGAGATCAAAGTCCGAGATTTTCAGGCCTGTTTTTTCCATCAGTTTTTTGACGGCAAAGACTGGTGCCCAGAAAAGTTCTTTTGGCTCTGTGTGTGCGGTTGCGTAATCAATTATTGAAGCAAGCGGTTTGTGGGTTTTGGCTACATTTTCGGATGCGACAACAACTGCCGAGCCGCCATCAGAGAGGCCAGGGGCGTTGCCTGCAGTCACGATCCCTTCCTTGTCAAAAGCCGGCCTGAGTTTTTGAAGGGTGTCCATTGTTGTCGGTCTTGGGGTCTCGTCCCTGGAAAACATTACCGGGTCGCCTTTTCTCTGGGGTATTGCAATTGGCACTACTTCTTCATCAAAAATCCCGGCTTCTACGGCTTTGATTGCCCTGTCCTGGGAATTGAAGGCAAAAAGGTCAGCTTCTTCCCTGGTCACATTGCCCTTCTTTGCGGTGTATTCTGCAAGGTTTCCCATGTGGGAACCATTGAATGCACACCAGAGGCCGTCTTTTATGACTCCATCAACAAGAATGCCATCACCATACCTGTAACCTTCAGTCCTTGCTTTGTCCAGGTAATATGGCGCATTTGTCATGGATTCCATTCCACCTGCCACTACGATATCTGCTTCACCAAGCTGGATGGACTGCGAAGCAAGCATGATCGCTTTCAGTCCCGATCCGCACACCTTGTTGATTGTGAGAGCGTTTGTTTCCGGATTTAGACCTGAATGGATAAGTGCCTGCCTTGCCGGGTTCTGGCCGCAGCCTGCCTGGACCACCTGGCCCATTATTACCTCGTCAATCCTCTCTTTTTCTACGCCGGCCCTTTCAACGGCCGCCTTGATGGCAAAACCGCCAAGTTTTGGTGCGGAAAACGGCGAAAGGCTACCCAAAAATTTCCCAATGGGTGTCCTTGCGGCACTCAAGATATAGCCTTTTGACATGACTCCTCCTTTTGTGAAATAATTGACAACTTTAACAGAAAAAGATTAGTCTGGTTTGATTCATTTTGCAACACTCCTATAATCTTTTGTTATGCGAATGGTTGCCAGCAATCTGTCAAAATCTTTCGGGTCAAAAACAATTTTTGCTGGCGTTTCTTTTGACATAGAGGATGGTGTGTGGGCAATCATTGGGCCGAATGGCTCTGGGAAAACGACTCTGTTGAGGATAATGGCGGGCCTTCTCAAGGCTTCTTCCGGAGCAATGGAGTGGTTTGACAAAGAGAAGAAGCATGAGAGGTTCCAGTTGCCAGGCAGAATTGCCATGTGCTCTCCTGACCTTGGTCTTTACAAGGAGATGACTGTTTTTGAAAATGCCAGATTTTTTGCAGATCTGGCGAGAGTTCCTGTGCCTGATTTTGTGGCATGGGGTTTGTCCGGCCACATTGGAAAACGTTACCACGAGCTTTCAGCAGGCCTCAAGCAGAGGGCCAAACTAATGACAGCTTTTGCAGTGGCCCGGGACGTCATATTGCTTGATGAGCCGGAGCAACACCTGGATGCTGAGGGTAAAGCAATTCTTGACAATATGGTCTCGTCGTTTGGCGGGCCTGTTGTGATTGCCACAAACAATCCCTGGAAAGAATGGAGAAAAATTGCGCAGTTTTAGGGCACTTCTGGCAAAGGAGATAAGGGTTGCTTTCAGGGGGAGGCATCTTGTCGGGGTTGGTTTTGGACTCGCGATCGTCCTCTCGGCCACACTCGGATTTTCGCTTGCCGGGACAAAAGTGGGCGAAAGGGTCATAGCCTCACTCCTCTGGATTATTGTAATGTTTTCCTCTTCCGACACACTCTCCAGGTCTTTTGCAAAAGAGGAGGATGAGGGAACGGCCGACCAGCTGAGGCTCAGGGTCCCCATGCCTTCGGTTTTCCTTGCCAAAACACTTGCAAATGCGTTTTTTGTTCTGTTGATTGCCTGCGTGGTTTTTCCGCTTCTGTGCTTCTGGCTTGGCGTCAGGCTCTCAGCCTTGCCGCTTGTTGGCCTTCTGGTGTTGATCGGGTGTCCTGCCCTGTCTTTTGCACAGGGTTTTGTTGGTTATCTCATGTCGCGCGGAAGGGCACTGAGTGCCGCTTATCCGGTGATTGTCATGCCTGTTATACTTCCCTTGCTGGTCTGTCTTGTTTTGGCTACTTCCCAAGCCTTGGCAGAGGGCACATTTTCGATTAATCTTGTTGTTGTGATAATTAGTGAATCTCTGGCGGCACTGGTGGCTGGGCTTGTTTTGGTGCCGTATATTGAGGAGGAATAGACAATGCTTTTTGGCCGCATTTTATCGGTACTGACACCCCTTACGATGATACCCTCGATTGTTTACTGCCTCATGTTTACCCCAAAAGAAGCAACGATGGGAGATCTTTACAGAATAATTTACTTCCATATCCCCTGCGCTTGGGTTGCAACGCTTGCATTTTTCATTTCCTTCGTCTTTTCGATAGCTTATCTTGCGAAGAGAAAACCCGTATACGATTCTATTGCCCACAGAAGCTCTGAGGCAGGGCTCGTTTTCTGCGTTCTGGCAACCATTACAGGTTCCATTTTTGCCACTTACACCTGGGGTTCGCCGTGGAACTGGGACCCAAGGGAGACGTCGATTGTCTTTCTTCTGATGATATATATCGCCTATCTGCTTCTCAGGTGGCTCATAGAGGACAGGGACAAAAAGGCTGCCATTTCTGCAGGATACTCGATCATTGCCTTTCTTGCCACACCGTTCCTTGTTTTTGTGATGCCGAGAATAACCAGCTCGCTCCATCCCGAACAGGTTGGCGGCCTGGGCCTCACAAGACCGATGCTTTACGGCGTGTTTGGCATGCTTGCTGGTTTTACATTCTTATATTTGTGGATACTGTCTTTGTCACAAAGGTTTGATATGGAGGAAATATGATACCGGTTCTTGTTGTGGCGTTGGTTGTTTTTTTGGGTATTTTTGCGTATCTGGTGTCACTTGAAGTCAGAATTGGAAAGATATTGAAGAAAAAATGAACAGGAAAGTGTCTCTTTTAATCGGGATTATCGCAATTGCCGTTCTTTCTGGGGTATCTATATGGTTCTTCCTGTCTTCCATGACGCCTTTCACCTCTGATTTTAGCGAGGCAAAAAGTGGCAAGGCATATCAGGTTTACGGAGTGCTTGACCAGAAGAGCCTCAAGCAGGAAGGCAACCTCAATTATTTCAATATGGTGGATGAAAAAGGTGAGGTCCTGCCGGTTATTCTGGATGGTGTTCTGCCACAAAACTTTGCCGGAGCCCAAAAAGGGGTTGCAATAGGGTCTTTCAAAGATGGGAGTTTTCACGCAGAACAGCTGCTGGTCAAGTGTCCAAGCAAGTATGAAAATAAAGATGGAAAAGAGTCTGGTGGCAGTGGAAAATAGGGAGAAGATGATGGTTTTTGAAAGTTTCTCCAGACATGGCAGGAGTGAAAATGGCCGGTAATGTGCTGATGTGGCTTTGTCTGGGTTTTTCTGTCCTTGCTGCAATTTTTTGCACAAGACCAAAGTTCCAGAAGATGTTTGCCGTTTCTTCCATGCTGTCGGCAGTATTGGCGTCATCCTATCTCATGCTTTCAATACTCAACAACAATTTTCAACTTTCCTATGTTTTTCACAACAGCTCTGTTTCACTTTCATTCTGGTATAAAATATCGGTTTTTTGGGCCGACAAGGGTGGATCGATGCTCCTCTGGCTGCTTGCAATCTCGATTGTTGCTGCCATCCTCTCCTTCAAGCCACAATCGCAGAAGAGCTTTCTTGTGGTCCTTTTTGCCATACAGGCTTTTCTGGCGATCTTTGTAATAGGTTCGTCAACATTTGATGTTCTTCCGCAGGCCGCATCTGATGGCCTTGGGCTAAACGTTCTCCTGAAGAGCCCTTGGATGGCCTTCCATCCCCCTGTTGTGTTTTTGTCTTATGCGTTGATGGCCGTTCCTTTTGCAATGACAATTGCCTATCTTTTCAGGCCATGCGAGCAGAACCACCAGATCTGGCTCTCAAGGATGACACCCTGGCTTATTGCATCATGGTTCTTGCTTGGTCTTGGCATTGCCATGGGTTCCATCTGGGCCTATGAAACGCTGGGTTGGGGTGGTTACTGGGGCTGGGACCCTGTGGAAAATGCCTCGCTGGTTCCATGGCTCATCCAGACTGTTGCGATTCATGCTGCGCTCAATGATGAGAATGGCAATGGTAACGCCAGATCGGTTGTTGTTGCCGTGCTCTCCTCTTTCTGCCTCGTTGTAATGGCGGTTTTTTTGACCAGATCAGGCGTGCTTTCAGATGTGTCCGTTCACTCTTTTGCTGGCTCATCGATGCTTTTTTCATACCTGATCATGGTTTTGGCCTCTGTCGGGCTGTCAGTATTTTTGTGTGTCCGTTCGTGGAAGTTTGTCCCTCATGGTCTTGAGAGCCACTATACATCAAGATATTTCATGATGAGCATCGGTAACATAGTCCTGTCTGTTTATGCCGTGTTCATACTTGCCGCGACCCTGTTGCCGGTTGTCACCCAGATTTTTGGTTCACCCGCGGTCATTTCGCAGTCGTTCTACCAGGCAATATCAATCCCCGTAGCCATTGTAATGTGTGTTGGTGGTGCCATTACTCCTTTGATGGTGTGGAGAAAGACAAGCATAAAATATCTGGCAAGACAACTCATAGCTCCGCTGTTTTTTGGTCTTGTTTTTGTCGTGCTGGCCGTTGAGGCCGGAATGGCCGATCCCCTTTTTATGATTACCGGTGCGTTTGCTTCAATAATGCTGGTTTCAAACTTCCAGGTAATGTTGAAATACAGGGTCCAGAAGTGGGGCGCTTTTATTTCGCACATGGGTGTTTGCCTCCTGTTGATGGGTGTGGTGGGAAGCTCGATATTTTTTGGGCAGGAATCGGTTTCTTTGGGAATGTCGTCACAAAACAAGGAATGTCTTGATTTTGGCGTCGGGCTTGAATATGTGAAAAGTGATGGCCAGTCATTCGAGACCATGTATACACTCACCCACAAGGACTCTGAAATAAAAGGCAAAATCGGTGCCAGGTGGGACACAAGGTCACAGGCCTATTTTACAAAACCATTCATTCACAGATCATTCTTGAGGGATGTAATGGTTTATGTCTCAAATATCAGGGAAGACATGGAATTTATTATTGGAAAGGGAAGTTCTGTGTTGCAGGGCGGATACACCATCAAGCTCCTGGAATACAATGAGGATGTCATCAAGGTCCTGGTTTCAGATGGTCCTGATTTGTCAAAAGAGATTATATTTAATAAAGACAACATGACTCCCGGGTCTGTTGCAGAAATTGATGGCAAATCGTATTTCCTGTCGATTGACTCGGTGGGGAACAATACGATCACATTCAAACTCGTTGACCTGAGAAATTCTGATAGAAATACAATAAGGTTTACGATGACTGTTATGGTGAAATACTGCATGCTGTTTGTATGGCTTGGAATGATAATCACTCTGCTCGGTCTCTTGTGGGCGTTTCTTGGAAGATTGCGTTCCCCAAGAGGCAATAGAATGTCATCTGTCCTCGCAAAGGACAAAGGGGTTGGTGTCGCGCTGCCGTGAAAAGAGTGGCCATTTTTTTGCTCGCAGTTTTGTTGGCTGGTTGCACCCTGGCCAAAGGTGAAAGCATTGTTGATGAACCACTGGTCAGTTTTTCAATCAGCGTTGACGGCACTCAGACCAACCCAAAAATAATGAGCTCAGGCTCTTTTGAGCGTTTCATAAAAGAAGACTCATATACACTGGATGACCTGAATAAGGTGGTCACCGTACAGACACTCCTCAACGGGGATGTTGTTTTCTGGTTTTACCAGCCGCAATACTCCCCAAAAACAAAGATTTTGCTCAGTGCCAATATCGAGGGCCCAAAATGTTTTATATACTGGACCCACACATATGAGTCCCGCTCAAATTATGCAGGTGACCCAATAAAGTCCGAGTATGTGCCCAGCTTTAGCTCTGGAACAATCAGGGTCCCAGAGGGGCCTTGCCTCATTGATTATGGCAAAGACAAAAGATCAATCTTTATTTGCTCCAATGGCAGGTACAGGAAGCAGGATGTTGGGATGATAAGGAGGGTTGCCCCGCCAAGCGGCATATTCTTCTCATCTGACGAGAACTCAATGCAATTGGAAATAAATCTTGACAAAACCAGCGATGAATGGGAAGATGGTTTTGTTGTTATTTCCAAGCAGCTCCTTCACGACATGACGAACCAGAGGAGTAATGAAGCTTTGCTTGCCAGCGATCTTGGAAGAGTAAAAATCCTGAGACAGGATGGTTTCTGGTTCATAACCCAGATTGGCGATTACGATGGTTGTGTTGAAGATTCTTTTTACCCCAACCCCGGTTTTTACACCTCGAACAGCATACTCAAATGGTATTGCCAGCAGAAAAATCGCCTCCTGATAGACATGCTTTTGACAACAATGAAAATTGCCGTAGAAACAACGCCCGATGTTGGTTATAAAAAAATGCCTGTGATTTCCGAGCTTTTTGAATCATGGTATGGGCTTGGTCCAGACTATCTGGATACCAGGTTTTCAACTGACTGTTCCAGATTCTTGATAAATTGTGCCCAGATCTTTGACTGCAAGGGTGCATTTGAAAAAGCATCGATGCTGGCAAAGACATACGAGAGGCTTGCATCTGGGCACACAATAAAATTTGGAAATGGCTTTTTGTTTGAAGATTACATCTGGTTTGAGGGAACACCAAAAATCCAGGTTCATGCTTCGCTAAATCATACGCTCTGCGAAATCAATTATCTTCTGGAGCTTTATCTTCTGAATGAGGATGAGTCTGTCAAGCAGCTTGCACTGAAACTGATAACCGGCCTTGAGGAAACCTGCGATAACTGGATAAGGGATAATGGTGACCTCTGGTATGGGTATTTCCCGGCGTGGCAGAAATATGACCGTGAGGATTATACCGATCTCACATACAATGATCTTCAGGACACATCAAGACTTTTCTGGCAGGTTTTTGGACAGAAGAATTGGGCCATAGAAAAACTTCTCTCCTCCAAAAAGGCGTATCTGGGAAAATAGGTCTTGGCAAAAACCCACAAGGCGCTATAATTTATTCAAATGGACAAAAGAACGGAGACTGCTTTTGTTTTTGACGGGGAAGGCAACCAGCTCCAGAAGCATGTACTTGTTTGGCCGGGAAGGGGCATTTATGATCGCTTCGAATCTGGCTGGACCAGCAGGAAGGATGGAGAACCCCAAATGCCTTCGAGGCTTTATTCTTATGCTGGAGGCACTGTCCTTTTGCCATGGGAATTTATTGATGGGAAATGGGTCACTGGCAAGGCCATCCAGATTGACAAAGGTGGTGTTCCTGCCGATCCCGAGATGATAGAGGGCAACCCAAAGGAATCGATAAGGGCATTTGGCCATTGTGGAAATGTCATACTGGTCATAACCTGGCCTGATTTTGGCGAGAGGACCATATACATTTTTGACCAATATAAAAGACAGCTTTCAACGGCCCTTTATCAGTGGAGCCTTGGCTCGGAGCCACCACCACAGTTTTGCAAGGGCGTAACAGGGCCTTTCCTCAAGGATTTCCCGGAGGGCTATGAACTGGTGGTCCTCAAAAACAACAAACTGAAAACCTGTATAACCGTCGGCCTTGCGCAGACCATGGACGAGGACGAAAAAATACCCCTTCTTGCGCTGACACTATAATCTTCAGGCCTATAATCCCCATAGTTTTTTCAAACAATCTTCAAATTTTGAATATTGCTTTTTAGTATGATTTTTTCAGGTTGTTTTGCGATGCAACCGACAAAAAGGCCTCAATCCTGACTCTTAGCTGTTCTGTGTCCGAGGGCGAATAGTCGGTCTCGATCTTGAGGAAGGGGAGTTTCCACTTTTCCTGGACATGTTTTTTGACCAGCACTGATTCAATGTTGTATGTGTGGCAGGCTTGCCATACCAGGTCGATGACACCATGGGGCCTGAATTTTTCAATCAGGTTATCAAGCAGTCCAAACCTGTCTTTGTTTGGCATCATGACCGAACATGGCAGTTTGAAGTATTTTCTGGCAATATTTTCCAGAAGATCGCCCTCTTCACTGATGGGGTCGACGATTGGCTTGAGCCCGGTGCAGTTTTCCTGTGCCACAACAACCGCCCCCGCTTCTTCAATCAGTTTGAGGACTTTTTCTGCCTGGTGCGGCAATGGAACACCGGTCAGTAGTATCCTTGGCTTGTGCGAATACCTGTCACCGGAATTCTTGGCCTCCGATATGATTTTTTCGTATGCCTTGAAGTCGCTCTCCTGGCAGGAGATGATGCTTTTGGCGTGGAGCACTTCCATTCCGGTAAGGCATTTCCCGCCAAAATCTGCGATCCTTGATCTGAGGACCCTCTCCCTGTTCATTGTCCTGATTGCTGCCTTCAGCCTCTCTTCGGTGATTTCGTTTCCAGTCAGCTCTTCAAGCCTCTTCTTGAGCGCTTTTACTTCCAGCAGCCAGTGTTCGAATGCTGCCTCTTCATCCGGTTTCTGGGTCAGCTCAAGGATGTGCATGGGCTTTGTTTTTGCCATCAGTTCATACATCTTCTTCTTGCCGTCGCAGGTTGTTTCGCACACGATCAAATCTGATTCATTGAATATCGGGTTGGCCTTCTCGGTATGATAGCCGTAAGACGATTTGATGAGCGGGCAAAGGTTGGCCGGGAGCTCTTTTTCGGATGCCACGGCCATTGAATGGTTGCCTCCGCATGCGCAGACTGGGATTGCACCTGCGGCAAGTATCAGTTCCCTTGGCGTGTACTCGCAGAAAATTGAAACCACCTTTTTGCCGCTTGATTTTGCCTGCCTGGCAAGTTCGATGCAATCTGAGATCATGCGGTCGAAGTGTGAAAGTGACGGCACGGAATGCATGCCACCCTGCGGTGTTGTCGAATTGCATTGCTGTGTTTTCACTGGCCCGCCCTCACATGTGCTCTCTTTTTCAGATGAGCAATGTGATTCAGACTTTTTCTCTTCGCAACATAGGGCTGGTTTCTCTTCCCCGCAGCATGATGATTTTGACTCATTCATGCTTGTAGTGCTGCAACACGATGCCCCTTCGTTTTCGCTGCAATTCGTTTGTTTTTGGGTGCCAGAGCCGCAGCAAACCCGCTGTTCCTCTTGGTGGCAACACTCTGATGAATTGCTGGCTGGCGGTGGCCATGGGCAACAATCGCCCTTTATGCTGTCCACGATGAGCTTGTCCTGCTCTTCCCGTTTTTGGGACACATCTGAAAATGATTGCTGGAGGTTGATGGTTTTGAATTCGGTGCAGGCAAGGTAGCCTTTCTCGCCGAGTTGCCTTGTCGCTATGATTGCTGCGCCCAGTGCGCCCGTTATTCTTGGGTCCGGTGGAATGAGTAGTTTTTCGTGGAGCTCTGCGCCCAGGGCCCTTATCATTGCAATGTCTTTGGCGACGCCACCGGTAAAAGCAACCGGGGGTTCAATCCTTCCTCTCTCTGCAAGCCCTGCAACCCTTCTGGCGATTGATTTGTGGATGCCTGCCGAAAGCTCCTCTCTTCTGATGCCCTTTGCGAGCATCCCTATCACTTCGCTTTCTGCAAAGACAACGCACATCGAGCTTATTTCTGGAACATCTGTTGCCATCCCGGCCAGTTTTGCCATTCCATCGAGGTCTGTCCCGAGGAGCTTTGAAACGACCTCGAGAAACCTCCCTGTTCCCGCCGCGCACCTGTCGTTCATGGAGAAGTCCCTTATGGTCCCGTCGGCATTGAGATGGATAGATTTGCTGTCCTGTCCTCCAATGTCGATGATTGTTCTTGCCTGTGGCACGAGAAGATGGACGCCAATTGCATGGCATGTGATCTCTGTTGTAGTGTCGCACGCAAAGTCCACGAGGCCCCTGCCGTAACCGGTTGCAATCGTTCTTTTTAGCTCGCAAGCCGAAATGCCTGCATACTCAAGAGCAAGTTCCTGCACCCTCTTTGCGTCACTTTTTGAATCGGCAGTTGTATCGGTGACTATTGCCGATACTATCTTTTTTTCGTCTATGTTGTAGAGAACAGCTTTTGCGGTCCTGCTGCCGAGGTCTATGCCAAGGGTGTAGGTTGCCATTCTTGTTTCCTCCTGCTTCTTATCAGCTCGAAAAAGGCTTCAAATCTTGTGCCCAGCTGTGATGATGTTGCGTCCGTGAGGGGTGGTACCGATATCTGGAGCACCGGAATCCCCTCTTTTGATGCCAGTTCCCTGATGATGTTTCCTTCGGTTGCGCTGTGGGAAGCGCCAGGAATGTTGCTTACAACGATGCCTTCCGCGTTGTATTTTTTTACTTCGTCAACCACAATCTTTGCCCTCTGCCACGCCGGGCCTATCATGGGGTCAGAAAGGGCTGTCAGTGCCAGGGCCCTCATCGGGCTGATATTGGTGGGAATCTGGACGAGTGCATGCCTGAAGAGATATTCTGTTCCGGCGATTGCCCCGCCAAGGTCTTCAAAGAGGTTCATGACCCTCAGGTCTGCCACCGGGTTCACCCAGACCACCCTGCAGTTTTCTTTTGGGAGAACACCAGTGCCACTTTCCACCCTTTTTCTGACCGTGTCCAGGACATGGGCAAGCACATTTGTTGCCTCCTCCCTGTCCGAACAGAAGTGGATGGCTACCATTTCGCAGATCTGGGTTTCCAGTGCTGGGAAGGGGCATGGCGAAGAGCCATAGCAAAGGTCCCTTACCTCGCCAATTATCTGCCTGAATCTGTTGGTCTTCTCTATACCCTCAGAAACCATGTCGTCGGTTACAGGGTGCCCGAGAAACTCTGAAAGCTCGTTTCTTACTCTGTCAAACTCCCTTTCCAGAAAATCGGCCGTTCTTTTTGGGGCATAAAATCCTGTCGGGAGCAATTCAACTTCCTCGCCGGCGGACGGACTGCCCCTGAAAGGGAGCTCCCACCAGCTCGTTTTTGTTCCCGTGTCGGCAAGCCTCTGCATGATTGCCGAGAAATCGTCACAGCAGCACCCGACTGCGGCGATCAGGTAGTCCGGTCTTGGAAAATGGTTGTTTGATATGTAGGCGGAAAGGGTAGCTCTTGAAGGGCACACTTCCTCGCCAAGGCCAAGCGAGTCGGCCATTTTGAGCAGCCCTTCCGACATCTCCATGATGCATGGTATCCACCATGCCCCGTCAGGATAGAAAGCGACAGTGTCTGGTGATGAGTAGGTCAGAACTGGCATTGTACCGAGATCTTTGAGTGTCCCGATTATCTTTTTTCCTGCAAGCCTTGCCTTGTGGAGCCTCTCCTCCTCTGAAAGCAGGAAAGACCATAGTCTTATTGAAGCGAGGGAATTGTCATACCTGAGTGATTTTAGCCTCAGGTCTCCCTGGTCTTCGGCAAAGCACCTTGGCTCTTCCAGATACTGGGTTTCTTTGGAGGTTCCCTCCAGATAGCAAAAGGCCTTCTTTTGGCTTTCAGGCATCATCCTGAACTGGGAATTCCATTGATCGTAGGTTATTCTCTCTGGTTTTGGGTCTGGCCAGTATTGTTTCATTGTGGCAAACTCTCCCTGAACGCCTCTACCCTTGTTGCAGTCCTTGGAGAGCAGGTGTCTGAGTAATTCATGTCAAGCACAAGCATTGGCAGATTGATTATCTGTTTTGCCCGCTGGGCCTCGATGTTCCACAGGTCGCAATATCTCACTGATCTCCAGATCACTGAAGTTGCACCGGTTTCTCCGAGTTTTTTAGAAACATAGGAATAAAAAGAATCATTTGGTCTTTTCCATATACATGGTGGACGATTGAAATATGAATCGGCCAGGTCAGTAATCGGATCATCTTTTATTAAAACATCAAAATCAATACTCCTGTCACCAGTGCATGTGGCATTGAAAACAATGTCAAAACCTGAATCCTCCAGCAATTTTAGAAATGCTGCGTCCTCAAGTGTCAACGGACTTCCTGCCAGCATGGTTTTTTTCTTTGGGCTGATTTTTGTTTTAAAAGGTTTTTCAAGATAGGATATCATAAAATCAGGTCCGGTCTGGGATTCCAGATGGACAAGGCAGTGAAAATCAACAGCACTTAAGGATTTTCTGAGTAGTCTCAACTTTGATCTGATGAAATTTCTTTTGTCACAAACACTTTTTAACTTGCCGATGTTGAGTGACTCATCAGTCAATGACTTGCCAGTCAACGATTCGAGGTGTGAACAAAGGGCATTTATTTCACTGCGATAAAGCTCTTTCGAGTTATCTGTGCAAGTTTTTGGAACATTGACCATAAATCCGGTTTTATCTTTTTCTGAAAGAATGATCTCTGACAACCTTCTCATCTGGTCGCATGAGGTGCAGCCAATCACAGGTGCGCCACTGCCAGGCGCACCTGCTATGGTTTTGCAGAAAGAACATACCTCTCCGCTTAATTTTCTTTCTCCGGCGGACTCATGGGATGGTGTTCCGCAGCCCATCAGCCTTGCTGTTTTAAGATCGAAGCTTTCCAGGAGCTCCCTTGGCACCCATGAGCAGGCATATTTTATTGCATTTTCCGCATTTTGCCTTGCTTCGAATACATCGATATAGATGGGATTCTGGAAAACTTCTTTCATTCTACTTCTTTCTTCCTATAAATCGTCCCCTGCTGAAACGACCTGCGCGGGCCATGTCTCTCATAAACACCATCTCGCCACCCATGGCCTGCATCATGCTGGCATCGTCCCCGATTATCTTCAGGGCATCATAGGTGAACTGTTTTGTGAGCATGTCGATGTACAATTGAATTGTATCTGCGAAATACTGGTTCTGATCGGCCGCTTCAATTACCTCGAAGCCATTTTTTTCAAGGAGGTTTTTGTAACCTTCAAGGGTTTCCATGTATGGAAATTTCATGAAATCAAAAATTCTGGATGCTTCTTCCTTTGTCAGTTTGTTATGTCCCTCGATCCAGTCGGTGAAGGCAATTGTCCCGCCAGGTTTTAATATTCTTGCAGCTTCAGAGATGAGCTTCCCCTTGTCTTCTACATAGCACCATGCATCCTCGCCCCACACAAAATCAAACGTTGAGTTTGGATACGGGACTGCTGTTACATCACCTTTTTTGAATTCCAGTTTTGCCCCCAGCCCCTCTTTTTTGGCCCGCTCCACAGCCTCGCCAAGGACCCTGTCAGTTGCATCGACACCTGCCATGCTGACCTTGAAGTTTTTTGCCAGAAACCTCATGCCTGCGCCAACACAGCAACACAAATCAACACCTCTCGCACCTTCTTTGATTCCAGCCCTCTGTGCGAGTTCCATCGATGAAGCGAAGCCACCGATATGGATTTGCTCTCCCATGACGAGTTCCCAGAGATCTTTGTGGGCTCCTGTGTAAACATCCTGAACATCTTTTAAAGTAAATTTGCTGTGCTCCAAAACAATTCCTCCTTTTTGTGTGGCGCGGCCACCAAACAAAAAGGATCTAGATTTTTGGCTGGCGGGACGCGTCCGGTTTATTATGCGGAACCGTCAGACTGACGGTTTGGCGCCCGGCTCAAAGACTTTTGTGATTGATATTCCTTGAGTACATTTCCCGCCTCTTTCTTTTAGAATTTGTCAGCATAATAGCAGAAAAAAAATCAAAAAGTCAAGAAGAGCGCCCATGTCGGTTCGATTAAATAGCCAAGTTTTTGGTTTTTGTTCTAATAAGATATGCGATATTATTATATGGATTGTTGATATTTTAAGACTTATGATTTATTGAAATACTCAAGAATTATTCTCAACTTGAGATTATTCATCAGCGTTTATATTAAATAATTCTTTATCTGTATTTATTTATCACGATTAAAAACTAATCTCAAATAAACGTCATTCTGGCAACGATTTAATTTGACTTTTATTTAAAATTTTCTATATTTAAAGCAAATGTCAACAATCCCATACAGTTGACGGAAAGGAAGTTTTATATGAAAGGAAAAAAACTTCTACTGACCTTGCTTCTTGCCATTTCAATTCTGGGTATGTCGTTCCATGGTATTGGAACCTCATTGGGGTACAAAACTGAAGGAAATATTGGAGCAATAATCATTGATGGCACACCACCACCAGTTCTTGAGCCACCGGCCAGAGAGCCAATGTCACAGGTCCAGGGAGTATCAAAAACACTCACTGGAGTGCCAGGTTTTGACTGGTGTTATGGGTGTTCTGCAACAAGTGCTGCAATGATGATGGGTTACTACGACAACAACGGTTTTCCGGATATGTATAAAGGCCCAACCAATAATGGTGTGTGTCCAATGAACAACCAAAGTTGGGGGTATGGCAAATGCCCGCTTTCTGCAACCATGCAGAACCTTGATCAGAGAAAGAACAGGGGCCATGTTGATGATTTTTGGGTAGATACTTACAGTTCTGAGCCTGATCCATATATCACAAACGGATGGGTCATGCATGCCCTTGGTGATTGCACTGGCGACTACATGGGAACCAACCAGTCAAAGTATGGAAACATTGATGGTGGGACCATGTTCTGGGAAGATGATGTAGGGAATAAACTCTCTGACTATACTGGCTCTGAGCCAACCTATAGAGACGGGTGCCATGGAATGAAGCTTTTTGTTCAGTCCAGAGGTTATACTGTGCTTGATAATTTCACGCAAAGAATTAAAGGCAAAGGAACTGATCCAAACAAAGGTTTTACATTTGACGATTTCAAGGCCGAGATTGACGCAGGAAGACCCGTCATGATCCAGGTCACAAGCCATTCGATGCTTGGTTATGGTTACGATACTTCTGATGGCACAAACAAGATATATATCAGGGATACCTGGGATTATGCAGCCCATACAATGACTTGGGGTGGAAGTTACAGCTCAATGGGTCTCCAGCATTATGCTGTTACCGTCCTTAAGATTAAATCAGCAACTCCACCAACTGTCCAGACAGTCCAGGCATCAAGAATTGGTCCGTCCAGTGCGCAGCTCAATGGCAAATTAACAGATATGGGTTCTGAAACTTCTGTAACAGTAAAGTTCGAATATGGAACAAAATCTGGTGGGCCATACAACTGGTCAACAAGTGGCGAAACAAAAACTTCAACCGGGACCTTTTATGCAATGGTCAGTGGCCTTAGCAATGGTACAAAATATTATTACAAAGCAAAAGCTACTGGTGGATCAGGAAGTGCTTATGGTGACGAAATGTCCTTCATTGCCACAAATGCTACCGCTCCAATCACGCCAAATCTTAAATCACCGGCAAATGAATCAACGGTATCATCCCAGCACCCAAAACTTGAATGGAATGCTGTTGCTGGCGATGTTACCTACAAAGTACAAGTTTCAGAGGGTTCTGATTTTGCAACAAAGATTGTAGATGCAAGCAATATCTCGACAGCTTCTTATGAGGTGAATGATGCAACGCTCTTCTGGAACAGTCTTTATTATTGGCGTGTAGCATCGGTTAACGCACAGAATGTGGTTTCTTCCTGGTCTGATGTGTGGTATTTCAGGACTGCATCAGCTCCGCCACCAAATCCACCATCCAACCTTACTGCAACCGCAGTATCTACATCACAAATCAATGTAGCGTGGACTGACAATTCGAACAATGAAACCGGGTTCTCGCTCGAGAAGAGGGAAGGACTATCTGGGGCATGGGAGCTTGTAAGCAATCTCCAGCCCGATGTTGTCTCGTACTCGGTTAGAAGTCTCAAAGATACCACGCTTTATTATTTCAGAGTCAGATCTGTAAACGTTAACTCCTATTCAGATTACAGCAATCTTGCCAGTGCAAAAACACATCCACCGGTACCAGATACACCAACACTCAAAACTCCAACAACAGGAACAGTTTTCCAGTATTTAAACCCGAGCCTTGAATGGAACGTTGCAAACAACGCTTCTTATTACAGGCTGCAGGTTTCAACCGCGTCCAACTTCAGCACAACTGTGATTGACAAAAACAATCTTACTGCCACAAAGTACGATATAGCCATCGGGACTCTTAATTGGAAGACGAAATACTATTGGAGAGTAATGGCTTTTAACAGCGTTGATGTTGGTTCCAACTGGTCAACTGTTTGGGATTTCCAGACCTCTGACCCAACTCCAAACCCGCCGTCAGATCTTGTTGCAACAGCTGTCTCATCTTCACAGATAAACCTTACCTGGAAAGATAACGCTACGAACGAAACAGGGTTTGAGATTGAGCGTAGAAATGGTCTTGGGAGCTACACAAAAATCGCCTCCGTTGGCGAGAATGTTACTTCCTATAGCAACACTAATTTGACTGCGGATACAGAGTATTTTTACAGGGTCAAGGCGATCAACGATAATGGCTCCTCTCAGTATTGTACTGAAGCAAGCGCAACAACATTCCCGCTTCCTCCAGGACTTCCATTCCCGTCTTCTCCAACCTATGGATCAACGGCCTCAAGCCTCACCCCAACATTGCAATGGAGCGCTGGCGACAGAGCAACATCCTACGATCTACAGGTTTCCACTTCGATGACATTTTCAAGCACTGTAGTCAACGTAACCGGTATAACAACAACTTCGTATGTATCTCCGACCCTTAACCCATCAACAACTTACTACTGGAGAATAAGATCTGTCAATGCTGCCGGTTCATCCAACTGGACCTCGCCATACAGCTTCAAGACGAAAGCATCCTACTATAGCTTTATTGGCAAGATTGTGGGTGTTATTCTCAGCTTTTTGAAATAGAAATATCAACTAGATAGAGCAAAATGTGAAGGCCTGCTTGGGTCCCTTTCAAAGGGACTCGTAGTGGGCCTTCATTATTAGTGCGTCTTCTTCAAGCACCGGGCTCTCGCAGATCATTGTTCCTGCAACATTGTAATCCTTGAGGGCCTTCATCAGCTCTTTGTAATTCATGTCAGATTCATCCAGTTTAAGATGTTTTCTTTCGCCTTTGTCTGAATATTCAATTCCTGACATGTGAATATGAATGTCCTTCAGGGCATCATCTCCGAGTTTTTTTCCTATCATCTCAAGAGACTCTGCAAATTCTTTGTAGGAGTTATTTTTGCCGCCTGCTCTTGCATGAAGATGGGCAAAATCCACGCAGGGCAATGTGTTTGGAACCTCGAGGCAAATTTTGATGATTTCCTCCAGGGAACCGAATTGTGTTGGTTTCCCTGTTGTTTCCGGGCGCAGGCAAACACCTTTTACATTGTTTTCTTCAAACCACTTTATTACCTTGAGGAGGTTTCCAACTACAATTCCAAGCGTTTGCTCGCTTGTCATCCCCTTGTAGAAAGCGGGGTGAAAAACCACATTTCTTCCGCCTGCAATCGAAAGCGCTTTCGCCGATCGCTGGATCCTGTCCCTTGATGCACCGATGACTTCGGGTTCTCCGGCCAGATTGATGTAGTATGATGCGTGGCATGAAAGAATCACTTTCGGTTCTTTTTCTGCCTCTTCCCTGATTCCGGAAAGTGTTTTGGATTCTTTTGCAGAAGGACTGCTCTGCACCCATTCAATCTCCATGCAGGATAGCCCTAGCTCCCTGATCCTCTTTATTCCGGCTTCACTGCCGGAACCAGTGGTTGAGAGCGGGGCACCTCCGGTGCCAAAGAGCAGTTTTTCCAAATTATTCTTCCTTTATTCCCATGATTTGCTTTAGCAGGGACTTCTCTTTTTGTGAAAGTTTTTTGGGGACTGTCACCTTGAAGTTGATTATATGGTCACCCCTTCTGCTGGAGTTGAGGTAGGGCATTCCCTTGCCTCTCAGGGTCATTGTGTCACCAGGCTGAATACCTGGTTTGATGGTTATTTTTTCTTTTCCATCAATGGTGTATATCGTGATTTCGGCGCCAAGAGCCGCCTCGTACATGGAAATTGTTACCTGGGAATAAATGTTTGCCCCTTCTCTTGTGAATATCTTGTCCGTCTTGACGTGGACCATTACATAGAGATCGCCAGGTCTGCCACCGTTTTTGCCAGAATCGCCCTGGCTTGCAAGTCTGACTCTCATTCCATCTTCTACGCCTGCGGGGATTTTCACTTCAATTTTGTGGGTTGCCTTGACGAGCGTCTCACCTTTGCATTTTGGGCATGGGGAACTGATTACTTTTCCGGAGCCGCCACATCTGGGGCATGTGCCTACTGTCTGGAACGTACCCAGGAACGTCTGCTGGGTCCTTTTGACCTGGCCGGAGCCTTTGCAATCCGGGCATGTTTCTGGTTTTGTGCCCTTGGCAGCACCTGTTCCCTCGCATTCGGGGCATTTGTCAAATCTTTGCAGGTCAATGAGGATCGTTTTGCCACTAAAGGCCTCCTGGAGGGTTATCGATACATCGGTCCTTATGTCTGCACCCTCGTATACAACCTGGCCCCTTGGCCTCTGACTCCTGCCACCACCACCAAACATGGTGTCAAAAATGTCGGCAAACGACCCCAGATCATCGGTAAAGTTGACGCCATATCCACCACCCGGGAACCCTGCCCCTTCTGGCGGGACTTGCCCAAACTGGTCATATTTTGCCCTTTTTTCTTTGTTGGACAGAACCGTGTATGCCTCGTTGATTTCTGCCATCTTTTTTTCGGCATCAGGATTGTCCTTGTTTGTATCAGGGTGGTACTGCCTGACCAATTTTCGATAGGCGTCTTTTATCTCGTCTTCTGTGGCGTTTCTTCCAACACCCAAAACATCGTAGTAATCTTTGGCAGCCATTATTTTCCTAGTTTGCTTCGTGCTTGTATAATGTCAAGGATGCAGTCCCCCTCAGGGAAGACTGCATCCTTGCAACTTCCAGATTCACATGAAAAAGGCGGGATTGATTATTCCTTTACCCTGCCCTCTCCATTTATGGTCGGCCCTTCTCCATTATCATTGCCGCCCTGGTCCTGGGTTCCAGGCCCTGGCTGCTCCTGTTGAGTTTGCTGGCCCTGCTGTGCTTGTGCTTGCTGATACATTTGCTGGCCAAGCTCCGAGAGGGCGGATTCAAGCTCTGATACTCTGGATTGCAGGTTGTCTGTCTGGTCCTCCTTGATCATTTTTTCAACATCATCGGCAAGATCGTTGACTTTTTTGATTTTCTCTGCATCCACCTTGCCCTCGGCATCTTTTGCCGATTTTCTGGCGGTGTATATGAGGGTGTCGGCTTTGTTTTTGAGCTCGACCTTTTCTCTTCTGGTTTTATCAGCATCGGAGTAGGTCTCGGCTTCTTTCTTCATCTTCTCGATGTCATTTTTGTCGAGCTTGTTGGCATTTTCTATGCGGATTGATTGCTTCTTGCCAGATGCCTTGTCCACGGCAGAGACATTGACTATTCCATTTGAGTCTATCTCATAGGTGACTTCGATTTGTGGTATGCCTCTTGGTGCCGGTGGAATGCCATCAAGGATGAATTTTCCGAGAGAAAGGTTGTCGCCTGCCATTGGCCTCTCGCCCTGAAGGACATGGATTTCAACCTGGGTCTGATTGTCGGCCGCCGTTGAGAAAACCTGTGTTTGTTTGGTGGGGACAGGTGTATTTCTGTCAATCATCTTTGTGAGGACGCCACCAAGTGTTTCTATTCCAAGCGTAAGCGGTGTGACATCGACAAGAATGACATCTTTTACCTCTCCGGCAAGGACGGCACCCTGTATTGCTGCACCAAGGGAAACACATTCCATTGGATCAATGCCGCGTTCCGGCGCTTTACCCATGAAGTCTTCGACAAATTTCTGTGTTATCGGCATTCTGGTTGGTCCACCAACGAGCAGGATCTTGTCTATCTGGTTTGGTGTCAGGTTTGCGTCCCTGATGGCCTGTTCCATTGGTGCCCTGCATTTTTCGATGATTGGCCTTACAAGCTGTTCAAGCTTTGTTCTGGTGATTGTAAGCATGAGGTGTTTTGGGCCGGAGGCATCAGATGCTATGAATGGAAGGTTAATTTGGGTTTCAAGGGTTGTGGAAAGCTCGATCTTTGCTTTCTCTGCGGCCTCTTTAAGCCTGTAAGTCACGTCCTTGTTGCCCCTGAGATCGATTCCTGTGTCGTGCTTGAACTCGTCCATGATGTAGTTGATGAGAATGTTGTCCATGTCGGTGCCACCAAGCTGTGTGTCGCCAGATGTCGACCTCACCTCGAACACTCCACGCCCGAAATCCATTATTGTTACATCAAGTGTTCCACCACCGAAGTCAAAGACCATGATCTTTTGTTCTTTGTCGCCCTTGTCTACGCCATAGGCGAATGCGGCGGCCGTTGGCTCATTGATTAGCCTCAGGACCTCAAGACCAGCAATTGCTCCAGCATCTTTTGTTGCCTGCCTTTGATCGTCATTGAAATAAGCTGGGACGGTGATTACGGCCTTACTCACCGGTTCGCCAAGGTAGGCCTCGGCGTCCCTCTTAATCTTCTGAAGAATGAATGCTGATATTTGTTGTGGCGTGTATTCCTTGCCAAACACATTGACCTTGTAGTTGGTGCCCATTTTCCTCTTGATGGCTGTGATCGTGTTTTCCGGGTTGAGTGCGGCCTGCCTTCTGGCTGGCTCTCCAACCAGCATCTGCCCATCTTTTGTGAAAGCCACGTACGACGGGACGGTCTTTCCTCCAACAGAAACTCCTTCCGCTGCTGGTATGATTGTCGGTTTTCCTCCAATTACCACAGCGGAAGCGCTGTTTGAAGTTCCAAGGTCAATTCCTATTATTTTGCTCATTGATTTTCCTCCTTTTGATGATTGCTTTTGGTGATGCAGACGACCAATGCTGGCCTGATAATTTCTTCTCCAATGCTGTAGCCCTTTCGAAGCACCCGGCAAACCGTGTCTTCTTCCCCTTTGCCTTCCTCTTGCCCACCAAGCTCAAACTTGTGTGGATCAAATTTCTCTCCAATGGGATCAACAACTTTTAACCCCATTTGAGAGAGTGCATTCGACAGGCTCTTCAGGATAAATTCCACAGGGCCCCTGCAGTTTGCATCTTGCCCTGTTTCTCCGAGCATGGACATTGCCCTTTCCAGATCATCTGCCACGGGAATTAGCAAATTGGCCACCTCTTTGCGAGTTTTTTGGGCCATGTTTTCTTTTTCCCTGTTGGCAATCTGGATGATGCGGGCGTTGTCCATCAGCTGGGCAGAGAGGGAAGACTTGAGTTTATCAATCTCTTCTTCAAGCGATTTTACCTTTTCCAAAGTCTCTTGAAGTTTGACCACCTGTTCTGGTGCGCCGTTCTCTTGGTCCGGTGCATTGTTTTTGTGTTCTGGTTTTTCCTGCATTTTTCCGCCTTTAGCACTCTTTGGTTTCAACTGCCAAAATGATTCTAAACCCCCAAATATTTTTGTCAAGCCCTCCAAGTTTAGCCTTGACAGGCTCTCAAACAACATATATTATTTCTGCCGCGTGGTGGATGTAGCTCAGTTGGTTAGAGCGCCAGTCTGTGGAACTGGAGGCCGGGGGTTCAAATCCCCTCATCCACCCCAGAAAACTACTTAATAAAAAATAAACATCATCCATCTTCTTAAATTATCTTATAAGTTAAATCTCTCTAATTTCTGGAAATAAGATCTTTTTAATAATTTTTTGTATCATTAGTTTTAAGTTTTGAATTATTGTAATTAATTGCCGTGTGGTTAAGTATATTCCTACCTTTCAACATAAATTAATAATTAATATTATTATATGTTATATTTATTTAATTGATATTTAATAAATTAACAGATATTTATATATTCATTAGTACAAACAGGGGGTAAAAATGGGAAAATATTTCGGGTTTAACAGGATTTCAAGCATCGCACGTGCAAGATTTGTATTGTTGTTATGCTTAATCATGATACTGAGTTCAGCAGGAATTACTCAAATGGTATTTGCTTTTCCAAAGCTCTTTGATAATGGCTTAAATCCAATACCATATTCTCCTAAAAAACCGGATATTCCTAAAATTTCAAACTACCAGATAAAAAAAGATGACTTTCTAATTAATGTAAATGGAAACACCCAATTGGCAAAACCATTTTCAAAAAAAATGGCAACAACAAATATTAATTCTAGACTTAATGCATTTGGCAGCTGTGTTAGTTTAAATGTGGATAATGGTGTAACAACATTCATTGATAACACATTTATATTGGCATCATCTTGGCAGAACTCAAGCAGTAAATACTCTCTAGTGATGTACCCACAAATAAGAGACATAATACCTCCGAATGCCATAATTAATTCTGCAACATTGGTAACAGATATTATTGATCCAAATCTTCCATCGTCAGTGCAAGTCAACGTGAATGAAATAACTTCAACATGGGACCCAAGAAATTTTCAGATTAATAACATGCCATCTATTTCACCTATTACGGCGGCATCTGGGGTGTGGGATTTAACATCAACAAATCTTGCCTATAGAACACTTGACATTACAACTCTTGTTGGAGCATGGTTTTCTGGAACAAATCAATGGGGTATTGCGATTTCTACGCCAATAACAGAAGGGGTAGAGCTAGATTTTAGTCTAAGCCCGTGTCCAAGAATATATATTGATTATGATCTGCCACCAAATTCATATATTGGGGATATTGACGGGGGAACATGGTATTCTGATGCAGTGTGTCCAGGTTTGTGGCTCCCCAAGAGGGCAACATACTTCAATAAACTAGGTGTTCTTCAAAACAATGTTAAAACAAGGATATTTTTTGATACATCATCAAAATTACCTCCGTTTGGATTTGACAATCAGTCTTTCAGATATGTTGTTGGAGGAAATCTTTATAACAACAACAATTCCAACAAGACAATGGAATTGGGTGTTAGAACGTGGTCGAAAGTGTCTTTTAATACGTTAGGTTTTCCATTTCATGATATACCAATTACTTCACCTCCCCAAGTTGTGGGACCTCCCCCTACCCCTATGACACTCCCACAGTGTGAAGAAGAAATTGATAGTGATGGGACATCATACCCCTATGGTGAGATCAGTAACCAAATTGTTGACTATTCCTCAAGCATATCTTATGTAGATATCCCAGTTAACACTGGATGGGGACAAATATGGATCAAGAAAGGACGAAGGATAAGAACAGGCCCCCACGGTAATTTGAAATCTACGGTATATAAACCTTTTGCAAAACCAGAAATGTATATCATTAATGATCCAACAATAGTTGAATTAGTACCACAAACAAATGTACCTCAAGATGGTTCTTATGATACTTCTTTGCCACAGCCTGAATTTGAGCAATCAATCGATATTGGTGCAACTGGGCCAAGAGAAGACAAAATGGAGCAATATTTTTCGGGATCACAAGCCAATTGGGGAACTCAATCTTATGATATCAATCCATTGAATGCAGCCTTCGAACTCGACAACAATGATTTTTCAATACCATGTCATGGTGGGTTAAGTCTGGCATTCGGAAGAACTTTTTCTTCAGCATCACAATCTGCCAATGGAATTCTGGGACCTGGTTGGCATACAAACATAGAACAAAGAGTACAATATTTCAGCGAGGGCTATTTGCATTACCTTTGCGCATCAGGTGAAGAGTATGTATTCACACCAAGGAAAGATTCAGCTGGCAATATTATCAGCTATGATCCTCCACCAATGCTGGACTGGAAAGTGGAAATTTTTGGCAGTGGCGATAATATGCATGTTGAAATCACTGATAAGCTCGGAGACAAGAGACTTATTTTCAACACAAATGGCACCATATCTGATATTATTACAAAGCAAGGGGGAGCTATTCATTTCTCATGGAACCAGGGGAAAGTCGAGTATATTGAGGACGCATATTCTGGGAGAAAGTTAACATTTACTTATGATGTCTCGAATCGTTTAGTAAGTGTTGTCGGTCCGGATAGCAATAGGAACTGGACTTATGAGTATGATACTCAAGGTAACATGGTTAAAGCAACAGACCCAGAGAGTGGAACCTGGAGATATGAGTACAATGATAAACATAACATTGATAAGATATATGACCCAAGAAACAATTTAGCTGAGGTGGTTTATCAGAATACATCATCAGTATTGCCTAAGGCTCCTCAATGCATGGAGCAAATAAAATCTTCTGATTCACTCTCTCCTGAGACGATAACAAGAAATTCAACAACAAGAGTATCAACCATCACCGAACCAACTGGTGAAGAAACTGAAATTACATACAATATTTTAGGAATAAAAGAAGAAATTAAGGATGATAATGATGCTTCAGTAAAATTTGATTACAACCTTGATTATCCAACAGATATCACAAGGATATTTAATCAGATAGGAGATTTGGCTTCGGGTGTAAAGTACGATAGTAATAGAAATATTATCGAATCCTATGATGCGTATAGCAATAAGGACGAATATACTTATTGGCCTAATGGGAAAATTCATACTTTCAAAGACAAGGAAGGTCATATAACTACTTACACTTGGAATGAGGATGGTTCGTTACCACTAACCATAGAGGATCCACTTCAAAGAGTTATTACCTATCAATATGATACAAACAAGAATTTAATAAAGATAATTTCACCATACAAAAGTGGAGACAATGCAGAAACACAATTTGAATATGATTCAAAAGGTTACGTAAACGAGATAATTAATCCTTTAGGCAAGACAACTACGATGGTTTATAATCATTATGGGGAAATGACTTCTGCCACCAATGCGTTAAATAAAACATCGGAATTGACTTATAATAAAATGGGTAACATCTTGAAATTAAAGGCCCCCTCCCCAGATAATTATGAAGTTAATTATACCTATGATGCCAATGGTAATGTGACAAAGATTAAAAATTCCAGGAATTATGAAACTATATTTGAATACAATTCTAAAAACCTAAAAAGTAAAACTACAAATGCCCTAAATCAAAATACTTATTATGAATATGATGACGCTGGAAAATTGACCAAAGTCAAAGATCACAAAAATAATCAAACCACCTTAACATATGATAATTGCGGTAGGCTGCTTAGAATGACCGATCAGGAGAATAAATTTACTCAAACATTGTATAATATTCTTGGGCAAATATCCGGATACCTTGATAATTTAAATAATGAGACAGAAATTAAATATGACAAACTATGCAGGCCAATAGAAGTAAAATCTCCCGAAGATGCTACGAAGAAATACGAATACGATAAAGAAGGCAATATAAAGAAAGTATTTGATCCATTAAATAGACAAATCACTTACGATTATGATAATTGCTATCAAGTCACAAAAGTAACAAATAATGCCGGTAAATACTCGACCATCGAGTATTGGCCATCTGGACAGGTCAAAAAGACCACAGATCCCCTCGGCCACATTGCTGAATACGATTACAACAAACTTGGGTTTCCAACATCTGTAAAAGACAATGCTGGCAATGAAACAACAACATTGTATGACGACCTTGGTAGATGCACGAAAGTAACAAATCCGTTGAATCAACATGTTGATTTTGAATATGACATGTATGGAAACGTGACAAAATCATACAATGAGCTTGGTAAGTACACAACCTATGAATATGATGCCAATGGCAATTGCACGAAAATGACTACACCATTGGGCAAAATATATCAATGGACATATGACGAACTGGACAGGGTCAAAAAGACAATATCACCGCTTGGATTCGAGTATGTAAAAACATATGATGATGTTGGAAATTTGGTTCAAGTCCAAGATCCGCTGCAAAAACTGGAAAAATATGAATATACTAGCACATACAATGTAAAGAAATATATCGACCAGATCAACAATGAGACTGCTTTTGATTATAATGATATAAATTTACTTTCAAAAGTGACTGCACCGAAAGGCACATATCAGCAATATACGTATGACAAAGATAACCAGCTTAAAACCGTAACTGATCCCCTCGGCAATATTGCCCAGTATGTGTACAATCTCGGTGGAGAGCTAACTGAAAGAAAACTTCCAAATCCTTCCGGTGGAACGACCAGTTTCACATATACATACGACAGCCTGGGCAGAAGGACTGGATTTACTGATGAAGCCAGCCAAACAACAACATGCACATACAATGATGTGAATCAGGTGACTCGTATTGATCATCCCAATGGGAAATACATTACTTCAACATTTGACAACCTCTCAAGAATCACCGGTGTAAATTTTGGCGGTGGTCAAAGCTTCAGTTTTGCGTATGACCAGTTGAGCAGGACTACTTCTGCAACAGACCAGCATGGCACGAAATCCATCTCCTATGATGCCGCGTCCCGTGTTACATCGGTCACAGACCCGTTCGGTGATCAGACCACAATCTCTTATGATGATGATGATCGTGTCACGTCAGTAACTACACCACTTGGAGCAACAAGCACAACATATGACAATGACAGCAGGCCAACCCAGATCACATTGGCAACTGGCGGTCAGATAGGCAACACTTTTGACAATATCAACAGGCTCACACATTCCGACATCCCAAATGGTGTTGATGTTGATTTCTCATACAATGATGCAAGCTGGGTCACGCAAAAAACGTACTCAACACCAGATCCATTAACCAACAACAGGAATGAAAATGATCCAGACACGTTGTTTATTCAAACTGGTAAAATGGCTTCGTGGATGGCGGGTCAGTTACCAAAAAATCCGACATACGCCGATTTGATGAAACTAAACCTCATCAAAATGCCCAAATCCTCTCCATATTCTCCCACACGCACGTTCCCGACAATTGCTTCCTTCTCCTACACATACGATAGCAACCAGAACATTACCCAGAGGACTTACCCTGGGGGAACGCAATCATTCACTTATGACAACTATGACAGACTCACGCAGGCTGTCATGCCGGATGGAACATACACCTATACTTATGATTCCAGGAGCAACAGAACAACACAAAGATTTGTGAACACAGCGCAGACAGTTGACCAGACGACCTCATACACATATTCCATCGATGACAGGCTGACATCGTATTCTGTATTAAACAATCTCAACCAGCAAATCATTCGCACAGCCTCTTACACATATGACAACGCTGGAAACACAACCCAGAAGCAGATCACAGAGGGTGGCAATACATATACCACCTCATATACTTACTATGACGACAACCGCATCCATACCGCCACCCTGCCAAATAATGACGTAATAACCTACACATACCACGCTGATGGCACGAGGGCCACAAAAACTACTCCAACAGAGTATATTGAATACCATTATGCAGGATCGCTCATAAAAGAAGTGCACATGAACCCCTCCAACCACAGCCAGGTTTATTTCACCCTGCACTTCCAGCCCTCAAGAATGATATATGACCCCCTCGCACCTGGGGGAGGGGACGAAATAAAGTACTACACCGTTGCAGACACACAGGGGACCATCTACAAGCTCCTTGATTATCAGGGCAGCACAGTTGCAGAATATACCTATGACCCATTTGGCAATATCCTGACCAACTCAGCACCCACCATATACAACCCGGTAGGTTTTGCTGGCACATACTATGAGCAAGATACCGGCCTGCTTTTTGCCCAGGCTAGATATTTTGATCCCACCATCTCGCGCTTTACCACGAAGGACAGCTACAGGGGTGATGCCACATCAACCATCTCCCAGAACAGATATATTTATTGCCATCAAAATCCAGTTTCGTTTGGAGACCCGTCGGGGTTTGCGCCTGTTCCAAACCCCAAAATTTCAACTGCCACAGACTTGCCGGCTTCGAGCAAAGAGAGCCTTGATCCGCCAGAACAAAAAACGAAGGGGGTATCAACACCTCCAGCGGCAAATCCTGGCATTGGTGAAACCGGAGGCATTAGTGCCGGCCAAAATGACGGGGTAGTTGAGAAGACAGAGAAATCTGTTGATAATTCAATACTTTCAAGAATGGAAATACTTGCATATGAGAAGGTTACAGGCACTGTAATAATTAATGGGTATGAAGCTGAAGTTATTGTGACCATAGATGGGAAAGTTAAAGTAAGAATCAAGAATTCATCATCGGATCCAAATGCCAAAGCGGTAGAAGATAGCATTAATGGGTGGCTTTCTGACCCCAACAATAAAGATATTGTCGATAAAATGACTGGCAGGGCGGATGGCATAAAAGATCTTGATGGCATGGCAAAGAGGCTTGGCGAAAACCTTAAACTTATGCAGTGGTCCATAGATAAGAATTTTGCAACTTATCAAAAAGCAAATCCGTCAATGAGCCCAGTTGAGCTGACATGCAGTTTCTTTAGGCATTCGTTCACTGGTGTGGCTGCTGCAAATGTAAATTTTCAGCATGAGAAATTGATGATATTGTATGAAATAGCAACTGATCCAAGTCTGACATCACACTTATGGCCACCCGCGATAAAAAAGAGGATTAATGCTGGATATCTACTTGATACTGCGATTAGCTCTGGTTTTTGGGCAAGCTATGCAAATGAGGTGAATCATTGGGGACTAAAATTCAATATCAATGGTCAAACTCTGGATAGAAATGCCGAGTTGACAATTTGCAATTTGAGCAGATTTTTGTTTTTCCAATTTGCCTATGAAGCAGGTCAAAAACCCTTAGGATTTGGTAGTATATTTGATATAGGCGATGAATATCAAAACAATTACATGGGTGTAAAAAGATACAATGTAAAATTAATCAATAGCACATATGGTCTCAATTTCAGCACTGGTTTTTGGCCGGTTTCTATATTTGAGGCGATGGGGATGGGCGCAATGTTCATGGGCATGCTTTTGAATGGTGTATCCCAAACTTTTAAAAACCCGGGAACTTCATTCAATCTTAATGATCTGGCCGCCGCCGCGGCGGTTTACAATGGAGGAACAAGCGTTCCAAATGGTCTGTATGCGAATGAAATTTTCCAAAGTGCCTTTGGGAGTGCTTTTGTAAATCTTGGGAAAAAAGAAGAACCTATAATCACGGATAAGGGTAATGATGGCAGATACACTGTTGGTTCCCTTAGAGGTGCCGTTTCTGCAAAAGGCAAGGTTGGCAAAAACTACAAAAAACCAATACCTTGACAGTGGTATAAAATCATAACAGAGAACATGAAGAGGAGGTACTGATAAAATGAATAAAAAAATATGGGTTGTTATAACGGTGGTGGTTGCTGTACTGGTCCTCCTCTTCATAGCCTGTGTATTGTGTCAAAGGGAGGTGGGTACCATTAATACCTTTGGAGAGAAATCTGACATGACTTTCATCATCAATCGAACCAGCCACCTTGATAGCACCAGTATAGAAAAAGAAATTAAAGAAGTATATGAATGGGGATATCCTGGATACTATTCTTATGCTAATAGCATATCGAAATCCAAAATAAGAGGCGACTATATAACTGATGATCTATTGAATACGATCATAAACAAAGATAATTATATCGGATTTCCAGGGAAGATGATATCACGAATGTGGGATGATTTTTTGATTGAACGTAGTAATGGCAATTACTTATACAAAATAAACGAGCAGGATAACAAATTCACTATATCAGGATATATAAAAACACCCTGCAATCGCATAGTATGCTATATTCAGGATTATTTGTGCTGTACAACATCTAGCAATGATGTGATTTATAAATATCCTGCATTTGATTTAAAAGACGCTTCAGAGATATTGAAACTTAACAAACCTTCATTTATTTCAGGTCCGGAGAGAGATAGTTTCAGAGGGTCATTATACATTTTTGATGGCCAGTTCCTCACCCACTACAACGATGATGGCTCTGTTGATGGAACAGTCAAACTGGATGACGTTCCAATCAATGACAGGATGATACTTATAGGCTACTTTAATGTAAGGGACAACAACGAAGTCCTCTTCTATGATGGTTTCAATGCCTGGAATGTATCATTCAAAGAGAAGAAGGCGCTATGGAAGAAACAGATTGATATTATTGGCAATGGAGTAGACAGATTAGGATGCTATTTTGTCCCAACAAAGCAAGGCATAATGGCCATATCCTCCAGTACCGGAGAAACAAAGCTAATTGTTGATGGTGATGGGTGGAAGCTGGTAGACAGTGTTAATGATAATGAGCGCAACACAGATGCTTCTGGTGATGTTTTTGCTTTTCTTAGACAATTCGGCAACAACAAATATGAACCAGTCCTTATCCTTGCCACAGAAGGCAAGGCCAAGGTTGTCACCTGCGAACCTTTTGAGGGTGAATACAAAGGATACTTTTTCCTCCAGGATGCAAGGATTAGTTTAGAGAAAAGCGTATTTAACTTTGTTTTCCTCACCAACAATCGTGTTTACCAGTATGGCATCAAACGTCCATTCAAAATTGTATTTAAATGATATTATAAATTCTCTAAGACTATTTCTGGGAGTGCCTTTGCAAGATTGGGAAAGGATGATCTGATAATCCCAAAAAAAGAAAAAGGAAAACCGAGCAGATATACTATCGGCTCCCTCAAAGGTGCTGTCTCTCCAAAAGGCAAAGTTGGCAAAAACTACAAAAAACCAATACCTTGACAGTGGTATAAAATCATAACAGAGAACATGAAGAGGAGGTACTGATA
>JAKIZT010000011.1:1661-2444 GCA_022707885.1 Caldisericales bacterium | reverse complement strand
TGGAACAGTCAAACTGGATGACGTTCCAATCAATGACAGAATGATACTTATAGGTTACTTTAATGTAAGAGACAACAATGAAGTATTGTTCTATGATGGCTCCAATGCCTGGAGCGTATCATTCAAAGAGAAGAAAGTACTATGGAAAAAACAAATCGGCATTATTGGCAATGGAGTAGACAGATTGGGATGCTACTTTGTCCCAACAAAACAAGGCATAATGGCCATATCCTCCAGTACCGGAGAAACAAAGTTAATTGTTGATGGTGATGGGTGGAAGCTGGTAGACAGCTTAAATAATAATGAGAACAATCTATTCTCTTCAGTAAATACGGCCATTTTCCTTAGACAACTCGGCAACAACAAATATGAACCAGTCCTTATCCTTGCTACAGAAGGCAAAGCCAAGGTTGTTACCTGCGAACCCTTTGAGGGTGAATATAGAGGGTATATTTTTCTTTTGGATGCGAGCCAAAATGGCTATGAAAATTATATAGAAAATCATGTATTCTTGACTCACAATCGTGTTTACCAATACAGCATCAAACGTCCGTTCAAGATCGTAGTAAAATAATCTTGTAAATGAGACTCCATAGACAGTGTTTTTGAAAAGCTTGGAACAAGTGAAGAACGCATAATAATTAGTAATAATGGCAGATATACTATGCATTCTCTCAAAGGCGCCGTTTCTCCAACGTGGAAGCTTGGCAAAAACTACAAAAAACCAATACCTTGACAGTGGTATAAAATCATAACAGAGAACATGAAGAGGAGGTACTGATA
>JAKIZT010000011.1:0-1477 GCA_022707885.1 Caldisericales bacterium | reverse complement strand
AATTAAAGAAGTATATGAATGGGGATATCCTGGATACTATTCTTATGCTAATAGCATATCGAAATCCAAAATAAGAGGTGACTATATAACTGATGATCTATTGGATACAATCATAAACAAAAATAATTATATCGGATTTCCAGGCAAAATATTATCACGAATGGGTTATTACCTTTTAATTAATAAAGACGATAATAATTACCTATACAGAATAAACGAACAGGATGACAAATTTGCCATATCTGAATATACAAAAACCCCCTGCAGTCGCATAGTATGCTATATTCAGGATTATTTGTGCTGTACAACATCTGACAATGATGTGATCTATATGTATCCTGCATTTGATTTGAAAAACACTCCAAAGATATTGAAACTCAACAAACCTTCATTCATTTCGAGCCCAGAGAGAGATCGTTTTAGAGAATCATTATACATTTTCGATGGTCAATTCCTCACCCACTACAACGATGATGGCTCTGTTGATGGGACAGTCAAACTGGATAATGCTCCAATCAATGACAGAATGATACTTATAGGCTACTTTAATGTAAGAGACAACAATGAAGTCCTCTTCTATGATGGCTTCAACACCTGGAGTGTATCATTCAAAGAGAAGAAAGTACTATGGAAAAAACAGATTGACATTATTGGCAATGGAGCAGACAGATTGGGATGCTACTTTGTCCCAACAAAGCAAGGCATAATGGCCATATCTTCCAACACCGGAGAAACAAAGTTAATTGTTGATGGTGATGGGTGGAAGCTGGTAGACAGTGCAAATGATAATGAGCTTAATACATATTCTTCTGGTGATGTTTTTGCTTTTATCAGACAACTCAGCAATAACAAATATGAACCAGTCCTTATCCTTGCCACAGAAGGCAAAGCCCAGGTTGTCACCTGCGAACCTTTTGAGGGTGAATACAAAGGATACTTTTTCCTGATGGACATACATCGTAGTGGCGGCACTCCAAATGATCAATATAACTTTGTTTTCCTCACCCACAATCGTGTTTATCAATATGGCATCAAACGTCCATTTAAGATCGTATTTAAATGATATTATAAATTCTCTCAGACTATTTCTGGGAGTGCCTTTGCAAGATTGGGAAAGGATGATCTGATAATTCCAAAAAAAGAAAAAGGAAAACCGAGCAGATACACTGTCGGTTCCCTCAAAGGCGCCGTTTCTCCAACGTGGAAGCTTGGCAAAAACTACAAAAAACCAATACCTTGACAGTGGTATAAAATCATAACAGAGAACATGAAGAGGAGGTACTGATAAAATGAATAAAAAAATATGGGTTGTTGTAATGGTGATAGTCGCTGTACTGGTCCTTCTCTTCATAGCTTTCTGTATATTGTGTCAAAGGGAGGTGGGTATCATTAATACCTTTGGAGAGAAATCTGACATGACCTTCATCATAAACCGAACCAGCCACCTTGATAGCACCAGCATAGAAAAGGAAATCAA
>JAKIZT010000010.1 GCA_022707885.1 Caldisericales bacterium | reverse complement strand
CATTCTCCGGCGTTAATATAGGCAGTAATATTTTCAGATATGTAGCGGTAAAACAGCATACCTAGAACATATTGCTTAAAGTCCCATCCATCTACACTGCCTCTTAGATCATTTGCCATATTCCATATCGTGCGGTGTAATTCCGCCCGTTCCTGTTCTTTTCTGTTGTTTTCCATAACTCTACTCCCTTTCTTCAACCATATTAGGCACTAATTCCATGATATCTTTAAAATCAACGCCAAGTGCCGTACAAACCTTTACAAGAACGTCCATACTGACATATTCGTTTTTAGAAAGCTTTGAAATTGACGATGGACTTATTCCCGCAGCAGCTTGTAAATCTTTCTTCTTCATATCGCGGTCTATCAACAATTTCCAAAGCTTTTTATAACTAACGGTCATCTTGGTCACCTCTTTATATATGTTTTTTCCATTATAGCACATTTTCTTCAAAAACAACATGATAATTCTGTGTTTGTGAAGTAATTTTACAATGTTAACAAAGATAATGATAGTTGTGTATGCCTTTCATTTTTCTCTTTTATTCAAATAAATACTTTTAGACAAAAAAGTCTTTAAGTCTATTTGTAAAACCAAAGGCAAAGTTATAACATTAATCCTTCTTAAACTAAATATCACTTCCGCTCAAATTTGAGCAAAAGCATAAGCATTACAGCAGTCTTTACCGGAAAAAAGACAGGCTGTTTTTTTATTTTAGGGGTTCGAATCAATAGAATTCTTCGCTTATGGATGAGGAAGAAAAATATTTTTCTAAAACCCTCAACTAATGTGTTCTACCAAGGCTATAAGGTGAGAGGAAAAATAATCCCCCAATGAAAGCATAGTTTTTCTCTCACTGCTCCTTGACAACTGAATACCCCGAAATGCAAGAGATACTTCAAGCAGAATATGCCATGACGATAATTCCGAGCGTATTCCTTGAAAGATAACGAGGTTGTGTCAAACAAGGCAAACCCTCTGGAACCGTAGCGTTTCGGGTCATTAATAAAAGGCAAGGAGGTGAAATAACTGAAAACACAATATGAGAACTTGCCGCAGATGCTTAAAGATAATCCTCAGTTTTGCTGTTGGAAATATGAAGAGCGAAGTGGCAGAAAAACCAAAGTTCCCTATAACCCAGTAACAAGAAAAAGGGCAAAAGCAGATCAGCGGAGTACATTTTTAGATTTTAGTTCGGCAGCAGCTGCTATAAGTGATTATGACGGTATCGGATTTTTGGTAGGTAATGACATCTGTGTTATCGACTTAGATGATTGCTTTGACAGTGGTGATAAGCTTAAGCCTATTGCCCAAATTGTTGTAGATGTTTTTAGTGGTTGCTATATGGAACACAGTCCATCTGGGAAAGGGTTGCATATTTTCTTTAAGGCCACTGGCTATGACTTTGACAAAACAAAATACTATATCAACAACAGAAAGCTGGGAGTTGAGGTCTATGTGGCTAGAGCAACAAACCGCTTTGTTACCGTAACAGGCAATGTATTTGTAGATGGTGATATACCGGAGAAATCGAATGAGCTTCAGATGATACTAGACAAGTATATGCTACGTCCTACCCCTGTGAAGCAACTACTGGATACAGAAAGCCAATCCTATCTGTCCGACAAGTCTGTTATTGAGAAGGCATTAAAATCGGCAAACGGAGAAAGGTTCAAAGCGTTATGGCAAGGGGATACATCAGGCTATGCTTCTGCCAGTGAAGCTGATTTAGCACTTTGCGGTATGCTGGCATTTTGGTGTGGCAGGGATATTGGACAGATGGACAGACTTTTCCGGCAGAGCGGCCTAATGCGAGATAAATGGAATAGACCGCAGTCTGGCAGTACTTATGGAATGATAACCATAGAAAAAGCTATCGCAAATGCTACTGAAATATATAAACCAGGTGGTATACATTCATCAGCTACAGAAGATTTTGGTGAATGTTCCCTTGCTGATTTTAAGCCTGAGAGTAACGATCGCTACCCTTGGACGGATATTGGGGCAAGCAGGCTGTTTGCTGATTATTATAAATCTTTTGCCCGCTATGTTCCTGAAAGGAAAATGTGGTTTTGCTACGAGAATGGCATTTGGATTCCTGATGTCGGTAATCTAAAAGTAATGGAAATGTGTAAATCATTGGCTAACCAACTACTAACCTATGCTTTGACTATTCAGGATGAACATCAAAGAAAGGCATACATTGACTATTGCCGAAAGTGGCAGTCAAGAAGATACAGGGAAACGGTGCTTAAGGATGCACAGAGCGTATATCCCATATCAATGGCTGAATTTGACCAAGACCCGCAGGTACTCAACTGTGCCAATGGAACCTTGTTTTTAATGTCTATGGATTTTCGTCCCCATAACAGCGAGGACAGGCTTACAAAGATATCTGGTGTTAAATATGACCCAGAAGCAAAAAGCGAGCGATGGGATAGATTTATTCATGAGATTATGAGCGGAGATGAGGAAAAGGCAAAATTCCTCCAAAAAGCCTTTGGCTACAGTATCAGCGGAGACACTCGGTATGAATGCCTGTTTGTTCTCTATGGTGCTACAACTCGAAACGGTAAAGGTACGCTATGTGAGAGCGTTCTTAAGGTATTAGGCAGTTATGGCTGTACCGCAAGGCCGGAGACTATCAGTCTGAAAAAGAACAATAACAGTTCAAGTCCAAGTGAAGATATTGCCCGGCTTGCAGGAGTACGCTATGTAAATATTTCCGAACCTAGCAGAGGACTTGTCCTAAATGCTGCACAGGTAAAAAGCATGACGGGTGGTGACACCATTAACGCAAGGTTTCTACATGAGAATTCTTTTGACTTTTCACCTAAGTTTAAGCTGTATATCAACACCAATTATCTGCCAGTCATTACGGATATGACGTTGTTTTCCAGTGGTAGAGTGGTGATTATCCCTTTTGAACGACACTTCGATGAAAACGAGCAGGATAAAAGCTTAAAACGTGAATTTGCCAAACCGAAGAATCAAAGTGCTATCCTCAACTGGCTAATTGAAGGCTATCAGCTGTTAAAGAAGGAAGGCTTTACTTTACCTGATTCTGTTAAGACAGCAACGGAGGCTTATAAGCGTGACAGCGACAAAATAGCATTATTTTTCGAGGATGCCTTGGAGGAAAGTCCCAACAGTGAGGTGCGCACATCCGAAGTGTATGCCCGGTATCAGCGTTGGTGCAGCGCCAATGGATGTTATTCGGAGAATGCAAGAAACTTCAAACAAGCCTTAACAGCTATCGCCCGTGTAGAACGGAAACGACCACGTTCTGGTGGTGGAATGACCACAATGCTTATCGGATATAAGCTGACAGAAGAAGAATTTTTTCTTATTTAAACACAGTGTAGCAGCTTGTAGCAAGAAAAACAGGTTATATAAAAAATCGCTCTCGTATAGAGAGTTTAGTTTTTACCTGCTACATCTTGCTACAAAGCTTAATACCACTGAAAACACTGGATACAACTCCATGTGTTAATACCTACCCCCTAGGGGAGGTCAAATCTCCACACCTTTTCATCTGGACAACGGGCGTGGGGCAACGCGTAAAAAAACGCGGTTTCAAACGGGGTATATACCCCACAATCCATTTTAATTTAGGAGGTAAACGATTATGGCAACATCAACAACTTATAATAGAGCGTTTTGGAATGTTATGAAAGGAAAAGAAGAAAATAATCAAAATCTAAGCGAGGGCTTTGATAATGCAGGAGCCTATGTCGCACCAGACGAGTTCCGAGAAGGCTTTAACACTGCTTTGGCAAAGGAGAATATATTCCGCAGATTTGCTACTGTTATCAATCTATCTTCTGCAGAAGGTAAAATTCAAGCGGTATCCTCAACGGGTACAGCAGATTGGGTTGAAGACGGGGATCCAATCCCCGAAAGCGCCGATACATTTACACAGTTTCTGGTGAAATCATACAAGCTGGCATCTCTTGTCAAGCTAAACCGCTCATTCGTCACCGATATGAACTTTAATCTTGAAAAGTATCTGATGGGTGATTTTGCGAAGCGTTTTGGCAAGGCTGAGGAAAATGCATTGCTTAATGGAAATGGCACAACACAGCCAACAGGTATCCTTACAGCAGATGCAGATGTAACTACAGCAGATAGTGCTACCATCTCTTTTGACGAGATCATCTCTCTGTATTTTTCATTAAAAGATGAATACCGAAATAACGCTGTGTTTATCATGCACGATAATACAGCTATGCTTCTTAGAACCCTTAAGGATACAAGCGGCAGTTATCTGTGGAATCCTTCGGATAACACCATCTTCGGAAAGCCTGTAGTTACCTCTCCATATATGCCTACAGTATCAGCAGGAGCAAAAAGCCTTGTATTTGGAGATTTATCATACTACTGGCTGATTGAGCGTCAACCAATAACAATAAAGAAATTAAGTGAGTTATATGCATTGCAGGGGCAAATTGGATTTTCTGCTTACGAGAGATTGGATGGGAAGCTAATTCAACCGGATGCTCTGAAAATATTACAAATAAAAGCTTAAATGATGGATTAGGCACTGAGTCATCAATTCAGCTCAGTGCCAGTTCCTTCAAAACATCGGATAGGAGGTCACGATATGGAAAATCAAAGTAACAGCCGCACAACCAAATCCGATATCGGAGGTACGGTCTATGTTGTGGAATCACGAATAAGTGATTCAGCAAAGGAAAGTGCATATTCCAAGCTGAAACGACTGATTACAGCCAACGCAAAAAGCCTTTCAAAGTTATCAGATAGTTCAAGTAAACCCACGGAAATCAACTCGACTTCTTCAAGGTAGTACGGTAATATACATAGTGCTAAACCGCTTGAAGACTGTCGGAAATGGAGGAGAAAAATGAATAGACAGTCAACATTTAGCACTATACGTAAATCAACATTAGCATTTGAAGAAGCGAAAATTACTGCTCTTTACTGCAGGCTTTCCCGTGATGATGAGCTTGCAGGAGACAGCAACAGCATAGTAAACCAGAAGACAATTCTAAAAAAATATGCTGAGGACAACGGTTTTCGCAACATCGAATTTTATGTGGATGATGGGGTCAGCGGTACAACTTTTGATAGACCAGACTTTAACCGCATGATTGCTGATGTAGAGTCCGGTAGAATTGGAACGATTATCATTAAGGATATGTCCCGCTTCGGCAGGGATTACCTCAAAGTAGGCTATTACACAGAGATTATGTTTCCTGAAGCAGATGTACGATTCATTGCTATTAACAATGGTATTGATAGTGCAAACCAAGCAGACAGTGACTTTACACCGTTTCTTAACATTATTAATGAATGGTACGCTAAGGATACTAGCAAGAAAATCCGTGCTGTGTTCAAATCCAAGGGACAGTCCGGTAAGCCACTCTGCACCAATCCGCCTTACGGTTATATTAAAGACCCTGAAGATAAGTTGCACTGGATTATAGATGAGAAAGCCGCCGAGGTGGTCAGAGATATTTTCCGACTGTGCATGGCTGGTTTTGGACCCACGCAGATAGCAAAGCAACTTGAAAAGCGATGCATTGATACACCTACAGTTCATCTTCGCAAAATGGGTATTAACACTCCAGCAAGACCACCTGAAAACCCATATGCTTGGTCGGCTCGTACCGTATCAGATATTCTGGCTAAAATGGAATATTTAGGTCACACGGTAAATTTCAAGACTTCTAAAAAGTCATATAAGAGCAAAGTCAAGATATTGAACAATCCAGAAGATTGGCTGGTATTCAAAAATACCCATGAAGCAATTATTGATGAGGGTACTTGGGAAACAGTGCAGAAAATTAGAGATGGCAAGCGAAGACCATCACGATTAGGTGAAATGGGAATGCTTTCTGGCATGATGTTTTGTGCCGACTGTGGTGCAAAGCTGTATCAGGTTAGAGGCAAGGGATGGACACACGATAAGGAATATTTCGTTTGTGCGACTTACCGCAAGAAAAAGGGTATGTGCAGTTCACATCAGATACGCAATGTTGTAGTGGAACAGCTTTTGCTAGAAGACTTAAGGCGTGTAACCTCCTTTGCCAAAGACCATGAACAGGAATTCATCCGTATAGTTATGAATAATTCAGAAAAGGAACTTGCCAAAGAACTCCGCCAAAGTCAAAAGGAGTACGAACAAGCACAGGCTCGTATTGCTGACATAGACAAAATCATTCGAAAGCTATATGAAGACAATGTGATGGGTAAAATTCCCGAAGAGCGTTTTTACAAGATGTCGGCTGAATATGAAGCCGAGCAGAAGACACTGGAAGAAAGGATAACCAAATTAAAACATACCATTGATACAGCAAATGAACAGTCCCTCAATACCGACCGCTTTTTGGCACTGGTTAAAAAGTACACAGAAATTACAGAATTGGATGCAGAGATTATCCGAGAGTTCATTGACAAAATTATAGTATTCAAGGCTGAAAAGGTAGATGGCCGCAGAACCCAGCGGATTCAAATTTTTTATAACTGCATTGGCGCTATCGACTTACCAAAATAAACGAAAAAACGGCATAGCCGAATATCAACGACTATGCCGAATTTTTCAGGAATTATAAATCCCTATCTGACCGCTCCAAAAAGGGGCGCTTTTTTATTATGGTGCGAGTATGCGTATTTGGATTTTTAATATAAAACTGCATCTTGGTCATGGAAGAGGATTAATAACTTCTAAAAATGTTTATGGTTCCATGGGAACCTATAGACTAAACCAAATGGGTATATACTCTCAAACCTTTCCTGTTCCATTGAAATACAGGCGTCAGTCAGTTCTGCAACCACCAAACAAAAAAGCCCCAGCTTCACGCTGGGGGCTTTTTTAGAAATAGCTGGTCAGGAGTCTTTAAGGCAGTATCTTTTTGGTGATTGTAACAGTTTTTGTTGCCGAGTCATAGCTGGTGTTTGCTTCAAAAGCATCGGCAATAAATCTCACCGGGACCATTGTCCTGCCACCCACAATCTGGGCCGGCACATCAAGAGTAACGACTTTTCCGTCAATTGTGGCCTGGTTTGATCCAATTGTCAGCACAATGCTCTTCTGTCCATACTGGATGGATATCTGTTTTGTAGCCTGGTCAAAGCTGAATGTTGCCCCAAAAGCCTCACCGATGAAACGAAGGGGAACCATCGTCCTGCCTCCAACAATTGTGGGTGGGGCATCAAGGGTGGTTTCCTTGCCATCAACATAACCTGTGGTGCTGCCTATTGTTATCTTGATGTTCTTCATGGTGTAGACGAGGACTTCTTTTTCAATTGTCGTCTTGTTGCCAACCTGGTCTGTAGCAACGATTGTGAGAGTGTTCTTTCCAGGATTCACCGGTATCTGGCAGATGAAAAAATCATTTACAACCGTTGCTTCGATGCCGTTGATGGTGACTTTTGAACCAGGATCGACCCTGCCCTTCACAGTGATTGTTTTTACATCAACGTAGTCCTCTTTCCCAAAATCGTTCTCGATGATTACTGCTGGTGCCTTTGTGTCGAGTGCTACGAGAAATTCCTTTGTTGTTGAGGCATACTGGGTTGAAGACTTCACAACAATATGGTTGTCTCCTTCAGAAAGCTGGATTGTTGCCTTAAAACTACCCTTTTCATCAACAATGGCCTTGACCCTGCCAACATAGACCTCGGTGCCCGGCCTTGTTCTTCCAACAACGGTCAGTGAAGGCTGGTTTGTTATGGGAACCAGCGGGTCAAGATCAAGTGGTGGCGGACTCTTGTCCGGAACGACGGGTATCTCGGTGCCTGTTGGCCTCATGCCCTGTATTGTTGCGGTTATTTTGACCTTTCCGGTTTCGGTGGGCACGACATTGAAAACGGCCTCTCCCTTGGCGTTTGTGGTCCTTCTGGTGTTTATACCGCAACCATCCATGACGACTTCAGCACCCTGCACAAGTGCCCTGGTTCCGGTTTCCCTGATAACAATTGTAATTTCAGATGACATTCCGACAACAAGCTGGCCGGTTGAAATGTGTATCTCGTCAGTTCTGGCAAAAGCCATAAACGGCGCGACACTAACGATTGTGGCTATCACTATCAAGCTCGTTAAGATTTTCTTCATCTTGCCTCCTTCACCTCAATTTACGGACAAACCCCTGGCTTGGTTCACCAATGACATTAAGAACAATGGGGTAGCGCTCTTTGAAGATCGTTATGTCAATTATCCCCATGTTGATAAGGTTTTGTATGGTTTCATCGCAACCCCTGCCGGTCATTGCCGGTTCATGGGAATCCGAACCTACAGTTATATATTTCCCGCCCCTTTCGAAGAACCACCTTGCAACTTTGAGACTGGGATACGAGGCGCCTGGTGGCTGCCTCAACCCGGAGGTGTTTATCTCAAGTGCCTTGTTCCTTGCGACAAGAATATCCAGTATCTCGATTATCTGCGCCTTGTGTTGTTCTTCTTTGAACGGAAAATCATAGAGGACACTAAAACGTTTTATGACATCCAGGTGGCCAAGGACATCAAAGATCCCGTCCTGGGCAAAATTTGCGACAGCCTCAAAATAAATCTGGAAACCTTTTTTGCCAAATTTGCTAAAAAACTCTCCAGTTTCTGCGACCTCGGAAATCATCAGACCTTCAACCTCGTGGACGGAGCCCAGGATAAAATCGAGCTTCACTTCATCAAGGCATTTTGTGACATAGTCCTCATATATCCTGTGATAGCCAATTTCTGCCCCGTAGAGCACCTCGATCGGCCCGCAATACCCCCTGCAAATTTCCTGGCTCTTTTTGTGGACATCAAAATTGCATGTCGGGTCGAATCGGTCAAAATCCCAGTGCTCGGTGAAACCAACAATTTTAAGGCCATGTTCAATGGCAAAACTGATATATTGTTCAAACGTCCCCTTCGCATCCGGTGAAAGCTCCGTATGAATATGCAAATCAATCACTTTGCATCCAGCCTCTCGACAGCTGTGGCTATCAGCTTCAGACCCTCTGTTTCCATTATATAGCAGTCCTCAAGCATCTCTTTCCCTTTTGATCTCTCAATCTCTCCGGCTTTGAATTCACCAGGATAAGGGAACAGCAATGACATCTCGCCTAGCTTGTGCTGGACCTGGGCAAATCTTTCGGAGGCTCTCATGAGCAGTGTTGATGTGACACCATCATAGAGCTCTGATACTTTGGCAAGAAATAATGAGGCTGATCCCCTAGCATCTTTCAGGGTCTGTATAAGATGGGAACAGCCATAAAGATTAAAGTCTTTTTCAAGCTCCTGTTGCCATTTCCTGTATGCCTCCACACCAATAACGGCATTGTATCCGGTTGGATAGGGCGGTTTGGACAGGAAACCTACGGAAACAGCTACCCTCAACGCCATTGTTGCTGCCTGAGTTTTATCGAACTGGACGTTCTTTACGGGTATTGCCCCGAAAAGGAATGGGACATCGCCCAGTCCAAGCTTTGCCTTTGGGTGGACAAGTTTTCCCTGCACACCGGCACATTCCCAATTCGCAAGCTCCCTGTCAAAACCAGTTACAACGCCAAACTCAAAGTTCTCCCAGACCATCGGCGGAAGGTTGTTTCCAACCGACTGGCATATCCTCTCCCACAAGAGGTCCTGATGGGCATCAAAAGTCAGCTGGTGTTCGTGGCAGGATATTATTTCCACACACACACCCAATCTGTCATAAGCTGAAAGGAATGTATCAAACCATATAAAATTGAAGTTGAAGGCCCCCGGCAGGAGCTGGTCTTCAACGGCATTCCTGAAGGCAAAACCCGTTATGCCGGAAATCCAGTCGTAATCGGCTTCCTTGCCCATAAATGAAAGCTGGCTTTCCATGGCAGCAACCATGGAAAGCCAGCTTGGTTTGTAAGCAACGTCAAGACTATTGCTGGTCATATATCATCCATTTTCCGGATGGACAAGACAGAGTCATTCTCGAAACTCCGGAATACCTGTATTCCCAATTCAGATCCATGGCGCCAGAGTCACCGGTTGGTTGCGGCGGCGGGACTGGTTTCCCGCTGTTAGGATCTGACATGGTTTCCTGACCATCTCTCGGTGGATTTGGATCGTATGGTATGGCAGGTTTGAAAAAACCAAGCACCCTAAAATACACTTCAACCATCTTGCTCCCATCGCCCAGGGACTGCATGCGGTAATCGGTAATATCAGAAGAAACAACCCTTAGATCAAGCCTTGATGACAATTGCTGTGCATTATAGATATCAAATTTATTATCAAATCTTCCCATCAGTGGACCTTTGGGGTCAATCATTTCAAAACACTTGGCAAATTCTTGTCTGGACAGAAGATCATAATAGTTCTGGACAACATTTTCAAAACCATCCGGGAGCCCCAAAGATTTTATAAAAACACCCTTTTCGATTTCATTTCCCTTGTCATCAAAATAGAGGGTCTCTTTTGGAGTTTGTACAACACCCGCGTCAATAGCACTGGCATATATTTCAAAAGCCTTTGGTTCCTCTTTGGAAAGCTCATAAACAATATCATACTCGTGGGGACTGTCTTTTTTCTTGTCTTCCAGGAGTGACACAGTGTCCGGATAAGACTTCCCGGTCTGCGGGTCTTTATATCTATCGACTGGTTTTGCCTGCCCGCATGAAGCGAGCATTGCTGCCGCCAAAATTAGTGCACTGATTCTCTTATAATCCATGTTCCATCCTCTCCGAGGTACATTCTGTACTTCAATGTTGTCCTTTTGAACTCCCACCCAAGGTTCTGACCCCTGGGTTCCTGGAATGACAACACATCCAGGTCAACAACTGCAAACCTGGCACCATTTTCTATTACAACCTCTTTTACTGCAACCCTTGCGTAACGTTTTCCGTCAAGGATTTTCTTTAGATAACCACTCAAACCTTCGTATCCACCTATCTCATTATAAAAGGGTGTTCCCTTGTCAATATCTTGATAAGCCTGCGCCATCAACCCGTTCGAAAGCTGGTCGACAAAAGATACTACAACTGTGTGTGGAGGTTCCTTTGGCATTGGAACACTCGTTTCCTTTTTGTACAACTCTTCCACACGTTTAATGTCCATCAATCCATCAACACCAGGCAACAAGTAGCAGGTTGGCTGATAAATTACAGGTTTCCCTTCATCATCCGGCAACGCCGATTGCATGGCCATAACATAATTGTCGTAAGCAACAAATCTTTCATGCTTGACCAGCTCAAGAAGCCTGAATTCAGCAGGGCGGTTTTTCTCAACATCAGAAAGGAACTGCTGTTCTTCAACAAAAGAAAAATCCGAATAAATGTCCCAGATGGGCATTTTCTTGTAAGAACCGGTGCCTGTGCACCCGGCCACAAAAACGATGGACAAGAGTAAAAGTGATATGGTCCTTTTCATCGCCTAAATCCTAGCCGCAGATTTCCGCCAGTCAAGACAGCCGCACAATTTTTGGCTTGCTGACTCTTACACCCGCAACTTTTCCAAAGTTCCTTTTCAACTCTTCGGAGGTCTGGGAAAGAATGCCCGTGTCAATTGATGTTTTTGAAAGCCACTCTTTGGCAATTTTCTCCGAGATGGAATCAAAAGTAGACCTTCTGCTGGAGTGGGCAAAGTTGCGCCCCGGGAATCTTCTGATGTCGCCATCAAAAGCTTCTGATACATGATAAAGCTCGTGAATTATTGTCTTGACCTTCTCTTCGAGTGGCAAATCAAGGAACCTCGGTACAACAAAACCTATGTAATAAAGTTTTGTCTGGCCATCAACCACAACTGTTGGTATCTGGTAGAGTTTTCCCCTGATTGATGTGACGGTCACCCCTCCCTCAAACCTTAAAGGGGCCAAAAATGCAAGCAAGCCGCCCTTTCCGGACGACTTGGCTCTGCTAAAAGTCACGATCAGTGACTCTGTCCTTATGTGGGAAAACTCAGGGCAGACAACCGCCACATCGGCGATTATCTGCCTGAGATATGAGGTGTAATCTATCAAGCCTTCTTTGTCCAGCGAAGGATTGGTGTTCTTGCAGCCTTTGTTTCGTCGACCCTGGACACTTCCTTTGTGAGTGGTGTCAGGGAGAAATCAATTTTGCCCTCTTCGGCCTCTTTGTAGATGGCCCTCATTGCCGCAATGAAAGAATCCACCATTTCCTTGGATTCCGATTCAGTCGGCTCAATCATGATTGCCTCTGGAATAATAAGCGGGAAGTAGTTTGTTGGGGGGTGGAAACCGTAGTCCATAAGTCTCTTTGAAACATCCTTGGTCAGGACATTGAATTTTTTGAGTGGTGAACCGGACATTACGCATTCGTGCATGCAAAGCCCCGGGAATCCTTCCGGATAAAGATCATTGATCTTGACCCTTATGTAGTTTGCAGAAAGCACGGCATGCTCGCTTGCCTGCTTGAGTCCCTTCGGACCCATGGTCCTGATGTAGCAATAGGCCTTCAGGAGCACAAGGAAATTGCCCCAGGTGGCCCTGATCCTGCCCATCGATTTTGGCATGTTGTAGTCAAAATAATATGTATCGCCATTCTTTGCGACATGGGGAACCGGAAGGTATGGCTTCAGGAAATCCTTTACTCCAACCGGAGCTGACCCAGGTCCTCCGCCACCGTGTGGTGTGGAGAATGTCTTATGAAGATTAAGGTGGACAACATCGAACCCAAAATCACCAGGACGGCTGATTCCCATTAGAGCATTGAGGTTTGCGCCATCATAATAAAGCAATCCGCCCCTGCTGTGGACAATCCTTGCTATCTCGCAAATATTGGGGTCAAAAATGCCTGCCGTGTTTGGATTGGTAAGCATGAGCCCTGCGATTTCATCGGTCATGTTCTTGTCCAGGGCATCCATGTCAACGCCACCGGATGAATTTGATGGGATAGTCACTGTTTCAAAACCAGAAGCCACTGCCGAGGCCGGGTTTGTTCCATGTGCCGAATCAGGAATGAGAACCTTGTTGCGTTTCGTATCACCTCTGGATTTGTGGTACTGATGGATAATGCTCATTCCAGTCATTTCGCCATGGGCGCCTGCTGCCGGAGCAAGGGTAAAGGCATCCATTCCAGTTATGGCGCAAAAATGCTTGTCAAGATTATACATCATCTCCAGGGCACCCTGGCAACCTTCTATCGGTGTGTCCGGGTGGAGATTGACGAAACCTTCGAGTGTAGCCAGTTCTTCGTTTATCCTTGGGTTATATTTCATGGTGCAGGAACCAAGCGGATAAAAACCTGTGTCAACACCATAGGTTTCCTTGGCCATTGCTGTCACATGACGCACTACCTCGACTTCAGTCACTTCTGGAAGATCAAGTTCCTTTTCATTCACAAGGCCCTTCGGTAGTTCAGCTTTTGGCACATCGGATGGCGGAAGGCTGTATCCTACTTTTCCTGCCTTGGAGTTGTTAAAAATGTAACCAATCATGCAGCCACCTCCTTGAGCGCCTCGACAAATGCCTCAATCTCTTCCTTTGTGAGCATCTCGGTAACAGCCACCGTTACAGCCTTGCCTGTTCCTGGTATTTCTGTTGGGGAAACAATAAAACCCCTCTGGAGCATATCGGTTGCAAAATTGTCCTTCTTTGATGGAAGGAGAATTGTGACTTCGTTGAAGAATGGGTTCTGGTTGAAAATCTTGAGTCCTGCAGATTTTGCTTTTTCTACAAAATAGTGGGCCTTGTCATAGTTCTGTCTGGCCACTTCAGCAACACCCTTCTTGCCCATCAAAAGAAGATAGATCAATGCACGAAGCATTGAATTGCTGTTATTGGTACAGATATTTGAAGTCGCTTTCTCTCTTCTTATGTCCTGTTCTCTTGGCCTGAGTGTGAGTGTAAGGACTGTATTGCCATGTCTGTCTGTGGTTTCACCAACAATCCTGCCCGGGAGCCTTCTTATGAATTCCTCGGTGCAAGTCATGAAGCCAAGATATGGCCCGCCAAATGCAAGCGGATTTCCAAAAGATTGTGCATCACCACAACAAATATCAACGCCAAGATCACCTGGACGTTTTAGCAGTCCAAATGAAATTGTCTCTGCGACGACCTGGACGATATAAGAACCCGCAGATTTTGTGTTCTTTGCAACCAGCTCGACATCCTCGATTGTTCCCAAAACATTTGGGCTCTGGATTATTATGCAGGCTGAATCTTTTGCATACTCGGCAATCCTGGAAGCGTCAGTCCTGTCGCCTGTGGCTGGAATAATCCTTATTTCATAGCCAAGGAATGATGCGAAGGACTTGAGAGTGTCGATATACGAGGGGTGCACGAGAGAGCTTATCGATACAACATTTTTCCCAGACTGGTTTACGGCCATTCTGGCCGCTTCACAAACGGCAGTAGAACCGTCGTAAAGTGACGCATTCGAGACAGCAAGACCGGTAAGCTCGGTCATAAGCGTCTGAAATTCAAAAATGGCCATCAGTATGCCCTGCGAGAGCTCTGGCTGGTAGGGAGTGTAGGCAGTCAGAAGCTCCGGAAGACCGGAAAGCGTGTTTACAGCAGATGGGATATAGTGGTAATACCCTGTTCCGCCGGCGAAACACAGTGATTTTGTGGCGTCATAGTTCTCATCGGCCAGACCACGAACATGTCTCCTGAGTTCAACTTCGGACATGGCCTCTGGTATGTCCAACGCACCCTGAAACCTGACATCTTTAGGAACTGGTGCAAAAAGATCATCTATCGTCTTGACGCCAATGGCAGAAAGCATTTCCCGGACATCATCCGGGGACAATGGCATATAGCGCATTTAAGGCCTCACTCTGCGTGGATTTTTGAGTAGTCTTCCGGTGAAAGAAGTGAATTGACCTCGCCTGGGTTGGCGAGTTTGATCTTTGCAATCCAGCCATCTCCTTCGGCTGATTGGTTGATGATGGCGGGGGTTTTGGAAACATTTTCGTTGAATTCAGTGATTTCACCAGATACTGGCGAAAAAACGTCCGTTGCGGCCTTTACCGATTCGATAGCGGTCAGAATGCCCTCTTTTTTGACCTGCTTTCCAACAGCAATCTTGTCGACAAAGATTATGTCACCCAAATGATGCTGGGCATATTCGGTGATGCCAACAATGGCTGTATCGCCGTCTACTTTAACGTATTCATCTGTTTTCGTGTAATAAACTTTCATATTTTCCTCCTGTATTTATCGCGTCTTGGCTTCACCAAGATCAGAGATCGTTGATATACCCTGGACTTTACACTTTACAATCCAGTTTTCATCCATATCACTTGCGATACAAAGTGATGGATTTTTGTTCAATTTATCGTTAAAAGCAAGTACAAGAGCATTAACAGGCGACTTCAAAGGCCAGTCACCAAGTTTTGATGTTTCCAATATTCCAATTATTGCACCTTTTGACAATATCTTGCCAATGGGTATCCTGTCTACAAAGGTCACGTTTCCAATTTTATCAATGGTTGAAGGAAGCAGGCCAATATAAAATTCCGGACCGCACTGACCGACCCAACAATCGTCAATTTCTATGTACAATTCAATATTGTTCACGCTTCGCATTCTAGCCTAGAGCCTCTTTCTGTCAAGGTTCCTTTCCATGTTGACGTGGTGAAAACAGCGTTGTAAAATTCATCAGTATTTAAGTGAATTCAAAGGAGGTATCGTATGCCAAAAATTGGCGACTACAATCTGCCAGACGACCTTTATTACCACAAGGAGCATTTCTGGGTTAAAAAAGATGGCAATGTTGCAATCATCGGGATAGATGAGTTCGGAACAAAGCTAGCTGGAGAAATATCTTTTATAGAACTCCCTATGGAAGATGATGAAGTCTCACAGAATGATCAGGTTGGCTCACTTGAGACCGGGAAATGGCTTGGGAAAATATATAGCCCTGTATCTGGAACAGTAATCGCAGTCAATGAAGATGCCGTAGATGACCCATCTGCAATCAACAAGGACCCTTACAATAATTGGCTATTCAAGGTTGAAATGAAGGATGCGGGAGAACTTGGAAATCTTTATGGTGGAGACAAAATAGCACCCTGGCTTGAAAATGAGATCGCAACTCGTGGCAAGAAGTGACAAAACAAGGCGGGCCATTTCGCTCGCCTTGTTCTTTCTTTTTTTACTGCAGTTCCCATTGCCATCATCAAGGGCAGCTGGAGCCCCTGATCTAAAAGAATTCAAGAGTTATTTTGTCCTTCAATCTGATGGCACCGCAACGGTCAAGCAGGACCTCACATTCCTGGAAACCGATAGCAGGGACGCCATCAACAAGATTGGACCTTTTGACAGTGGGCACAGGATAAAAGACCAGTATCTCCTCGAAGGAAGCCAAAAAATCCCTGCTTCACTTGTTTCCCTGGGAGACAATTTCTACAGGGCGGAATTTGGTTCTGAAACCATCCCCGGAAAAACATACACTTTCCATTGGGAATATGCTATTGATCGCGACATTACCGGCAATTCAAGGCAAGGGACAAGGGACTTCGGCTGGGCACCAATCCAGTGGAGTGTGCCACTCGAAAAAATTATTGTTCAGGTTGTCCTGCCAATTGAGCTCTCCAGCAACATCAACAAACCAGAACAGGTTACAGATGCTGTAGTGAACGCAACAGGATTGCAAACAAACGAATCAAACAAGTCAAATTTTGACAGATTCATCTTCTTCCCCACTCCAGACGAAAGAACGGGTAAAAACTATCTTTCGATTCATACAGAAAAAGACAATGCGATCGCTGAAGAAAAAGCTTATGTCGAGCTTTTCCTGCCTGAAAAATACTTTACATCCCAGGCAAATCCTCCTGAGAAGGAAGAAAAAAACTTTTTTATAAACATTGTTGCCGGAATCGATGATGATACCAGAACGGTCAACATCATGAATGTTGACCCAAAATGGCTAGGTAGCGGGAAACTGCAACTTGTCAGAAAAATTGGCAACAAAACAAGAGTGTTCCAGAATGAGCTGATCAAGGCCAGCAACAGCAACACATATTTTCTCCTCGACAGCGACTCGCTGGAACCCGGCGAGACAGCCTACTACCAGGCAAAAATCATTGGCAAAAACGATTCGGTAATAATGGCAACACCAGAGGTCACATATAACGCTGAAAATGCGACCAGCCAGATAATAGAATCGGCAAAGATAAAAATTGATATCGATTCAAAGGGGACCGCCATATACGAAATCCAGTCAGACATGCTCTTCAGGGGCGACAAGGGCGACTGGAGCAATGAGATATCAATAACACTGGACAAGTACCAGTGGATGGAAGCCCCTTTTGTAAAAGAAAATGAAACCGACTTTATTCTCTCCAAATCAGGCACTCCAGGCACTTATATCCTCAGGACATACCACGATATTTTTGACTGGCAGAAACTGACTTACTACTGGGGTGCAAAAAACGGTGAGAAAAAAACATTTAAATACGGTTTCAAAATATACGGTGCCGCGATAGATGGCACATACACAGACACTAATGAAGATTTCCAATACTTTGATCTTGGCCTGCTGTTTGGAAACAGCAATGCCATAATAAAAAAACTTTACATAGAACTGACTTACCCTGAAGGCCTCGGACCGGCCGAAGTGTATTACCCGGGCAATGCAAATTCTGACAGCTTCAAGGCTGAAGGAAACAAGGTCTACTCCGAGATTTCATCCATCAAGCCAGAAGGGCTTGAAAACTTGTATGTCAGTTTCCCTGCAAGGACCTTCAAGAGGGGGTTCCTGTTTGCAAGGTTCTGGCACGACAGGTCAGGCACAGTAATATTCTTTGCGTTCCTCATCCTTGGAATTTTGTTGCTTTTCTGGCTGGCAAAAGCAGGCAAGAGAAAAGCCAGGCTCAGACAGATAAGGGAAGCCACAAAGTATGAGTCGCCAGAGATAGAGCTCGAAACCTTCTCTGTCGAGGGAAAGGTCGCCGATCTGAACGCCATTGAGGCCGCAATGTATCTTGGCCAGCAGGACAAGGTGATAGGGCTGATAGTGCTCCAGCTTGCAACAAAAAATGCTGTAACGATAGTCGGCAAGACACCAATCCAGCTTGAGCTGACCAATCCAAAACTGGCAACAGAACCTTATGAAAAAGTGCTTCTTGAATGCGTGACTCCAGAGGGAACAATTCCAAGGGACAAAGTCTCCACAATTATTGATGCTGTGGCCAAATCGCTGTCAGGCAAGATATGGGATGCCGATCCCAAGGCCACAAGAAAAAAATACCAGGACGAGATAGAAAATTCATGGAACCTTTACAGAAGGGGTGCCGCTCCTGTCGATGAACTCTATACCCGCAGGATGATTCCATGGCTCATTCTCTCCGACAGGTACCATGACAACGTGAGACAGCTCCCGAATCAATACCAGCCCGTTTTCGTCGGATGGGCAGACAAAGCGGCCTCTTCGGTGGAAAACTTTGCATCAAGCCTCGCCTCGTCTGTTGAAGGCGCGGTTTCAAAAACCACCGAAGCTGTGGAAAACGCACTGGGACTGGGTATACCAAATGTCGCAAACAAGGCCTATGATGCTTGCCATTCGGCCTGCCACTCGGCGTGCCACAGCGCCTGCGTGCACGATGCCTGCCATTCAGCCTGTGTTCATTCCGCATGCCATTCTGCCTGTCACAGTGCCTGTGTTTGTCACAGTGCCTGTCACTCGGCGTGTCACAGTGCCTGTGTATCCAGCTTCTGATGGACAATTATGGGCAATTTGTCAACCAGATAGTTGACAGCACAAGAGACTATGTGTTTGTGAGGGACGAGGACGGGGTCCTGATCATAAAACCAAACAAGGTCCATTATCTCAACAGGACCGGCGTTGAGCTTCTGGGGAAGATGTATTCCCTGCCCCAGGGGCAGTCTTACCTTGCAGTAAAAGATGTTGCCAGCAATTATGGCGTCAAGGAAGAGGATGTTGCAAAAGACGCCAGGAGGCTCCTGGAAACAATCCTCGAGTTATTAAAAAGCCCGGAGTGCATGCCTGTTCAGATCAAGACAACCAGCTTTGGTTCCCACAAGAGGGAACTGCCTGTTCTCTCGGAAATCGCGCTGACCTACCGTTGCCAGAACAAGTGCGTTTTTTGCTACGCTTCTTCACCAGAAAGGGGAAAGGCATTGCCAGGAATGACGACTGACCAAGTAAAAAAAGTCCTCCTGACAATCAAAAACGACGCCAGGGTGCCAACGGTTTCGCTAACTGGAGGAGAGCCAACCCTTCGAAAAGACATCGTCGAGATAGTTTCTTATGCAAAAAGCATTGGCTTGAGGGTAAATCTGATAACCAACGGCATAATGTGCGGGGTCACAGACCTGCCATACAGATTGAAAGAAGCCGGGCTGGATTCAGCACAGGTTTCCCTTGAATCATCCGTACCAGAAGTCCATGACAGGGTGGTTGGTCACCCAATGGCATTCAGAAAAACTGTTGACGGATTCAAAAAACTCAAGTCTCTGGGAATACACACCCATATAAACACAACGATATGCAAGGACAACATTGGCTATGTTGACCAGCTGCCAAAATTTGCAAAAGAAGAGCTCGGGCTTGAATACCAGTCGATGAACATGGTGATAAGGACCGGCCACGCTCAGGACCATCCTGACGAGGTCGGATACACCGAGATTGCCAGGATGCTTCCAAAGATAAAATCCGAGTGCAAGAAAGCAGGTATAAAACTGGTCTGGTACTCCCCGATGCCATACTGCATCATAAACACTGTCGCCGAAGGCATTGGCGGAACAAGCTGTGCGGCATCCGATGGCCTGCTTTCAGTGGCACCAGACGGGTCAGTCCTGCCATGCTCTTCTTTTGAAAACGGGGTTGGAAATATCCTCAGGGAGAACTTCAGGGACATCTGGTTCAACAGGCAATCCCTCTATTTCAGGAAAAAAGAGTTTGTCCCACCAGTGTGCAGTGATTGCGACAAGAAAAATATATGTTGCGGGGCATGCCCTCTTTACTGGGACAACAGGGGATGTTTTGACGAGCTTGGAAGGGGAAGAAAAATCATTCCGGAGCTGATCTGGAAAGCAAAAAGAAAATACGTCGGCAAATCTAGGCCGGTAGGAGGCGTAGCTGATGAAGCTTGACCTTTCAGACACAATAAAACTTGTCGATTCATGGACTGGCGATATAAAACAGCTTTACACGGAACTTGAAGAGGCTCAGCAGTCTTTCAATGCAGAACTTGTAAAGCTCCACCAGGACTCAAAAAGCAGGCTGGAGAAGTCTGCCGTTTTCATAAAAGACAAAATGGACTCGTTGCCAGGCGACTTCAAAAATACCATCGAAAAAGAAAAAACTGCCCAGGAAAAACTCTTCAAAGAAAAACTGGAGAAAATTGGATCAGAACTGGCAAAATTAAACAAGGAAGCCGGCGAGATTGAGGAAAAAAACGTCCAGAAGCTGGTTGGGCTTTCAAAAGAAAACCCCGAGCTGAATGAACAGGAAGAGGCCCTCAAACCAAAAATAGAGGAAGCCAAAAAAGAAACTCTCCTGCTTTCCAGGCAACTGGCAAAGTACGACGGGATAAGCGGATGGTTTGCCGGCCCAAAAGTAAGGATGCTCGAAAAGGAGTACAAAAAATCACTCGACAGGCTGAAACAGCTCACCGCAGAGATAGAAAATGTCAGGAAAGAATGGAAAAAAGACCTCACAGACAATCAGCTTGCATGTAACGAGATAACCCAGAGATGGATGACAATTCAAAAAGAAGTGGCCAGCCTGCTTATGGAAAAGAGCGAGATACAGGGGAATTTTGACTCACTGGTGCTCATGGCTGCGCTTGGGCCAGCAATTGAATCATTCTCCGGAAAACCAGGTATTCCAAAAGAGCTGGACGATAATTTCAAGGTGATCGCCAAGAACAAGGAGAAGGCGGATCTGCTTGTCGAGGGTCTTAAAAAAATGTCTTCAATACTAGGTTCCCTAAATGGAATATCAGAGGGCCTGTCAAACATCAGAAACACATTCAAGGGGCTGCTGGACGAGCAAAACATGCACCAGGCGTTGAAAAAACTGGAGATCGCAATCCCAGATGACACCATCAAATTCCATTCAGCCTGGAAAGATGTGGCATTGAAGGTCAAAGACGAAAAAAAGCTCTGCGAGAACCCCAAAGATTTGGCTGAATCAGTGGACGGGATTATCAAAAACAACCTCACCGAATCAGGTATCAAGGGGATGTTTGAAGATGTTGCAGGTTCGATAAAAGAAGCCACGGCTTCATGGAAAGGATAGAGATGCTCTTTGTAAAAAGAACCCTTTTCGTTGTTCTTATAATTGCAGGCATTGCTTTTGCCGCTCTTTCAATACTCTTTTTTATTGCATCATCAGCCAACTCATCGCGCGTCATGACAGCACTCATAATGGCGGCCGCGGCAATAGCGGCATTTGTTGTTTCATCTGTTTTAAAAAGAAATGTTGACCAGAACACACCTGCGTTCATTGACGCTGATGTGCTGAGACTCGCATCAAAGTATGATGGAAAACTGACTGCTGAAATGGTCGTCTCAAATCTTTATGTAAACAAGGGGCAAGCATTTGAATCGCTTGACAGACTCTGTTCTGCCGGCAACTGCAGGGCAGAGATGGCAAATGATGGCCAATATTATATTTTTGATTCTGTGAAACCGAAGAAGATGACAAGAAAGTGCATTTACTGCGGGAGGGAACAGCCACTCTCACAACCAATAACGAAATGCCCATATTGTGGTGGGGAAGTCAGGGTTGTCCCAAAAGACTCCTAAAAGATACCAAACCTGTTTTTGCTGGCCTTGTCTTCTTTTGTTTGTGTGCCAGCTATCTTTACCACAACCACAGTCACATTGTCGGTTCCACCCCTTGAGAGGGCCAGTTGAATGAGTTTTTTGGTAACCAGAGTTGGGTCATTTAGTTTATGGATGGCCCCCTGGATTTCCATATCAGAAACATGCTCATAGAGTCCATCAGTACACAAGACCAGCCATTCAAGGTTTTGAGCTGGGATTTGCACCATTTCCGGTTTTACTGTCTCGTCGATCCCCAATGCCCGCACTAAATGATGTTTGCAGGGATGGTTTTTAAGCTGTTTTTCGGTTATTGAGCCTCTTTTGAACAATTCATTTGGCAAAGTGTGGTCAACTGTAACCTGCTCAAGATTGTTTTTCCTCACAACATAGGCCCTCGAATCCCCTATCCATGTTACCTGGAGGGTGTCATCGAAAAGGGCAGCAAAAACAACAGTTGTTCCCATTCCACTCAGGTTGGCGTTTGATGAGCCTGTCAATCTGAGGTCTCTATTTGCAATCTCAAAGGCTTTTTGCGTTACTTCGGGGGAATTGTAAGACTTGGGCAAATGGCGAACAAAATAGTCGCTTATGACCTGAATTGCTCTCACCGAAGCAAGATCCCCGCCTTTTCTCCCACCAACGCCGTCGGATATGGCAAAGATATAGGGAAGCTCGGGATACTGAGGGGGAACAATGGCATAATGGTCCTCATTGTTTTCTTTTACTTTACCGGTATTGGAAAGGCCAGCCCAAACGATATTCACCACTTTTAGCCTAATATACGTCCCCAATAAATTCAAGAGACATAATTGCGCAAAAGACAATAATATATAAAATAAATGCAATTATGAACGAGAGGGTTTTAGGGGAAAGGTTTAAGCTGAAATCGAGGCTTTCCATGCAAGACGATATCTATCTCGCGCTTGACATGGAAAGCGGCAAAGATGTATTGATAAGAACAATCTTGCTCTCATCAAAAAAAGCGCCAAGATGGGTGCAGTTTGAAAATGAGCTTGCAACCATAAAACAGGCTGACAGCCCAGGTATTGTAAAAATAATCGAGTGGGGCGAATGTGATGGCGGCAAGTACATAGCTTATGAGCTCATAGAAGGCGAGAAACTTTCCCAGGTAAGACTGAATCGGGACAAATTGATAAAGGTTCTGATAAATATTGCCAATGCAATTGATTGTCTCCATTCAAATGACATCATTCTCACGGATCTCAAGCCAGACAATATCTACATAGTTGATGAGGATTACAACATAAAGATTTTTGACTTTATAAAACTTTCTTCTGACCAGACCAGTCTCAAACAGATGAAAACCACAGACGTAACAAACGAAGTTGCCTGGATGGTCCCAGAAATATTACGCTACGAAGAGCGAACCATAAGTTCGAACCTCTACAGCTTTGGCTCGATAGGGTACTATCTTTGCACAGGAAGACCGCCTTTCAGTGATACAAAAATATCAAGCCTAATCTGGCAGATACAAAACCTACAGCCAACCCCGGTTTCAATATACAACCCAAAAATTTCTGTTCTGATTGAAAACCTTGTCAGAAGGCTTCTGAGGAAAAACCCCAAATCACGACCATCCTGTATGAAAGATGTATTAAAGGTGCTCGAGCAGGGACAAAAAGACCAGAGTCTGGGCAACAATGTCATTAGCAACTCGGGCTCGATAATCAATCGAGGCCTTCTTGTAGGAAGAAGCAAAGAAATTGACTCGATCAAATCGGCCGTGCTTTCTGAAGAGACAAATCTTAAAACACTAATCATAGATGGCGGTCATGGCGTTGGCAAAACGAGGATAATGCAGGAGATAGCAAGCCTTGCAAGGTCACAAGACATGCCAGTCCTTTATGCCACCTGCGAAAAAATCAACCACAAAAAACCTTTTGGAATATTGGGTCAGCTGATATGTGAAGCGGCCCTTGAGCTTGGATTTGGGTCTTTTGGAAAATCACCGTATAAAAATATTTTTGCAGTTTTGTGCCCAAATATTGCAGATAGATTAATGGTGGGAAACAGCCCGGATCTGGAAAAAGACCCTGTCTCGTTTAATTTATCAATTCCAAAAGCAATAACGTGGCTTTTTAATGAATGTAGTCAAAAAGGGAGATTTGTCGTTGAAATTGATGATGCCCAATGGTGCGATCAAAATAGCCTGGAAATCATAAACCAATCGGCAAACGAAATACAAAACCCAAACATGACTGTGGTCATAGCCAACTCGTCCAGCACCAAAACAACCTCCCAAAATTTGATTGGAGAAATTTCATTTTCCAGATACACACAAATAATCCGGCTAAATCCATTTTCTCCCGCTGAAACAGCAGAGCTTATCGATATAGTTATCGGCCTGGAAAATATTTCAAAAGAAACTGCAGATTTACTCGTTGGTGCCTCAAAAGGCAATGCCACATATCTGCTCCAGATACTCTCCGGCATGGCGTGCAGGGGCTATATCACAAGCTCTGGTGAAACAAAAAAAATATCTCCGGATGAGCTCCCAACAAACAGCAATGAATTGGCCTCATGGAGAATCGGCTACCTCGATTCGAAATTAAAAGCAATACTCTGTGAAGCTGCAGTAATAGGTGAAACATTCGATGAACAAATGTTGCTCTCAGTGACCTCTTTTGAAGATGGCGACATTGAAGAAATGCTGGATGAAGCCATCAGTTCAATGATGCTCTCAACATTTAAAATTGCTGGAAGCTATAAATACAAATTTATTGAAAACCAGATCAGGACAAAACTCCTGGAAGAAACAAGTCCCAAATTGCTCGTTTCGATCCATGACAAATGTGCAAAATACATACAGGCAAAACAAAAAACCGATAAAAATGAAAGCGCGGATGAATTGATCGAACATCTGCTAAGTGGCTCAAATCCAGCCAAATCAATCTCCGTTCTCCTTTCGGCATCCATTGCAGCAGAATCGCAATTTGCAATCAGACAGGCGCTTGAGTACGCAAAAAAAGCGCTTGAAGTTTCAATCAGGGCCTCTGATTCCTCCCTTGAAACAGCATCCTCGCTCAGGCTTGCAAAAATCATGAAGCTCCAGGGCAAATTTGATGAAGCAGAAAAAACCCTGTCCGGAATGCTGAGCGCACTCAAAAAAGCCGGAGTTGACACGGATTCTGAGTCTGAAATTTTATTGACACTTGCCGATTTGGAAGCAAGCCAGGCAAAATTCTTCGAAGCACAACAAAGGACTCAGGAAGCATACAGGCTGGTCGGAAGGAATGATGAAGACGAAAAACTCATAAAACTTCACCTGCAAGAATCCGTCAACATGAAAGATTATGATTTCAGCCAAATGGCCTTGCATGCTATAAAATCTAGTGATTCGGCGATCAAATCGCAGAATGTCAGTCTTAGAATTAAAGCATTATTAAACCTTGCATACGCAAAATATTTCCAAGGCGATTTCTCTGGTTCTCTTGATGTTCTCGAAAAAATCTCTGCCGAAATCAGTGACACATCATGGGTAAGAATGAAAGCAAGGTTCTTCCATCTCAAGGCCCTCTTGGCGGTTGTTGGGGGAAGCATGTCCCAAGCTTCAGAAGACAACCTGATGGCAAGGGAGATCTCTTTCAAAATGGACTCACAACCGCTCTTGGCGACAACCCTTTGCATAGATGCGCTCATAAAACACAACCAGTGTGATCTGGATTCCGTCAGAAGACTCATGGAAAGGGCAATCGAAATCTCGATTCTGACCGGGCAAAAAATGCAGGCATGCCGGTTCCTGGTAAAAATGGCTCAATTCCAGATAGAAGATAACGACAAAGACGGCGCAAAATTCTACCTGCAAAGGGCCAAAGACATTGAAAAAAGGGTGCCAGAACTTCCAATAAGACCATCAATCGTGCTTGAAGCACAGATTGCTTTTGAAGAAGAACAGCTAAAGAAATGCCAGGATTTGATGGATGAGGCCCTAAATTCAGCTCACTGTCTGGATTTTGAGCAAAAAATGGCGCTCACCATTCTGAATATAAAACTTCTCGAACACCAAAACGAGCACAAAAAGGCTTTAATGCTGGTAAAATCCATCCCGGAAAAGATGAGGCAGGCCGCGCAAACACCATATTACTCTTGCGAACTTGGATTGCTGACAGCACAGGCCGCTTGCAATCTGCTTCTTGAAAACCTCCAGAAAACCAAAAAGAGCAGCATAATCCCAATAACTCCACAGTGGCAGGGTGAAATGGCCAAAACGGCAAAAGAGGCACTTGATCAAGCTTTCCTTGGCTCACTTTCATCAGGGGCAAGATGCCAGTCGTTCAACGTTGCGCTAGCCTACTCAATCTACCACGCAATAATGACCAATTATGACCAGGACAATTTAAAACACCACCAGGCTGAAACTTCAAGGTACCTTGAGATTGCCGTTCAAATGTGTGACGAGCTAAAAAAACCAAACCTCAGCACAAAATTGAAAAGGACGGCTGAAACCATAAAGATGAACATCAGGAGCGGAATAGTAAAAAAATCAACCTTCGATGTAATATAAGTTTTATCCCTGGGCCTTTTTTATGTCCCCGATCACTTCATCAAAATCTTTTCTGGAATCTGCCTGCTCTGTAAAAACCAGCAAAAAGCCATCCGGGTCTTTAATCCTTAACTCCTTGGCATTCCATGGGGTGATAGCCGGCCCTGAAAACTCAAGACCAGCTTTTGCCAGTCTTTCAGCCAGCTCATCAACAGAGACCCTGCCGCACGCAAAAGTCAGCGATATACCAGAACCCTTCTGATCGGCAGCCTCCTGCTTGCCAGGCACAACCAGCAAATCGGCATACATGGCCCAGCGAAGGTGCGCCAGAGCAGTTTCACCGCTTGGCCCTTCCATGAAAAATATCTTCTTGAATCCCAGCTTGTTGCAATAGAAATCGACTGAGGAGGCGACATCATTCACGGAAAGCGTCGCAAAACATGGCATTGCATATATTTCGTTTTCAAATTCGGTCACTTCTTGTCCCTCACAAAATGCGGCATCTCAAAGGGAACCTCCAGAGAAAGCTCGACAAAACCCACACAAACACCGTTTTCATACCACGGTGACTGGTAGATCATCTTTTTTGTGCCATTCTTTTCGATTGTGTAAACATTTTTTGTGCCTTCGGCAATCATTTTGGCAAGTTTTGACCTTGCCGGTTCAGGGTGGCAGTCCAGGACATTTCGGCCAACAAGCGAGACACCACCATCTTTCTCAAAGGTTTTCATGGCCTTCTGGTTCATATAGAGGATTTTGCCCTCTTTGTCGCAAATCGTCATCGCGCCTGGAAATTCGTCTGTCCACATGTGGGCAATTTTACGCAGAACCCATCGCTTTTCTATTAAAACCTGCCCTCTTTTGAGAAAAGCCATGGCTTTGCACAATAATCTTTCAGGAGACAAGGTTTTTGATTTTTTCACCTCTCTTTTGAGAAGGAATTACTAAAACACGAGACATAGATATTTGGACAGGTTTTTTCCCTCTCCTTCTAGGAGAGGGGCAGGAGTGAGGTGGTTTTTAATCCTTCAATTCCTCAAAAAACTTTTCCAAAACAGCTTCAATATTGTTAAAAACATCATTGTTCCAAAATCTTATCACCCTGATTCCATTCTTCCTCAAACTTTCTGTTCTTAAAAAATCACTTCTTTCCTTCGCCGAATCATTGTGGCCGCCACCATCAAGCTCAATGGCCAAACACTTTTCACTGCAATAAAAATCCACAATGAAATCATTTATTGTGTGCTGTCTCCTGAATTTGAGCCCCAAAAATCTTCTCCTCCTGAGGATTCCCCAAAGCAAACCTTCTGCATCTGTCTGGGATTTTCTCATTCTGGCAGCATGCTCAAGAAGTTGCTGTCTTTTTTCATAATCTGGCCAGGACAAAACCCCCTCATCCTTTGTCCTTCTCCCGGCGGGAGAAGGATTTTCCTCGTCCCTTTTTTCCATCCAGCTTCCCTTCCAGACCCTCTCTCCTAGCAGGAGGAATTGCTATTTTTTCCTCTCTCCTTCTAGAAGAAGTTTCTGCTATTTTCTCCCCCATCCTTAGAGGAAAGAGTTACCACAATGTTTTCCCTCTCCTCAAGAAGAGGACACCGATATTTCTTTCTCCTTCCAATAGGAGTTGCTACTATTTTTCTCCCTCTCCTGACAGGAGAGGGGCAGGGGTGAGGTGGTTTCAAAACCACCCAAAAAACTACTTCAAAACCCTATACCTCAGCCAGACATACCCACCCTCGAGCGTCTGGCAAGAAATCAGCTCCAGAGGAATATTGGCCGACGCTGGCAGTTTCGCAAATGATGGGCCATCACCACCGGCAATGACCGGCTGAACAAGCAAACTCACCTCGTCAACAAGGCCAAGCCCCAAAAGCACGCCGTTGAGCGTCCCTCCGCTGTCGACGCGCACGGTCTTTGCGCCAAAGTCCCGCTCCAGCGCGGCAAGTGCCTTCACAAGGTCAACCCTGTCCTCGCCCTCGACAATCACCTTCACACCAACAGAATCCAGATAATCCAGGTGCTCCTTTGGTGTGGCCCTCGAGCAGAGCGCGACAAACTCGCCCCAGTAGCCGGAAAGCTTGAGGTTTGCCCAGCATTTGACCCTGCCCCTGCTGTCACAGACGGCAAGCACGGCCTTTGAACGGTCAACCGGCAATGCGCGCGCAGAACTGATGGCCGAAGCGTCATCCACAGGCGTTCCGGATTTCAGGATCGTTTCGCTCCCGCACAGCGTTGCGTCCTCTTTCCATGTCCCCACTAGGGAATAGAACAGGCCGATGTTAGGATTTATGGTAAATAAATACGAATCAACAGACGCTAGATTGTAAATAGTAATTTTATTCATCATGGTGTTTTATTTTGTTTTTTATTGTTTTGATTAATAAATTGTATCATCCATTCGATGGATTCTTTCAGTTCCTTATCGGTATATTTTTTGTTATGTCTATTTTCTGGATGATGGATGTAATGTCTTATATATGACATTAATGTCAAACATTGATTTGTTGTGGTATTATTATTATTTTGTTTTATCCATGGATAATTTACTTGACAACCACCTTTTAAAAATTCTTCATCTGTTTTAGTAGTATTATCGGTATTTAAGATATCACTTTGTATGTAGCCATAAAGCTCATTATGAAATTCAACTGTTGGCAAATTATATGCATAATAATTAATTTCACCCCATGAAGGACTCCATGGAAACAAGCCAAAATTACCATCTTGAGTTTCTTCAATTTTTATCAAATCACTTTCTTTTTTGCTTACAAGAAGCTGAATGCATTGATTATCGAGACAATTTTTATAAAAATATGGAGAATGTGTAGAAAGAACTACTTGATTGTCTTTTGATCTACTTATAAGATATTTAATTAATATCTCTTGGTAAATGGGATGTAAGTGAAGCTCTGGTTCATCAATAAGAATTAGTAATTTGTTATTACTTTGGGATGCAAGAACGTCAAGAAACATTAAAGATACAATCATTTCCATCCCAGATCCTAATTGAGAGATAGGGAGATCTAAATCACTATGTTTTTGAGAAATAAAAGCCTCTGAAAAAGGAGCGTTGGCATTAAAAAGAGAAAGGCCAACATCATATATTTTATATTCTTCCAGTATATCCCCCAGGCTTTTAAATATTTTTTTATATGTTTCCTTGTCGATTCTTTCAAAAATCGCATCCTCATATCCCTTTTTATTGCTGATAAAATTTTTATAACCATCTTCAGTCTCTTCTTTAATTTTTCTAGCAAATTTCCAATTAAAATCATCAATAATATCAGTCATTGATGATCCAAATCCTTTCCCTAATTGTCTGTCTCTATTTTTGCTTAAATAAACACAAACAGGATAAGAACTATCAACTGGTTGTTGTACACCCAAATGTCTTTCAGAAATCTTGAAAATACTGTTGGTTCCTCTCTTATATTCCCAACCTTTATCATTATCTTTAGGCTTATTTGGTGTATAGTAATGGGTAATAACAAATGGGTCTGATAAAAACTTACCTGCTGTTGCTTTCTCTCTTTTCTTGATTTCTAAATATACGCCATTACAAGGTATTTGTCTGGTAGTATAGCCATCTACAACATCTACTCCGAAATCACCATCAAATAAAATTTCAATCTTAATTGGTTCGTTGCAGCCATTATAAAAATCAGTGTATTTAATTTTACTTGTCAGAAATGATTTTGAAAAACAGTAATTAATTGCTTCAATTATACTTGTTTTTCCCGTTCCATTGTTTCCTATTAACAAGGATAGGTCTTTAAGATTTATTTCTAAATGATCTATCGCACGAAATTTTGATATTTTTACTGTTTTAATTTTCACTTATCCCACCCCCTTAACCCATATTAACTTTATTCTGGCGGAGAGGGGGGGATTCGAACCCCCGAAGCAGGGATTGCCCACTTACCTGATTTCGAGTCAGGCGCTTTCAACCGCTCAGCCACCTCTCCACAAACCATGAAAATTCTAAATGTCTGAGTTTCAAAATCAAGGTGAGGGTCGGTCGCGCGTCCTGCCGCCTGGGGTGCAGACAGTATAATCCTGATGTGGACAGACTGCCGTCAAAGGGTGACATTGTGGTGCCAGACAGCCGGGCGCCAAAGGGGCTTGTGGGCCGCAGATTCACCGTTTTGAGGGTCGAAAGAGTGGAATGTGACCCGTGACGTGAGTCGTGCGCCTTCCGGAACGAAGACAGGGCCAAAGGATTTTATGTGGTGGTCACAACCACCGGAGAGAGGCTGGAGCTGGACTGGCTGGACATTGCCGAGGGCGACAAGGGCCCGGCCTAGATTTTGCTGCCCAACTCCCCTTTTAGCACCTCAAAGAATTTTTCCCTTGCATGCTTTTCCAGCCATGGGTCATGCCCGCATTTTTCCAGCAGGACAAACTTGAAATCTTTTAGGACCTTTTCTAGTGGGATCCTCACACCGTCGGCCGGGTGCGGGTCGTGGTCGCCGTGGATTGCCACCACCGGACAGGTGATTTTTTTGCCCATTTCCAGCAGCTCCCCGCTTTGCCTGAGACGTGACGCCTCCGGCCACACGCTCTGGTAGACTTCCGGCCTGAATTCCACCGGCTCCGGTTCCAGAGGCAACGGGTCGAAATGGTCTGATTTTGAAATGAGGTCGCCAACCCTGTCCATTATTGCGTCGCTGTCTTTTTCGCCCTGGCTTTCCATTTTTTTCAGGAGCAGGGCAAGTTCGTTGCGCTCGTTTTCCGGGAGTCTGGAAAGTCGCGCCGGCATTATTTCTGATGCATACTTTTCCTCAAACGGCCCGCTCCCCACAAGGACAAGTTTCCCAACCAGCGAAGGGTTTTTTGCGGCGAGAATGAAGGCCAGCCATGCGCCCCACGAATGGCCAACGAGCGCCACCGGCGGATTGCCATGGGTTCTTATTGCCTCTTCAAGCTCCTTGACCTGGCCATCTATCGTTATTGCGGTCTGGAGTGGTTCCAGCACGCCAAAACCAGATGAAAGCCCCCTTGCAACAGGTGCCATTTCACCACAGGCACCTGGCCCACCGTGGACAACAACGATGTTGAATGGTGGAACACCATATTTTCTGGGATTCTGGAGGATCACAGGTTAAAAAGCCTGATGTTGTCAAGATACCTTATCGGATCGGTGGACTCACCCTGTGCAATATTTTTCAGCTCCCTTTCGAACTCCTCAAACCTTGAATCGGCAAGGTCCGCGACGTGGAGCGCAAAGGCCTCCCTTGTCATCGGGAGCTTTGGCGAGCCATACAGGTACTGGCCGTGGTGCGAGAGGATGCAGTGTTCAAGGTGGAGCGCGACTTCAGTCGCTATTCCCACAGACTTTGTGAATTCCCTGAGGATGTCGCGGCTGATTATGAGGTGACCGACAAGCTCGCCCTCGATTGTCCTTTTGAAGATGAGTTCCCAGGTGTTTTCGACCATTTTGCCGACATCATGGAAAAGCGAGGCCACAATGAGCAGATCGCGATTTAGCGGATATAGCTGGCACAGGAAGTCACAAATCTTCATTACCCCAAGCGTGTGGACGGCAAGGCCCCCAAGGTAGGCGTGGTGTAAATAGACAGCCCCCGGGGCCACCCTGAAATTGGGAGAATAATCTTCACTGCCAAGGAATGATTCCGCAAGGAGCTTGAGTTTTTCGTCCTTTACCGAAGCCACCAGAGACAGGATCTGCTTCATCACATCATCAACAGGAACAGGCGACTGGGGAAGGAACCACGAGGCTTCGTACCTTGTTGCATCGCCTATGCCTATTTTTTCAACAACGATCTGGACTTTGCCGTCGTACTCGTCGACCCTGCCACATACCCTGACAACCTGGTTTTCATTGTAGTCTTCACCAAATTTTGTCAGCGTGGCGTTCCAGACGACGGCGTCGACCCTGCCGGTGCGATCCGAGAGTGTCAGTGAAATAAAATAGCTGCCGTTTTTTGTGGACCTTTTGGTTTTTTTGGCGACAGCATAATAATCGTCGATCTCCTGGCCTTTTTGAAAATCACTGATGAATGTGTGGTTCATTTGTTTTCCCTCCTGAGTCTGAAAAATTCCCTGATGAGGTCCGAGGAACGCCCGCCATCATCAATTTTGACGACCTTTGCGCAATGCCCGAATACTGGCTGGACGGCAAGATTTCTTGTGCTTCCGCAGGCACCATCCTTTGGATCATAGGCCAAGAAATTGATGGTTTCTATTCTTGAGAGAAGGATTGCCCCAACGCACATGACACAGGGTTCAAGGGTCACATAAATCTGGCAACCGGAAAGGCGCCAGTCGCCAATCTTTGATGACGCGTCCCTTATGGCCATCATTTCTGCATGCGCTGTCGGATCTTTGAGGGTGAGAGTCAGATTGTGGCCGAGGCCCAATGGTTCGCCATCTTTTGCCACCACTGCACCAACCGGCACCTCGCCTTTTTCAAAAGCAACAAGGGCCTGATCGAATGCTAGTTGCATAAGGTGCGGCAGCGTCGTCATGAATGACAAGCGCGGCTGACAGGACTTGAACCTGCAACCTACGGCTCCGTAGGCCGTTGCTCTATCCGTTGAGCTACAGCCGCACTTACTTTTTAAGCGACTGTATGGCTTTGTCAATGCGTTTTAAGCTAAGCTCTTTGCCAAGGACTTCCATGGTCTCAAAAAGTGGCGGTGTTGCCTTCTTTCCTGTGACCGCGATCCTGAGCGGCATGAAAAGGTCGCCACCCTGCCAGCCCATCTGGGAGGCAAGCGACCTGCAAAGGTTCTCAAGTTCTTCCTTGTCCCAGTTTGATATTCCTTCAAGCTGTTCTCTTGTTTGCTCAAGCGCCCTTGCAAGTTCGTCATCAGAGTGCTTTTTTGAAGAGAGCAGCGATTTGTCGTATGGAATTTCCTTGAAGAAGAAATCAAACAGCTCCGAAGCCTCGGAGAACAGCCTCATTCTCTCCTGCTCAAGGAAAACAACTTTTTTGAGCCATTCCTGGTCAACATTGTCGACCTCAAAACCGGCATTTCTAAGATGGGGCTTGACCGCTTCGACAAGATTTTCCAGCGGCATTTCCCTTATATAGACACCGTTAAGCCATTTTAGCTTTTCAGGATCAAAGACGGCGTCGGCCTTTTGAACATGATCCATCGAGAAAGCCTCCACCATCTCTTCCATGGTCATTTTTTCCTTGTTTTCACCAGGCGACCAGCCGATCAGGGCGATGAAGTTCGCCACTGTCTGTGGAAGATAGCCCTGCTCCTGAAAATCTCCAATGTAGACTGCTCCAGCTCTCTTCGAGAGTTTTTTGCGGTTGGTGTCCAGTATCAGCGAGAAGTGTCCAAACTTTGGAACATCCCAGCCAAGAGCCCTGTAAATAAGGATCTGTTTTGATGTGTTTGTAAGGTGGTCCTGTCCCCTGAGGATATGGGTTATGTCCATCAGATGGTCATCAATGACCGTTGCAAAGTTATAAAGCGGTGCCCCGCCAGGCTTTGCAATGACAAAATCATCGAAAGTCTCGGAATCAACCTCAATGTCGCCCCTAATGAGATCATGGAAATTGGCTTCGGTACCCTCTGGAACTCGGAGCCTTATTACGGCCCTTTCACCAGCGGCAATCCTTTTTCTTGCCTCATCGAGGGGAATAGTGCGGCAAGTGTTGTCGTACCTGTATATCTCGTGTGCCTTCTCAGCCGTAGTACGTTTTTGCTCTATCTCTTCCGGGGAACAAAAACAATAGTAAGCATGGCCATCTTCAAGGAGTCTGTTCAACGCATCCTTGTATGTGTCAAACCTTTCAGTTTGTTTATATGGGCCATAATTTCCGCCAATATCCGGACCCTCGTCCCATGTGATCCCGAGCCACTTGAGGCCATCAAAAATGGCCTTTTCGGCTTCCGGGGTGGAGCGCTCGGTATCGGTATCGTCTATCCTAAGGATGAATGTTCCACCATAGTGTCTTGCAAAAAGATAGTTGAAAAGGCCTGTTCTTGCGTTGCCAATGTGTAATTTGCCGGTTGGTGACGGGGCTATTCTGACCCTGATTTTCTCTGTCATGATTACCTCTGGCGGAGAGGACGAGATTCGAACTCGTGAACCAGTTTTACACCAGTTACTCGCTTAGCAGGCGAGTGCCTTCAACCGCTCGGCCACCTCTCCAATTTTGCATACTTTGTAAACTTTATCATTCAAAGATGCGATGTCAACAACAAATCGCTCACGGGCAGGAGCGAAAATATCAGCAAAAAACGCGGGCACCTAATGAAATTGCGCCTCTTTCACCAGTTTGGAAATCTTTAACCAATCTCAAATAACAAAATATACCCCCATGGCGTATTAGTTGTAGAAAGGAGATGAGAACGAGAAAAAAACGACACTGACAATTTTGGTGAAAACGCAATATAAGAAATAGCAGACAGGAAGAAAAAAGCAAAACAGAAAGACCAAAGGAGGAAAGAATGAAAAAGATAGTATTGACAACACTGGCCGTTTTGATGGTGATATCAGTAGCGGCATACGCATACGCAGCAGAGGAAATCTGGGGAAGGATCAATTCGGTTGATACCGGCGCCCAGACAATGAAGATACAGAATGGAAGAACCGGAGAGTTCACCCTAAAGTTTGATGGCAATTCGGTCATAACAATGAACGGAAAGCAGGTAAAACTTTCCGAAGTCCCAAAATATGGCAACGTGAAAGGGCAAGCTGACAAGCTCCAGGACAACACCTACCTTGTCAAAAACATCCAGGTCACGGCATGCCAGTACAATGGCCTCTGTGGAAGGGTCGAATCAACCGACAAGGCGACCCTGACAGTAAAGATGTGGAACGCACAGCTTGGAAATTTCACCGTGAAATTCACATCCGATGCAAAGATCACAAAAGATGGCAAAGAGATCAAGTTCGAAGACATCAAAGCTGGCGACATGCTCAGATTTGACGGCACAAAACAGGATGACGGAACCTATCTGGCCAAATCAGCCACAATCAACCAGCGTGGCGGCGGTTGCGGCGGCGGTGGGTGCCGTGGTGGAAACGGAAAAGGAAAGGGCAGGGGTGGCAAGTAGTACCTGCCAAATAACCAGACTTACAAAAAACCGAACAGATTATCTGTTCGGTTTTTTATTTTATGTTAATGGGGAACCATTACCAAAAATGGCCTATTTAGTGCGTATTCTACTAAGCAGTTTTTCGTAATTCCCATCTTTGATTGTGCCCTTGGCCGCTATTGAAAAAACTCCAGAGGGTCAATAGCATTGAGCAATAACGTTCTAGATGGAGGGAACATGGACACACAACTCAAAGTATACAAGTATTTTGTTACGCCTTTTCTTGTTGTCTGCACGATTTTGCTCTCAGGCTTAACCATATACAAATATATGGAAGAATCCTATGTCAGCATCAACATGGGAGATGAGTTTTACAGCTGGGCAAACGACAATATGCTGCAGGTAAAAACCTGGCCGAATTTCTCAAAAGATGACGTGAAGCAGATAGCAGATTTTTCGTTTGTGCCGCAAGGGGAATCCAAAGAAATCCTTGGCAATAAACCAAAACCTGCCGCATCGGTATGTGTTGTGAAAGATGGTGACATAGTATTCAAGGCAGGCTATGGTTCCACAAGTGTAGACAAAGATATTCCTGTTGATCCTGATAAAACAATATTCAAAGTGGCTTCAGTTTCAAAAGTTTTTACTGCTCTTGCCATTATAAAACTTGCTGAGGAGGATAAACTCGATCTCCAGGAAGACATCAACAAATACCTCAAAAAGACTGGCATTATCATTCCTGATTATCCAGTCGGCAGCAATATCGAGCCAGAAACCAGGGAACTCGTTCTGAAGTACCTGAGTGACAATAAATCCAAAGAAAATGCTCCAGAAATAAATTTGTCAGGAGCATCAAGAAACCAGATCAGAATTGTACATGGGACAGAAGATAAATGGGAAGGATTTTTTAAACATGACCTGCTCGAAATTTATAATAAAGTTGCAAAAAAAGATGGCGGGGCAGCCATCCAGACCACAGCATCACAAACATCAAAACAGACAATTGTAGAATTTATAAACAAAGATTTTCCAGACCAATGGATTGTCTTTGAGGAAGAAAAAGGGAGCAAAGACACTCCATCACCAACCGAATCCCGGATTGTTGCCAGAGTAATCAAAACCAGAAATGGGTATGAATATATAGAAAACAGGCAAACAGTCAGGCCCACTCCATATATAACACTGGCCCAGCTTCTGACCCACACACCGGGACTAGAAAAGAAATTGACGACGATACTCACAAAAAGTGCCGACAAAATAACCACCCTTCCTGAATATTTCAAGCAAAACCCGCCAAACCACATAATGGGATCTGGTAAACTTTATGATTATTCAAACTATGGAACAGCGCTTGCCGGCCTTATCATTGAAGAAGTTTCTGGAATGCCATTTGAAGAATACGTCAAGAAAAATGTTTTTGAAAAATTGGGCATGAGCTATACCACCTTTGAGCAACCGATTCCTGACGAGCTCCAAAAAAACTATGCAAAGCCAAGGGAGTGGAAATCCGAAGGCTACTACGATACCAAGAATGAATTTAAAGAATTTGATCCCTATTACTTCAACGATCCACCGGCAGATGCAATGGTAACAACAGCCGGCGATGTGGGAAAATTCCTGACAGATCTTTTCAAGCAGGAGAGATTTTTCTCTGAGGATTCTGCCTGTCTATTTACAAACATTGCATTTGAGCAAGATGCTGTTTTCTACCCAAAACATACGCTGGCATTCGAAGTAACACAGCATGACTGCAAAGAACCATTCCTGGTTCTTGACAAACAAGGTGGAGCGTTGGGAGTCGGCAGCCGTCTCGTTATATTGCCAAAACAAAAAATTGGACTTTTTGCAACAGAAGCTGGATCAAATGCATGTCATGGCTTTATTAATCAATTACTGCAAAAAATATGGCCACCAGCAAGCGAAGATGATACCAGCAGTAAAGATGAACAAAATGCGAAGGTTGAGGAACCCTCAAGATATACTGGATATTACTCGAACATGTGGTATGTCCAGAAAAACTCTTTTGCAAAATTGGGTATTCTCGTCTTTCATGACCTGTACCACTTCACTTATAACAAAGATGGCTACATAAGCATCAATGACTGGGAATACGTTCCTGCAGGAAAAGATTTGTTCAAATCGAAACTTGGTGACTCATACATAAAATTTGTTGCAGACGGGAACAACCAAATCAGCCATGCCCAAATTTGGGGCCAGGCCCTTGAAAGGATCGACTGGCTAGCAAACCCGACACCAAATCTTGTCTTTATAATCATATTCCTTCTTACCATCTTGTCGACAATAGTCTCCTTTATTTTTGGTGCCCTGTTCAGAAAATTCGACAAAACAAAGCAAACAAAGTTCGATAAACTGGCAAGGTGGAGCCAGCTTGTTACAGCACTGCTTTATGTGAGCTTCCTGGTTGTTGTGGCCATTATTTTCTGGGGAACAAACATGATAGATTATGGCTTCGGGATACCACTTTACATAAAAGCAACTGCCCTGCTTCCAATGATTGGCGCGTTAATGGCTGTCACATTGGTTTATTTCACTGTGATGATTTGGGTGAAAAAATACTGGAGCATGGCTTCCAGAATATTCTATACCGTGGCCACATTCGTTTACGTGCTCGTAATCCCATGGATGATATACTGGAACCTGTTTAGTTTTATAGCTGCGTAGTGATATGCTATTTTTTGGAACCCTCGGCAAACCTGTGCTTGCAATAGGCAACCGGAACACCGTCAATCTTCCAGTAGTCAAACACTTTTACGACTTCAAATTCTGACCCTTTGGCCCAGTCGGTGCGCAAGTGCCTTGATTCAAATGTTGCATTGAATTTTGAAAGGTAAATTCTGTAGTCTGCAACCAGCTTGTTGTACGTTCTGGTATCAGAATAGGCGATGATTGCAGAATATATGGTATTTCTTCTGCCAATATCGGGGTCAGGAAAAGTCTCGTCATCAATGTACTTTTCGACAGGCACTCCAACAATAAAGGCCTCTATGGTCTTTTTTCTCCTGAAGGCAACTGGAATTGTTTTGGGGTAATTGAAGTATTGGGAAACATTTGCAGCGTTGAGCGAGACTATCGAGTGCATGGGGACACGCAGTACAGAATCAAAATCCTTCTGCGAAAGGACTTTGGTGAGTTCTATCCTGCAATCCCCGTCCAGCAAATTGATCAGTTCATATTCTAAAGGCACAATCAGATTATAGCAGAAATCGCAAAATCTTGACTTGCCACCAAACAAAGATAGAATTGATCTAAATGATCAAGACAGGGACCATTTCCACAAACAACAAAGCAAGGCACCTGTATAAGCTCGAAGATGAAATAGAGGCAGGGATTGTGTTAAATGGCGATGAAGTCAAATCGCTGCGAATGGGTCATTGCGACCTCAAAGATTCATTTGTCGAGGTAATAAACGGCCAGGCCTATGTCATAGACATGAACATCCCGCAATATGCAATGTCGCACCTGGGAAGCAACCCAAAAAGAAAAAGGAAGCTCCTTCTTCATAAACTGCAAATCAGGAGGCTCGCGGCAAAAACACTCCAGGGTGGATACACCTGCGTGCCCATTTCGATTTATTTCAACGACAAGGGTTTTGTCAAAATAAGGATAGCAATTGCGTACGGCAAAAAACAGTTTGAACACAAGGACCAGATAATCAGGAGAGACAACGAAAGAGAACTCTCCAGGGCAATAAAGCAAAGGGAGATATGAACAAAAAAACAATTTTGCTTTTGCTGGCTTTTTGCATCTTTTTTGGTTCCCTGCCCTATGTCCAGTCGAAAACCATAGTCAAGATATACCAGGCAACCAACATAAGGATGTCGGCGTCGGTTGATGCAAAAGTACTCACAAGAATACAGCCACCAAAAGACCTGAACGTAATTTCCGAAACAAAAGACAAGTCCGGCAAGGCATGGTTTGAAGTTGAGGCCTCGCCAGGCAAAAAAGGCTATGTGGCATCATGGGTGGTCAAAGTCCAGAGGACAGGCACCGAGGAAAAAATTGATGGCCAGGTTGCTGTTATAGACCCCAATTCTGGCGTTATAAACTTGAGATCATCCCCAAACACCTCTTCGAGCGTGGCTTTGCAAATAAAAACAAAAACAGAACTGCCAGTTGTTGCCAAAACAAAGGGTGACGACGGGAAAGACTGGTACAAGCTTTCGCTGGGAAATGGCCGTTTCGGCTGGATCGGCGCAGGGCTGATTGACGAAATCAAATCCACCCAGGTCACAAAAGAAGAGGTCAAAAACCTTACAGTCATCATTGATCCACTTACAAACCTGAGATCAGGGCCATCAACAAAATCCCCCGTTGTGAACAGGACAACGTCAACCATCAGACCATCGGTTGTGGCCAAATCAAAGGATGCGGATGGCAAAATCTGGTACGAGATTGTTCTCCCCACAGGAACTCACGCATGGGTAAGATCAGACCTCGCCAAGACAGCAACACCAATACTTGAAGAATCGACTTCAACACAAAAGGGCATCATATCAAAAAACGTGAACGTCAGGAAAGATGCTGGCCTGAACTTTGCCAAAGTCTACACGACAAAGTCCCAGGTTGTGGTGCAAATACTGTCAAAAAAATCTGACGTAAACGGGAAGATGTGGTTGAAAGTGCAAGGAGATTTCGGCGTGGGCTGGGTCCTTGGGTCAATGGTCGAAACTACATCTTCAAGCCCGTTTGACATTGTGGCAGCAAAAGCACAGCTCAGGCTTGCCCCAAGCCAGGGTGGAAAACTGCTTGGCGTTGTCCCACGGGAAAGCAAATGCACAATATCTGGTTCTGCACTCAACTCGGATGGTGGAACATGGTATCTCCTGACAACCCAGCAGGGAGAAACGGGATGGGTAACGAGCACAAAGGTAAAAACTTCCGGCTCTGTTGACCTGCCACCAGCAAACCTTCTCGGGCTCACGGTTGAACTCCAGAAAGAATCGACACTGGCATCATTCCCTTCAGGAAGTGGCGGCCCAAAGATTTTTGCCGGCGGTAAAGGCAAGGTCGAATCTGTAGCGCAAAGAGAAGGTGGCAGGCTTTACTACAGGATACTCTCAGGCAATCAGGCGGGATGGGTGTCTTCGGAGGACACCAAGAGGCACACACAGCCACAACCAGTCAAACCGGTCGATGTTGGTGAAATCCAGTGGGCAAAACGCGGCGATGTCCTCAAATTTACAATCCCGATTTCATCCAGGCCAAACTCGATGAACATCAAGAGTTACAATGACAACCCAAGAATACAGCTATTTCTGGACAATTCACTCTACACTGGCAACCTGGAGCCGATTGTTGTTGATTCAACACTAGTTTCTAGGGTTGGCGTCGAGCAGAAATCGGTTTCGCCGCCAACAGTGCTGGTTGTTTTTCAGTTAAACAAACCCTGCGATTATCACCTCTCTCCATTAAACCCGACATCAACCGAGCTGGTGCTGGAGATCTTTGAAAAAGTTGAATCAAACCAGATGAGGATCGAGATCCAGGGCAGACCTGTGCATGCAAGCGACCCGCCAATACTGCTTGACAATAAGGTCATGGTGCCGGTTGGTGCGCTGGCCTCCCACCTCGGCTACATCATCTCCTGGGATGACAAGGAAAACAGGGCCGAAATGAGTGTCGACCCCAAAAGACCCTTTGTCTTCTCTTTTACAAACCTCAAGCCATCCATGCATGTCGTTGATGGCCAAAATTCATTCTACAAAACAATAGCACCAGCCCCAAGGATTGTGGGAAGTGCTTTCTACATTCCGATTGAGCCGGTCGCGCCAATGCTTGGCTTCTCATACATGTACTCGCCAGTGCAAAACAAAATCTATCTCGACCCAGTCATCGACAAGCTGGAAATTGGGGGATGCCTCGACACAAGCAAGGCATGTTCAACCCTTTCAACCCAGGTTTCATTCTTCACTGACTTTGATGTCACCGAACTTTCCGATGGAAGGTCAAAGATAACCCTGAATAACTGCGTACTTGGGGAAAACGCGCTAAGCGGAATTGATGCCAAAAAAGTCTCTGTCGATTTCGATCCAAGGACCAATGCAAACCCTCCAAAGGTAACAATCCTGATAACAAAAAAATCCACGGAAGAGATAGGTTATGGTGAGGCAAGGGGCCCAAACAAGCTCATTTTTACTCTCAAGGAGAAAAACAAGTCGGGGCTCAATGGAAAAACTATCATAATTGACCCCGGCCACGGTACTTTCAATGAAGACGGATCATACGATGTCGGATGCAGTGGAATGATGGGAACCTATGAATCCGAGGTAAACCTCCAGACAGCGTTCGAGCTTGGGAAAATGCTTTCTTCCCAGGGGGCCACCATCATATACACCAGAACAGAGGAGAGAAACATAAAAACTCCGGATCTCGAAGGAAGGGCAAATCTTGCGAATTCCTCTGGCGCCGACATGTTTATTTCAATCCACTTCAATGCTGCGAGGGACCCTGATGCCCAGGGAACAGAAACCTATTACTATACCGATCTGGGCAGGCGCCTTGCGGAGAAAATACACAAAAACGTCCTCTCCAAGGTTGGTTTCGAGGACAGGGGAATCAAAAAACGCGGTTTTTATGTATGCCGCGAGATCGTATCAATACCTTCAATCCTCATCGAGCCATTATTTCTGAGTAACAAAAAAGGGGAAAGCTGGATAAGGGAAGAGGTAAATGTCAAGAAGCTTGCAGAGGGCATACAGCTTGGCATCAAAGAATTCTTCCAGGAGCCAATATGAGAATAGACAGCAGAGACAACGACCAGTTAAGACCAGTAAAGATTGAACCAAACTACATGAAATACGCCGAAGGATCGGCGCTTGTTGTTTGGGGCGAAACAAAGGTCATCTGCACGGCATCATGGGAACCAAGGGTGCCCAACTGGCTCAAAGAGCTTGGCCAGGGTTGGGTCACGGCAGAATATTCGATGATTCCAAGATGCTCCCCCCAGAGGATCCAGCGGGACATCAACAAAAAGGCCTCGCGTTCGGTGGAAATCCAGAGACTGATTGGAAGATCACTGCGCTCTGTTGTTGATTTGCAGCAGCTGGGGGAAAATTCAATAACGATTGATTGCGATGTAGTCCAGGCCGATGGCGGGACAAGGGTCGCCTCGATAGTCGGAGGATTTGTCTCGCTTGTTCTTGCACTAAGGAACATCGGACTCAAAAAAATGCCAATCAAAGACTATCTCGGTGCAGTCTCGCTGGGCATAATCGACAACGAACTGAGGCTAGACCTGAACTACGAAGAGGACAGCAGGGCCCAGGTGGACATGAACTTTGTCATGGATTCGGCACAAAAAATAGCCGAAGTACAAGCAACCGCAGAAATCTCGACTTTCCCGTTTGACACATTCAACAAGATGCTGGAACTCGGGAGAAAAGGCATAAACGAAATCATCGAGCTCGAAAAAAAGATACTCGGCCCACTTCAATGAAAATTCTTTTTGCAACATCAAACCCTGGCAAGTTGAGGGAAGCGCAGGCAATATTGACAAAAGTGGAGCTTGTGCTGGCATCGGATTATAATGTCGAGATGCCAGAGGAAACTGGCTCCACATTCGAGGAAAACGCAAGGCTGAAATCCGAGGCTGGATTTGCCCGGACAGGGATACCAACACTTGCCGAAGATTCAGGCCTCGTTGTGGATGCACTGGATGGAAGACCAGGCATATATTCGGCCAGATACGCTGGTGGCCCGGAAGCAAATAATATAAGGGTCCTGAAGGAAATGGAAGGCGTGGCAAACAGAAAAGCAAAATTTGTCTGCGTGGCCTCCTATACCAACCAGAATGGCACTCACACATTCACAGGAGAGCTGAAAGGCGAAATTGCCACCACACCAAAAGGGTCAAACGGTTTCGGCTACGATCCGATATTTCTTTTTGACGGGGAAAAAACGACTGCTGAAATTTCGCCTGAAGAAAAAGACAGGATATCTCACCGCGGGAAAGCCCTAAGGGCCTTTCAGGAGTGGCTCATTTCACAAGCCAGCGGGGAATCCACTCCTCGGTAGGGCCAGATTTTTGCCTTTTCATCTCCGATTTTCTTTTGGCAAGCCATTTTGATTCTTCAAGGCTCTCCAGGCAGGCACAGTATTTCTGTCTGTAAATTCCAAGTTCTTTGGCCTGTTGTTGCGAATCTTTGTAAAATGGCCTCAAATCCTCATAAACAAAACCTTCAAATCCCGATCCAGCCTGTCTTATCAGTTCATGCTTCTGGTACGGGGAAATGAGCAGGGATGTCGAGAAAAATTCCAGTCCAATTTTTTGCGCTGCCAGTTTTGTCTTTTCAAGCCTGATGGAATAGCAGGAAAAACACCTGTCCAAACCACGTTTGTGGGAATAATCCGGATCATCTTCAACTATTGGAGTGAGCATCTTTGACTGGCAAACAGCCAGAAAGGCATCGAGTCTTCTTTTTCGCTCGTCTGCAGGTTCAATGTTTGGATTGAAAAAATATGGCACAACCTTGTAGCCAAGCTGTACAAAACGGCCAATCGAGGCAGTGGCGCAGGGGCCACAACAGCAATGGAGCAATATACTAGAAGAGGAAATCATTTTTGACTCTTGGCTTGAGTCCGCAGGCTACATAACCCTTTTCCAGAACCACTCTTCCCCTTGGCGTCCTTTCGATCATGCCCTCCTGGAGCAGATATGGTTCTATGACATCCTCTACCGAATCCCTGTCTTCCCCAAGAATGGCGGCCATCGTTTCCAGCCCGACCGGCCCGCCAGAAAAACGCTCTATGATCGTTTCAAGGAGTCTCCTGTCCATCTTGTCCAGGCCATAGTCGTTGACTTCAAGGGCCTTGAATGTCTCAAGCAATACTTCCTTGCCGATAACGTTTGTTCCTGAAACAACAGCGAAGTCTCTGGCCCTCCTGAGAAGCCTCAGCACAATCCTCGGTGTTCCCCTTGCCCTCTTGGCCAGAAGATGGGCGAGCTCCCTGTCAATTTCAACACCAAGGGCCTTTGAGGCCCTTTTTGCGACTTCTGCCAGCTCTGGGGGGTTGTAATACTCAAGTCTCTCGATGATGCCAAATCTGTCCCTTAAAGGGGAGCTCAGGAGGCTTATTCTGGTTGTGGCACCAATGAGCGTAAATCTGTTTAATGGAAGGGTTATTGTTCTGGCAGAGGGGCCTTTGCCAAGGACAATGTCAAACCTGAAATCTTCCATGGCAGAATAAAATGTTTCTTCAATCTGGGGGTTCATTCTGTGGATTTCGTCCACAAAAAGTATGTCGCCCTCTGACAAGCCCGTCAGGATGGCAGCCACATCGCCGGCCCTCTCCAGCGCCTTGCCAGTGGTCCTCTTGAGCGAGACGCCAAGTTCAGAAGCCACGATGACAGCAAGGGTTGTTTTTCCAAGGCCCGGCGGGCCATAAAAAAGAATATGATCAAGTATGCCCTCGCCCTTGCCAAGTTTTTTCGGGTCTCTGGTTTTGGCGGCCTCAAGGAAAGTCTGGAGGTTCTTCTTGACCCTCTCCTGCCCGATGAATTGGGAAAGCCTGGACGGCCTTAATGATACCTCGTCCGAATCTTCCTGGGCAATATTGGGGTCGATTATTCTGTCTTCCACTTCATGAGAAGTATATTTTTATAAACATTGCCTTTCAAGACTGTTGAAAATCAGCTCAAATGTATTAAATTCGAGTCAATGGACACCAGCACCCTCCAAAGCGAAATCCGCAAGATTGCCAAAGAAAAGGGCATTTTCATACTTGCCCACAGCTACCAGCCGATGGAAATTCAGGAAATTGCCGATTATGTAGGTGATTCGCTTGACCTGTCAAAAAAAGCCATGGAATCTGGCAGCAAGAAAATCATGTTTTGTGCCGTAAAATTCATGGCTGAAACAGCATCGGTGCTTTCACCGGAGAAGAAAATCATGATCGCGGTCGAGGAGGCCGGTTGCCCCCTTGCGAATATGATAACTCCGGAAGATGTTGTGGAGATGAAGAAAAAATACCCAAAAGCAAAGGTTGTCTGCTACATCAATTCGCCCATTGAAGTCAAGGCACTCTCCGATGTCATCTGTACATCGGCAAACGCTTTGAAAATCGTTGAAAAAACTGACTCTGACGAAATAATATTCATCCCGGACCAGGGGCTCGGATCATGGATTGCCTCAAAAACAAAGAAAACTCTCCATATTTTTAACGGATATTGCCCAATCCACTGGCTCATGGATGCAGACCAGGTTAGAACAACAAAGGCCTACCATCCAGATGCGCTCCTTGTTTCGCACCCCGAATCAAACCCAAAAGTAAGGGAGCTCTCTGATCACGTCTGTGGAACATCAGGTATGATAACCTATGTAAAAGAGAACCCCGGAAGGTGCTTCATAATCGCCACAGAAACCGGAATGAAGCAGAGACTTGAAAAAATGTTCCCCGGTGAGAGATTTGTACTTGCCACAAAGAACATCACCTGCCCAAACATGAAAAAAACAACGCTGGAGAAACTCCTGGAATCACTGCGGGAAGAGAAGCATGTGATAACAGTCAACAAGGAAATAGCAGACAGGGCAAGAACAGCCATCGAGAGGATGCATGGTTAAAATTCCCAGGTACATAGCAGGCTCTTCAGCAAAGGAAAACTGGGAGTTTGATGCAATCGTTGTCGGGTCCGGAATAGCTGGTGTAATAGCCACCATGAGGCTCTCAAGAGAAATGAGGGTGGCACTGATAACCAAGGAAAGGTTGGTTGATTCAAACTCCTTCTACGCACAGGGCGGCCTTGCAGCTTCCCTTGGTGAAGGCGACTCCCTCGAGCTGTGGAAATCAGACACCATAAAAGCCGGGGACGGCCTCTGCCGTGAAAGCGCCGTCAAGATGATAGAGGAACAAACGCCCCTTATCATAGAGGAACTGAACCAGATGGGTGTCCCGTTTGACCTCGACAATGAGGGCCATTTCATACTTGGCAGGGAGGCCTTCCACTCGGTGAGAAGGATAATCCACGCCGGCGGGGACCAGACTGGAAAAATGATCTCCCAGACAATGGTCGACCAGCTCAAGACTGGCTCGCAGGCAACCATTTTTGAAGAGGCGTTCGTTGTTGATATTCTCCAGGACGACAACGGTGAAGTGGCCGGAGTTTCTGCAATCATAGAGGACAACGATGTCATGTTCTCGGCACCGAACGTAATCATTGCAACTGGTGGGTCCGGCCAGCTCTATTTTTACACAAGCAACCCGCGGGTGGCCACAGGTGATGGGATGGCAATGGCCCTTCGAGCAGGGGCAACGCTTGTTGATATGGAGTTTGTGCAGTTCCATCCGACAGTGTGCTTTGCGATACAGGGGCAATCATTTCTGGTGACCGAAGCAATACGTGGCGAGGGCGCATTTCTTTTGAATGACAAGCAGGAAAGATTCATGCCCAGATACCACGAAAAGGCAGAGCTGGCACCAAGGGACATCGTATCGAGGGCCTGCTTCAACGAGATGAAACTTTCCGGTTCACCCTGGGTTTATCTGGACACAACCAAGTTTGAGAGAGGGTTTTTTCAAAAAAGATTTCCAACCGTTTATTCTCAATGCCTCAAGGCAGGATTTGACCCAACGCAGCAGCCCATCCCTGTTTCACCTGGCGCCCACTACATGATGGGTGGCATTGAAACGGACCTTTCCTGCAGGACCTCTCTAAAAGGGCTTTATGCCTGCGGCGAAGCCGGATCAAACGGGATGCACGGAGCAAACAGGCTGGCATCAAACTCAATCCCGGAAGCGCTGGTAACTGGCTCCCTTGGCGCCAAATCAGTACTCGAAGACTCAAGAAAAGCTGGCCCGCCAGAGAGACCGTTCAAACCGCAGTACGACAGGGAACCCTACACCCGCTCGGAACTGAGGCTCGAGAACTGGGAAAACATCGGACTGGTAAGGGAAGAGAAGAAGATGGAGCGACACCTGTCAAAGTTGAGGCAGGGTACGCTGATTGTTCCGGAATCGGCTTCCCTTGGGTCCCTTGAGCTTGCGAACATGTACACTGTCACATCCATCATCACAATGTCTTCCCTGGAGAGAAAGGAATCGAGGGGAAGCCACATGAGGACCGATTACCAGGCCAAAGATGCGATATGGGGTAGTCTGAGGGTTCATACAAAGGCAAAACTTGACGGGAAACACCTTGAGATTGAGGTCGGAACAAACAAAAAGGACGGCTATTCATGGAACAGCTGACTATAAGAAACCTCGTAAGAAAGGCGCTTGCGGAAGACCTTGCCTGGGGCGACATCACTTCGTCCATCATGATTCCAGAAGACGACATGATCGGCGCAAGGCTCTTGTGCAAATCGGAATGCGTCCTCTGCGGAGAAGACCTCTTCACGGTGGCCTTTGAAGAGGTCGACCCACTCATACAGTGTGATTTTCACATCAAGGAAGGAACTTTGATAAAACCCGGCGAAACGGCCGCAAGGATATTTGGTCCGACAAGGGGCATGCTGATGGCCGAAAGGGTGGCCCTGAATTTCCTGAACCACATGTCAGGAATAGCCACTCAAACAAGGGCGGTCGTAGAAAGCATCGAAGGGACAGGCTGCCATGTTACAGACACAAGGAAAACCCTGCCCTTACTAAGAGAAATCCAGAGACATGCGGTGAGAGTGGGTGGCGGCACAAATCACCGAATGGATTTATCTTCGCTTGTACTCATAAAAGACAACCACATTAGAGCCGTAGGGTCCGTTTCAAAAGCAGTTTTGCTCGCAAAATCGAAAGTTTCCCACGTCATGAAGGTAGAGGTCGAGGTCACCTGCGCAAGCGAGGCAAAAGAGGCCTTTGGTGCTGGAGCAGACATCATCATGCTGGACAACATGACTCCGGACCAGATAAAAGAGATCGTCAGGATGAAACCGCCCCACGTTATCCTTGAAGCCTCCGGCAAGATAACACCGCAAAATGCAAGAGATTATGCCGAATCAGGGGTTGATGTGATTTCGATGGGCTTTTTGACTCACTCCGTCAAATCTGCAGATTTTTCCCTCGAGTTTGACTGAGTTGCCCTCTTGAGGTAGAAGCTAAAGGTCGTGCCTTTGCCTTCCTCAGATACTACCTCAAGCGGACTCCCGTGACGCCTCAAGATTTCCTTGCATATAGAGACTCCAAGTCCCACCTGGGTGTCAAATCTATGGTCTTTCCTGGGGATCTTAATAAACCTTTCTCCAATTCTTCCGATGTATTCTTTCGGGATTCCTATCCCGGTATCTGAAACATAGAACTTAACTCTTCTTGAATCAGGTGTGTCCTCAATACCGACAATGACCTTGCCCCCTTCTGGAGTAAACCTTATCGCATTATCGATAAAGTTAATCAAAACCTGTATTATTCTGTCTTTATTGGCAATAACGTACACCTCGTCGTCGGGGACCTCAAAATCAAAGTGTATTTTTCTTTTGTTCGCATAGGCCAGAAACCTGCCATGAACATCCAGAACCATCTCAACTGCCCCGAATTTGAACATCTGTTCGCCAGTGTCCCTGATTCGCTGATAAGTAAGAATTGAATTTACAAGATCGGTAAGCCTGTGGACGTCTTCACCCATGTTGCTCAGGAACTTGGCCTGAGCCTCCGGGTCGTGCTTTGCCTTTGTGGTGATGGTCTCAATGCTTGCCGAAAGAGATGCAAGAGGAGTTTTCAACTCATGACTTATATACTGGACAAATTCCTGCTCTGATGATTCCAGCAGTTTCATGCGTGTAGTATCTTCACAGATCGAAAGGGTACCTATGGCATAGCCATCCTGTTCGATGGTTGCAGTCCTTATCCTGAGGGCCCTTTTAGTTGGTTTTTCCAGCATCATCTCTGAATCGACCCCATCCTCACCCCTGAGGATGATCGCAGAGAGCTGGAGTGGCAAGACGGAGTTGTCAATCTGCAAGCCAATTATGTCTTTGAAGGAAACACCAAAAATGGTGAGAAAGGAGTTGTTGGCAAGCAAAATCTTGCCATTGCTGTCAATCAGCAAAAGACCGTCGACCATGTTTGAAAAAATCGCCTGAAAGCGGCTCCGCTCCTCACCTGCTTCCCTGAGGGCGCTCTTGAGTCTTGTCACCATTATCTGAAGTACTCTTCCAAGCTGTCCGACTTCATCACTCGACCTGGACTCAAATGTTTCATCAAGATTCCCAAGGCTTATGTTCCTTGCAGATTCAATGAGACTTTGCAACGGCTGTGTCTGTATTCGCACCGACGAATAAACCATGAGGACTCCCGCAAGCAGGGCTATGAGGAATGTGCCAATAATGAATCTTATAACCTGGCTGGTGCCAGCACTAACCGGCTCCATAGAGCTTCTCATGACAATTATCCCAACAATTTCCTGGTCAGACACAATAGGGGTTGCAACAAAGGCCTGTTTTTCGAAATCAAAGGTCCTGATGTTGAAACCGTTTTCCCTTTTCAATACAGAGGCAACCTCTGGAAAAGCAGACCAGTCATCACCTTTCTGCCCCCATGTTGATGATATGATTTTTCCATTTGAATCCAGCAGGGAAAGACCAAGCAAAGGGAATTTATTCGATTCTTCCTTGAGAAAATCATTGACCCCAAAAGGGTCCCCACTCAAGATAAACGACTTCAGGCGAGGCTCCAGGACATCAGCCTGGAAAAGCATTCTATTGAAAAGCTCTGTTTCGTAGTAGTCCCTGAAGGTCAACGCAAAAAAGACCCCCAACATCGAGAGGGTCAGTGAAAGGCAAATGAGGAAGGTTAGAAATAGCCTAACCCAAAGGTTCAATTTTCAGATGCCTTGTGCGTGGAGAATTTGTAGCCCACGCCCCTCACAGTTTCTATGTATTTTGGGTTCTCTGGCTCCGGCTCGATTTTCTTGCGGATCCAGCGGATATGCACGTCAACCGTCTTTGTATCAAGCGGAATACCCTCTATACCCCAGACCTTGCTCATAATGTCGTCTCTTCTGAAAACTTTGTCTGGATTGCTTGCAAGGAACCACAATATCTCGAATTCTTTATAGCCAAGGTTGACCGGTTTGCCGTTTATGACACATTCCCTCTTCGAGTAGTTCATGTAGAGGTCACCAACTCTGATCTCTTCTGGTGCCCTCTCCTCGGCGATTTTTGGGGCCTGGTTGGTACGCCTGAGCAGGGCCTCGATCCTCGCAAGAAGTTCGGCAAACGAGTATGGTTTTGTCATGTAGTCATCGGAACCCATCTTCAGGTTGACAACCTTGTCTATTTCAGATGTTTTTGCAGTAAGAATGATAACAGGGACCTGTGACTCCTGACGTATTATGCGTAAAAAATCGGTGCCACTCATTCCAGGGAGCATGAGGTCAAGGACAACCAGATCAGGCTGTCTCCTCCTGAGTTGTTCAAGACCTTCTTCAGCTGTTGCAGCTGTAAAAACCGTATAGCCTTCAGCTCTCAGGTTGTATGTTATGGTCTCGACGATCCTGTGTTCATCGTCTATAACCAGAATTTTCTTCTTGTTTGGCGGCACTTGATTACTCATTTAACCTCCTTGGTCAAAATCATTTTAACCTTAGGATTTAACTTGTCAACGAATCACATGGCTGTGATCGGCAATCTGGATTGTGGCTGGAGATCGAGCCCGGATTTTCTCCCGAACTGTTGATAGAGAAACCCGCAATAGGCTATCATTGATCCGTTATCAGTGCAAAGGGAGGGTGGGGGAACAAAAACCGGAAGTCCGACTGAGTCACCAAGTTTGGTCACACGCTCCTTGAGGTATGCGCTTGAAGCAACGCCTCCAACTATAAATATTGATTTGGCATCTGTTTTTTCGATTGCCAGGAGCAGCCTGTCAAGCAGCTGGTCAACAACAGCCTTCATAAAGGACGAGGCCATATCTTCTTTTGACATTTCAGGGTGTTTCTCTATGGCCCTCACCCCCGCAGTCTTGAGTCCTGAAAAGCTGAAATCCATACTCCCATCTTTCAGTTTTGTCACAGGAAACTGTATGGCATTCTGGTCGCCAATAAAGGTCATCCTGTCTATTTCAGGGCCGGCCGGATACGCAAGACCAAGCACCCTTCCGAACTTGTCGAGTGTTTCACCAGCTGCATCATCCCTGGTTTCTCCAAGCATTTTAACAGTGAAATCCGGTTCAACGTAAATGACCTCTGAATGTCCTCCAGAAACAAGGAGACCAAGCGATGGCATCGCCATTTCTGGACACGCAAGCATTACAGCAGCCAGGTGACCCCTAAGATGATTCACACCAATAAGGGGTTTGTTCCATGCCAGCGAGAGCGCTTTCGCTGTCTCTATTCCGACCAGAAGGCTCCCTACAAGGCCAGGACCATAAGCACAAGTGATAAAGTCAATATCATCAGGGCGAACCATTGATTCCCTGAAAGCCATGTCAACAACTGGGAGGATGTTCTCAAGGTGGGCTCTCGAGGCAAGTTCTGGTACTATTCCGCCCCAGACTTGATGTACCCTGTCCTGTGAGGCCCTTATCTGCGCAAGAATCTTGCCAGACTGGTCCACAATTCCGACAGAGGTGTCATCACAAGACGTTTCAATCCCTAACGATATCATTTGCTCTCCAGTACCATGATAATTCCATCCTCGCCATCTTCCTGGTAGTAATTTTTTCTCACATAAAGCTCCCTGAAACCAAACTGGATGTAAAGACCTTTCGCAACAGCATTACTCGCCCTGACCTCAAGCAAGACCATATTTGGTTTTTCGGACATGGCGTCTTCAAGCATTTTTTTTACAAGTTCTTTACCATATCCTTTCCCACGCTCAGAATTGGTTACTGCCAGGTTGACAATATGGAACTCGTCCACGCCTCTCCACATACCGCCAAAACCAATTATTTTCCCGTCTTTTTCTGCAATATACCAGATGGATCTGGGATTATTGATGAAATCATCATAAAAATCGAGCATTCCCCACGGCTGCTTCTTTACAAGGCATTCAATCTCATAGACCTTCTCAAAATCAAGCGGCTTGGCCCTTCTTATATCTATCATGCTTCCATCTCGAAAAGGTATTTTGGCAATGCCCTCATCCATGACTGGGCCTGTGTTTCCATAGAAAGCTCAAGAGCCTGCTCAGGTTTCGGGGAGGACAACACAAAGCTTGCATTAGTCGGTGAAAGTTCCTTGCAGGACACCCATGTGTATCCCTCGATGTCGTAGGAGTCAAGAGAAGTCGCATTGATAATCATCGGCACTTCACTCATATTGTCCGTAAACGTCTGCACCCAGTATTCATTTGTCCTTGAGGGGACAATTGCCACGACGGGCCTCATTATTCCATGGGTCATGGCATCACATGTTGGAAGTGCCATCACCGGCTTGTTCAATGCATAGCCCCAGGCCCTTATTGGCGAAAGACCGGTCCTTATCCCGGTCAAACTCCCGGGGCCTGAAAGCGCAAGGAAGAAATCGACATCCTGTATTGTCATTTTTGCCTGTTCGAGGCACGAGGTAACGGCAGGCAAGGTTTTGTTGCCGCCATTGGAATAGCTTATTTCCATGCTTGAAAGGACTTTTTTGCCTTTCCCTACAAAAACATACTGGGGGGAACAGGCAGAGAGTATGCCAAGCACTACTTTGTTATTTTCAGCCATATTTGCCTTTCCCTCGGCCCGTCAAACTCGGCCAGATATATTGCCTGCCATGTTCCCAATAAAAGCTCGCCATTTTCAACAAAAACGCTGACTGAATTGCCAAAGAGCATCGTTTTTATGTGCGCGTCAGAGTTGCCTTCGGAATGAGAAAAACTGCCATTTTTTGGTATCATTGTGGAGAGAAAGGTGAGTGCGTCAGAAACAACGTCTGGATCAGAGTTTTCATTGATAGTCACGGCACATGTTGTGTGGGGACAAAAAATACTGACTGTACAGTCAATGAAACCGGACGACGAGACAAAATCCTGGACAAGCCTTGTTATGTCGACAAAGGCGTTTCTCCTGGGTGTCCTGACCGTGAGCCTATGCGCCAAAAAATCCCATCCTTTCAAAAGAAGAAAGAACATTCAAAATACCCAGCCTTATGTGGTTCATGTTGGCTCCTCCCTGAACGTAAACCCAGTAAGGGGGTTTATCAAGGCCGTCACAGGAAAGGTCTGATGTACCTCCGGATATGAACCCTCCACCTGCCAGCATGACTGGTGCGTCATACCCACCCTGATCAAACGGGACGGGTGTTGCACCTGAAGCAATCGGTGATACTTCCTGGATGGCCTTCCCAAAAGCCATGAAGAGTTCCCTTGAGTCGAGCTTTATTGAAACCACAACATCTGCGTGCTCTTCATCATGTTTTGGGTTCACCTCAAAACCAAGACTGGCAAAACATTTGGCCCACAAAAGCGATCCCTTGAGCGCAGAGGATGAAAGCGAAGGGGCAGCAAAAAGCCCCCTGAAAGCATCCAGCATGAAACCCCACGTTGCCCCGACCTCGGCCCCAATGCCCGGTGCCGTGACCCTGGTGGCAATTCTGGAAACAAGGTTGCTTTTCCCAACAATATATCCGCCCGTAAAAGCCAACCCGCCACCCGGGTTTTTTATCAGCGAGCCAACCGAAAGATCGGCACCAGCATGGCATGGTTCCTTCTCGGAGCAAAATTCACAATAGCAGTTGTCCACCATTATGGCCGCTCCACTACCGGCTTTTCTGATGACTTCCACCCATTCACGAATGCTGTCTATCATTACCGGTCGCCCTGTTTTGTATCCAGGCGAGCGCTGTATCATGATGATTTTTGTTGGCGGGACCAATAAATCAAAATCTTTTGGCCCATCAGCCCGCCAGTCCGTTTGGGCGTAGGAAACACCAAACTCTGAAAGCGAACCAACAGACTGCCTTATGCCAATTACTTCCTGCAAAGTCTCGTAAGGGGTACCTGTTATCGAAACGATCCTGTCTCCAGGCCTCGACAGGCCAAACAGGACGCACGCGAGGGCATGGGTTCCACTGGCAATCTGGGGCCTCACAAGTGCGGACTCACCACCAAATACCATTGAGTAAACCTCTTCAAGTTTGTCTCTTGAAGGATCCCCAAGCCCATAGCCGGTTGAACCACACAGATCGGAATTTGTGAGGCCGACTTTTCTGTAGGCTTCAACAACCCCCATGAGTCTCCTGTCAGCCATGCTGTCAATCCTGGCAAAATGACTGGAAAGCTCACTCTCGCATTTTGACAAATAGGTCGCCGGATTCATTGGACAGGTTCTCCTTCAAGACTCCTCATCCCAGGCTTGCTTATTTTCACTTTTACGATAGTTCCTTTTTCATGCTGGCCCTTTATCTTGACAAGCCTGCCGGTCTCAGAGAGTCCAAAAGAATACTCGTCTTCAACATTTTCAACCAGCACACTCAGGACCCTGCCGACATAGTCTGCACCAACCTGTTCGGCAATCCTCTTTTGCTGCTCCACAATGGCACTCACCCTTCGGTGCAATTCCTCCCTGTCAACCTGGTCGGAGAAATTGGCCGCAGGGGTCTTTGGCCTTTGCGAGTACATTGCCATGTAGGCCTGCTCAAAGCGGAGTTCCCTGAAAAGCGCCATCGTCTGCTCGAATTGTTCTTCAGTCTCACCAGGGAAACCGACAATAACATCGGTTGTAACACCAGCCCCTGGGAATATTTTTCTGACGTTTGCTACAAGTTTTTTGTAATCTTCTACTGTATATCGCCTGTTCATTCTTGAGAGGACTTCATCCGAGCCGGCTTGTATGGGGAGATGAAAAAACCATGCAAGGTTTTTTATCTCTCTCAATTTCAGCAAAATCTCCTCATTCATGTCCTTTGGATGGGAGGTTATAAACCTGACCCTGAGAACGCCCGGCAATTCGGAGACTTTCTGTACCAAATCAACAAAGGCGTCTTTTTCCCCCCTGTCCAGGCCATAGGCATTCACATTCTGGCCAAGGAGCACTATCTCTCTGGCACCAGATTCTATGTAGGATCGGGCCTCGGAGAGTATTTCCTCGACCCCTCTGGAAACAAGCCTGCCCCTTGTATACGGGACAATGCAGTAGGTGCAGAAGCTGTCGCAACCAGTCGTTATGGGCACAAACACCGAAACCGAAGACGCCCTTGGTGAAACACCGTGTTTGAGTTCAAATCCCAAGGCCTCTTCAAGGGCACCCTGCATTGATTCCCTGTCATGGTATGTACCCAGGACGAAATCAACCTGCTTGTGTCTTTTTTTGAAACTCTTCAGGTCTATGGCCGGAACGCACCCGACAACACCTATCTTTGGAAGGCCTGTCTGCCTTTTCCTCTTGTAGAGTTCACCGAGCTTCGAATCCAGCTTGTGGACAGAGCCTTCCCTGACTGCACAGGTGTTTATGAACACTATGTCAGCTTCTTCCTCCGGGACCTCAACAAACCCTGACTCAAGCAGGATATTCGAATAGAACTCCGAATCAGAAACATTCATTTGACAACCGATTGTCAAAAAACAGAAAGATGGCATTAAGGTGTAAGCCTGTCCAGATCCCTCGGGAAGAGCGTCCCCTCTCTTATGTTTTTCAGTCCGAGCATCTGGCAGGTTATCCTCTCAAGTCCGATTGCCAGTCCTCCATGTGGCGGCATGCCATATTTGAACACATCGGTATAGAAAGTGAAGTCGTCCGGATTGCACTTGAATTTGCGGATATTGTCCACCAGCATGTCAAACCCGTGTATCCTCTGTCCGCCAGTTGTTATTTCCATGCCCCTGTAGATGAGGTCAAACCCTCTTGTGTCACCGGGGTGCTCCAGGTCAGGCATTGTGTACATTGGCCTCGCCTCAATCGGGTAACCATCAATAAAGACAAACTCCGAGCCAGCTTCTTTCTGGACATACTCGCAAATGGCCCTTTCGCCCTCGGGGTCAATGTCAAATCCTTGTGGATATTTTATTTTGTACTTCTTTTCAAGGATTTCATGTACCTCTGTCATCCTCATCCTCGGGATTTTTGTGGGGATTGAAACTTTGGCACCAAGCAGTTCCAGTTCAGCCTGGCATGTTTCATTGACCAGACCAACAACATACTGGAGAACTGCCTCTTCCATGTCCATTATGTCATTCTCGTCCTTGATGTAGCCCATCTCGAAATCAAGGGACGTGTATTCGTTGACGTGTCTGCTGGTGTTGTGCGGTTCTGCCCTGAAGACCGGCGCAACCTCAAAAACCCTTTCGAACACACCAACCATCATCTGCTTGTAAAATTGCGGAGACTGGGCCAGATAGGCAGGGCGGCCAAAATAGTCCACCTTGAAGAGGTTTGCGCCACCTTCAGTTCCGGAGGCAACGATCTTTGGTGTATGTATTTCGGTAAATTCCTGGGAAGAAAGATATTCCCTGAACCCTCTTGATATGCAGGATTGCACTTTAAAAACTGCGGCGAGTTTTGGGTGCCTGAGCGAAAAATACCTGTAATCAAGGAGCCTGTCCAGGTGCTCCACAGGATTTTTCTTGTTTATCTGCGTTGGCAATTCATCAACAACTTTTGAGAGAACTTCGATTCCTGTTATTTTTATCTCAAAACCTGCCTTTGCGATTTCGGATTTTACACAATTGCCCTTCATCCTTATCACATATTCATTGCCAATCTGTGGGACCTCAAAATCTGGCTTTTCAAGGATCCCCTGTACGGTGCCCGTTCTGTCCCTCAAAACAATAAAGCTGAATTCGGGGAGTTCCCTGAGATTGTGTATCCAGCCTTCAAGCGTTATTTCTTCGCCAATATGGTTGACTGCGTCTTTTGCAAGTATTCTCATGTCCGGTCCTTTCTGCAAACAATATATCTGATGGCAAAGTTTGTTCAAGTAATTGACAGCTAGAAGGCGTGAGTGTAATCTCGCATTGATGGCCAAAAAAACAACATCCAGAATCGTCACATGCCTGTCATCCATAGACTTCGATGCTCTGGCGGCCTCCCTTTGCATATCAAAGCTGTATCCTGGGGTGGTCCCTGTAAAAATTTCCGGAGTTGAAAGACCCGTACAGATGTTTCTTGGTATCTACAAGGACTTTATAAGGCTCGAGGACTTTGAGGAGTATGATCCTGACTCAATAAGGGAACTTTTCATTGTTGACACCAGGCCTTCAAAAAAAGTCTGGGATTTTATGACAAGTTTCAAAAATCTCCAGCGTTGCGTAATTTTTGACCACCACACAGCCTCAAGGGGACACATCAATTGCAGGCTCGTACAAAAAGAGGTCGGATCAACCACTACAATGCTCCTGCCCCTTCTCAAACTTAGAAAAGTTTATATTTCACCCCAGGAAGCAACCGTCATGCTGACAGGTGTTTATGAAGACACAGCCAACCTCATATCCCCGACAACAACCCCACAGGACCTTGAAGTTGCAGCATATCTGCTGTCGCTTGGTGCAAGCCTCCAGGTCGTCAGGAGATTTCTCTCCACTGCGCTGGATCAGCGAGGAAAAGACATACTCAAGCAGTTCCTGGACAATATTGAAGTTGTTCCGATGGGTGGCATTCTTATCGCCATTTCATGTGTCAAATACAAAGATTATGTGGAAAATCTCGCATTCATAACACACAAGCTCTTTGACCTGGTTGAGGCAGATGCAATATTTACGGCCTGTTCCATGACCGGAAACACATATTTTGTGGGCAGGTCTCTTGATGACAGGCTGGTTGACTCCGCAAAGGTATTGAGCCACTTTGGCGGAGGTGGCCACAAAACTGCATCGGCCGCAAAAATAAAGGGCGAACTCGACCCAAAACTTGCATTCTACAGAATCAGAAAAGTCTGCGAAGAAGAAATTGTGCCGCCACCAACAATCACTTCGATCATGAGCTCGCCGGTCAAAACCGTTGGCCCCGAGGTGCCGGTAAGTGAAGCACTAAAACAGGTGCAAAGGTTTGGTCACGGTGGACTGCCTGTCGTCAATGAAGACAGGCTGATAGGGATCATCACAAGGCGTGATCTGGACAGGGTCCCCGACGAATACCAGCACAGACCGGTCAAACGCTACATGACGACAAATGTTGTTACAATAGATGCAGGTGCTTCCATCGTTGAAGCCAGAAGGCTCATGATGAAGAAATCACTCGGAAGGCTCCCGGTTGTCTCGGGTGGAAGGGTTGTAGGCATTGTGACCCGTTCGGACGTCCTCAAGGCCTCTTTCTGGCACAGGGGGCAAGACATCGGGCCATTCCCTTCGCCGACATTTATCGACAAAACCCAAACTAGAGAACTCCAGCAGAAGGTGCCAGCCGACATTCAAGAAAAAATAGACGTGTTTGTGAGGATAGCCAATGAGCTGGGTCACAACCTCTATCTCGTTGGTGGTGCCGTAAGGGACAGTATCATGGATAAAGAACCTACCGATCTGGACATCCTTGTAGAGGGTGATGCAGTCAATCTTGCCAAATCAGCCGCAGAGGAATTGGGTGGAAAAATAACAACGCACGAAAGGTTCGGTACAGCAAGAATGCTCCTGGATGGGATACAGTATGATTTCGCCACGGCAAGGGCAGAATACTACACCGAACCTGGTGCATACCCGAACGTAATCCAGAGCTCAATCAGGGAAGATCTGATGAGAAGGGATTTTACAATAAACGCCCTCGCCCTCTCGCTCAATGGCCCAAACAAGGACAAAATCCTTGATTATTGCGGAGGATTTGACGACATAGCAACAAAGAAGGTCAGGGTTTTACATAATCTCTCTTTTGTAGAGGACCCGACCAGGATTTTGAGGGCCGCATACTATTCAAAAATATTGAATTTCACACTTGAAAAAGAGACAAAGCGTCTCGCGGTAGATGCCATAAAGACTGGCCTGCTCGCCACAGCCAAGAACGAGAGGACAGCGCAGGAGTTTGAAAAGATACTCAGGCACGAAAAGGGTTCCGAGATGCTCTATCTTCTTGAACAAATGGACGGACTCACGGTCATCTTTGGGCAGTTACCGGATGGCCTCCACCAGCTCCTTGTCAAAGCTGACAGGCTTGCAGCAATTGCCACAAGAAAAGGCTTCAAGCCAGACTTGAGGGTATTGAGGTGCCTCGTTCTCGGGATGGCAATCGACAAGGGTGCGTTGAGGGAGTGTCTCTCAAGGATAAGGATGTCAGGCAAGTTCATTGACACAGTTGAAACATCCAAGGAAGGTTCCCTGTTGCTCTCCCAGGCAATTGACAAAGGTGACCGCCTGGAGATATTCAGGTCGCTGAAAAATCTCAACGACTCTGCGATTGTCTTCGCCTGCATGGGTGGCAAACTGCCTGAAAACTTGAAAAACCTCGACCTGGTGGGTAAAATACGCAATATCAGGCTTGAAATAACCGGAGAGGACCTCATTTCAAACGGGCTGAAGAAGACAAAAAACTTCAAGGCCATCATGGACCAGGTCCTGGAACAAAAAGTGGCTGGGCTGGTTTCTGGATATATACAGGAATTAGAACTTGCCAGGAGGATAGCCAGTGAATGATTATCTGATAAAAATGTTTCCGCTCCTGATTCTTTTTGTAGGGTGCGGCCTTGTAAACTGCTATACCAAGGCATGGGTGGCCTACAAGCTTGGCGACAGGCAAACAAAGATACAGGGGAGATTTTCCTGGAACCCGCTCCACCATCTCGATATTTTTGGAAGCGCATCACTGTTGATTTTTTATGTGGGCTGGATGAAGCCCATGCAGTATAATTATAATGACCTCGGACAAAAACGTTATGCACCCCTGCTTATTGAGTTGTCTGGCGTTGGCGCAAACCTGGCCATGTGGATTGCTGGCGGACTCGTCTATTTGCTGCTCAAATGGCTTGAACCAGTGACAAACCTTGATTTGAGGACCATAAAATCTACTGTGGAGTTTTTCTGTGCTTTCAACGTGTTTTTTGCTTTGTTCAATCTTCTCCCCATACCACAGTTGCCTGGTTTCAAACTGCTTGTCGGACTCCTGTACCACAAGCCGCAAGGGGTTTATGACTCCATGGCCATAACCTACATGGGGTGGACACTCATCGTCATACTGATAATCTTGACACCAATTCTTTCATGGCTGATTTCAGCTTCGAGTATTTTTCTCAAGCTGTTCGGCATGATAGGAAGGCCCTATTTTGCATACTTCACACCGTTTATTGGAGGATATTGATGGCCAGAATACTATCTGGCATGAGGCCAACAGGCCGCATGCACATCGGACACTACCTTTCAGTTCTGCTTTCCTACGTCGAAATGCAGCACCAGCACGAATGTTTTTTCCTTGTTGCAGACCTTCACGTCCTGACAACAAGTGCTGACAGAACTTCAGAAATAAAGGAAAACATCTTCCAGATGGTCTGCGACTGGTTTGCGGCAGGAGTAGATCCGCAAAAATCAGCTGTCCTCATCCAGTCCGAAGTTCCAATACACTACAATCTCTATCTGGTTCTTTCAATGCTCACCCCAACAGGGTGGCTTGAGAGAAACCCGACAGTAAAAGACATGATCAGGGACATGAACCTCCAGGACAGCGTCGGGCATGGATTGCTTGGCTATCCTGTGCTCCAGGCCGCAGACATACTCGCCTACAAGGCCAATCTTGTCCCCATAGGAAAAGACCAGAGGGCACACCTTGAAATCTCAAGGGAAATTACCAGAAGGTTCAATTCAATGTACGGCGAAACATTCCCGGAACCACAGGAATTCCTTAGGAATTATCCACTGATACCGGGGATGGACGGTAGGAAAATGAGCAAAAGTCTCGACAATGCAGTTTTCCTTTCCGATGGCCCACAAGAGATACAGCAAAAGATCTCGCAAATGATCACCGATCCTGAGAAGATAAGAAAAGCTGACCCTGGCCACCCAGATATATGTTCGGTTTACGATTTCCACAAGATCCTCAAAACGCCAAATCTTGAAGACAGGGCCGAGGGGTGCAAAAAGGGAGAGCTTGGTTGTGTTGCGTGCAAGAAAGAGCTTGCCGCTTTCATGGACGGGATCATTGCCCCGCTCAGGGAAAAGAGGGCCGGATACGAATCAAATCCAAAAATGGTGTGGGAAATCCTTAATGAAGGCTCCAGAAAGGCAAATGAATTCACAACACCAATCTGGAACGAGGTAAAAGAGAGGATGGGCCTTGCCTATTGATAATGTTGTAAATCCAAACAGCCTTGGGCTGATAATCCAGTCGGCCAGGGCCGGGAAAGTTTCACCATACAACATAAGGCTTGCCGTAATAACTGAAAAACTTCTGGAAATAATCGTGCAGTCGGACGGCGTAACGGCCTCCCAGCTTGAAGCGCTTGACAAGGTTGCAAGTCTGTTGCTCATGAAATCAGAGTTCGTGGCAAATGGTGGAAGGTTTGTTGAAAAAACAAAACCTTCCGTGTTTGAAACCGGCGAATTCGAGGGCAGGCTTGAGGGCAATTTCAACGCACTGTGCCAGCTCAAGGAGCTTATAAAAAGAAATTTTGAGCTCGATGCAGGGAGCTTTCCAAGGCCCTCTCCGGAAATCGTGCGTTCGGAAGAAATATCGGTTCCAACAAACAAGAGGCTTGTAGCGATAATCGCCAGGCTGGCAAAAAAGCGGGAAGTCGACCAGACTCCAATTATCGTTAGGAGAAAAACAATCGATCTGAGGGCGGCGATGGGCGAAATAATGGACCGTCTGAAGAAGGGCGTCCAGCTCCTTTTTTCGCTGCTCCTGACTAAAAACTCTACAAGGTTTGATGTGATAACAAACCTTCTGGCAATACTCGAGCTTGCAAAAAGAAAAAGGGTCCTCCTCTATCAGGAAGAACCTTTTGGGCCAATATACATCGACAGGGCATGAACATACAGAACACCATTGAGGCTATTCTCTTTGCCTCAAACAAACCTTTGGCAATCAAGCGACTCGCCCACCTGGCAAAATGTGATCAAAGCGAGGTAAATCAGGCGCTGGGCTACCTGGCAATCAGGTACAGGGACAGCGGCATCTTTCTCAAAATCACCAACGGCCATGCCCAGCTGCTCACAAACCCGGAGTATGAAGAATTCATAAAACCACTCATCTCGAGGGTCACGAAAAGAAAAATGACTTCTGCCGCAATTGAGGTGCTTGCCATTGTTGCAAGCAAGGGAGAGACCTCCTGCCAGCAGATTTCAAAATACAGGGGCAAACCCTCCGAAATGACAATCCTGGGGCTTGTGAAAAAGGGGCTCCTTGAAAGAATAGAAAAACCCTCTGTTACAAAGAAGAGGAAGGTCTCATATATTGTGACTGACAAATTCAGGCAAATGGCTGGAGTTTCGGGAATCGAAGAGATGAAAGCTCATGTTACTTTTCTGACGACAGACGAGGAAACAGGTGAAGAAGGCCTCTTTGAAGAGACCCCTCTTGAAGAAACACTGGAACAGGTTACTGATTAGTTCTTCTTTTGGTCTGGATGATCGGGATGTTTGCCACAAGCATTGTTGAGGTGTCCTTGCTGTCTATGTCGATTTCGATGCCTTCATTGTCAACGACAAAATATTTGTTGAGCACCTCTATCATGTCTTTCCTCATGCTGTCGAGCATCCCCGGGGAAAGCAGCGACCTGTCCTGTATCAAGACCATCCTTAGCCGTTCCTTGGCCATACTGGCCGATGGTTTGGCCCTGGAAAAAAAGCTCATTGTTTCCTCCTGCCGGTTATTGCATCAGAGAGCCTCGCCCAGAAACCCCTCTTGCCAAAAGTAGGAATTGGAACCTCCCTGCCTTCAAGCCTGTTGACGATGGCTTTTATGGCCGAAGTGGCCAGTGATTTCTCGTTGAGAATTATCGGTTCTCCCTTGTTTGTCGAAACTATCACCTGCCTGTCCTCCGGGATGACGCCCAAAAGTCTGACAGCGAGTATGTCAAGCACATCCTCAACACTCATCATCTCTCCAGAGGAGACCATTTCTGGTTTGATTCTGTTTACAACAAGCGAGATATCATTCACTCCTGCTGATTCCAGGAGACCTATGACCCTGTCTGCATCCCTTACCGATGAAACCTCGGGCGTTACAACAACAACTGCCTCGTCTGCAGAATTGACAGCATTATTGAAGCCATGCTCGATGCCAGCAGGGCAATCAAGGATTACATAATCAAAAGCCCCCTTGAGAGCTGTTACAATCTGCTTCAGCTGGTCATTGGATATGTCTTCTTTTCTTCTTGTCTGGGCCGCAGGCAACAAAAACAGGCTGGAACCAAGCCTTTTGTCCTTGACAAGTGCCTGCTGGAGTTCGCAGGTTCCCTCTGCTACATTTACAACATCATAGACAACCCTGTTTTCAAGGCCCAGTATGACGTCAAGATTCCTAAGACCTATGTCCGTGTCAACCAGGACGACCTTTTTTCCTTCAAGCGACAGCCCGTATCCAAGATTTGCAGTCAGCGTTGTTTTCCCAACGCCTCCCTTTCCTGAAGTAACAACGATAGATCTTCCCATGTTGCTAGAAGATTGTAAGTATGGATGTGCTTTTGTCAACGTTTTAGCAAAATCGGACGCTAACAATCGTGGTACTTGAAGCGTTTTGATGTTGAAGTAAACTTGATTGCGTGAAAACAGGCAACAAAGTTTTACTTCTTATACTGGATGGTTTCGGGGTGGCACCACCTGGTTCCGGAAACGCCATCACCCTGGCTGGAACACCAAATATTGACGGACTCCAGAAAAAATATCCACACACACTCCTTGAGGCATCAGGACTGGCCGTTGGACTCCCAAAGGGGCAAATGGGAAACTCGGAGGTCGGGCATCTCAATCTTGGGGCAGGAAGGGTCGTTTACCAGAAACTGACGCTAATCAACAAATCCATTGAAGACGGAACGTTCCAAAAAAATCCGACGTTGCTGAAAGCAATAGAGGATGGCAAAAAAGGAAAACTCCATCTGGCAGGGTTATGTTCCGATGGTGGTGTCCATTCGGTCCTGGAGCACCTCTACGAAATAGTCAGAACAGCAAAATCATGCGGGGTTGAAAACGTTTTTGTGCACGCTTTTCTTGATGGAAGGGACACACCACCGCAATCTGCCAAAAAATACATCGCCGAAATTGAGGGTAAACTGAAAGAAATCGGCTGTGGAAAAATAGCAACTGTCCAGGGGAGATATTTTAGTATGGACAGGGACAACCGCTGGGACAGGGTAAAAATTGCCTATGATTGCCTGACAGCTGGAAAAGGAAGGCACGCCAGATCGGCAATTGAAGCTGTTGAACAGGCCTACTTGCTGGGTGAAACAGACGAATTTGTGAACCCAACTGTCATAATGGACGGCGACAAACCGCTAGCGCTAATTGAAGACGGCGACTCATTCATACACTTCAATTACAGGCCCGACAGGGCAAGGGAACTCACAAGGGCACTCACAGAAAAAGATTTTACAGGTTTTGAGAGGGGCAGGTTCCCAAAGATACACTACACATGCTTTGCGATGTATGATGAAATGTTCACTCTTCCAATAATTTTTACAGAAGAGCTCCTGAAACAGGACATCGAAATCACACTTGGCAAAATTGTTTCCGATGCGGGGCTTTCCCAGCTACGCATTGCCGAAACTGAAAAATACGCCCATGTGACATATTTCCTCAACGGTGGCAGGGAGGAAACCTACAAGGGCGAGGACAGGGTCCTTGTGCCATCCCCAAAGATCTCTACTTATGACCTACAGCCGGAAATGTCATGCCCGCAGGTCGAAGCAAAACTTGTGGAAGACATCAAAACCGAAAAACACGGCTTCATTGTCTGCAACCTGGCAAACCCTGACATGGTCGGCCACACCGGCAATATTGACGCAACAATCAAGGCCATAAAACAGATTGACGAATCAACCGGAAGGATAGTCAATGCGGCTCATGAACATGGTTATGATGTTGTGATCATCTCGGACCACGGCAATGCAGAGCAATTGCTTGACGAGAATGGAAACAAGGAAACCGCCCATTCAACAAACCTTGTTCCATGTATTCTTGTTCCAAGGGAGGGCAGGAAACCATGGGAGCTTGGCGAAGGTGGGAGTCTGGCGGATGTTACAGGGCTGGTTCTCTATCTCCTTGAACTCAAACCACACCCTTCAATGAAGAAGTCCATTCTTGTTCCGGATACATTTTAATTTGGGAATGGCAATGATATAATGGTGGTAGTGAAAAGAAAATTCTGGAAAAACACTTTTCTGGTAATCAAGGCCAATTATATAGCCCTGGCCGGCTTTGGGACAATGTACAGGCTCGTTCCATTTATTATCCTTGCTCTCATGTGTACCATACTTTTCATCATATTCCCGGGCAATAATGATCTCCCGGCAATTTCACATGAAATATTTTCAAAACCAACGTTTCTTGAAACATCTGGGTACCTCGTAAAATTGATTTTTGTTATTCCAGACTCTGTTACAAAATGGCTGACAATAGGCCTTGGTGTGGTAATAAATGTTTTTGCCACAGGTCTTCTTCAAGGTGGAATCTTGAATTTTGTTCTTAGCGAATCCGGACACGATGACACTAGCCAAAAATTCACAGGTGGAATAACCAAAAAAGGCTTCAGAATGGTGGGTTATCAGGCACAGATTTTCCCAATTGTTCTGGCAATCCATGGTTTGGCAGCATTTGTTTCAATTGCCCTCCCATGGGTGGCAGAGACCTGGTCACCATGGACAATATTTTTGTTTGAAATGGTCGCTTTTACTGTAGTTTGCATAGTCACAACACCGCTACTCTTTGCACCCTTTTACTATTTTAATGACCAGTCTTTTATGGAGTCGCTCCTGGCATCAGTGAAGTCAATCTGGCCATGGTATCTTGAGCTTTTTGCTGTGCAATTGGTACTCGGTTCCTTTTGCAGCTTGCTTGGCATATTGATTTCATTCTTACCACTAGAGCTTGGCCTTGATAAAATCTTTTTCGTTTTTTTGAGTATTGTGACATGGTCGGCCTTCACGTTCTCTATTGTTGCAACAGCTTCCGCGTTCAGGATAGTTTCGGGGGAGCAAGAAACAGAAAGTGTCGTCTCATAATGAAAGGAGCATCATGAACAATTTTTGGACCAGAACATGGCAGAAAATGCTAAGGCACGTGGCAGGACTTCTTGGTGTCGGAGCTGCATTCGTAGTTTCCATCTATTTCTCGCTCTTCCTTTCTGAAATAATAATGGCCTTCTCTTTCAAAAACCCTCCAAGCCTGACCAAAAGCATCCTTTCGTTTATCAACCTACCAACCACACCAAACATTATCACAGTGGCACTGTTCCTGGTCTTCTGGATGTTCATAGCGGCACCGGCCCTTGCTGGTGCATACAGGTTTCTCATAGGAACAGTCGACCCCAAGCACATTGCTCAGAGAACATTCATCAACGGAATAGTTTTCTATACAAAAAGAATGCTTTCCTACACAAGTTTCCTTGTCCTTCTTTTCTCACTTTTCCTTGGCGCAATGTATGGATTGCAAATCATTATGGAAGCAATCTTTGTTCCGCAAATTGCAATCAACTGGATATACCTCGTAATGCTGATACTGTCATATATGGTTTTGACCAAATTTTCATACGCCCCTGTACTGATCATCTCGGGAGAGGGCATTTTCAGAGCATTGAAGCGCTCATGGGTGGCAACATCCAGAAGGTTCTGGGCAATCTTTGGTATAAGGCTCTTGATACTGTTCATTTCAATTTTCCCGGTATTACTCGTCTACTTCACCAATTTTACCGTGACCCCCTCCATGAGTCTCTGGCCATACTTCTTCCTTATGTCTCTTGGATTTGAAGAATTCATAATGATAAGAGGACTCCAGGAATGGGAGGAAGAGCGCAATCTGCCAATTATTTCACCACAATTCTTTGACAGGGACCTCAGATACCTTGAAGTATATATCAAGCAACACGACTACGATTACGAAACTAAAGGCATGGAATAAATTCTTTTATCCTAGCCTCGACATCAGGCCACCTGTTCACAGCAACATGGTGGCCTGATTCATTATTTATGTACAAATTGGCACCATGTTTGCCTGCAAACAGACTGAGTTTATCTTCTGGGACGACCTTGTCGTATTTCCCTCCAATAACAAGCAATTCAGGGAGGCAACCCGGCTCCAGATCAAAAGCACTAAATCTTTTCATGGCAACAAGAGGATTTAACATTTTATATTTAGGTGTTGAAATCATGATCTTCTTGGAAAGTGCCCCCAATTCTGGATCAGATTTGGCAATCTTTTCTGCCACAGGCTCTGCAAGAATATCAACGGGAACAAGCAACATTCTCAAATATGTTGACATAAAACCCTTTTCAATTCCAAGGCTTGGTGCAATGAGAACCAGTTTTTTAAAGGACATTTTTTGACAAAGCACCATCGCAACAGCACCACCAAGGGACTCTCCAATCAGGATGGACTCTTCCCCTCCGATGGTGTCTTTTAATAATTCGTACACATAGTCCACATAACCTGTGATACTCTTGCCGCAATGCGGGCCAGAATCAGGCGAATAGGGCATATCTGGGATGATTACGTTGTAGTTATTGGAAAAGGATTTTTTATATATTCCCATCCACTCGGAGCTCGCTCCAAGTCCATGCAACACAACTAAAAAAGGTTTTGATTTCATATCTTTATCCACTAATAAAATAAAAAACTGCCGGAGGCCGGACTTGAACCGGCACAGTGTCACCACCGCAGGATTTTAAGTCCCGTGCGTCTACCATTTCGCCACTCCGGCATGCTTTCTAAATTATTGTATAAAAAGATTCCGCGTCAAGCGTTGACTGTGTGTATGTCTTTACTATACTTGCTTTCATGACCATATTGGAAAACGCATTCGTCACCTTCGCAAAAACCATAAAAGAACACCTGGCCGATTTTGCCATAGCAATAATTGTTTACACAATATTGCTGATAATCCTGAGCATACCAATAATAGTCATAACTGGTCAGATTGTGCCACCGGGGGATTCAATATCATCAATCATCACGGCAGGCTTGAAGAACATGGAATCAGGCTCTGCTTTGGCCCAATCACTATCCGCTCAGGGGCTCAAGACCCTCGGCCTTTCAGTTGCGATATATTTTGTAGGAACAGTGATCTTTTCTTCTTTCTTTACGGGCGGATTCATAAACATGGCCATAAATGGCGGGACACTTAAAGAAAAACTGTCGATTTTCTTTTCAAAAGGTTTCGCGCTCCTGCCAAGGATGATTACAATGTTTCTTTTGGAATCTGCATTCATGTTTTTCATTCTCATGATAGGTGTACTTGTCGGAATATTTGTTTCTCCTGCTGCAATCTTTTTTGTTGCGATATCAGCTCTCGTAATGATATTTTTCATCATCAGGCTCCAGCTTGCACCATTCGGGTTCGCGCTGACAAAAAAGCCGGTCATGGAAACACTTGTCTCGTCATACGAAATATCGGCACCATTTTTCTGGGTGATAGCAGGATTGTCTTTTCTGGTTTCCATCACCTTTTTCGCCATATCTGGCCTCACCGGCAGGTTTATTGGGCTGACTGAATTTTTTATAGCACTGGAAACAGTTGTAACGTTAACGCTTTTGCTTCCCATTTATACCGAAGCAATAAACAGGAAGATGGAGAATGCTTGAAAAAATAGGAAAAATTTTCGGGAAAATAGACCAAATCGTACGCACGTCGCTAACAAAGTTGACTGTCCTGCTTTTCTCCATGACTGCATGCGCTTATTTAATAAACCAACTATTACCAAGGATTTCATCACTTATTGCAGGCAATGGGTGGTCAATGCAGGGGGCACCAAGCCAGGAGTGGTCACAAGTTATAGAAAAAATAACACAAAAAGGGCTTTCAGAAATATCAAGGATTGGGGAGAGCGTAGTTGCAATAAAAGGGCTGGGTGCTCTGGCTGAATTTATAGCCTATGTGCTCCTCCTGTCTGTTCTTGCTGGCATTGCAGCTTTCTTTGTACTGGAAGTCGCAAGAAAAGGAAGAGCGCAGCTCTCATCAGCTTTTAGGCAATTCAGGGCAATTGCAAGATATATCGGCGGGCTTTCAATAAATCTCATAGTATTGTCCATAGCAGGTCTGATAGGCCTCATAATGACAATCCTTGAGGCAACACCAACAATCATCCACGATTCTCCATCCTATGTGGGTTGGTCCTTTGCCGTATCGGCGTCTGTGATTGCATTATCGGTTCTTTTTATAAGATTGACCTATCTTCCCTACATCCGGTGCGAATCTTCGGAATCGCTGATTGATTCATTTAAATATGCGATGCATCTGACAAGAGGCAATTTCTGGCTTATTATTTTCGTGATGGCAACGATTGTTTCTGGCGCTATGTTGCTGTCAAGAATAACAAGAAACATCCCCATGATTGCAACATTGGGTCAACAGGCTGGGATCCTTGGAATTATTATTGTTGATGTGGCCATGTATACGGTTTTATCTAGCAAAGAAACTGTAAAAGCCCAAAAAGACGGGATTGATGTTGAAAGGCTTGGGTGATTTGTCTGACTGGAGGCGACGAGGGGAATCGAACCCCTGGATAAAGGTTTTGCAGACCTTCGCCTTACCACTTGGCTACGTCGCCGCGCAAGTTATTTATAACAAAAAGATGACCTGTGACAAGTACCAGGGTTTAGCCTAAAAAAACAAGTAACGACAAAAATAAAAAAAGGCCCTTTCGGACCTTGCCTCATTCTTCTTTGTTGGTGGCACTGGAGCGGGAAACGGGATTTGAACCCGCGACATCCGGCTTGGGAAGCCGACGCTCTACCACTGAGCTATTCCCGCAACCAGTTGGGATTATAAAGTTTTCCAGTGCCTTGGCAAGTCATGTTCATGTAAACTAGAGCTCATTCTGGTTGCACTCGTGTCCATCTTCGCAACCGTAGCTATTAACGATGTTCTCTATCAGCATTTCAGCAAACATAAACTGGTCCATATACTTTCTCCTTTCAATTTTTTGGTGACTAGATACTAGCCCCTTAATATTAGCGGCCTGTTAGCAAGTATTCCTTCTTTTTTAATTCTTTTCTTTCTACCCACAAACATGACTTGCCAGGCACATATACTGATACACCAGCTACCTGGTATGGTTTCACCTGTCACTTAATAATTTTTTACCTATTGACAAAAACACGCGCGTTTATGTACCATCCTTGACAAAGGAGTGAAAAATGGAAGAAAACAACGGAAGAGTGATCGAACAATCAGATAACACCGAGAAAATAACCATAGTTTCAAATAAATTTGATTTATACACGGTATTGGCAGTGATAGCAGCATC